>JAXDBU010000043.1:0-89018 GCA_034678485.1 Sedimentisphaerales bacterium | reverse complement strand
GGTTGGGATCGAGCCCCTTCGCCGCGGCCTCGCTGCGGACGATTCGGATGGCGCGCTGCAGATCCTGCCACGCCGTCGTGTGCTTGGCCAGCCCGCCCAGCGGACGCGGCGTGCGGTATTTCATCGTTACGACCGTCATGCCCTTTTCGTTCAGGTAACGCCGCGCCGGCGCGACTTCGAATCCGTTCGGATCGTTGCCATTGTAGCCGCCGCCAGAGTAGATGATCTGGATCGCCTTCGTCTTGAGGTTCTTCGGCATGTGCCATTCGAGATAAGGCAGGCACTGGTTCGTCTGCACATCCGGCATCTTGCCTTCCGGCCAGACCGGCTCCTTGCGGTATTCGCCGCGAGCATCGTCGTTCGGATAGCGGGCCATCAGATCTTCTTCCTCGCCGAGACGCCCGTCAAAATTCATCTGGCGGAGGTACTCGGCGATACGGTCGAGCCAGTGGTCGTAAGCCGTGCCGTTCTCGTCCTTGCTCGAGTCGCCCATGAAACCGTGGGGACGGTCTGCGAAGAGATGGATCTCGGCCGGGATTTTCATCCTGCGGAGCTGGCGGTAGATCTGCGTGGAGCCGTTCGGCGAATAGATGTCTGCCCCGCCGTGGAAGAGCGCCATCGAACAGGTCTTCGCGTCGAACTTGAACACGTTCGAGAGCTTTACGTCGATCGCGTCGCCCTCGCGCGTGTTGGGGCCGGTAAGTCCGTCCGTGAGCGCGTAGGCGGTGTAGATCGGCACCGCCCAGTTAACGTGGCAGGGAAGCTGGTCGAGTTCGTCGACCGGCCCGTACGCCGGTGTGAGCGCGCTCGTCGCGAGCAAGACTGTCAGGTGCGAACCCGCGGAGAACCCGAACGCGCCGATCTTCTCCGGGTCGAACCCGCGTTTCTTCGCGTCGTTGCGGACGAGACGGACGGCGCGTTGCCCATCCTCCCACCCGCTCTGGTAGATCGGCAACCCTTGCGGACGCGGCGTACGGTAGGTGAGGCTCGCGCAAACGAACCCGAGTTCGGTGAGCTTCCTCGCGACCCGGTCAATCCACACCCCGTCGCAGCAACTGTAATAACCGCCGCCCGAAATGAGCAACACGGATCCGCCGTTTTTCTCCGCCGGCGCCTCGTACCAGTCGAGATACGGCATCACATGGTCCGCCGCCTTGAATCCTGGAGCCGTCACCTCCTGGGTGGTCGCCGCGATCTGACCGGTCTGGAAATCCGGGATCTTCCCTTCCGGCCACAGCGCGACCCGCTCCCCGGCGAACGCCTGAACGGTGACCAGTAACCAAGAACAAAGAATCACTGATAGGAATTTTGATTTTATAGCCATGCCACGATGATATCACCTGTGGGGACAGCGATTCAAGGGAGAAATCAGCCCAGGGGCTGACATAGAACGGCATGGGTTTAGCCATGTGCGCAATCCGAACGTTCGTGACGCGTACGATGTTCTCAATGGCGTAGGGTGCAAATATTATCCGAGCGTAAGTGCCTCCATCCTCTTGGCTTGTGCCGTCGCCAAGGCCAAGCAATTGACGCCAGAACTCCTGGAGGCAACGACGGTCCTGTTCACACCCGAGACCATACTCCGCTGGTACCGCAAGCTCATCGCCCAAAAGTATGACGGGAGCGGGAACTGCAAGAACCCAGGTCGCAGGAAATCGTCGATCTCGTGATCCGATTCAAGAAGGAGAATCCGCACTGGGGCTACACCCGGATCCAGGATTACATCGTGCATCTCGGATACAAGATCGCTGAAACCACCGTGAAGAACACCCTCCTGGACAACGGCTTTGACCCCGAGCCAGACCTGACCCGCAAGACCACCTGGGCGGAGTTTATCAAGAGCCACTGGGAGGTGCTGGTCAAAGGCAGACTCGGCCGCTGCATGGTGCTCTTCGCGATAGACGTGGCTACGCGTGAAGTGGAGATCCTCGGCATCCGCCCACAACCCAACGGCCCCTGGATGGAGCAGATTGCGCGCAATGTCAGCGGTGAGAGAGGCTTCCTGGTAGGTAAGAAGTACCTGATCCACGACCGCGACCCGCTGTACACGGAGAAGTTCGCCAGCATTCTCAAAGCCGTCGGCGTGGAACCGGTGAAACTGCCCCCGCGTAGTCCCCACTTGAATGCCCACGCGGAACGCTTCGTGCGATCCGTCAGAGAGGAGTGTCTCGCTCACCTGATTCTGTCCTCCGAAGAGCAACTGCGGTACGTCTTGGCCGAGTATCTCCAGTACTATCATCATAAGAGGATTCACCAAGGCCTCCACCGGATCATCGAGCCGCAGCACGAAGGTCATCAGGGTGAAATCATCTGCATTGAGCGTTTGGGTGGATTGCTGAAATCCTGCCATCGCAAGGCAACGCAACACTCGCCTGCCCTACCCCTCCTGAGGAGGCAGTGCGCGCCGAGACGCACACTCTGCGTCAGATGCGTCCAACCAGGGTCCCTTTCGACGACAGAGCCCCCCTGCCCCGCCTCCTTTCACCCCTCACCTTTCACGCCCATTTCAACGCCAACAGCCTGAAATCGTTCAAGTTATGCGCAGACGAGTTTTTGCACCGTACGCCCTTTCATGCAAGCGCACCGCAAGCACACGATGAAATCGCTTGCCTCGCCAACGCAAAACGTGTATGAAGCAATGAACAAACGGACAGGTTGTGCCGCTGCAGGATATACAGGTATTCTGCACTTGGCGGAGGGCTATTGCTCTGAGGAACAGAACAACGATGCGCAAGTCCAGGCTTGGCAGAGAAATACCACGAGTAGCCCTGCTCTTGGAGACCTCCCGTGAAGTAGGACGAGGCATTCTGAGAGGCATTCTGCGCTACGCCCGTTTACACGGGCCGTGGGCGCTCCACGTCATGCCGGGTGATATTGAGCAGGTCTGGCCCGCGGTGAACGCATGGGGAGGCACGGGCATCATTGCCCGGATTTCCACAGATCGTATCGCACAGACTATCCTTCATTCGGGCTTGCCGACGATTGCCGTAGATCTTGGGAAGGAACAACTCGAACCATCAAATCCCCTGTCACACTTGCCGGAGCTTTGCGTGAATTCCCGGGCGGTTGGTCTCGCCGCTGCCGAGCACCTGCTGGAACGCAAGTTGCCTCACTATGGCTACGTCCGTGAGATCCACAACATCCCGTGGTCCCAACGCCGGGAGCAGGCGTTCTGCGAGAGGCTGGCGCAGGCCGGCGTTTCCTGCAACGTCTACAAGGAACCACCTCCATCGGCAAGGAAATGGGGCCATGAGCAGGAGCGACTGAGCAAATGGCTCCGGAAGTTGCCCAAGCCGATTGGCCTGTTGGCCGCGATGGATATTCGAGGACGCCAAGTGACGGAAGCGTGCCTGGAATCCAGCCTGCGCGTGCCTGAAGACATCGCTATCGTGGGTGTGGACAACGATGAATTGCTGTGTGAGTTGTCGGTCCCTCCCATGTCAAGCATCGCACTCGATACCGAGCGAGGTGGATACGAGGCTGCTGCCCTGCTGGCAAACATGATGCTGCATCGCAAGTACAAGCCGAAGAAGATTCTTATCGAACCGACACATGTTGTCACTCGAGAGTCCACGAGTACCCTGTTCCTGGCCGATCACTTGGTAGTTGAGGCTGTTCGTTTCGTGTACACCCATGCGACCCACCGAATCCAGGTGACCGATGTCGCCGAACGTGTCGGAGTATCGCGTCGTTCACTTGAAATGCGATTTCGTCGCGCCCTGGGCCGCTCCGTTCAGAACATGATCAGGCATGTGTGCCTGGAGAAGGTCAAGGCCCTGCTGCTTGACACCCAATTGCCGTTGCGTCAGATCGCCGATGTCTCCGGGTACAACGACCCGAGTTACCTGGGCAAGGTCTTCCGCCGGGAAGTCGGAATCACGCCACAACAGTTCCGCGACAAAAAGAGGCTACCGTAACCAGTAGCCGGCCTCTGCCGGTTCTGTTCGGCTGGACCATCTCAGCCCAGAGCAAGGCCGCAACTGCTTCACATCTTGTTCGTCATGTCGCATCTACCCTTCGAAGGCACGCCCTTGATCGTGCGGGTCATAATGGCCGGCTGGCGGCGGACATCCTGAACGGCCCGGAACATGGCTAGAATATTCTCGACGGGCACGTTGCTCTGAATGTTGTGAACGGGATTAAAGACGAATCCCGTCCTGTCATCGAAGAATATCTCGATACGTTTCCTTACCTCTCTGTACACGTCGTCGGGAGTTCCAAACGGCAGGGTGCTTTGGGTGTCTACCGCGCCGCCCCAGAAGACGACGTCCCGGCCAAACTCCGCTTTGAGTTGCTGTGGGTCCATACCCATAGCCGAACATTGCACGGGATTCAGAACATCAAAGCCCGCATCGATGAACTCTGGAATCAATGGGTATACGGCGCCACAGGAATGAATGAAGGTCTTCCATGGGGTCAGGGCATGAATCCTGTCATTGACGGCTTTGTGGAAGGGCTTGTAAAGGTCTCGGTAGGTCTGCACAGAACAGAACTGGCCGTTCTGATGACCGAAATCCGTGCCGCTGACGAACACCACCTGGACCCTGTTGCCCAGGACCGGCGACAGGCGTTCGATGTTCTGCAGGGCGATCTCGCATTGGACCTCGAAGACCCGGCGGACGTACTGGGGACGCATGACCGTTGAAATGTACCATTCTTCCACGTCGCGGATGCCCCGAGGATGTTTCAACCACGTTGCGGGCACGCACGCGATATCGCCGAACGCCATTCCCGGGAGGGTCACATAGATGCCGTAGCCCGTATTGCAGTGCACATGTTCCACGGCCTTCGCATAGTAGTCTATATCCAGGTCGCTCAGCAGAGTGAAATCCTCACAGTTGTCCGCGGGATCCAGTCGATCTTCCCGAATCGGGGGCTGGCGGTTCACGGCATCAAAGAAGTAGGATGCCAGGGGCATCTTGGCACAAGGGGCTACAGTGGTATCACCCTGCGGGTACAGCAGAAACGCCCCAGCGTCATCTCGTGTCCAATTGAATTTCTCCGGCACCAGGCATGGCGTGCCATCCGGCATCTGAAAAGGCTTCCAGCCTTCGTTGCGGAAACCAAACAAGGTTGCCGGCGTGCTCACCCCCAGTACATCTATGCCGAGGACCTGCCGCAGATCCTCATCGACTTCGCCCAGCATCTGGTACGGCTCGATGACCTTGACAGGGTCGCGGACATCTCCCAGGACCGCATGACGCAACCGATGTAGTGCACATACTCCGATGCCGGTTTGCCCGCCAGATCCGAGATCCACGCACAATTGATCCGCAGGCTCATGGTTCAGTATAGCCTGCAGCCGTTCTCGCGGTGTCATTGCAGGTCCCTTTCTCTTGCCATCATCACATCACCCATCATTGTTTCGGCCTTCACTCTCTAACACCTTCACGGTCTGTCATCCCTGTCCATGGCCCTGGTCTTCGATGGCACCTCACATGCAAACAACGTGTGCAAACGAGGGACACAATATCGACCATAGCGGACGATGACGGAGGCGCCCCCGCTCTCCGATTCATGGGGACCACTTCCCTACAAGGTCCCCGGGCAGGATGAGCCCAATCTCTTTGACTGCATGAGGCGGGACGGCAACTTGCGGTCGATCCAGGAGGCGAATCATCTGCGCCTTACCACCAATGGTAAGGTGCACTACTGCCGCTGCCAGGCGCATATCGGTACTCCGTGCTTGCGAAATCTCGCCACTCCGTGTGACCGTCGACGAAGACGACGTTCGCCCCCGCGGGTCGGCTGGATGCACCCAAATGACAGCTACTGTCGTATATCCCATGTTTCGCCAGGCCGCCTGAGATACTGGCAAAGTCCGAGTCTCTCTGGTCGCCCGTGCTGAGGATCGCATCGAACGCCATTTCTGCAAGGGCTGTTTGTTTGACCTTGTTTATGTCTCGCAGCCAGGACGAACACACCCCCCTACTGAAGATGCGCTTTGGGTCGCGTCCCGAACCTTCCACATCTAAGAGGAGGTTATAGCTGAGGACCCGCCACTGTTGGGACCTCGCCGTCGGATCAGTGGGCTCTGGCCCGGGCGTAGTGACATACTGTGAATATCGCCAGAACAATGGATTGTCCGGCCCCTTGCCAGGAGTGGGTTCCGAAGGACAGAAGAAGGTCTCCCCGCTGCCTCCAGTGGCAATAATGAAGTCCGTCGTGGTATACGATGCCCCGCGAAGCCAGTCGTTGCAGCGCACTTCGGGTTGCAGGAGGAACTTGCCGTCATAATCCTGGGTGTACATCAACATACTCAATCCACACTGCTTCAGGTTGTTTCGACACAGAACTCGTCGAGCGGCTTCTCTTGACTTGCGCAGCGTGGGCATAAGAACACCCATCAGTACTGCTATGATGGCGATCACAACGAGCAACTCTATCAGGGTGAAGGCTCTCTTGGTCAACATGGATCACGCTCCTAGTCATGCTGTACATCATCTCTGCCGCCATCTATCTTCCCCCACTGCTACGTTCGCCAATCGAAAGGACTTCACGGGAGGATCGGCATCTCGGAACGAGCAATCTCCCCGACCTTCCTTCCTCGGGTGTCCTCTACGACCAACGTGACGTGGCGCGAGGTGGGAGGCAGTGTCATCACGGTGTCGACTACAACCGGCTCCAGGGGCGTTATGCCCGGCTTGAGGACGTAGGTCGCCAACAACATGTTGGTCTTGTCGCAGCTTTCCAGAACCAGTCGTCCCGGACAGAAGACGCCGAAGCGTCCGGACAGGCGAACGCGACCGCCCTCATGCCGGCAGACCAGCGGTGTCGAAACCACTGCGACTTCGCTGCAATCGACGACAGGAAAGTCGCCTCCGATGCGGCAGGCGTACCAGTCATACGTCCACGTGTAGCTTTCACCGGGTTGGAGCCGAGCAAACGGGCTAAGTATTTCGCTTTCGAATATGTAGGGATTCGTATTTCGGTCTGCGGGCATGTCGGTCCACGCACCATAGGTGTGGATCCGACCACGGCCATTATGCCAGAACTCGACACTGGATCCGTCCGGGTAGGCCCTTTCCGGCTCAAATCGGAAACGCTGGACGAACACGTCTCCCCGGCGGCCATCCATGGTTGCTACCCAGCCGGCGTGACTGTCCAAGCCGATCTTACCGACGAGATAACGGTAGCTGACCTTCATGAGACCTCGTTCGCCATCGACTTCAAAGGACGGATTGCCTTGATCGCCGAAGATGGTGAGATAGCCGCGATCGAAGCGGCTCTGTGGATTGATCGGGCACCAAGCACGCATGAGACGGTTATAATCGTCACTATCCGGCAGCCCTGCATCGAACTGGGTGTGAGACCAGATACCCCAACGCCGCGGCTTGTCGCAGACATTGGTCATGGTCGCCTCAAGGGATACATGGGTGGAGCCCGAATGAAGCCGGATGCGCCGGCTGAAACGGATACCGCTGCGGGGATCGTCACCACTGGTGATCCGGATGCCCTTGGCGTCCGGATCGATCTCCGCCCGATAGGGCTGACCGTCGAGCACGGCGTCAGGCGGTCCGGGCCACTGTTCGTCGTTGTCCCAGCCTTGTGGTGCGGGCCAGAGCTTGTCGCCACCATAGTTGAGCCAGCCGCCGTCCGGGTCCAAGCCGGTTTCCACCGACGTCCTGCCCGCGAGCTTTCCGTCGACCCAGAAAAAATCCTTCTGACCCAGCCTGTACTGAATCACACGACCGCCGATCTCCGGCACCACGTGCAATTGCACCAAATCATTTTTCAGCAGATAAGCCTTCCACCCCCTGTAGTTTGTAGCCTCAGGTGAAACAGCGCCATCTCCCGCCTCGACGGTCGATATCATGGTCCCGAACACCACAAGCAAGGTCACCCAGCCCCATATTGACTGTGGCCTGCGTTGTGTGCGTCCGAATTGCCTGAGTCTCTGTCTCATAGGTGACGATGTCCTTCAATCCAGCAATTCCCTCTCGATTTGTTCGAGCGATTTGCCGCGGGTCTCCGGCAGCACCCGCAGAACATAGACAAACCCGGCCAGGCAAATCACGCCGAAGACCCAGAAACTCCCGGTTGTTCCGAGGTGCTGGTTCATCAGGGGAAAAGCCTGCGCAAGCGCCCAGCAGGTCGCCCACAGCGTAAATACCGAGATCGCCATGGCCGCACCGCGTATGCGGTTCGGGAACAATTCCGCCAGCAATACCCAGGTGATCGGCGCGAGGGTGAAAGCGTAGAATGCGATGGCTGCCAACACGAGCATGAGAACGTGCAGGCCCGTGCTGCCGAACAGGAAACTGGCGCCAATCACCGCATAGAGCACGGCCAGCCCGGCTGTGCCGGTCAACATGAGGGGTCTGCGGCCCAGTCGGTCCACGGTGTGGATGGCGACGAAGGTGAAGACCAGCATGATCAGGCCTGTGTAGACAATATTGAGCATGATCGAACTGACGCTGTAGCCCGCCGCCTTGAAGACGTCTTCGGCATAGTAGAAGACCACGTTGATGCCACACCACTGCTGAAGCGCGGCCAGGACGACGCCGATCACAACAACCCTGGTGAGACGCGGATCCAGCAAATCCCGGAACCGAACGTGCCCGATCTCCTCTTGAGACAGGGTGTGGCGGATCTCCGCGATCTCGCGTTGGCCATAGGATGCTCCACCGATACGGTTCAGGATCTGCTCCGCGATGTCCGATCTGCCATTTTTGACCAACCAGCGAGGGCTCTCCGGCACCAGGAACATCATGACAAGAAAGGCAGCAGCGGGAATCGCCTCGGCGCCAAACATCCATCGCCACCCGACTTGACCATACCACGAATGGAGAATCTGCTGGTCTGTGAAATCCGCCGGCATGTTTCGGGCAACAGCCCAGTTGACGACCTGTGCCAGCACCATCCCGATCACGATGGTCAGTTGATTGAGAGAGACGAAGCGCCCTCGCATCTCCGCAGGTGTCACTTCACCGATATACATGGGCGAAAGACCGGAGGCCAGCCCGATGCCGATCCCGCCCAGCAGGCGATACCAGACGAAGGCATTGAAGGATCCGGCCACCGCGGTTCCGATGGCCGAAACGAGAAAGAACAGGCCGGAACCGATCAGAAGGCGTTTGCGTCCGAAGCGATCACTCAACAAGCCGGAGAGGATCGCGCCGAACATGCATCCGACCAGGGCACTGCTCATCGCCCATCCTACAAGCGCGGCATTGTTCTCCAGTCCGTAGAAGCGGATAAAGAAGGGCTTGGCGCCTCCGATCACCACCCAATCATAGCCAAAGAGCAGCCCGCCCATGGCGGCAACGAGGCAAATTGACCAGATGAACCGCATCCGATAGTTCGGTGCTGTTCGGGCGTGCGACAGACTGCTGCCCAAGGAACGCAAGCCCATGGGCGCCGCCGACATGTCAGTCTCTTCTGGATGAGGCAAGGGCATCATTGGCTCCCCGTATCGCAAATCCGACGATCTGCACGTACGTGTCTGAGGATTCGTTCCTTTTCTCTCCAGTCGCGCGGATCGTGACCCTGTGGCGGCCGGAGGCGAGATTCGTGGCCAAGGGCGTACATCGATTCCAGTCAACAGCCGGACCGTAGGTATCGATTCGTCCAACCGGTTCGCCATCCATGAGAACTTCCGCAACCCCGCAGTCGGGCCCGACCTTATGCACCAGGTGCACCGCCGTGCCCTCGAAGATCACTTGCGCCGTACAGCCGGCCCGATTGGCATAATGCAGGGTGCCATATTGCGGACCGGTCCCTCGCCACAGCGTCCAGCCATCGCTGTAATGGACATCTGAATCCGTATCGCGGATTTCGCCAAAAGGACGCAGGTGGAATCGGCTCCCATCCCAATAGCGAACGAGACAAGGGCCGCTGTCATCCCACGCGATCCCCACCTTCGAAAGGTACCAAGTCTGACCGCCGTCGCTATTGCCCTGGAAGAACAAATATGCCTCACCATCGTCATCGACGAACACACCGGGATGGCCCGACTCGCTTGAATTCCATTCGCCCGGTCGACCGTTTGGCAACAAGGGTTGTGGCGACAGTCGCTTCCACCATCGGCCGTCCGAGCTGATGGCTACGCCGATCTGCTGTGGCTGGTTGTTGTATGCGCCGGCGTAGAACATGTACAAGCAGTCGCCCTGACGGCACACCGACGGCGCCTCGATGCATTGTTTCTCCCATGGCAACTCAGGTGTGAGCACGGGCCCGCCTGGGAATTGTGTCCACTCCGAACGACCAAAGTCCGATTCGCTCGGCGCCTCAGCGCCCACGAGCATCTGGATCTTCCCCGAGGGGTCCCGAGTAGCGCAATAGAGCAGCAGTTTGCCGCCATGCTCGATGGCGTCGGAATCGATTGCCCGGCCGTTATTCCAGTCGCCCGTCGGCGAGAAAACCGGATTCGTGGGATTTCGGTGGAAGTGCAGGCCATCTTCCGACCAAGCGTGGCAGATGGCGTCCTTAGCACCGTTACCATAAGTTGAGTAGAAGAGATGAATTCTTTCGTCCAATACGATAGCAGCCCCGGCTACCAGGCCGTTGGCTTCGTAGGATTCTGTAGGTAAGATTTCACCAGTCTTTTCCCAGTTCGTCAGATCATCGCTGGCCGCAATGCCCATGGCCCAACGGCCCTGATCGTCCGGTCCCATCGAGTAGTACATCCAGTAGCGGCCCGCATAACGAACGACGTCAGGGTCTTTGGCGAATGGGCGGCCCCGCGACGTATCGGCAAACAGCATCAGTTTTCCATCCATGCGAGACTTCTTCGACGCCAGCTCGCGGATGACCTGGATCTCATCCGGTCGGTAGGGTGTCCCATCGGTATGGAGGATGTCATGAAACCAGCCGGCGTCAGCCACGGGTCCATTTGCTTTGTTCCACCAAGGGAACTGGGCCTGTGTACGGCCGTTGACGAAGCCCCACATATAGCAGCCGACTGCCTCGCATTTGAACACAGGCAAATCGGTCTGGATGCAACTGCCGGTCGGTCGGGCCATCCACTCCGTGCAGATCAAGGGCCGCTCATGCCGTTTCAGGTCACTGATCATGCCCTGTACAGACTCGCGATTTCCGTAGCGGTGGAAGCTGATCACGTCCGACTCGGCCAGCATGACCTCGTTGATCCCTGCATCGCCGTTCCAGACACCGATCGTCAGCGGCTGGCTCGGCTTGGCGATGCGAGCCCATGCGAAGATCTGCTGCAGCAGATCGGGCGTACCGACATGAGCTGGACCCATTGGCTCATTGTACAAATCCCATATGGAAATCCGCTCATCGTCACGGAACGTCGAGAGCATGTCCTGCACATACGCCATCAAGGAGACACGTTCGGCCTGATTGAGCCCCAGCTTACGTCCTGGCGACGGGGTCCAACTCGGCAGGATCATCCCGGGAATCGGCTCGCGCTGCCTGCCCGGATACGGGTCCATCTGCACCGGGTCTCCGAACGCGCAATCATCGAACAGCACGGGCATGACCGTAATACCATGCTTGTGGGCAATGCCCAGAAAGTGATCGAAACGCTTCTTGAAACCGTCGGGATCGTGTTTCCAGACGAGGTACTGGATGAAACACCGGATCGTATTGAAGCCCAGATCGCCGGCCCAGCCGAGCTCGCGGTCGATCGTTTCGGGATCGAACGTCTCGGCCTGCCACCATTCGGTCGTATTGCAGGCCGTGCTAGGCACATAGTTGAAGCCGACCATCCAGGATTCGGCCCGGTACCAATCCCACGACTGCTCGCGGGTCCAGCGATGCTGTGGGAACTGTGCCAGTGCCTCCTGGTGCGAGACGTTCATGACCTGCGCGACTTCCTCAGCATCATAGCTGGTGCCATCGGGATAGATCAGCCCCTGATAAGGCGGAATCCCACGGGCGAACTGGGTCTTGCCTAACATCAGTTCCCAGAAGCACCAGCCGATCTTCTCCTCGCGCAGAATCGGCATGACGTAGGAAAAGGGCTGCCTCGGGCGTCCGACCACCTCGTTGATGATCACCGGTTTGCCAAGCTGCCTGGCGCCGGCCTGAGCGCTGCGGACGGCCTCCTGCAGTTGAGACGTATAGTTGTGAAAGGCTATCACATCGACTTCGCCTGCATACTGCTTCGGGTCCACCGCGAGTTGCCAGCTCTCCCAGCCGATGGTCAATGGCTGTTGCGGCTGCTGGCGACGAACCATCCCCAGCGCCTGCCCCAGGAAGGTGTGAATGGTCCTGCGATCGGTTTCGCTGTTGAATGAGGTAACATACGGCTCATTCATCACATCCCACATCACGATACGCTCGTCGTCCCTGTGTCCTCCGACCACATCAGAGACGTATTTCTCGAGCGCCGGCCAATGTTCCGGACCCAGCCTGTTCTGCCCGGGATTGGCCATCCAATCCTTCTGCACGTAGTTCTCCAGGTCAGGATATTCACCGAAGCATGAGTCGAAGACAACCGGCATCATCCGGATGTTATGTTTGCCGCAAAGGGATAGAAAGTTCTCTACATTTTCCAGGAACTGTGCGGGATTGTCTTCGTAGACTGCATACTGAAGGAATACACGGACCGTGTTCAGTTGGAGCTTGGCCGCATCGCCCAGTTCTCGATCGATGACCTCGGCATCATACTCCATCCAGAGCTGCACATCGTTGCGGGCATATGAGGGGACGTAATTGGCCCCCCGCATCCATGTATAATCGCCTGCCTCCTTGGCGGCGACCATGCCGCAAACAAGAAGTGTACATACCGCCATCGGCCAATACGTCCATCGATCGATCCTCATCCTATGCATCCCTTCTTCCCGTTCTTCATGATGAGATGATCAGGACCGACCGTCGAACGCACAGAGTACAACTGCCAGCCGGTCTTCTCACAGACTCGATGCGGGGCAGACGATTGAATGTCCCTGAACACCACGATGTTATCTCACAGAGTGCGAACTACCCAACACCCGCGCCCAACCAGGGGCGCGGGTCTTGAGCAGCCATCCCCATCATTCTTGCTTATTGCCCTTCAACCGCAGCTACCTGAACTTGCTTTCAGGCAACTGGATGCAGGACGTTACACGCTGGCTCCTGTGCTCAGTACTTACGGTTGATCCACCGCGGCACGCAGTTCAATACCACAGATCTGTGCATAAGAATTGGTGGCCTTCTCATTCTTGAGGCCGGTCGTCTTGAGCGTGAGCGTGTGTTTGCCCTGCGTCAGATTCGCGGCCACGGACGTGCGCCGGTTCCACTCATCCACAGGCGAATAGGTGTCGATCGGACTGATCGCCACGGGAGCCCCGTCGATCGAGGCTTCCACTATGCCGCAATCCGCGCCGGCCTTGTGGATCAAGGTCACGCCGGTGCCATAGAAAGTCAATTCAACCGTGCAATCCTGGCGATTGGCGTAATGGAGCGACCCGCCTGCCGGGGCAGCGCCATTCCAGAGTGTCCAGCCCTCGGAATAGCTGATCTGTGGGTTCGTGTCGTTCACAAACCAGACCCGTTCTGTCGGGACAGACGGCGCCGATGTGTACAGTCCGATCGCATCCACATACAAGATCCCCGCGGCACCGCTGCCCTTCACGCCAACGGCCAGGGATGTGACGGCCTCCAGGTCGGCACCCAACGACTCCAGGTTGACTGTCCACTGCGTCCAGGAGGGCTTGGTCAGCGCCGCGTTTCCTTCCGCGTACAACACCTGCTTTCCATTGATCTTGAAGTACAACTGACCACTGCCGGCGTTGGCCTGGTCGCCGTGGAAGTACAACACGAGCGTCTTGACCTGCCCCCGGGTCCAATCCTGCGCCGGCGTCAAAGTCCGGGTGGCTTCCGAAACCAGGACCGAAGTGTTGTCGTAGGAGATTGGCATCGATTGCATGCCATCATACACCGTGACCAGTTCCGGCAGGTTGATGTGGCCCACGACCGAGCCGTTCGCCGGGTCCTCGTATCCATCCGCCCACACCTCCCAGATCCATTGGCGTCCTGTTCCCTCCCTGTCCGCATAGGTTTCGAAGTCGTCCACCGTCAAGCTCTCAGGGATGGAGAAACTCCACACGTCCGAAGCCCAGGAACTTGGCGTCGCAATTTCGTTGACTTCCACGACGGACCAGTAGTAGGTCTGGCCCAACTGCAGATATGGGGCAGCGTCAAAGCGGCTCTCTGCCACAGTGGCAACCAAGGCTAAGTCGTTCGGATCCGTGCCGAGATAGATCTCGTGCGATGTTGCCTCACGGCCCGCGCGCCAACTCAGCATCACAGATGGGTCCACCGTGGTCCCGGACACCGGTTCCGGCTCCCGCGCCCATACCGGGACACAATCGAAGCGGACTTCACTGAGTCCGTACTGGGGCACGACCCCACCCCAACCGCTCTGCATGGTCAGTCTCACGTACTTCGTTACAACACCCCCCAGGTCGATCGGCGGATTCGGTCCATAGCCGTCGGATCCGGGAGCCTGAGCAAATTCCACTTCACCCCATGCGGTCCAGCTATCGCCGTCCAGGGAGGTCTCAATGGCCACAGCCTTGGCTCCCAGACCGAAACCGGCTTCGATGGTCTGGTTGGAGTTCCAGATCAACATCTGATGGAGCTTGTATGTCCGATCGAACTCGTATTGAATCCAGGTCGGCTGCGGCCCCGTTGGACTGCTCAGCCACATGGCATTCGCGTCTGTCGAGTGTCCACCGTTAGGATCCATGCCGGAGCGATCTACAGTCTTCTCGGGCCCGGTCTTGGTGCTGCTCGAACTGGACGCCGTCGCCTTGATATTCGTCACGGGAACACTGTAGGATTCGACTGTGAACTGCCAAACTACCCCCGGCACGATCGGGCTGTCGGGCGTGCCGTCGATCTCGTCCACGCGCCAGTAATAGGTCTGCCCGAACTGCAGGCCAGCCGGGTCATAGGTGTTGGCGTCCTGTCCCTGGCTGACCAAGACCCCCCTGGGATTGGCTCTACTGGCATTCATCACATCGTCAAGTCCTGTGCCCAAGTAGACATCGTGAGTTGCTGCGGACAGGCTGGGGGTCCAGCCGAGGATCGCGTCATACAACACGTCTTCGCCGTTGTCCGCCGGGCTGGGAAACCTCGCCATCTCCGCGCCAAGAGACAACGACGCAATCTCGTCTGCGCTGAGTGTCCGATCCCACACAGCCGCAACGTCGATCTCGCCGCCGATGTTGATTCCCGTCCCGTTGCTCGGCTCCTCCAAGGCCAGCATATTAAGCGCGCCGCCATCCAGTCCGTTGTTCAGCGAGTCAAACGGGACGCTCACATTCTGAGTTGACCCCACGGGATCGCCAGTCTGGGGATCGTAAACGGAAATGGCTATAGTCTTCGCCGCGGCATCAAAGACGCCAACGATGTCGTACCACGTCGAGACTTTCAGCGTGGCATCATGGCTGACATATGTTTCGCCCTCGCTGCCCTGGCCGGAGACGATGAAACGCGCGTTGCCATTATTGACCTCCAGGGCATACACCCGGCTGACCTGTGAATTCTGGCCCCCAAAGCGCCACACGTCGTCACGTTCGGTGAACTGCCCGTACCGAATCCGGCCGAACATGGTCAGACTACCTGTGATATCCAGAGGGTGTCCCATATTGGCCATAACGGGATGGACTGCCGCAAAACCATTGGTGCCATTGCCCGCAGGGTCATCCTTGCCTACCCAGCCGTCGCTGTTTGTCGCGCTTACGAGTACGCTCGTCTGGTGGGGGAGGAAATTCCCTTCATTGTGGGTGAACCTCAGGAGCGGATCCCCATTGATTGCCTCCATACCATCGAACTGCCAGGCGGCAGCGGCTTCATCGAGAATCGATGCATGAGCCCCCGGTGAGACAATCAACACCATGATCACCATGCATATGGTACGCACAACACTTGAGTGCCAAGCAGACTGCCTCATGATCCTTCCTCCTGACATTATGATGGTTGTAATTGCGGGTTGCGTGTGAACTTTCGCACTTTTGATTCGGGTCTATGCGGCCCTGGATACAGCGTCCATAAAGACGACGAGATTCTTGCAGTGTCCGAGCGATGTGCCGCACGTGGTCTCTATTCGTTGGCTCCATAGGTGCCGCCGCAACGCCGCCGGCGCGTCCTGGAAACTCGAACGCATCTTGCCGGGGTACCAAGCCGGGCCGGCGACCTTGTGGGTACGCGTGGGCTGTTGGAGGAACCACAGCCACAACAGCGAACCGAGCCACAGGCTGAGCATCACGGCGCGCTCGGGACCTTGCCCCTTGTACGTCTGGGGTTGCTGGCCGCCGAGGAACTGCTTGGTGTTCTTGAACGTATCCTCGATACTCCAGCAGCCGGCGAACCCTCCGATCACGTGCTCGCCCGTCAGCGACAGGTCGGTGGTGAAGAAGAAGTCGTCTCGCTGCTTGCCCGCCGGATCGCGCCACCCGCCGGCCCCATCGACCTTCCGCCCGCAACGATGGAACAGCGTATCGTCCAGGTCCAACTCGATAGTGCCCGAGGCGGCGAAGAGCTTGACCAGCAGGATCGCCGGCGGCTTCCAGAGGGCATGCATCTCCCAGCGGGCATCGGGAAAAAAGCGGTGAAAGGCGTCGTGCGCACGCCGGCCGTCGGGATCGGCAAACGGCAGGATGCCGGTGATGGTGCGTCGGCCGGTACACAGGACCCAGCCGCTGACCAGGGCCACGAAGATCTCCGCCCCTGGCGCTGTAAACGCAGCGCAGAACAACTGAACCAAATTCATCCATGTGGGTATTGAACTCATCGTATCCATGCCAACCTTTCGTCTGTACGTCTTTTAACACACTTGGAAGGTTGGCGTCTTTTTGTTCATCCCACATCCGTATCACCCGAGCGAAAAGTGCGAAGGGTCACTAGAATATACTAAAATGGTACCCGTCGTGGTGAGATGTCAAAAGGCAATTATGCGCTAAGGTCATGGTAATTTTGCGCAACACGCATGACACCTGGGGCACAGGTACTGTCCCAGTGTACGTAACAGAGGTAACCCTCGGATCTACCGGGGGATTCCCAGAGCGTGACAACTCAGAATACAGGAGCCACGTTTGGTGGAATGTGGTGATTCATAGCCGCCCCGGTTCTGGGGTGAGAAATGGCCGTGGTCCTGTCTGTGCCCGGTCATCCCGGATTGGGGGCTTGCTCCCGGCCAGCCTCCCTTGTCCGGCCCGTGACCAGCCGCCTCGCCGAACGGGTCCGTATCGCCCCAAGGTCCCCCAAAGGCAGAGGCCCTGTCTGAGCCAGAACCCCTGTTCGATCAGTCTATCAAGCCGTCGTCACGCAGCCGGCGGCGCCGGAGCCGATGCCGCCGGCCCGTTCGGAAACAGCTCAAACCGATCCGAAACAACCTGCTCGGCCAGTTCCTCCAAGGTGCGAACCCGGCAGGCATGGTTCTCCAAGGCCGCGTCATAGTCCTGCCTATTCTCAAACGTGGTGGACATCGGTCGGATGCCCGCCAGAAGGGACCAAGCTCGATGGCCAGTTCACCGTGGCTGTCGGACTGGCTTTGAAGGGATTGACTCCGGCGGGGCAGCGGCCGAATTTTCTGAATGCGGATACATCTCATGCGGACCTGGCCATCTGGTCCAGTGCAAAACGGGCAGTTCTGGTGGCTGCCGTGCTCCGGGTGGTTATCCTGGGGCTGGTCGGCGTCAATCCAGCGCCCATGCAGGCGACCGGCGTTATGGTCGGCAAAGGGAGCCGGACCGCAAGGAGCGGCAGCAAGGTCCGTGCCAGCTTCGAGCGAAGCGGCTGGCGCGCGACCTTGCAGCGGATGGAGGTTCGGCTCCCTTGACCTTGCCATTTGGGGGAATGAATCTGGCTATGATGCCCACGAGTACGACGATAGCAGTTGCATCCCGCTTCCGACAACTGCGACGGCTCGTTTGAGGGGAGCGAAGAGCGATTCGTGGTGAAGTGGGTCGGCACGCACATTCGTATGCGGAGAGGCTGCCTGAGCGTCCTCCCCAACGGTTTCAGGCGGATACTTGTGTCTCGGCGGTTCAGGATCAGGTAGAATGGCACGCCGGTAGCTGTGTGAATCTGACGGGAGCCGTCGCAACATGAGAAAGCCAGGAACAATTAGCCGTTCTCCGTGCAGGGGTAAGGAGCCAAGCTATGAGAATGCCGACGACACCGACCCTGGGAATCCGCCTTACGTCAGGCTGCCTACTGTTGACTCTGACCATTCCGCTCACAGCCTTCGGCGATGAATGGTCCAGCGACGATCTCGTGGCCACGGAGAAGATCAGGCATTTCACCGTCTCACCATCTGACGCGCGTGTCGTCGTCTGGGAGAAATCCGCACCGGACAAGGACCAGGACGAATATGTCTCTCACCTGTTCCGCACCGGGCCGGGACCGGGCACTGAGGCGGTTCGACTGACACGCGGCAAGGACAGTTGCACACGGCCCAAGTTCTCGCCCGATGGAAGCAAGATTGCCTTCCTGAGTGCGCGCCCGCTGCCAAAGAGCAAGGGCACGCCGGACGGCGGTGACGGAGATGACCCAAAGAACCAAATCTGGCTGCTGGAGTACGGTGAGCCGTATCCTCTCACTGAGTTGGAGCGGGCCGTGAAGGACTTTGGCTGGCGAGACCCGAATCACATCGTGTTCATTGCCCAGGAGTCTCCCAGCGAGCGGGAACGGAAACAGAAAGAGAAGAAGGACGCATCGAAGGTCATCGAAGACGAGGCAAATGAGCCCCCCGTGCGTCTCTTTGAAATCGAAGTCAAATCGAAGAAGATCACCCGCGCTAGCACCAACACCGACCGAATCAGCGATCTATTCGTCTCTCCCGACGGCAATTACGCCGTCACGTTCCACAGCCGGAGCCTGCGTTTTGAATACGATAACGCGATTCGTCCACAGTACTTCCTCACCGACCTGCGAAATGGCGAACGTAAGCCCATCTTCACGGATCACCGCTTCTATTTGCTGGACGTCAAGTGGTCGCCGGACAGCCGGGGGTTCTACGTCGCGAATGCCTTTACGACGCACCCGAAGTACCTCTGGGCCACCGTGACCGAGTTGTGGCGGTTCGACGTGGACGATGCAAAAGAGAGCCAAGTTCCCCTCGATTGGCCCCACGGCCTTGCCTCAGAGACAACGTGGTATGCCAGTGGCGCATACTTGAGTGCTACGCCGGATGGTTTCGTCACGCTCCTTGCCGACGGCGCGCGGGTAAAACCGGCACGCTTCACACGCGATGGCGAGAAGTGGAGGCGGCGGTGGCTTGAGGGCACTTTGGCGGACAGCTTGTTCGGCGTGGAAGTCACGTCTCTTGCGAAGACAAACTACCTTCACTTCATCCGCACCACAGCCAGCACACCGCCGCAGTTGTTCGCCGCGAGACTTGAAGGCGCGAAGGTGGTGGACGCGGTGCCGATCACCACACTGAACGACGACTGGAAGGACAAGCCAAAAGCGGACGTGCAGATCGTCCGCTGGAAGGGCGCGCGAGATGAGAATGTCGAGGGTCTCCTGCATTATCCTCACGTCTACAAGCCCGGCCAGCGCCACCCGCTTGTGCTGATGATCCATGGCGGTCCTTTTGGTGTAGACTTGGACGCTTGGGGTGACCGTTGGGGATACCCGATCCAACTCCACTGCCAACGGGGGGCGTTCGTGCTGCGCGTGAATTATCATGGCAGTTCCAACTACGGCCTCGATTTCGCGGAGTCCATTGCCGGCGGCGGGAAGTACTACCAACTGCCCGTCGAGGACATCGAAACGGGCGTCGATGCGCTCATTGAACGTGGTTTGGTGGACGCGGGCCAAGTCGGCACACTGGGTTGGTCCAACGGGGCCATCCTCACACTTGCGCTTCTCACACACAACCCAACTCGCTACCGGGCCGCCGGTTCCGGCGCCGGTGGTTTCGAGTGGGTGGCCGATATGTCGGTGACGTCATTCGGCCAGTCGTTCAATGACTACTACTTCGGCGCAATGCCATGGGAGAACCCGGCGGTCTATATGGCTAACGCGCCTTACTATCAAGCCGACCGCATACGCACGCCCTTGATCATCTTTCACGGTGACGCGGACACGTCCGTACCGATTCATCATGGCTGGATGCAGTTCCGCGCAATGCAGCAGCGTACGAAGGCTCCGGTTCGTTTTGTTACGTTACCCGGCGAAGAGCACGGCTTAAGGAAGCTCTCTTGCATGAGGCGCAAGGTGGATGAGGAGCTTGCGTGGTTCGACCGCTATCTCTACGGGACCGCCAAGCCAGATGAGCCCTGGCTCAGGGAAGGCTCGCCCCTGGCGGCCCTCGTTGCACGGGCGAAGGCCAGAAACGACAAGGGCCGTCTGGGCGTTGTGGTGAATGGCATGCTGGTTCCGGAGGCAGTCGAGTTCGAAGGCATCAAACTCGGGCGTTTTGAAGTCACGCGAGCACAATTCGCTCAGTTCGATACAGGCTATGCCGTACCGGTGGGCCGCGAGGAGTATCCGGCGAGCGGCATCACATCCGAGCAGGCTCGGGACTATTGCAAGTGGCTCAGCCAATTGACCGGTGAGAAGTGGCGGCTGCCAGACGCCGACGAGACCGAGAAGCTCTATGAAGCCCATGATACCGAGGAGAACACACTCGATCACTGGTCCGGCTACGCGCCCAATCCGGAGGATGCCGCCAAGTTGCGAGCGAGCGTTGTGTGCGCCGGCACAGGAGTATTGCTCAAACCAGTTGGTACGTTTGCCGGCGTAGGTAAAGAACCGGTCTTCGACCTTGGCGGCAACGTGGCGGAATGGACGATTGCCAAGGATGGCAAGCCCGTTCGTAGCGGGCGCAGTGCTAATCAGCCAAGAGAGACACGGGATGGCCGACCTCACGCTGATGCGGAGTACACCGGATTCCGCGTCGTCAAGGAATAGCCACTACGAGAAGGAGTTATTGGCCGGCACAATTCCAGTAGCCTCTGGCGGACCGACGAACTCGATTCGAGAATCCAGCAGGGGCCGGACTGAGCCAACTGTATGACAAGACCCTCCTCCGCTTGGTGTCAGCGGGACCTGTCCTCAACAGCGCGCAGGTCCTCTACGCCTGTGGGACAGCCCTCGCAGGTGTAGCCCTGAAGGGAGATTCGCCGAGCTTCCTGGCCGATGCGGATGCCCACTTTCTGATTTCCGCTGGGCGCCCAAGGCATCCAGATACACCTCATCGTTGCGGAGGCGCTCGAGATCTTCCAAGCACTCCCCGTGGCACAGAAGGTTGTAGGCGAGGTTCAGCACGTGATCCGACTCGTGGTACGGCAGATGCCGTTTGAGCAGGTGCAACCCCTCGTCGAGGGCGGCGACCAGTCCCGTTTGTTGGGCCAGCCGGTGCATGACCCCCAAGCCGCCATAGGCGAATCCTCGCGTGCGTTCGGCCATCTCATAATGAATGTTCGTGGCGCCGAACATGGGCCGATCCTGGGGTTCCCATTGCCGTGGCCGCAGTCTTCGTCCGATTCTCTGCGTGCGTCGTCGCAGCCTTTGTGGTGGGGTTTTGTTCACTTGAAATGCCTCCTTGCGGATGAAAAGGATCTTTGTGTCAATCCCTTTGATACGCAAGTTCTCAGGGCATTTCGAGCCTTTTTGTCAATTCCCGCCTCAGAAAAGCGGGAAAATCACGCCTGTATAGGGCCCAGAGGCGTTTGGTGGTCCTACGGAGACAATCCCGGCACCGGGTGCGTTTTTCCTCTGCTGTATTGGCACAGGGGTATTGAGCTGGCTGCGCAGTGGTCGGTCAGATCGTCCGACGTCGGCGGAGCCACGTGACCACGCCTGTCCCCAGCCCGCTGAGCAGCATCGCACCGGGCACCGGAACGTGCGTGGACACCGTGTCGGGGACGAGGATGTGGTACGCCAGACTGTCGTCGCCGGCCGCGCCCGTCGGGTCGGTGTCGCCCGCGGTGAACCCTGTGTTGAAGACCGCGGAGTCGTTGCCGCCCTTGGCGTAGAAGTCGCCCCAGACCGGGGCACGGTCGGAGTAGAAGCTCACCGTGTACTCCGTCCCGGTGGCCGCGAACTTGATCCCGTATGCAGAATCGGGCATGAAGGGATTGCTCTGGCCCACGGACGAATCGTAGGTGCCAATCTCCCAACTGGCGCTCGGCGAGAGAAGGTTCTCATCCCTGAAGCTCGCGGAGGCCTCGATGATAAGGTGGCTGATCGCGGGCGATCCGGCCACCGTCAGCTTGTACTCATAATGCCAGAGATCCAGATCCTCGACGTAGCTCACCTCCCAACTGAGCTTCGTACCTGCCTTGTTCCATTCGGTTATGGCGGTCAGGCCATTGCCCAAGGACAGCTCTTCGGTGAAGAACGTGTCACCCGCCTGAGCTGGTGTTGCAAGGGCCATTGCGGCCGTGACGACACAAATCGCACATAGGACTACTCTGGAACGAACCATACCCAACCTCCTCAGGTCAGTTTGATGCGAATTCGAAACGCTCGAAACGCTCGAAACGCTTCGTGGTGAAGAACGACCTGTCTTCCCCCAGTCCTGCACGATCTCCCCTGGAGTTCGTGCCCATACCGAATAGCATTATATCACGCTGAGCGGTGTTGTCAATAGCTTTGCATGGGTTGCATGAGCTTGCAGGCATTGACGGGGCACGACACCGGATATTATAGGTCGCTCACGCAAAAAAATCGCGATGCTACGCAATCTCGCTTTCTCCGGGGGTGGGATGTCACTTCCACCTCGTCCGGCGGATCGACGCGGACGGGCACAGGTAGACGTAGGTCTTGCCTTCCGGCGGGACCTCTTCGGGCCTGATCCACGTGCCATACCGGTCTTGGCCGGCGTGTGCCGTCGTCACCTCGTAGGTCTTGAGGCCGACGTACATCCCGTATGGCCCGAGGGCGATCGACAGGAACGGCCCGATCATCGGACATCGCAGCACGCCGCAGTGCTTGCCGCCGCGCCAGGGATTCTCGCCATGGAACGGACTCTTGAGGGGCCGGAGCATGTTGCCCGCGACGAGATCCAACTTGATGCCGAATCCGTGCTCATCGTACTGCCGGATGTCGTGGTCGTACCAGAGCCCGCGCTCGAACTTGCCGAGCGACAGGCCGACCCCGCACACGTGTTCCCGCGAGCAACCTGCGAGAAGCAGCCCAAGCACCGGCAATAGCCATCGGGCCTTCATAGCCAACCTCAACAGAGCTTCCAGGGCTTGCCACGACACAGACATTGTGGCCGCTGCGGGTTCGGTCGCCAAGTAGGAATCCCCCATATCTCCGTCATCCAACCCGATATGATATGAATGGCAACGATTGCCTTGCAGAGCACCGCAAGACCAAGGGGGAGAGGACGGCGAAACCGCGTTTTGCGGCCAAAAAATGAGAGGGTGCGATACCTTGCGAACACAAAGTATCGCACCCTATACCCCCAAGGGGAGTCGAACCCCTGTCTCCAGGATGAGAACCTGATATCCTAGGCCACTAGACGATGGGGGCGCTAAATCGTACCTTATGGTTGGCGCCGCTCCTGCGGTAGCAAAACCCCTGCCGCCGGTGGGAAAAACCACGACACCCCACGAGGCACGCGTCAGTAGCGGCGGTCGGATTCGAACCGACGACCCTGGGCTTATGAATCCCATGCTCTAACCAGCTGAGCTACACCGCCGATACATGCCAAGACAAGTTATTCTAAGTCCGCTCGCGCGACGTGTCAACACGAATTCTCCGCTTTGTCGAATAGGATGGGGGTTCTGCGCGGTTGCAGGATAAGCCAACGGTGGGATTCGAACCCACCACCCCTGGTTTACGGAATCAGGTCAGGACGATGCTAACTCCTTTTCAAGACAACAACTTACAGATGAGCCGCAAGTTGACTTGGCGTCCTGCTCGGCGCTGATCCTCAAACAGTATCCCACTCTGGCCATGCTCGTCAAGGCTTGGCCGACTACGTCGATGGAACTCCAGAAGGCCACCATACGCACCGCAGGCATCGTGCCCGCCGAAGAAGCCCCGAACCAAGCCGAGTGATGCACTGCGGGTAGACGGTCCCATGTATTGCATGTTGCCAAAACGAACGAGACGGGCGAGTACGTCCCGCAGAACCGTTTAGGCAACCGGTGGTCATGGAGCCATGCAATGGCTATCCAGTCGCCCATTGAGTGGATTGGCTCTCGGGACGGAGCTGCCCTGTTCTTCCTTCCATTTCTGCGGTGTTCTTCGGAAAAACTTGATCCAAACCTGGCCCAGATGACGCCATGTTTCTATGAAGACCTTTGGAGAGTCTCGATTTTGAAGCAGTGGGTTTCTGGATAAGGAGCGAGACATGCGGACTGGGGTGATATTAACGATTGTATGGGTCGTGCTGGGTATCGTCAGTGATGTCTCGCCTGTCACGGAGAGACCTAAGATGTGGCGTGAATTCATGTGAAAGAGGAAAGCTCCCGTTTCGTGGGAACCTGTCAAAAGGGCGCAGAGCCCGCCCGCAATGGGGCTGGCACAGCGCGGGTAGGCCCCACAACGAAGCGGTGGAAAGCACGTGTGGCATGAGGGTCGCCCTGTGCAAACAGAAGGGAGCGGAATTATGAGACAATGTGGCGCATTGACAATCCTCGCGTGCGCGGCGATTCTCGACGTGGCGAACGCGCAATCAGTCGTCTACTCCACTGATTTCGAGGGCGAGATCGGCCCGGAATGGTCCAGCACCGATACCGACATCACGCCAACCGGCCAAAGGAGGTTTCTGGGCCAGTTTGGCAACGATAGAGTGACACTACAACTCAGCGACTTGCCGTCGCACACCCAAGTGAGCCTTTCGTTTGAACTGTTCATCATCGGCTCATGGGATGGTGACTACACTGTGCATCAGGGAAGACAACTCAACTGGGGACCGGATGTGTGGAGTCTTGTCTTGACAAGGGGTGCTACCCTTCTCCAGACCACATTCAACAACCATCACAGGCCGGCCTTCGTTGGATCCTGTCAGTCGTATCCCCACGCCTACCTGGAAGGCACAGCCCAACCGCAGGAAGGCGCCAGCGAGACCAACACGCTCGGATATGCCTTTGCGGATGCCGTGTACAGGTTGCAGCTCACATTCGGCCATTCGTCGTCGTCGCTGGGTCTTCAGTTCTCTGCTTCAGGGCTGGAAGACATTGACAACGAGAGTTGGGGGTTGGACAATGTGCAGGTGGAGTTCACGGACGAGGGCCTGCGTGATGAACCCAATGACTTGCCCGTGTTCTTTGCCGATCCCAACCTCAAGGCCGCTGTCCAAAAGGCTCTCGGCATCGATCATGATCCTACCGTGAAGGATATCCTGGAATTGACCAGCCTCTCGGCCGGAAGCCAAGGCATAGGCGACCTCACAGGGCTTGAGTACGCGGTGAATATGACGAGTCTGCGTCTGGCCCAGAATCAGATCGGCGACATCTCCCCCTTGGCAGGACTCACGAACCTCGAAGAGCTGAATCTCTGGGGCAATTCGACGATCCGTGATATAAGCGTGTTGTCGAATCTGACAAACCTCACGTCTCTGACTCTTCAATACAATCAGATCGAGGATATCTCCACATTGGCGAACCTGAACAAGCTTCGGTATCTCAATCTGTATGGCAACCAGATATCCGATATCAGCGCTCTATCGGGGCTGACCCTCCTGGAAGAGCTTATTATGGGAGCAAACAGCGTCGTAGACATATCGCCCTTGGCACAGCTTGCCAACCTCCGAGTCCTGAAGACACAGGGCAATCAGATCAGCGACATCCGTCCACTGACAGGACTCACAGGCTTGAGGGATTTCTGGCTTGGAAGTGGGGCCGTCACAGATGTTGCCCCCTTGCGGAATCTGACCGATCTGGAGATTCTGCGTATCTGGCAACCCGCGGTTTGTGATCTGTCATTTCTGGAGAATCTCCAGAAGCTGACGTATATCGACATACACGTGTGCGACGGCACCAGCATTGGCGTGCTGGCGGACAGATCAGGGCTGACGTACCTGAGACTCTCAGGGGGGATCCTGGATGCTTCTGCGTATGCCATACACATCCCCCTGATCGTGAAGAACAATCCTGACCTGGAAAGGGATGTCACTCTGTTCTATGAGCCGGCTGACGTCTCGGGTACCGTGATCTTCGTCGACAACAGCGTCAGCACCGCCGATGGGAATGGGCGTCGAGGCGGTCCCGATGAAGACGGCAGCTTGGAACACCCCTACCTCACCATCCAGGCGGCCATCGATCATCCCGAACCATTTGACACCATCGTTGTTATGGCGGGCACTTATGGCGGCGAGGGAAACTGCAACATCGAGCCGAAAGGCAAGGCCTTTCTGCTGCAAAGCCTCAGCGGCGCCGAAACCTGCACGATCGACTGTAGTGGCCAAGGGTGGGCCTTTCACATCCACCATGGCGAAGTCGAAAGCACCGTTATCGACGGCTTGACCCTGAGCGGAGACTCGGCTGTGTTGTGCGAGGGCGCCGCTGTGGTACTGAAGAACTGCAAGATTGTCGGCAGCACCCAGAACAAGCTGTGGGTAGATAACGGGACGATCTACCTGGACGGCCAGGTGCGCGTGCAGCAGACCCTGCTCGGCGGCAGTGGGACCTTTGATGTGGCGGATGCCGGCGACGTTACCATGGACGACGTGACTGTCGAGGCGATGTTGACAGGCGCCGGTACGCTGCGTGTGCCGCCAGACGCCGGACTGGTCATTCGTGGCAACGGCGTAGTCACCGCAGCCGACGCCCCGTCGAATCCCGGAAGCGAGATTCTGTGCGATGGCTCCCTGATGCTGTGTGACAGCGCACGGTTGGAGCATAAGACGGTCTATCTGGCCCCCCAGGCTATCCTATTGGCCTGGGACACGGCAGCGCTCTCCGAGAACTGCATTCACGCAGAGACCACGATCAATGGCATCGATTTCGGCAGCATCGAGGTGCATGATCAAGCCATGTTCACGGACAACACCGTCTACACTCAAGGAGGTCTCCACCTGGGCATCGACCCGGACGCGTTTGCCGGGACGATTGCCGGTAATGCAATCCATCTGACGGTTGGCGATGGCTGCGAACTGGAAGTCACGGACGAGCCACCGTGTGGTGATCTGGGAATGGTCTTGTGCCGACCCGGTATTCACATGCTGAATCCAGTGCCGGAGCAATCGACCTCGAATCTGACCCTGGCCTCGCTTACGATCCAAGCCGGGGCCTCCGTGATGTTGGTCGACGATGAGGTCACGTCAGCAGCCGACAACGGGGAAGCCCTTTATGTCAAGAGCTTGGTCCTGGAATCGGGTGCCCGCCTCGATGCAGGCAGTCAGCGTCTTTACTACGAGACCCTGTCCGGCGATCCAGGTCAACTGATCGCACCCCATTCATGCGGACCGGCCAACCACTGGTGTCAGGGATTGGATGCCGACGAGAATGGAATCTCGACCCTGGATGAGTTGGCCGCTGACTTGCCGCTGTTCCCAAGCTACGTTGTGGGCGCACTGGACGCCCCACTGGACTACGCAGTGACCACCATTGCCCTGCACCTGCCCTCAAGCCATATACTGGCCGGCATCAAGGGCGAGTTTGGAGTAGTCAGTCCCCTGATCGGCGACGAGAACGAACAACTGCTGGCAAATACCACCGGGCACGTCCTGATCCGACGCGTGTCCGGCAGCGGGGACACTCAATCGCTGAGTAGCAACTATGACATTTCAGGTGTTCATCTGGACCGTTCGATCCCGTTGGGAAAGGTCGCTTATACCATCAACTCCTATGATGTCTACTACCGTATGACGCCCTTGCAGTTGCCCGCCGGGGATTACACCATCGCTTTGGTGGTCGGCGGGGGCAGCACGCCCTCCGGCTGGGTCGGTACGGAACTCCATCAGGAAGCCTTGCTTATACAGGAGTCCGATGTCAGTATCCTGCCGGTGGGCAATCCTCGGGGGCTCGACGGGAGCATTGAGAGCAAGGTGTATGTGATGACCGACACCGAATTGGACGGCACCATGCTCAACAACTCGACGGACGATCTGGACCAGAACCCAGCGACGATGCCCGATTTCTGTGCTTTGAACGGCGGCGAGCTTGTTTCATCCCCCCGTATACTGACGGCCCAGTCTTGGTCGACGGGGGCGTCGTACAACGTGACAGGATTCGAACTGGACGTAGGCAGCCCCATGAAACTCGAGGAGTTGGCCACGTTTGCTCGCTTTCCGCAAGGGGAGGGGAATTGGCACCTGGTCGTTCACACCACGGATCTGGATACTACCGCTGAAGAGAGTTTCTTCACGCATCCTTTTTCCAGCAACTACGGCATCGACGACGTGCTCTTTGGCGTGTCGCACACAGCAGTTCCCGCCGAGTGTCCCGATCGCGGGGAGAACTGGGGTTACTACCGACTCAGCGGGGACATTGCCTTGAGCCCCGGCCACTACGTCCTCTGCTTGTACACGGACACTCCCTCGGTGCTGCCCTTTGCCAATACCGGATCGGGCAATGACCTGGTGATGACTCCCACGGTGCAGACTACTTGGGCGGACTTCTTCAGCGATACCTGGGACCCAAACGGGCGAGGGAATGTGGTCCTGGATATCTGGGGCACCCCGATCCCCAGCGTGGCCCCCCCGAGCGACAGTGCAATTGAGCAGATCGTTGCCAAAGAGATCGAATCGGAGGTCCTCAATGACGTGCCCCAGGTGGAGGCCCTTGCGCCGAATGGGGACGCCACGTTGTCGTTCAAGGCATTTGACCTCAACGTGGATATCGAAACCGGCGTGTTGTCGGTCATTGAGCCCACGGAAGTGCTTACCGAGGCTCAGATGGCGCAGAGCGGAAGGACCCTCAGAGTTCGCTATGCAGTGGAGCTGAGCGCTCGAAAGAAGTACATTGAACGCCTCATTGCGAGAAGAAATGAGGTCACATTCAAGAAGCTCCCGCCAGGTACGTACAAGGTAAGGTACCGGGTGGAGGTGGTACGACGAGAGAGAATCGTCGCCGAAACGGAATACAGTCCTCCACAGACGTTCACCATCAGCAAATGACGCTGTTGCCGTAGACTCAGGACGGCCATGAAGGGCATCCAATGGATGTGACAACGTCGCTCACGGCGTAACCTGGGTTCGCCGTGGTATTGGACCCCCACTCGCGACCTGTAATTCCCCGGCGCGCACCGAAGGGGCCCGCGAGATGACCCCGCAGGCCCCACAGGTCTCCAGCAATCACAATCCAGTTACGGGACTCGTCAAGCCGAAGCTGCCGTTTGCGCCATTGCGCTCTACCAAGGCATCGCTTCCTGCCCTTCGCCCGATACCTGTTTCGGCATGTAGCTGATCTCGGGGACGTACATGGCTTCGGACGATTCGATTCCGTTGATGATGTTCAGGTTCGCGTTGAACACTCTCTCGGCCTCTGCCCCGAACTTCTCCTGGTCCTTCTTGTCGATCTCGACGAATTGAGCCTTGTCTTGGGCACACATGACGCCGAAGATCACAGGCACATTTTCACCGCACATCCTCTCGTAGATCCGGTAGCTGGCCAAAGCCCCACGCTTCTCGTAGAGGTCCTTGATCTTCTTCGCCACTTCGACCGCCTGATCGTACTTGTGGGGTTTGACGTGGTAGGTGACCATGACCGTGAAGAACGGCTTGGAGTAGTCCGGCGTGAATGCCGGGTTCTTTGCGTGATAGGAGAGGTCGGGCCGATACACAGCGATGGATGAAGAAGCGGATCTCACGCATTTCGCGCACAGATCGTCCAGCTCCTTGTCCCGTCCCCCGGTCTTCTTGACGTATTCCTCCAGAATCGCGGGAAACTCGTCGATGGCCGCGAATTTCTCGAAGACGCCGCAAGTCACGACTTTGAAGTTGTCCACGAACTTCAAGAATGGAAACTCGAAGTCGTGCTTGGCGGCAAGGCTCGCCTGCTCCGCTCGGCCCTTCATGTACGTCTCCATTTGGGCAGGTTCAACGCACTCTTCAAAGATGAAGAGATTGTGCATGGGGACACTCTGTTCCGCCCCGAGACCCAAGGAACTCACCGTCATCAGAACCAGACCCACCGCTGACATCCGTCCCAACTTCTGCATCTTCGTCTTCATGGTTGTCTCCTTCTCAATACACGTTGACAGCAATTGATGTTGTTCGTCCCACAGCCATTCTCTCATCCTACTGTCGCTCGTCCCATGCGCGCCCGCTGACACCTCCTTTCCGGCCCCAAGTGTCCGGCGTCGGCAAGTCGCAACGGCAATTGGCCTTCACACGGTCCTGCGTCATCCGGATCGTGTTCGGCTCAAGAATTGTGCAGAAAGTGAAGAAAAAGACCGGCGAACAGACCGGACGGACGTGATCCTACGGCTCCGCCGCCCCATGCTCGCCGTCAGCGTACAGGCGTCCTATCTCCGCATCGGTCAATGCGTAGTCATAGATGCGAACATCATCGATGAGACCATGCCATTCCCGCGAGAGATGCTGACCATTTTGGCCGATCAAGACAGGGAGGCTGTTGGTACGCAAGTGCCCTGACGCCGCCGCAAACGCGTCCAGTTGACCATCCACATGCAAGAACATCGTGCTGCCGTCGTAACGACCGACGAGGTGGTGCCAGTTGCCGTCGTCCACGGGCTTCTTTCCGTGAATCTCGTTGAAGCTGGCCCCAACCACATTGACGCCGGCGCATGCGAACTCAATGGTTCGTCGCATGTTGTCTCGCTGCAGTCTCCAGCCTTCGCTATCGCCCTTGGTCACGATGGCCTGGCATCGCCTGTCAAAGGCGTTCACCTTGATCCAGGCTGCCACGGTCATGGAATCTGCCAGGTTCGAGGCGGCACCGCTGCCAGCATCAACATAGTCCCCATCGCCATCGAGACTCAACACGTGGCCCCGTGATTGGTCGAAGACGACGCGAGCGTCTCCCATGAACTTGCCTTCGAATCCCTTTCCAGTCGAATCGCCGGCGGTGCCGCTGTTCGGGTCGTCAAACTGCCACCACGCCACTAACTTGCCCGTGGAGAAACTCCAGAGGTTGCCAGTCACCGTGGAACCGGCCGACGTGTCTGTATCCACACGCCAACAGTATGTTCTTCCCGGTTCCAGTTCGGGCGCTTCCAGCTTAACGTCCTTGTCCGCGGGGAAGCGGCCCAGGGACTTGAGAGCTTGCGGATCGGTGCCGAAATGGACTTCGTGGGTCTTCGCACCCAGGGCCACGGATGACCAACTCAACTTGGTTGCCGTGCGTACGCCGACCGTAGTTCCGTTGGCCGGATTCGGTCCCCATGCCTGGAGTCTGCGGCCTTCCAGGGATTGGAATCCGCCGATAGGAAGGGTACGCACCAGACGAATCCCATCACTGCCCAAGTACGGCGCGCCATGCTTGTGGACGAAGGAACGGGCATTCACAGGACGATCGTAGAATGATCCGCCGCGGGAGACACGTGCCACATAGTTGTTCAGAGCACAAGTGTCTTCCGCATCAAGGCAAATCGTGTCTCCCGACACTCGACGGCGTTGGCGGGCCTCAGCACTCTCGTAACAATACTCCCATACGCCGCCATGCACGTCGAAGAGGCCAAAGTCGTTGGGTTTGAGACTGCCCACCGGCTGAAGGACATCATTGGCGTTCTCATGATACCAGCCGTAGTGGCTCAAGGTCTCTATACTGTGTCCGCAGCAATAACGCGTGGTCGTACCGGCGCGACAGGCGTATTCCCATTCCGCCTCCGAGGGCAGGCGATAACCGGTACGATCAAGGTAGTTTGCATAAGGCTGCATCCCTTCTCCGATCTGGGGCACGAGAGGAAAACACATCTGGTCTTCCGGGATTCCTTCTTGCTCACTGAGCCATCGACAGTAGCTGGCTGCTTGATACCAAGTGCACCGGACCGGAGCATCCGGGCCGGCGCCGGCGGCGTTCGTGGGCGCAAGCCGCATCTCAGGATAGTCCTTCAGAAAGCGGCCGAATTGCTGCTGTGTGACTTCTTTTGTCGCCATAGCAAAGCTACGGTCGATCCGCACCGCGATGGGACTTGGCCAAGATGCTCGATCTGGAACAGACGGTCCCGGTCCCATCATGAATTCGACGGGACCCGCGACGACGGCCAGAGTCTGACCTTGCCCGTTGATGTACCATCGTTGATTCCGCTGTATGTCTTCGCTGACGAGCAGTTCGTCGATCTGACGGAGGAGCTGGCTGTACCCCCAGGTTCGCAGCGTGTATTCCGCTGCGCTGTGAATGCGGGACTCCGCGTCATCGCGGTACGCGCTCAGAAGTCGCTCGACAAGGGGAGCACGGTGCACTGAGGCGATGTCCTCAAAGGGGTATTCACTGAGAGCAAGGATCAATCCGGCGCGGACGCCTGGATCGGCTTCCTCCGGCAATCGGTGCGCAACCGTGATCGGATCTACCTCAAAGGCCTGGAGTCGGTGAATAAGGCAGGTGCGTAATCGTGGGTCCGGCGCACATCGCAGCAGTGACCAGATCTGCTCCGGCATCCCCAGCCGCAGCAGTGCCACGGCGGCGTTGGCTTGTCGGCTCGCGAGTAACTCGCGTGCATCCTCAGTCGAGTCGACCGCCGCAGCCCCGTGCAGTTCACGGGCCAGAAAGCCCGAGGCCCTCTCGGCATCCTGTTGAACAAGGGGAAAGAGGATTCGGAACTGACGTGGATCAGCATCGACGAGCAGGGAACAGAGCACGTCGAGTTGATCGGCGGCGAAGTCAGCCAGAATCTCCGTGGCGATGCTCCTTTGGATCTCACGTGTCGCAGAACGGTCCCTGAAGACCGTGACCAGAGGGCCAACCAACTGAGCATGTTGCGGCCTGAGCATGTCCTTCCATTGCTTGACGAGCAATATGTTCTGCTCGACAAGCATCTCGACCACGGGTTGGGCAATGCTGGACCAGCGCGTGTTCTGCGGATCATGTCTGGCCAGAACACAGGCGGCACGCAGTCGCCGATCCGGGGATTCCATTTGGCCCTCAGCGACCCGCCACAACTCATCCACGGATGCTTCCGGCCGGCCTTGAAGAGTGTCGGCAAGGACTCGCAGTTGCTCCGGCTCCGCCTCGAATAACCGCCCGAATAGATACTGTCCCTGAGATGGATTGGACGGTAGCAAAGCCATCGCACAATGCAGACGCTGACGTGAATCGTTCGCTTCCTCGGCGCGTCTTTCGGCTTCACGCAGCAGGGGCTCGGTCCACTTCTTGTAGGGAGCCATCTCTTCAATAATGCGAGGGACTTGGGTGGTCTGTGCGTCGAGCAATCGCTGCGTCAAGCCTCCTGCATACGCGGCGTTGAAGCGACGGACCGCCCTCACGCGAAAGACCAAGGCTCCGACCGTCAGCACCATGATCAAGATGAGCATCCACGCTCCCGCCATAAGCTGGGATCGATTCCGTCGCATGAACTTGCGCACATGGTACAGTCTACCCAATGAACCTGCCGATATCGGCTCATCGTTCAGATGTCGTCGGATATCTTCTGCCAGCGCATGTGCCGTTTCATATCGCCGGTTGCGGTCCTTCTCCAGCGTCTTCATCACGATCCAGTCCAGGTCCGTCCGAATCAGTTTGCACAGCAACTCCGGACTCGTCCGGCGGTATTTCGCCACATCCGTGAGAGTCTCACCCAGCATACTGACTTTGGTGGACGGACGCAGGGGCTCCTCTTCCCGGATGATCCGCTGCATCTCGCTGTAGCCCTTGCTCAGCAAATACTCCGAGTCGAATGGTGTCATGCCCGTAAGCAACTCGTATAGCAGCACGCCCAGGGAGAACACGTCCGTCCGCGTGTCGATGTCCAGGCCGCTCATTTCCGCCTGTTCCGGACTCATGTACTCCGGCGTGCCGATCATCTGGGAGTAACGTGTGAAGACCGTCTTCTCCGTCAGTTGTTGATTCACCGCCTTGGCGATCCCGAAGTCGATCACCTTCGGGACCGGCTCCCCATCGTGCAGTGTGACCAGGATGTTCGACGGCTTGATGTCCCGGTGGATGATCCCCCGCTGATGGGCATGCTGCACCGCCTGGCACACCGACGTGAACAGCTCCAGACGTTCTTTGGTGGTCAGGTTGTTCTTGTCGCAGAACTCGGTGATCGGCAAGCCGCGGACCAGTTCCATGACGAAGTAAGGCCGTCCCGTGTCCGTGGTGCCTGCATCCAGGACTTTGGCGATATTCGGGTGGTCCATCATCGCCAGGGCCTGTCTCTCCGCTTCGAATCGGGCAATCACCTGTTTGGTGTCCATCCCCAGCTTGATGACCTTTAACGCCACCCGACGACGGATCGGCTGTGCCTGCTCGGCCATGTAGACCGTCGCCATGCCCCCTTCGCCCACCTTCTCCAGGAGCTTGTACCGCCCGATGACCGTCCCCGCCCCCTCAGCCACGGCGGAGGTCTCCAACGTGACATTCGGGTCCACCGCCGGGACCTCCAGGAAGTTGCCCGCCTCCTGATGCCATCGCAGCAGGGCGTCTACTTCGGCCCGCAGCTTTTCATCCCCGGCGCAGGCCTCGTCCAGAAATGCCGCCCGCTCCGCCGCATCCGATAGGTCCACCGCCTTGTTGAAAACCCCTTCGGCATTCTTCCCGCGTCCCATCGGCTTTCTCCCCGTTTCTGGCTACCGGTCCCAGTTTCACTGCTGGTTTCTATCCGACTTCCTGTTTTCCCCTCGGTCGGTCCACGCGTCCTGGCAGGCGGCCACGAAGCAGAATGCCGCGACGGCCCCAACCACCATCAGCCAGCGGGCGTCCGGAACCAGGAGGCTCAGGTCCGACAGCGAAACATCCATCCCACCACGTCCGATCCCGATCATCTCGGTGATTGTGTTGATCCAGGCGTTCATGACTGATCTCCTTGCTCTTTCAGGCCCCTTTGATTTCGTGTCCTCTGTCTTCGCAGGGTCCTGCGTCGCCTGGATCGCGGTTGGATCAAGATTTCTGGGGAAATCTGAGAAAGAACGGGGCAGGTCAGTCACCGGAGCGGATTCGCCCGTAGAGCCAGGCCCTGGCATAGGTCCACTGGCGTTTGGCTGTCGCCGAGGAGATGCCGAGCACCTCAGCAGCCTGTTCTATGGTCAGACCGGCAAAATACCGCAATTTCACCAGTTCGGCCTTAGCCGGGTCCGTTTGAGCCAGTTCCGTAAGGGCCTCGTCCAGAGCAATCAGGTCGTCTGAACACCCGTCGGAGGCCAAGTCGTCCTCCTGAAGCTCCATCCGCACGCGGTCGCCCCCTCGTTTGAGACGGTGCTTTCGCCGGGCGTTGTCTATCAGGATGCGACGCATGGCCTCGGCGGCCGCCCCGAAGAAGTACGTCCGACTCTGCCAAGGCTGGCCCTCTGAGCCCACGAGCCGCAAATAAGCCTCGTGGACCAGGGCAGTCGCTTGCAGGGTGTTGCCAGGCCGTTCGCGGGCGAGTTTCTGAGCCGCCATGAGGCGGAGTTCATCGTAGACCGCCGGGAGCAATGCATCGATAGCTCCAGCGTCGCCCCCTTCAATGGCATTCAGAATACGCGTAACCTGATGCATATCTGCTCCCCTCCGTCTCCGTTTGCCGCGAATCCCCTCAGAATCGCGGCATGTCCTCGAAAGCAACTCCCCCGACTGTACGAGTACCGCGCCGTTCCCGCAGCCCGCGACAACCGGAGCCGTATGTTCCCACCGTATTGCCGGCAAGTCCAGTCACGTGCCCGTCCGCTGGTCTTGTCCCGCAGCGACCGACAATCCATCCTGCCGATTATAGCCGGTCGCGGGCACTCGACAAGCTGTTCTACCCCCTGTTAGACTCCAGCAGGGCGTGTTGGTTCAGCGGGAATTGGACAACTGCTCTGGTCGGCCCAGTGAGTCGGTGTCTGGGCTGATGCAGGAATCATGGACTGCCGCCCGGGCGCCGTCAAGAGCTGGGTCGGGAGCCGGGCGAGGTGACGGCTCTCGCCGGTTTGCAGACGGCTTTTCATCGCGGGCGGACGGTCCGGTTCGGGCGTCCGCCGGGAGCCTCCCCTTTTGCTTTCAAGGGAAGCTCGCGGCGGGCGTCCTCCAGCGACAGCGGGGTCCCGGGGCGAATGCACTCGACCTTGATGGACTGGTTGAACCGCTCGCGGGTCCGCTGCAGGACGATCTCGACTCCTTGCTCGGTCATCGACTCGCGGAGGTCCCACTCGACGAGGAAGCGGAGGCTGTTGTCAAGCTCCCGGGCTGTCAGCCCCGAGTAGTCAAGATCAGAAGGCTGCCGGGACGGACGGAAAGGCAACCGAGGCGGGAGGCGACTTGGCGTCCTGCTTGGCGCGTGAATGCGGAAAACCTCGGACAGGCATGGACTCAGGTGGACACATGCCCCCCACTGGCGCTGTGAAGAACGCGGTTTTGAAAGCCAACGGTGGGATTCGAACCCACAACCCCTGGTTTACAAAACCAGAGCTCTACCGTTGAGCTACGTTGGCGTCCGGACCGCCCCGGCATTCGCCCGTGCGGCCCGCTGTACGGAATATACTCCACCCCGGCGGCATCATCAAGTCCATCGTGCTTTGGGCCGATGGACTTGAGGCGCGAATGCTCTGCCATGTGCGGCGTTCCCCGTCGGAGGCGCCTGGGCACCTCGACGGCGAATTAGTTGACGCCGGACGTGCCGACTGGAATAATGATGCCGTTATTGCCTCCAGTGGGCGTGGGACCGATTGTCGTTCCGCCTGGAAAGGGCCCGGTAGCAGCCAATCGCCTTGGGGGGCCCAATTGACCAACCTTCTATCGGAGCATCATCATGAAGAAAGTCGTTGCTGGGTCGGTCCGTCGTGTTGCGACGGTCGCCGGTCTCTCTGTTGTTCTGCTGGCGATTTGTGGGGCAGGCTGTCGGAAGCAAGCACCCGAGGCGCCTGATGCAAACGCCCCGTCCAGCGGGCAGACACCGCAGGCGGTCGCCCCGAAGGACGTGGAAACACCACAGCCGGACAAGGTCATGGCGACCGTCAATGGCACCTCGATCATGGAAAGCCAGGTCAGACAGCGGGTGCAGGACAAGTGGGGAGCCCAGTTGGAGAAACTCGCCGCCCAATCCCCTCAGCTCGCGGCCCAACAGGAGAAGCAGGCGATGCAACTGGCCGTCAATGAGCTGGTGATCGAGGAGCTCCTTGACGAGGAGGCCAAGCGGGCGGGGATTGACATCACCGTGGATCAGGCCATCGCGGAGATCACCAAACAGCTCGCCGCCGAGAACCCACCCGTGACGCTCGAAGAGTACAAAACAAGACTCGAGGCCCAGGGCATCTCCTTCGACACAATGAAGGCCTTCCTGGCGCGGAACATGAAGTATTCCCAGCTCCTCGAAACCAAGGTGGGCGACGCCATCCAGACGACGGAGGAGGAAGCCCGGAAGTTCTACGAGGGCAATCCCGATGAATTCAAGGTCCCCGAGCAGGTTCGGGCCAGTCACATCCTGATCTCGACGGAGCCGACGGACGCGAGTGCCGACGCCAACCAGGTGAAGGCCCAGGCCCGTGAGAAGGCGGAGAGACTGCTCAAGCAGGTGAAGGAAGGCGCCGACTTCGCGACGGTGGCCAAGGAGAACTCTTCTTGTCCGTCCGCAGCCAATGGCGGCGACCTGGGATTCTACCCTCGCGGCGAATGGGCCAAGCCGTTCGAGGACGCCGCGTTTGCCATGAAGGTCGGCGAGATCAGCGACCTGGTCGAGACGCAGTTCGGGTACCATATCATCCAAGTGACCGGCCACACGGACCCCAACACCATCACGTTCGCTGCGGCCAAAGATCGGATCATCGAGAACCTCAAGGCCGCCAAGCGGCAGAAGGCGCTCGGCAACTACATCGAGTCGCTTCGGCAGAAGGCCACCATCGCGTATGCCGCCGGCGACATGATGCCGATGCGTCCCCCCGCCGCTCCGGTGCAGGCGGATGCCAATCAGGTTCAGACTCGGCCCGAGCCCGTCGCGGCAACGACAGACCCTAACAAAGGGTAGAACACGGGCTTGTCCGGACCGCCGGAGTGTGTATTCAACAGGGGATTTCACAACCGTGAAATCCCCTGCTTCGTTCAGCAACCGTGACATGAACTCGGCTATCGTTCGATCAGGCCAGGAGGGAGGCCGGGTCCAGGGTCACAGCCTCCACATCCTTGAAGTACTTGACCGTACCGACCCGCAGCTCGAGCGTTGCATCCTCGTCACAAACGATGATGCCGTTGGGGTGCATCTGCAGGGCGCTGATCGTCCACATGTGATTGACGCCTTCTTCGATGGCGTGACGCAAGGCGCGGGCTTTGTTTGCGCCGCTGACGATGATGATCACCTCATCGGCGTCCATGACCGTGCCGACCCCGACGCTCAACGCCGTCTCGGGGACCTTGCTCGGATCGTTGTCGAAGAAGCGACCGTTGACGATCCGCGTGTCCTGAGTCAGTCGCACCTGGCGCGTGCGGGAGGCCAGCGACGAGCCCGGCTCGTTGAACGCGATGTGCCCGTCGGCCCCGATGCCGCCCACGAACAGGCGGATGCCGCCCACCTGGCGGATGCGGTCCTCGTATTCCGCGCACTCCACGGCAAGGTCCGGAGCGTTCCCGTCGAGGATATTCACATTCCTCTTGGGGATGTCGATGTGGCCGAAGAAGTTGCGCCACATGAACGAATGGTAGCTCTCCGGATGGTCCTGCGGCAGGCCCACGTACTCATCCATGTTGAACGTGATAACGTGCTCGAATGACAGTTTGCCGGCCTTGTTCATCGCAGCCAGTTCCCGGTACATGCCGATGGGTGACGACCCGGTCGGCAGACCCAGAACAAACGGCTTGTCCAAGGCCGGCGCAAAATCCAGGATCTTGCGGGCGACGTAATTGGCGGCCCACCGGGAAGCTCTTTCATAGTTCGGCTGGATGATCACTCTCATGGTCGATCCTCTCTTTTCGGAAAGTATTCCATCGGCGCCGGCTTCACGATCCGGCAATCCACATTTGAAGGTTCTTGCTCTCGTCACGCACCGATCTGCAAGGGCTCGATTCGACTCAACAGCTCCTTGGCGAGGGCGGTCTTGCTCGCGATATGTTTGCGAATCTCCCCGACGAACCCGTCGGCTTCGAACGTGCCGCGCACCGTCGCGAAGTCGCCCTGCCGAGCCGCGTCGTCGCCGTCGATGCCGAACCCGGTCTGGACGGTCGCCGAGAATTCCTTCTTCGCATCCTCGGACAGCAGGCGGTCGAGCTCCACGACCGCCTTCTCCCACCGGTTCGTCAGTTCCACGATGTCTGCGGGCGCGATCTCCCCGATAGTCTTGCCCAACTGGCGCTCGATAACCCTGGCCGCCCACGTCCACTCGAACTCCGCGTAGTTCTCGTGCATGGAGGCGAATCGGGCGCCCAGTTCATCCAAAGACCGGACGGAGCCGGTCTCGACATCGTCGAGCAGCTTCAGCACGACCTCCTCCGGCGCGAGCATACCGGCCAGATCGACCCACTTGCCCAGGCCGATCCCGATGGTGGGGCGCAGGGCGGCCCGGAGCTCCTCCATGCCGGCAAATCGCTTGTCCTCGAGCCTCTTGAGCAGGCAGTTTCCGATGTACTTGTCGATTCCGAGCTCATACAGGCCGATGCCCCGCTCCAGTGCGTGCTTGGGAATCTTGACGCTTTGATAGATGAAGTAGTCGGAGGTCGCGCCCGCGGCTGCCTTGAGCCTGTGCAGCAGGTCGCGTCCGTTGATCATCTTCTGGACCGTATAAGGACTCAGGAGCTTGAAGTTGATGTGGTCCAGCTTCATCGGGTCCTTGCGTCGGTCTCGTTGCGGCCACTTGCGGGCGTCGCGGACGGTTCCGACGCTGCGGAGGTTCACGCCGGGGGCCAGCACGCTCTCGTCTTCGTGCTCGATCAGATAGGAGAACGGCAGGTCCGAGGTGTCCGAGTTGCGGTAGTGGCGCCCCATGACCACGGTGAACGCGCCGACCTTGGCGGGCCAGAGCATGTAGGAGTCGCTGCCGGTCTTGGAGCCTCGCTCGACGACCCCCTGGTGGACGGGCCCGAGCTTGTACATGTGGTTGCTCTGGTTGGTGCCGCTGCCGGCGTTGAGGAAAGAGAACAGGCCGGCGATCAGGAGCGTGGACTTGTGGTGCGTGACGGTATAAGGGCCGGCGAAGATGGCGCAGGCCTCGCCGTGGAAGCCGCCGCAATTGGCGAAGAAGACGGAGTTCTCCGCGGAGTACTGCTTGGCCAGGACGCAGCCCTGCCCGATGAAGCAGTGGCAGATGATCGCACCGTCGGTGATCTTGGACCCGCTGGCGACGATAAAATCGTCGGCGTAGACGCCCGGCCCGATGTAGACGGGGTCTTCCATGGAACTGTTGATCGAGCCGTTCTCGAGCCGGTTGGCGCCCTCGATCACGACCGCCGAACCGATCCGGACGTTCTTGAGCACGCGCGAGTTCATGATCCTCGCCCCTCGGGCGACTCGTCCCATGGTGGACCGCACCGAGGACGTGTAGTCTGCGATCATGGCGGTGAGCTTCGCGATCACCTTCGACCGATGCCGATAGAAGGCCAGCACGTAGGCCGTATGGGCGCTGAGGCGGTCGTAGATCGGGATCTCCCGGCCGCCCGCCTCGTTGACCACAGGCACCAGGGTCCCGTTTCCAAAGGAGCTCTCGCCCTCGACCGCCAGCAGGTCGATGTTGTCGATGACGACATCGTCCTCGATGACGTAGTTGGCGATATAATTGCGGACCGTCGAGATGTAGACGTTGTCGCCGATGGTGCAGTTGTGGATCGTAGCCTGTCGGATGCCGGCCGGCCTGGCGACGCCGCCGAAGAACGGGATTTCTTTCTCGAAGACGCCGAGGCGGATATCCCCGGAGAAGTGCGTGGTCTGAACCCGGTCGGCCCGGAACCCCTGGGCGACCTGCACGCGGGACCAGTCGTCGCAGGTGCATCCTTGTTCTGATAATCGAGCGATCTCGGCCGTCGAGATGATCCGCCACTGAGTTTCCATCGGTTCCCTTTCTGCTCGCGGTCGACGTCAGGAACTGACCCGATACGATTATGAGACCGCCGCGAATATAGCGGGACTCTCACCGGCGGTCAAGGTGCTGGCGCCCGGCAATTACGGACCTAAAAAACTGCGAATTTCGGATGGCCCGAGCCAAGACGACTCCCGAACGGTCGCGAGAACCCGCCGCACAGAAAAAAACTTGCGGACTCGTGTGACATTCTGCATAAAATCTGGAGTCGCATACTGACGGCTGCCGATGAAACAGGGTATAACAGTACGCTCCGCTGTGAGGTCCCAGTTTGCATGTGTGATGCAGCTTCACAGGCGGCAGGGTCGTGAAGGGACGACTGGCTTATGTCGAACCAGCCCAGGGTAGTGAAGGTCTTAGGCGCGTTGTTGGTTTCCATGACGGTTGGCGCGTTCGTCTTGATGGTCCTGGGCAACAACCACCCATCCGCCGGACCCTTCTGCCTGTCCGCGTACTACCAGCTCACCTCGGTGGATCAAGCCGTGCTGTCGAAGGCCTGCCAGGCGCCCAATCGCTGGACCAGTATCGAGATCTTCTTCAGCGGGACCAGGAGCGGCGGCCTGCAACAGCCCGTCGCCGGGATCGATACGAATACTCACTTCGTCGTCTGCAACGGCGCCGGCGGCAAGGACGGAGAGATTCAGGCGACCGACCTGTGGCAGAAGCAATGGTCGATCCGGCCCGGTCGAACCTGGCAAGGTTCGGACAAGACCATCCGCATCTGCCTGATCGGCGACGGCGTGAACACCCTGCCCACCGACTATCAACTGAAGCGGCTGGAGATGCTCCTGGAGGCCCTGTGCAGAAAGCTCCACATCCCCACCAAATCGGTGTACCTGCCGACCGATTGCCAGTAGCGAATCTCCTGCGACAAATCCTCCGCGCCGCAAACATCCCCCATCTTCCCCAGTCTCACATGGATCGTTCGCTTTCCTCATGACTGGCAGCGACGCGCCCGCCGGCGCATCGGTCCCGCCGGGGGCGGGAGTCCAGTTCCTGGGACACATCGCATACCACGGTGCCTGGATTCTTGCGTTAAGCAGGAATCCAGGAACCACGGGACTGGGCGCGACCGGGGGAGTGGATTCCCGCTTGCGCGGGAATGACATTTCGGGGTTTCCATGAACGCCTATTGCACGCGCGCAGATGCGGTCACGCACCCCCTTGCGGACTCGCACCCAGGGAAGCCTTGCAACCGCGTGCCATCGTCTGATATAAAGAGTGCTTTGGCACGGCTTATTGGAACGCAGGCATGAGCTACACAAAACAAATGCCGTCTCCTGCGGGGACGCAGAAGACCGAGTGGGTCATCCCGCCGGCGGACAAACACACGGAGCAACTCGCCAACTCGTTGAAGATCTCCCCGCTGATCGCGCAGATCCTCATCAATCGGGGAGTCACCGAACCTCGTGAAGGCAGCATCTTCCTGCAGCCTAAGCTGACCGAGCTGATCCGACCGGCGCAAATGCCGGGGATCGCGCCGGCCGTCGCCCGCCTGAGGCAAGCGATCGAGAAGAAAGAGAAGATCACCGTCTACGGCGACTATGACGTCGACGGCATCACGGGCGTCTCGATCCTCTGGGAACTCCTGACGCTACTCGGCGCCCAGGTCGATTACTACATCCCCCACCGGATCGACGAGGGCTACGGTCTCAACGCCGACGCGGTGCGTTCGCTGGCCGAGGTAGGCACCCGCCTGCTGATCACCGTCGATTGCGGAATCTCCGCCTTGGCCGCCGCCGAGTTGGCCGCACAACTCGGCCTGGACTTGATCGTCACCGACCATCACCAGCCGGGACTGGAGCTGCCCCGCGCGGTCGCCGTTCTTCACCCGGCGCTGGACCCTTCCTATCCGAACCAGGACTCCGCAGGCGCCCTGGTGGCCTACAAGCTCGCCTGGGCGGTGGCGGAGGAGTTCAGCCACGGCCCGCGTCTCGAGCCCAAACTCCGCGAGTTCATGCTCAACGCGACGACCCTGGCAGCCATCGGCACGGTCGCGGACGTGGTGGATCTCCGCGGCGAGAACCGCGTGCTGACGCGGTTCGGACTCCAGGCAGTACCCGACAGCAAGCTGTGCGGCCTGCGGGCTCTGATCCAGTCGGCCGGACTGGCGGGCAAGGGCGTCGATAGCTGCGCGATCGGCTTTCGCCTGGCGCCCGTGCTCAACGCGGCCGGCCGGATGGGACACGCGAGACTGGCGGTCGAGCTGCTCACCAGCACGAGCGAGCTGCGGGCCATGCAGATCGCCGACTACCTCAAGGACCAGAACACCCAGCGGCAGCAGTGCGAGCGCAAGATGCTCAAGCAGGCCTGTGAGATCGTCGTCGAGCGGGGTCTGAACCACCCGGACCGGCGGAGCATCGTCCTGGCCGCCGAGGGTTGGCACACGGGTGTCCTGGGCATCGTCGCCTCCCGGCTCGTGGACCGGTTCTTCCGTCCTGCGATCATGATCAACGCGTCGGTGAACGAGAACGGCGTGGCCCAGGGCTCCGCCCGCTCCATCCCGGGCTTCTGCGTGCTCAGCGCCATCGAGGCCTGCTCCTCGCACCTGGCCAGCTTCGGCGGTCACAAGATGGCGGCGGGGTTGACCATGCCGCCGGAGAAGATCGAAGCCTTTGCGGCGGACTTCGAGACCTACGCCGTGAACAATCTCCGCGAAGAAGACGTGGTCGCGAAGATGCACATCGACGCGCTGGCGCCGTTGCGGCAGTTCACGAGGGACGTCGTCCATCAGCTCGATATGCTCGGACCGTTCGGCGAGGGCAACCCGAAACCCGTGTTCGCAACGAAGGGCGTCCGACTGGCTGCTCCCCCCAAACGGTGCGGCTCGACCAACGACCACCTCCAGTTCGCCATCACCGACAACACCGCGACCATCCGCTGCGTGGGTTTTCGCATGGGCGGGCTCGAAAAGAAGCTCATCGACAACGAGTACTTCAACATCGCCTACGAAGCCCAGCTCAACCACTACAACGGCAACACCACCGTCGAGTTCATCGCGGTGGATATTCAGTTCGAATGATCGTCGGCAATTGCGAGGATGCCAAGAGGAGTGAGAATATGCTGCTGCGTGAGATCAAGGCCACGAACCTGTTGTCTTTCGGTCCTCAGAGCACTCCTTTGGAACTTCGTCCACTGAACGTCCTGATCGGCCCGAACGGGTCGGGCAAATCGAATCTGTTGGAGGCCATCAGCCTGCTCCGCGCAGCACCGACACATCTCGCAGCACCCGTCCGCGACGGAGGCGGAATCCGGGACTGGATCTGGAAGGGTACAGGCACGCCTGGAACCACGGCGATGCTCGATGTCACAGTGGAGAATCCTGCGGGCAAGCAACCGTTGCATCACGCCATTTGGTTTACGGAGTCATCACAGAAGTTCGAGCTTGTCGACGAGCAGATCGAGAGCGGCGCACCTGACCGATCTGAAACGCCGTACTTCTACTACCGCTTCCAGCAGGGGCATCCTATCCTGGGTGTTCCGGGGCAACAGGAGCGTAGAATCCGGCGAGAGGACGCGTCTCGCGATGAGTCCATTCTCTCTCAGCGAAAGGACCCCGATCAGTATCCCGAGATCACATATCTCGGGCAGGTCTATGCACGGATTCGTCAGTATCGGGAGTGGTCCTTCGGCCGATTCACGGTGCCGCGCCAGCCACAGAAGGCCGATCAGACCAACGATTTCCTGGAGTCGGATTGCGGCAACCTTGGACTGGTACTGAACCGACTACGCCGGGATCCCGGCGCCAAGCGAAACATCCTTGACAATCTCAAGCAACTCTATGGCGGCATTGAAGACTATGACGTGTCGGTCGAGGGAGGTACCGTCCAGGTGTTCTTTCATGAGACTGGTCTGGTGAGCCCGGTACCCGCGACGCGTCTCTCGGACGGCACGCTCCGGTATCTCTGTCTGTTGGCTGTTTTGTGCAATCCCTCCCCGCCCCCGTTGATTTGCATCGAGGAACCCGAATTGGGGCTGCATCCGGACATCATACCGACCCTTGCCCGCCTGCTGAAGGCTGCATCCGAGCGGAGCCAGTTGGTGGTAACGACCCACTCGGACATTCTCATCGACGAGTTTAGCGACCAGCCGGAATCGGTCGTTGTGTGTGAGAAGTCGGAGGGGCAGACAACCATGAAACGTCTCGACGGGCAGGCACTTGAGGGATGGCTCCAGAAGTACCGCCTTGGCCAACTCTGGACCCAAGGCGAGATAGGAGGGGTGCGTTGGTGAAAGTCAGACTGTACATTGAGGGAGGCGGCGACAGACCATCAGACAAGAGCAAATGCCGTGAAGGGTTTCGCAAACTCCTGGAACGGGCTGGATTCCAGAATCGTATGCCGTCAACCAGGGCGTGCGGTAGTCGCAACGCTGCCTATGACGACTTCAAGACCGCCTTGAGAACAGCAGCGGCAGGTGACTATCCCGTGTTGCTCGTGGACAGCGAGGCGCCGGTCAATCTGCCTCGCTCTCCCTGGCACCATCTCCAATCGCGAGACGGGTGGGAGCGGCCCGCCGGGGCAGATGACGACCAAGCCCAATTGATGGTCCAGTGTATGGAGACTTGGTGTCTTGCCGACAGAAACGCCCTGCGGGAGTTCTTCGGCAGCCGCCTTCGGGAGAACGCTCTGCCGTCGCTGGACAACCTCGAAACGAGGGCCAAGGAGACTGTGCAAGAGGCGCTTGCCAACGCAACGCGCGATTGCGGGCAGCACAGGGGCTACGAGAAGGGCAGGCGCTCCTTCGAACTGCTCGGCCAACGGGACCCGGCGGAACTCAAGACGCACCTCCCGCACTTCGTCCGTCTTTGCCAGATGCTCGACGTGCGACTGTGATGAGGGCAGCTCACGGTTGGCAAAGAACCATCACAGGTTGCAGAATGACCTGTGATTCTGCCATGTTGACTTTGCCAAATGCGAGGTTTCGACGGATTGGAGGCTCCCGCGGGCTATCTCCTACTTGGTTTGCACCTTGACCTTCTCGATCTGGAACTGGCCGAGGGCGCTGGCCATGTTGAAGAAGTCGCCGGGCTCGCCGTTGCCGACCGCCAGGGTGATGTGGCCGGCGTCGTAGCCGCGATCGCTGCTCTTGAAGGCGGCGTCCAGGCCGATCCACTTGCCCCCTTTACCCATCTTGTCGCCGCCGAGGTATGCCTGCGTCCAGGCATGGCCCCCGAAGCCCTGCATTCCGTTCCATTCGTCGACGTAGGCGATACCCACTACGACCTGCGCGGGGATGCCGATCGCCCGGCACATGGCCGCGGTCAGGACCGCGAACTCCGAGCAGTCGCCCTGGCGGCTCTCGGCCACCTCGGCCGCTGACGCATAGCCCACGGACAGGTTTTTGTTGTCGATGTACTCTGCCACAAAGGACTCGATCCGGCGGGCGGCTTCCGCTGCGTCCTTCGTATCGCCGACCGCCTTGCGGGCCAGCGCCACGACCCGCTCGTTGTCGCTCTGCAGGAATCGCGTCGGCTTCATCGCTTCGAGCAGGTCGGGATCGTCGCCCTGGTACGGGAACGTGCCGCCCGCCGGGACCGCCACCGGCCTGACCTCCAGGATCACCCTGCCGTCCGGTTGGCGCACTGCCTTCTGATTATCGGTCGATGGGATCAGCAGACCGTCCGTCGTGCCCGGGTTCAGCGTGTACGTGATCGCGACAATCGTATGGACGTCTTTGAGCGGCTCCGGACTCTTCTGGAACATCCTATTGATCAAGTCCAGGACGTCGTTGACGCCCAGGGCGAACTCCTTGGGGCAATCGATCATCTCGACCACCATGCCGGCCAGCGGCACCACGCTCTTGAGGACCCGCATCTCGTCGTCGACATAACTCGTGGTGACGACCTGTCCGGTACCGGGCATATTCAGGGCGGTGGTCGTCTCCGTGAGTTTCACGACCCGCCCCAGCAGGTCCACTTCCTTCTTGTCCTTGATCACGACGGTCGCGCCCACAGCCTGCATGACGCCGGGACTGAAGAGGCTGGCCGAATACTCCACGCCCGGCTTGAGTCCTTTCTCGAGCGTCAGCAGGCGCAACCCCTCGGCCATCACCGCCCCTGCAGGCCATTGTATCGTGCTCTTCTGCTCGCTGCCCATCGACGACGACACCACGTCGACGACGCCGTTGTCGTTCACCACGCCCGCGACCTTCATCATCGTCAGGGTCCCCAGACGCTGGAGCGATTCGAATCGCAGGGGCTTGCCCGCAGTCGTCTCGACGCTCGTCTCCGCCATCTCGACGGTCAGAGCGGCCCCCATCCGGCTGATCGTGATGCTCACCTCTTCGGTCGTCGTGACCCGCACGCCTTCCACCGTCCGCGTGTGGACCGAGTAGCCCACCTTCTTGCCCTCCATGAAGACCGCCAGGTAGCTCTTCTCCTCCTGGGCGAAGGTCGTGGAACAGACGACCGCGAGCAAACCAAAGACGACAGCGCGCTTTCTTCTGAGCATGTGATGGTTCCTTCCTGAGCAGCTTGGGTCCGCCGGCGCAAGGTGTGCACTCCACACTCGCCGCGTACAGCCGGTTCTTCGACTTGCCCATTATACGCATCGGCCAACCGTTTCTCATCCAAAATCGCCTGAACTGCCGATAATGACAGGGCTATCACATGAGGTCTTGCCCTGTTGCGTCGTCGCAGGGCCCGGCGTAGAATGGCAGGTCCGCAGGGGTCGGATCCCTTGCACAATTCCTCGCATAGGATGTTGCAGAATGAACCTGGATGAACTGTTGAATCTGGTCTGCTCCCATCCGGCTATCGCCGTCCGGATCGATTCCCGTGTCGTGCGCGCCGGCGACGTGTTCGTCGCGATCAAGGGCGCATCCTGCGACGGCCGCCGGTTCATCGGCAAGGCCATCGCCAGCGGCGCGACGTACATCGTGTGCGAGGACGACGGGACCGGTGCCAATCCGGCTGACGGATCGGACCAAGCGGTCTTTGTGCCCGTCGAGAATCCCGCGATGGCAGCCGGACGGCTCGCCCAGGCCGCCAACGGCTATCCGGGCAGGAAGCTGACCTGCCTGGCCGTCACGGGAACGAACGGCAAGACGACGATCACCTTTCTGGTCCGCTCCTGCATAGAAGCCGCGGGCCACAAGTGCGGCCTCATGGGGACCGTCGTCTACGACACCGGGTCCGGCCAGACCGCCTCCACGCTCACGACGCCCGATTGCCTGACCCTTGCGACAGCCCAAAGGGAGATGGTGCAAGCGGGCGCAGACCACATGGTCATCGAAGCCAGCAGCCATGCCCTGTCCCAGGACCGCTTGGCGGGCGTGACCTTCCGCGCGGCGGCCTTCACCAATCTGACCGGCGACCACCTGGACTACCATCGGACGACAGAGAACTACCTCGCGGCCAAGACCCGCCTGTTCACCGCGCTGTCGCCCGACGCGACCGCGGTGCTGAACAGGCAGGCGCCCCAGTCACGACTGATCGCCCAGGAAACCAAGGCTCGTGTCTGCTGGTACGCCGTGGATGAGCCGGCCGATTTGATCGCGCGAATCGAATCGATGACTGTCGAGGGGACCGTGTTCGCGCTGGAATTCCAGGGACAGACGGAAGGGGTCAAGACGCCGCTGCTGGGCCGGTATAACGTGTCGAACCACTTGGCCGCCGCGGGGCTGTGCCTGGCCGCCGGGCTGGATCTCAAGACTGTCGCGGCGGGCCTATCCTCTCTCACGGGCGTCCCCGGCAGGCTGGAGAGGGTCCCGAGCGACGGGTTCGCCGTCCTGGTCGACTACGCCCACACGGACGACGCCCTGCAGAACGTCCTGACGACGTTGCGCCCCTTGTGTCGGGGCCGGCTCACGGTCCTCTTCGGTTGCGGCGGCGACCGCGACCGAACCAAGCGGCCCCGCATGGCCCGCGTGACCGAGCAACTGGCCGACGCGATCATCGTCACCAGTGACAATCCGAGGACGGAGGACCCGGAAGCCATCATCGGCGAGATCATCGCGGGCTTCGAGGACCCCGGCTCGGAGCGGGTGACAGTGCAGCCGGACCGAAGGAAGGCCATTGAGCTGGCCATCGAGAACGCCCGGCCCGACGACATCATCCTGCTGGCCGGCAAGGGACACGAGACCTACCAGATCATCGGCACCAAGAAATTCGACTTCAGCGACAAAGACATCGCCCAGCGATGTCTGAGAGAAAGACAATGCAGCCCATCCCGATAGAGGCCCTGGCCCGGATCGTCGGAGCCACCGTCATCAGGCGGTCCGACGCTGGCAAACCGGCAGCCGCGGCATCCCACGTCACCGGCGTCAGCACGGACTCCCGAACGATCCATCAGGGCGATTGCTTCTTTGCCCTGCCCGGCGAGAACTTCGACGGTCACGACTACGTGGCGCAGGTCCTGTCGAAAGGCGCCGCCTGCGCCGTCGTCAGTCGGACGGTGGATAACGTCGCCGGACCGCTGCTGAAGGTCCCCGACACCGTCGCGGCGCTGGGCGACCTGGCCCGCGAGTATCGCCGGATGAACCGGTATAAGGTGGTGGCCATCACCGGCTCCGTCGGCAAGACCACGACCCGCCAGATCGTGCACCATGTCCTGAGCCGTCGCTTCCGCACCCACCAGGCGCAGAAGAGCTTCAACAATCACATCGGCCTGCCCTTGACCCTGCTCGGAGCCAGGCTGGACGACGAGGTGATTATCGCCGAGATCGGCGCCAACCACCCCGGCGAGATCGCCCCCCTGACGCGGATCGCCCAGCCGGACATCGCGGTCGTGACCAATACGCACCCTGCCCATCTCGAAGGTTTCGGCGACCTCGCGACGATCATCCGCGAGAAGCTCTCGATCGCGGAGGGCCTGTCGGACGCCGGCGCCTTTCTCATCAACGCGGACATTCCCCCGCTCGTGGCGACCGCCAGGACCCTGGGCCGGCCCTTCCGCACCTTCGGCCGGTCCCCCGATGCGGACTATCGCGCCGAGCAGATCGCCTGCTCCGGCACGAGCAGCACATTCGCGATCCGAGGCACACAGGTCCGCCTGCCGCTGCCCGGACCGGGCAACGTCGAGAACGCCCTGGTAGCCTGGGCCGTTTGCGACCAGCTCGGTCTGTCCGCGGGCGATTTCGCAAAGGCGGTCGAGGACCTGCCCGCGGTTTCCATGCGGGCGGAGACCCTCCAGGTCGGCTCGCTCACCGTGCTGAACGACTGCTACAACGCCAATCCGGCGTCGATGAAGAACGCCCTGGCGATGCTCGCCAATCTGCGCGCGTGCTGCAACTCGAACCGCCATCGCCGACTGGTGTTTTTCTGCGGGCACATGGCGGAACTGGGACCGCAGACCAAGGCGCTGCACGCGGAACTGGGCGTCACGGCCGCCGAGGCGGGCGTCGATCTGCTCGTCGCGGTCGGCGAGGTCCCCAGAACCACCGCCCAGGTCGCACGCGAGACCTCGCGGCATGGTTTGCAGACGATGTGTTTCGAGGACACCCAATCCCTTTGCGACCATATGCAGGACTTTTTGCGACAAGACGATATAATACTGGTCAAAGGCTCAAGGACGGCCCGGCTGGAACGCGTGGTCCAGGAACTGATTAAGCATTATGGATGATCGACTGTCGCGAACCACCCTCAATCATCAATCATCCATAATCACTCATCAATTGGATACAGGATGCTCTATCATCTGATGGAATGCTTCGACGGCTTCTTCGCAGATACGCTGCACTTCTATGCGTATCAGCACGTCCTGTTTCGTTCCGTCGTGGCGATTCTGACGAGCTTAGCCATTGCGCTGCTGATCGGGCCGCGGATCATCCGCTGGCTCATGCGGATGAAGATCGGCGACCGGCCGGAGTTCTACCACGCCGCGCTCAACGAACTGACGAAGGAAAAGGCCAACACGCCCACCATGGGCGGCCTGATTATCCTGTCGGCCACCATCGCGAGCACTCTGCTGTGGGCCAGGCTCAACAATCCCTTTGTGCAGAAGGCGATCTTCGTGCTCCTGTGGTTCGGCGTCCTGGGCGGCATCGACGACTGGCTCAAGCTGACCGCCGCCGCCCGCCAGCGGGGACGCAACGGCCTGTTCGCCTGGGAGAAGCTCATCTTCCAGATCGCCGGCGCGGTGCTCATCGCGTCGTTTCTGTTCTTCGACTTCTCCGAGATCGCGGACGCCAAGCTCTTCTGGGTGCCCTTCTACAAGCACGGCCTGCCCTTAGCCAACTGGACCTTCATCCTGATCGCGATCTTCTACATCTCCGCGACGAGCAACGCGGTGAACCTCGCCGACGGCATGGACGGCCTGGCCGGCGGCTGCGTCGCGATGGTCAGCTTGGTGCTCGTCATCCTGTGCTACGTGGCCGCGGAGATGATGTCCCGCACGACGCCCGTGACGTGGGCGAGCTACCTGCTGCTGCCGCACATCCCGGAGGCGGGGGAACTGAGCATCTTCTACGCTTCCGTGCTGGGCGCGGTCCTCGGGTTCCTCTGGTTCAACTGCTACCCGGCCCAGACCTTCATGGGCGATTGCGGGTCGCTGCCGCTCGGCGCCGCGATGGGCTACGGCGCCCTGGTCACCCGCCACGAGATCCTGCTGCTCATCATCGGCGGCGTCTTCGTCATCGAACTGATGAGCGTCGTCCTGCAGGTCGGCTACTTCAAGTACACGCACGGCAAGCGGCTCTTCCGCTGCGCCCCGCTGCACCACCACTTCCACCTGGCCGGCTGGAGCGAGCCGCAGGTGGTCGTGCGCTTTTGGCTCATGGCCGCCGCCTTTGCAGCCCTGGCCTTGGCCACCATCAAGCTCCGATAGAACAAGTAGCACGGGCATCCTGCCCGTGTCTTTCACGATGAAAGAAGGGAACGCTGAGCGTTCGTTGTGGCGCCGCAAGGCGTTATCGTCGCGGATCGAGCGTCCCCGCCCGTCTCAAGAGGTCGTGCGGGGACACACGCCCTACGCGGACGCCGCCCTTCCGCTTCCGGCCTCCAATCTGTCTCCCTCATCACTACCTTCAAACGCCCAGCAGAAGCGAGGTTCTGCATCAACTTCGATATGACGCCCGGATTCTGGCTGAGATCCCCGGATATTGAATTCGCAAGAGTCTGGTCAGACCTCTGCTTCGGAGGCCAGATGGTTCGCTACGCTCATCATGACAAGTGAAAACGCGACCTGGAGAGCAACGTGCATGGTCTACTCCTCGTACCGGTCGCTGAGGTGGATGCGGACGTTTTTCCGGTAGGCGTCCGAGCCATCGGGGGAGGTCATCCGGTCCAGTCGCCACTGTGCCCAGAGGATCTTGATCGCGACGACCGCACAGCCGGCGCCGGCGACGAAAAAGACCGCGGCGGCCAGAAACGCAAACAACTCGGGCAACGCGAGGATCAGCGCACCGAAGCCGATCAGCAGCAGGCCCACCACGAGAATCCCCGACGCCACGCTCCGCGACGCCTGCGACATCATATTCGTGTAAAGACGGAAAGGCATTCGGTCATCTCCCAGACAGTTCACGCAGGTCTCTATGAAAAACAGGCGGGTCCCAAACGGGACCCGCCTGCACTGCACAAGGATTCGCGAGGGTTAGTACATCCCGCCGCCCGGAGGCATCGCGGGGGCCTTCTCCTTCTTCTCGGGGATCTCGCTGACGACGGCGTCCGTGGTCAGCAGCAGCGACGCGATCGAGGCGCCGTTCTGGAGGGCGGTCCGCTCGACCTTCGTCGGGACGATGACGCCGAACTTGATCATGTCGCCGTACTGCTTGCTGATCACGTCGTAGCCGAAGTTCTTCTCTTTGCTCTCGATCACCTTCTGTGCGACGATGGAGCCGTCGAGCCCGGCGTTGTGCGCGATCTGCTTGATCGGGGCCACGACCGCCCGGCGGACGATGTCCACGCCGACCTGCTCGTCGCCTTTGGTCTTGACCTTGTCCAGCGCGGACAGGCAGCGGAGCATCGCGACGCCGCCGCCGGGGAGGATGCCCTCTTCGACCGCGGCGCGGCAGGCGTGCAGCGCGTCCTCGACGCGGGCCTTCTTCTCTTTCATCTCGGCTTCGGTCGCAGCGCCGACGTTGATCTTGGCGACGCCGCCGGCCAGTTTCGCAAGGCGCTCCTGGAGCTTCTCGATGTCATAGTCGCTGGTCGATTTCTCGATCTCGGCCTTGATCTGTTCGATCCGGCCCTTGATGGCTTCGGTCTTGCCGGCCCCTTCAATGATCGTGGTGGTGTCCTTGTCGATGGTGATTTCCTTCGCCTGGCCGAGCTGGCGCAGCTCGACGTGCTCAAGGTCCAGGCCGAGGTCCTCGAAGATCGGCTCGGCGCCGGTCAGCACCGCGATGTCGCTGAGCAGGGCCTTGCGACGGTCGCCGAAACCGGGGGCCTTCACGGCCGCGATCTGGAGCACGCCGCGAAGCTTGTTCACCACGAGAGTCGCCAGGGCCTCGCCCTCGACGTCCTCAGCGATGATCAGCAAAGGTCTGCCCTGCTTGGCCACTTTTTCGAGCAGCGGGACCAGGGACTTGACCGCGCTGATCTTCTTCTCATGGACCAGGATGTACGGCTTCTCGAGCACGACCGACATGTTCTCGAGCTTGTTCACGAAGTGCGGGCTCAGGTACCCCTTGTCAAATTGCATGCCTTCGACCAGCTCGACCTCGGTCTCGAGCGACTGGCCTTCATCGACGGTGATGACGCCGTCTTTGCCGACCTTGTCCATCGCTTCCGCGAGCTTCTTGCCGATCTCGAAGTCCTGGTTGGCCGAGCAGACAGCGACCTGCTCGATCTGCTTGCTGGATTCGACCGAGGTGCTCATCTTGTGGAGCTCCTCGACGATCGTCTCGACCGCCAGGTCGATGCCCTTCTTGACCTGCATCGCGTTGGCGCCGGCGGTGATGTTCTTGAGCCCCTCCTCGAAGATGGCTTCCGCAAGGATGGTGGCCGTAGTGGTGCCGTCGCCGGCAACGGTCGAGGTCTTCGACGCGACTTCCTTGACCATCTGGGCGCCCATGTTCTCATAGGCGTCTTCGAGCTCGATTTCCTTGGCGACGGTGACGCCGTCCTTCGTGACGGTCGGCGAGCCGAAGGACTTCTCCAGGATGACCACTCGACCGGCCGGGCCGAGCGTCACCTTCACGGCGCTCGCCAGTTTCTTGACGCCGTCGCGGATCGCCGCACGGGCATCGGTTCCGAAAGCTATTTTCTTAGCTGCCATGTTTTCGCTACTCCTTCTTCACACTTGGGGTCCTACTTCTCGATCACCGCCATGATGTCCGACTCGTCCATGATCAAGTACTCTTTGCCGTCGACCTTGATCTCGGTGCCGGCGTAGCTCGTGAACAGCACGAGATCGCCCTTCTTCACCTGGACTTCCCTGCGGGTGCCGTCTTCGAGCATCTTGCCCTCGCCGACGCTGACGACCTTGCCTCGTTGCGGTTTTTCTTTCGCCGTATCCGGAAGCACGATCCCGCCGGCCGTCTTCGCCTCCGCCTCCACGCGCTCCACGAGCACCTTATCTCCCAATGGTCGAATCTTCATGTGTCCTTGCTCCTTTCCAGCAGATTATGGTGTCCAATCACTCTTTAGCGGGGTTTTGGAAAATGGAGGATTGGGCCTGCTTTGAGAAGGAAAAATCGAAGAAAGAGATTTTTCCTTCTCAAACTCCTGCCGTGTGATAGAGATTAGACCAGCCAATTCTTCAGGGAAATCGAAGAACGAGATTTCCTTGAAGAATATAGGCCCAATCCTCCATTTTCCAAAACTCCTTCCTTATCTGGCAAACAGATCGCTGTTGTACCTCTTGAGAAACAGTCGGTTGAGCAACTGTTGCAGGATGTCCATGTTCACCGGCTTGGCGACGACGCCGAAGGCGTCGAGCTGCAGGGCCTTGCCCAGCGTCTCCTTGTCCACCTTGCGCGTCAGGACAATGCACGGCACCAGCGGATAGTCCATCCGGATGATCTTGACCGTGGTCAACCCGTTGGACTGGACGGAATCCACATCGACGATCGCGGTGTGGATTCGCCTGCTGGCGATGACGCTCACGAACTCCGCGGCGTTCTGGGCCATCAGGAGGTTGACGCCCCTGGGCTTGAAAATACTGCGTACGGCGTCCGGCCAGGCCCAGTCTGCCGCACTGGCCAGTACGTTCACATCGCCGACTTGTGACCATTGAGCAACCATAGTTACACCAGCTTGAGACGTTGTTGCAAATGGCGTGCCAGAGGTCGGTTCGCTGGTGACCCACATGTAACCCGCTGTCGTGAAACGACTTAAGAGCACGGGAGCCGCCGGGTGGCGTCTGGCAAAATTGCAGGCGGCCTTGCCTGCTCTGCCATGGTGGCAGTTGGCGACGCGAACGCCAAGCGGCCGGGAACACCACGCCAACGCCCGCTCAGCAGGCGTACGCCCACTGCCCCACATTGACACAGCCCCCTGACGGGGTAGAATCCGCCCATACACAGACTGCATGAAGTTGCCTTTGGAAAGACCATCCATGAGAATCCAGGCATTACCCGCGGAGTTGGGAGTGATCCTTCTGGCCTCGCGGCCGCAATATCTTGGCGCCAGCGCTGCGCCGGTGCTGGTCGGCTCGGCGCTGGGGTATGCCGTGACCGGGAGTTTCAGCATCGGCTTGTTCCTGCTGGCTGTGTTGTCCATCATGGCCCTCCACGCCGGGGCCAACGTCATCAACGATTACTTCGACCACCTCTCGCGAAATGACTGGGTGAACGACAACCCAACCCCCTTCTCCGGCGGCCGGCAGTTCATTCAAAAAGGCATCCTCTCTCCCAGAGCCACGCTGGCAGCGGGTTTGGCTTACTTGGCCATCGGGTCGGGTATCGGACTGATCCTCGTCGCTCTGACGCAGAGCCTGTTCATCCTCGGGATCGGCGTTCTCGGCGGTCTCGGCGGCTTTTTCTACACGGCCCGGCCCATCCAATTGGGCTATCGCGGCGTCGGCGAGGTGATGATCGCCTTTCTGTTTGGCATCCTGCCGGTGTACGGCTCCTACTTCCTTCAGGCACGGTCGGTGGATTTGTTCCCGATTCTGCCGGCGGTGATCGTCGCGATCCTGATCTTCCTGGTGATCCTGATCAACGAATTCCCCGACCTGGCCGCCGACAGCCAGGTTCGCAAGAGGACCCTGGTCGTTTTGCTGGGCGTGGGCCGATCCGCATGGGTCTATCGGGCGATCCTTGTGCTCAGCTACCCGACGGCGGGTTTCATGCTCGCGCATCGTGTCACGTTCCTGGCCGGCACGTTCTATCTGTTGACGCTGCCGCTGGCTGTCTTCGCGATGCGAGGGGCCAACAGCAGGGACTTGGGCGTGCCCGGCCAGTACAGCGCGAACCGGACGACGATCCTGCTCCATACAGTCGGTTCGCTCTCCCTGGCGGCCGGGTTGCTGGCGGCCGGCCTGTGGAGAGCAAACGGGTGAGATCATCATGACGGACCAACTCGTCTTTGCAGACACATCCCAGGAGTACTTCGGTCGTTGCGGGCTGCGGACTTTCGCCCAGTTCTTCGAAGCCAAGGGCCTTGTCGTGAACAAGAACAAGCGGCGCGACGTGGCAAGACTGACGCTGGATGGTCCTCCGCCCAGGACGGTCTTCATGAAGCGGTTCCATCAACCGCACCTCAAGGATGCCCTTGCCGGCCTCAGGAGGTTCGGCCGACTGATGTCCCAGGCCGCCATCGAATGGAACAACGCCAACCAATTGCTTCAAAACGGCATCGGAACCTACAAGCCGCTCTGTTATGGCGAGCAGGTCGTGTGCGGATTCGAACGACGGTCTTTCCTGATCACTGAGCAGCTCGACTCCGCCTGCCTGCTGGATCTCGTGCTGGATCGCTGGCAAGACCTGGACCGGCCCGCGAGGGAGAACCTCGTCATCGAGATGGCAAATCTGGCCTGCAGGATTCATGCGCTGAACATCTCGCTGCCCGACCTGTCCGTCTGGCATCTGTTCACCCCTGCTGCGACGTTCGGCCGGCAATACGAATTCAGCGTGATCGACCTTCATCGGATGATGCAGAACGGGCGGCGCATGTCCCGCCGGATCAGGGACCTCGGCAAGCTCCGATGGAGCATGGCGACGCGCTGCTTCGATGACTCGCTCAAGGACTTGCTGGTTTCCACCTACGCCGCAGGCGCCCGGATGGACCCGGGCCCATTCGCCAGGGCGGTGATGCGGTATGTCAGACACCTGAACAAGGTACACCCGCCGGACGGTTACTACAGGCATTCCGCCTGATGATCCCGCTCCCTGTTTCCGCACGTACTGGACGGAAGCCGCAACTCTGGCCCTGAGGTCCACTGCACCGCGTTTCCCCAGCAGTTCCCGAACCGGCGTCGTTCAGACCGTGGCGACTGCGCGGCCGGTTCGCTCTGTGACGATTGTAGGGGACAGGTGTACACTGGACCGGTCCCGGCGTTCTCGCCTGCCCGTGTGAATCCGCCAGGCGCTTTGGCTTGTGTTGAAAGGCATCGTATACTTGAACGGAGGGGAGGAACCGTAATCTGTCCAGAAGTAGGGTCTCTTGGGGGGTGGTTTAGAATGATCCTGACGAGGGCACTGTCACCTGCATGCATCAAGGTCCCACTGGAGGGAATGGATAAAGACAGCATCATCACCGAACTGGTCGACCTGCTCGATGAGAACGGGTCGCTGCTCGACAGGGACGGCACACTCGACGAAGTTCTCACGCGCGAGCAGATCCGCAGCACCGGCGTGGGCTTTGGGATCGCCATTCCGCACGGTCGCTGCAAGGCGGTTCGTGAACCGGCCATAGCGGTGGGGACCACGCACACGCCCGTGGATTTCGACAGCGTGGACAGCAAGCCCGTGTCGATCGTCGTGTTGCTCCTCTCGCCGGCCGAGCAGGCAGGTCCGCATATCCAGGCGCTGGCCAGAGTCAGCAGAATGATGCTCGACGCCGAATTCCGCGAGTCGCTGGAGAGTGCTCCGTCCGCCGAGGCGGCGTATGAGCTTTTCGTCGCCGCGGAGAAGCTGGGAGCCGGACACAGGCCGCGTCAAGTGGCCGCAGTCTCTTGAGCAGATCCCTTGCCATCATGCAGGCAACTGCCGAGAGGAACTGACCGCACCTGGAAGGTGCGAAGCAGGTCTTCGCGGGCCCATCTCTTTCAGCATCGCGTCGGCCGCCAGAACGCCCGGCACGCTTTACAGTCGAGGGTTTTGGGCTATACTCTCCGGCATGGCAGACAGCGATGGAACCTCGGTGGGTCTGGTCGAGACTCGGCTTATCCGGGTCGTCGATCAGGACAGGCCCTTGCAGTTGGAGTGCGGCAAGACGCTCGGTCCGATCGACGTCGCCTACGAGACCCATGGGCGACTCAATGAGGCCCGGAACAATGCGATCCTCATCTGCCACGCGCTGAGCGGCAACGCGCACGTTGCCGGCTACCACGGCGCCGATGACAAGAAACCGGGGTGGTGGGAGGGAATGGTCGGGCCGGGCAAAGGGATCGACACGCACGAGTACTTCGTGATCTGCTCGAACTTTCTCGGCGGCTGCGCCGGGACCACCGGACCCTCGTCGATCAATCCCGCCACCGGCCGGCCGTATGGCCTCGACTTCCCTATTATCACCATCGCCGACATGGTCAAGGTCCAGAAGCTCCTGCTCGATGCCTTGGGCATTGAGCACCTGCTGGCCGTGATCGGCGGCTCCATCGGCGGCATGCAGACAATCCAGTGGTCGATTGCTTATCCCGAGATGATGGATGCGGCCATCCCCATCGCGACGACAACGCACCTGGGAGCCCAATCCATCGCGTTCGACGCGGTGGGTCGAAACGCCATCCTGGCCGATGCAAACTTCGCAGGCGGGCAGTACCACCAGGGCGAAGTCCCCGGCCAAGGCCTGGCCATCGCCCGCATGATCGGGCACATCACCTATCTGTCCGAGGAGGGGATGCGTCAGAAGTTCGGACGCGAGCTTCGCGGTTCCGATAAGTACAGCTATGAGTTCGACCCGGAGTTCGCAGTCGAGACCTATCTCGACCACCAGGGTCAGATTTTCGTCGACCGGTTCGATGCGAACAGCTACCTGTATATCACGAAGGCAGCGGACTATTTCGATCTCCCGAGGGACTACGGGTCGCTGAAGGAAGCCTTCGCGGGCGTGCAGGCCCGTTTCCTTGTGGTCAGCTTCAGCAGCGACTGGCTGTTCACGCCGGAGCAATCCGAAGCCATGGTCGACGCCCTCGTCGCCAACGGCAAGGACGTGAGCTACTGCAACATCGCGTCGGGCTACGGACACGATGCCTTCCTGCTCGAAGACGAGACGCTGGGCGCGTTTCTCGCGAGCTTTCTGAGAGCGACACACCGGCCGGGGGTAAACGTCGGTCCGCTCGGGGACTGCTGCAAAGGACGAACCCGGGTCAGACGGGCGGAGCAGACCCATCGAGCACGCGTGGACTACGAGCTGATCGAATCGCTGATCGAGCCGGGCAGCACGGTCCTGGACGTCGGCTGCGGCGACGGAGAGCTGCTCGCCCGATTGACCGCCGACAAGGCCATCCGAGGCAAGGGCATCGAGTTGAACGAGTCGTTCGTACTGGGCAGTGTGTGCCGGGGGATCTCGATCATCCAGCGGGATATCGACCGCGGGCTGGGAAGTCACGCGGACAAGAGCTTCGACTACGCCATCCTGTCCCAGACGGTGCAGACGACCCAGGATCCGGAGCGGGTCTTTCGCGAATTGCTCCGCATCGGGCGCAGGGTGATCGTCAGCTTTCCGAACTTCGCTCACTGGCGATGCCGGCTGCAACTGCTCTTTTGGGGCAAGTCGCCCGTCACGCGTCAGCTCCCATTCCGCTGGTACAATTCGCCGAACATCCACTTCCTGTCGTTGAAGGACTTCGACGCCTTCTGTCACAGATTGGGCGTGACCATCGAGAGGAGAATCCCGCTGGTGGAAACGAGCGCCAGTCCCATCCGGTTTGGCGCGAATCTGTTCGCCGAACAGGTGATTTATTGTTGCAGGAGCGATTGATGGCAGAGATCGAACGCATCGGGGTGTCGTTGGACAAGGACCTGCTGGCTGACTTCGACAAGCTCATTGCCAAGCAGGGGTATCAGAGCCGCTCGGAGGCGGTCCGCGACCTGGTCCGTCAGCAGTTGAGCCAGGAGCGGCTGGCCGACCCGGAGGCCCATGCGGTGGCGGCGGTCTTTCTTGTCTACGACCATCACGCCGCCAACCTCACGGAGAAGCTGATCGCCATCCAGCACTCGCATCTGTTGCAGGCGATTTCCTCGCTGCACGTCCATCTGGACCACCATGACTGCCTGGAGATCATCGTTCTTCGCGGCCAGGTGGGCGAGATCAACCGCGTCGGCGAGAACATCCTGAGCATGAAGGGTGTCAAGCTCGGCAAGATCAACCTCGTTGCCACGTGAGTCCTTGGCCGTTCCGACACCGTGCTTCCAGGAGCAATCAGACAGGCAAATCGACCCGTTCAAATTACACGTGATTGGCGCTTGACAGCGAGCGTAGGGATCGGGTTTAATAGTGCCACTTGGGCGATTAGCTCAGCTGGTTAGAGCGCACGGATCACACCCGTGAGGTCATAGGTCCGAATCCTATATCGCCCATTCATGCAGGGAACCCGGCTCAGCGGTATTTGTCGATCGGCTGGTACACCTTGTCCTGGGGGTTGCTCAGGTGAATGTACTTGGCGCGTCCTCCCGCGCTGAGCGCCCCGGATTGTCTGTAGTGCGTGTAGAGCTTGGCGAGTTTCTCCTGATCGTTGGCTTCGAGGTACGTGGCATACTCGCCGATCTCGGCGCCCCAGATGATCTGCACGTCGTCCTTGCTCTGCAAAGTGATATGCGGCTGTGACCCGCGGGGGTACTTGCGCCCCTTGTAGTTGGCGACGTCGATGCTGGCGATCTGGTCCAGCAGCGGGTTCTTCAGCCCGTGTTCGATATCCATTCGGTTCAGAAGCAGCGCCAGGGCGACCGCAGTGGAAAGATCGCCTTCGTCGAACACCTGGCCCGGCGGGGGCACGACATTCAGCGCGACGCCCTTGGCTTCGACGATGGGCAGGTGCGGCATGGGCATGTGGTCCATCACGACGAGATCCTTGTCCACATAGATCTTCGAGGCGGTCTCGCGGATCTCGATCATGACGACGGGCTTACGCCACCGGGCGTTGACCAACACGGAGTCGTGGGTCACGCGGACGCCGACGTCAGCGAGCCAGGACATGGACGCCAGGTTCCGGGCCAGTGTCGAGGCCGTGTCCTCCGTCAGTGGGAAATGGGTCCCACACGCGAACTGAGCCACACGATTCTTCAACTCCCAATTGGCCCACTGCGGGACACCGACCAGGACCAGGCTACCCTCCTCGGCAGGGGTCACGGTCCTGACGTAGGCCTCGGCATACCGCAGGAACGCCCCGGAACCCACGAGAAAACAGAGGACGGCCGCCACCTTCACGATGGCGACCCAATTCCAACTCCGGATGGCGGCCAGCCGCTTCTCGCGGGCCTTCCGGTTCCTCTTCCAGGAGCTGATCCGTTCCTTCAAGCTGATCTTCTGTGCCTTTCTGGCCACATCCACCTCTTGGTGCTCATGGTTTACGGTTCGTCAGTGTCGACCGGGAGGACAACGCCGCCCGGACGATTTGCACGCACAACTCGCTCATCGGAATGCCCGCCTTCGCCGCCGCTTTGGGCAGCAGCGAATGCGTGGTGAAACCGGGGATCGTGTTGACCTCCAAGGCATAAGGAACCCCCTCGTCGCTCAGCATGAAATCCACACGAGAGAAATCGCGGCAACCCAGGGCATCGAAACAGGCCATCGCCGCATCGGCGATGCGGGCTCGCACGGCTTCATCCTCGATCGTGTCGAAGAGGTATTCCGTCCGGTCGTCCACGTACTTGGCGTGATAGTCGTAGAACCCGGTCCTGCTGCGAATCTCGATGATGGGCAAAGGCTGCCGACCGAGGACCCCGACGGTGACTTCTCGGCCCTCGATGAACGACTCGACCATGCAGTCACCGAATTCATCGCGGACCTTCTCCGCGGTGGCAACCGCCTCGGCGCGATCCTTGACCACGTACACGCCGACGCTGCTGCCCTGCCGAAGCGGCTTGACCACGAATCGCGTGCCAAGTCCCTTCAATTGCTCGTCCAATCCCGACGGGTCGGCGCCGAGGGGAAACTCCACGACCGCAGGCACCTCCACGCCGGCGGTGCGGAACAGCCGCTTGCTGGCCATCTTGTCGAACGCCAGCCGGCTGGCCGCCGGGCCGCACCCGGTGTACGCAAGACCCCGATCCTCGAAGACCTGCTGAAGCTGCCCATCCTCGCCGAACTCCCCGTGCAGCGCCAGGAAGAAGACGTCGATGTCCTTCCTGTCCAGGATCTGCATATCGTCCGGGCGGACGTCCGAGACAACCACGTCGAGACCGCCTTCTCGGAGGGCCTCGGCAACGCAACGCCCGCTCTCCAGGCTCACTTCGCGTTCTCGTCCCACGCCTCCCCGCAATACGGCTACCTTCATCTGCTCCTGCCTCTGCGACCTGTCGCGACTTCTGAGAAGCGTGATCTTCGATTTCTGATTGTTGATTTCAGAGAGACTGGCTTTCATCGGCGGCTTCTTCCCTATTTCGACGTTTCACAAATCAAGACACGGGAATCGAATCCTACTGCCAGATCTCCAGCTCGAGTTCCAGCTCGACCTCGAATTGCTCGCGGACCCGCTGGCGGATCACATCGATCAATCGCGTCACGTCGCCGCTCGTGCAGCCGTCCTTGGCGACGATGAAGTTCGCATGTTTCTCGCTGACGGCGGCCCCGCCGATCTGGTGACCTTTCAGACCCGCTCGGTCGATCAAGGCGCCGGCGGCGGCGCCGGGCGGATTCTTGAACACGCAGCCGCAGTTGCGGGTATTCAAGGGCTGGCAATTCTTCTTGTAGATCCAGCTTTCCTTGATCGTTCGCATGATCTTCTCGGGGTCGCCGGGGGTCAGCTTGAGCTGGGCATTCAGAACGAACCGAGCACGGATGTTCACTGCCCGATAGTCGAAGATCAACTCGGGCTTTCGCTTCTCGAAGACGTTGCCGTGAATGTCCATCAGCGTGACCGCTTCGACGACCGAGCCGATGTCGCCGAACTTGCCCCCCGCGTTCATTCGCACCGCTCCGCCGACCGAGCCGGGGATTCCGGTCAGCGCCTCGACGCCCGAGAGTCCTTTCTCGACGCAGTCCAGGACGAGCTTGCTCAGTTCGGCGCCCGCCCAGGCCGTGACTTGCTCGCCCTCGTATTGGGTCTGACCGAACTCGCCGCTGCGGAGCTGGATCACCGCGCCGCGAACGCCTTCGTCGCTCACCAGCAGGTTGGATCCGAAGCCCAGAACATACGTCCGGATGTGGTTTTCGTTGCACCGTCGGATGATCTCTTTGAGATCCTTGGCGTTCCTCGGTCGGATGAAATAATCCGCCGGGCCTCCCAGCCGATACCACGTGTGCGGCGCCAGCGGATGGTTCTGCTCAACGATCTCTTCGTAGCCGCTGAATATACTCATCTGCCACCTTCCAAATATCGCCGGCGCCCATGGTCACGACCACGTCGCCGGCGCTGACCTGCTGCTCCAAATGATCGCACACCGCGTCAAACGTTGCGATGTGCTCTGCGTCCGTGCCGCTGCGACGGATTCGATCGGCCAGGATTTCCGCGTTGACCGCGCTGCAACTGGCCTGCGAATCCCTCGCGAAATAGATTTCCGGGAGGATCACCTTGTCGGCCTGGGCGAAGCTGTTGGCGAACTCGTCCAGCAGAGCGTGGGTCCGGCTGTACTGATGGGCCTGGAAGACACACCAGAGCCGCTTCGGCTGATACCGCTGGCGGATCGCCTTGAGGCTCGCCTGGATTTCCGTCGGATGATGGGCGTAGTCGTCCAGCACGGAAATGCCGTCGTATTGCCCTTTGAGCATGATCCTGCGGTCCATTCCCAGGAAGCCCTGCAGAGGCGAACCGCCCTTTTCTCCTGCGTCGAGAAGCCTGTCGGGCTCGACGCCGGCGCTGACCGCCATCGCGATGACGGCCATGGCGTTGCGAACGTTGTGCAAACCGGGCAGCGAGATCCGCGCGGGACCCAGGCGCCGCCCATTCCGGCATACATCGAAGTGATAGAAGCCATCCACCTCGCGGAGGTTCCTGGCCGAGAAATCGCACTGCGGATCGAGGCCGAAAGTCACGACGGATAGACGATTGCAGACCGAAGATGAGGACTGCCCTTCGATCAGCGATGATCCATCGTCCTTCATCAATCGGAGCATCTTCCTGACGTTGGAATCGTCGCCGCCTGCGACAATCAGGCCATCCGGGCGGACCCCACGGGCGAACTGGCAGAACGATTCGATGATTTCTTCCTCGTCCTTGTAGCAATCCAGGTGGTCCCGCTCGATGTTCAGAATGCAGGCGATTGTCGGCTTGAAGTTGTGGAAGCTGCGGTCGTATTCGCAAGCCTCGACGACGAATATGTCGCTGTCGCCGGCGCCGGAGGAGCCGCCAAGCTGGAGGATGTCGGCCCCGACGACGAAATTGGCGTCGATCCCGGCCTGCTTGAGGCAGTAGACCAGCCACCCGCTGGTGGTGCTCTTGCCGTGGGTACCGCCGACCGCGATCCCCTGGAAGTGGTTCATCAGCTCGCCCAGCAACTGGGCGTACTTGACGACCCGGCAGCCTCGCTGGCGGGCCGCCTGGAGTTCGGGATTGCTTTCCTGGATGGCCGCAGAGATGACAACCACGTCGGTCGCAGGATCCAGATGCTCGGCACGGTGACCGGCGTGAATCCGGGCTCCCAGGCCGTTGAGCCGCGATATTATCGCACCACTCGTCAAGTCGGAGCCGGTGACGATCGCCTTCTTCCCGATCAGGAACCGCGCCAGGCCGCTCATGCCGACTCCGCCGGCACCTATGAAATGGTATCGCGCGCCCGCAATCTTCAAACGACTCATAATATCCGCGATCTCATACTGGTGGGCGGCCTTGACCACCCCCACGCGTCGCAGTCCGGCAGGCGTGGGATGGGTCTGCATATCCTCCATGCTCATGGCGTCCTTTCCGCAATTCGTGCCCCGGGAGCCGCGACCCGGGACACGAGCCACGGGACACAAGCCACTGCCCTTCGGGCACGGAGCCGGTCAATTACCCATCATTCCATCTTTACTGTTCCAATATTCCCCTCTTTCAACATCGGCAGAGTCTATCAGAAAACCACACCCAAAAAAAGGTCAAAACCGCATCCTCCTTGCGGAAAGCCGCTGTTCGGCGCTCGCTCAGGCAATCTACATGAGGTTTCCCCAGACGGCGGACATTGTTCTTGACAAGATATTATCGGATGGTATCCCGAACAAATGAGGATGGATACACGAGGCAAGGTGTCTCACCAAGGGCATTTCTCTCACAGGCCGTGTGAACAAATTGGACAAACTCGCCCGGAGGGTCGCCAAATGGCAAGAGCATCGTTCGCCTTCATTCCGCTGGCGTGGTCGCTCGTGGTTCTACCCAATGCCGGGGGAACGTCGGATGTCAGCGGGCAGTGGACCATGGAGTACAGGCAACTCCATACGCACGAAACCTATGTCTACACAATAAGCTATCCGAATAAACACGTCGAGACTCAGGAGTACGTGAACAACAACCCTTGGATCGCAGAGATCCAAGGCTTTGCCACCCAATCGAACGGGCGCATTCAAGGCACTCTCTGTTTTGGGGATGAGTACGCGGGTGACTACACCTTCGAGGGCGACGTATCCAACAACAACGTGACGTTCAAGATTGTGCTCCCAGGCGAAACAAGAGACTATACACGCATCGCCGACCATGGGTACACCGAAGTCGGTCATCGTGAATCCGGGGCCGAGACAACCCTGTTCATGGGCGTCTATGATCCAGAGCAGAAGGGCGTGAAAGGAAAGTTCAAGGGTACTGGAGAGCCGAGTAGCGGGGAATACACGGTCTACGACACGGACGGCAGCGTGATCGAGCACGGTTCAATCAGGATAGAGAACGAGAACTGGGAAGGCGATTTCACGATAGAAGTCGTGAAGCCTTGGATCCTCATTCCCGGCTGGGCACACAGGTCAAACGTATGGGACGCGTTCAAGGGCTTTCTCGATGCGGATGGCACGCCCTATGCCGAAGCAGACCTCCCCCAATACGGTGAGCCCAATGCAAATGCGAAGATCCTGGCTTTTGAGATAGACATAATCCGTGAAAGGGAGGCCTGGCAAGGCGAAGTCTGCCTGGTGGCCCACAGCCAAGGCGGACTCGACGCAAGAGCCTGCCTCCGGGATTTGGGAAACAGCGCAACGGAAAAAGTCTCCAGCCTGACGATCCAGGAGAGGTGGAGAAATTCAACCAGGGGACTCCCCGTGTTGCCGATGTAGACTACTACACCATAGCTGGGGACAGATGGATCGGGCCGTTCAGCAGCCCCTTGGTGCCGCGGCCCAACGACGGACTGGTTCCCGTTGCCAGTGTCCGCCTCGCTTATGCGACACATCTCGACACCTCCCACCTGAGCCACATTGCGCTTCTAAAGAGCTTCCATGTGTATGACACCGTGAAGGGCAAAGTGGACCCGCCCTATTCGGAGGAGCCAAACTCGCTTGCGTACATCGTCATCGAGGATGGCGACATCTTGGCCGGACAGCATGTCTCCCAGTCGGTCGTCGCAAACGATGTGAATGAAGTGGCGTTCATTCTGCTCTCCGGCAGTCCTCTGGGATTCACCCTGGAATCGCCGAGCGGGGATTACATCACGGATCAGGCGCCCGACACCGATGTTTCCTACGAATCTGCCGAATGGCTGGACCTGCTGGCGCAGGGCTATGTCGTTCAGCAACCTGCTTCCGGCGTGTGGAAGGCCCACGTGGGCACGGATGCTGATCCGGATCATTTCATGCTCGTCGTCTCAGCAGAGAACACGTTCGTTTTGGACGGGAGCACCGACGGATACTCCAACCCTGGGGGTAAGGAGATGAGAATCAGGGCCACTCTCGATGTCGACGCAACCATTGCAGAGATGGAGGTTCAGATCACGGACCCGAATGGTTCACGGGAGATCGTGGCTCTGCACGATGACGGACTCCACGAGGATGACCTGTCGGCGGACGGCGTGTATGGGAACTCGTACATCCCCCTTCTTGAAGGCGAACACATCCTCGTCTTCTCCAGCGAGGGCATCGCAGGCGGAAAGGAGTTCTCCCGAGCAGACCTGGAGTCCGTCCTCGTCGAGGCACCAACCGCCGAGGAGCAGTGACTTCAATCGCGAGGCCGCCCGTGAGGCTAATCCTCGTCCAGGGTGATCAGGACGAGCCGGGCGCCGCTCTCATCGTGGACTCGCAGGAGGATCTTGCCCTTTTCCGCCGCCTTGGCCAGCGCGTCGTTCCATTGTCGGACGTTGCGGACGGGCTCGCGATTCACCTCCGTGATGAGATCGCCCGGCTGGATCTGGGCGTCGTCGGCGGGTGAGCCGCCCTGGACCTCCGTTACGACCACCCCCGAGAGCCCTTCATAATCCAGCCGCTTGGCCAGATCCCGCGTCAGGGTCTGGACCTGCACGCCCACCTGCTCCTGCGTCTTCGATTCGCCTCCGCCGGCCAGCACGGCACTGTCCGGCCGCACGTCCAACGTCACTGTGACCTTCTTTCGCTTGCCGTCCCGAAGGATCGTGAGGTCCACATCCGTCCCGGGCTTGTGCATGGCGACCCGGTTCATCAGTTCGGTGGCCCCCGCCACCGGCTCGCCTTGCAGTTCCAGAACGATGTCATCCACTTTGATGCCGGCCTTCTCCGCCGGCGAGCCTTCGACCACCTGCGTCACCATCGCACCCCTGTCATCGGCGGCCCCGTAGAATTCGCCGACGCCGACACCCACGTCGCCGATCCCGACGCCCAGGTAACCGCGGACCACCTTGCCGCTCTCCCTCAGTTGCGTGTAGATCGCCTTGGCCATGTTGATCGGGATGGCCAGGCCGATGCCGATGTTGCCGCCGGAACCGATGATCGCCGTGTTGATGCCCACCGCCTTGCCGTCGAGGTTCAGCAAAGGCCCGCCGGAATTGCCGAAGTTGATCGCCGCATCGGTCTGGATGAAATCCTCATAGTCCGCGACCCCGATCCGGCTTCGCCCCTTGGCGCTGACGATCCCCGCCGTGACCGTATGACTCAAGCTGAACGGATTGCCGATCGCAATGACCCATTCGCCGACCTGCAGTGCATCCGAGTCCGCCAGCTCCACATACGGCAGGTCCGTCGCATCGATCTTGATCACTGCGACATCCGTCTCCGGGTCCACGCCGATGACCTGGGCCTTGACGGTTCGACGGTCGTCCAATTGAACGCGGACATCTTCCGTCTCGCCAACGAGGTGATTGTTGGTCAGGATGTAGCCGTCGGCACTGACGAGGAAGCCGGACCCCTGCACCACCTGCTTGGGCTGCTCCTGCTGATACTGGCGAGGCATCTGGCGTCGGAAGAAATACTCGAAGAGGTCCTCATCGAAGGGACTGTACTGCTCCGAGGAGGAATCCCGGCCCAAACTGCCTCGGCCGGTCTTGATGGCTCGGACGCCTACCACGGCCGGAGATGCCTTCTCGGCGATGGAGGCAAACGCCCTGCCCATCTGGCGAAGGGCTGCGATGCTCTGATCCTCTTCGGCCGAAAGCGGAATTGAAATCGCGGACAGCAACAAGACAAAGACGGCCGCAGACGTCACCCGCCGCAACCCGCCCTCAGAACGCACGGTACCGATGCTCATTGGGAACCTCCAAATAGAATACTACACCATTCTATACGTGTGGAAGTTCCCCATGTCAATCCTTTCGGGATTCCTCACACATCCGCCATGGAATCCCTGCGCGATCGTGGATCGCCAAACAACGGCTGGCTATCCGCCCCAGGATTGGGTACAATAAGGTGGTAGGCTCTTTTGGACAATTGAATACGGGGGCGAACGGCATCGACCGGATCGCGGATGGATAAGATGCGTGCCCAGGACGCCGGTTGGCCTGGTTAATCATCCGGTACCTAATTTCTAAATGGCAACTACAACTATGCCATGGCTGCGTAAATAACGCGGCCCGTCCTGTCGGACTGCGCCTGCGGGTCCGGCAAGGGCGTCAATGAGTGGGCTGGCTTCGTCGGTCGTCCGGGCCGACGCAGTGAGATGCACCGGAATAGCTGATCGCAGAGCTTGTGGCTTGGCGCTGTGTGATGCGAAATCTCAAATAGGGCCACTACGCACGTAGATGCTTATCCTGAAACATCTCGGGACGGGGGTTCGAATCCCCCCGCCTCCATTGTGCCAAGGCTTGGCGGGTCTTTGCGCCACCAGGACCGGCACGCCGACCGACTGGCCATGAGACGACGGCGCGAACGCCACAGGAGCAATTCAGCACTTTGCCTCTCTGGCGAATCAGTCATTCATTCTGTTTCGTGAAGGTGATCGGCCGGGGGTGGGGTATAATCTCCTGAATCACCAGCTTTTCGCCCGCGAGTTGATACGTGGTTTCCCAGCTCGTGCCGTTTTCGTCGACGAAGCGGATGGAGGCGCCGGTGGCCACGTAGGTCCCGGGCGAGGTGAAAACCGTGCCATCATTATAGTGCGTTACGAGCGTGTACTGACCGGTCGCATTGAATGTCAGCACCAGTTTGAGCTTCATGTTGGCAATATTAACGTTGATAGCGCCGGTCCACGTGCCGGCCAGGGCCGCGAGCACCTGCGGTGGACCTGCCTGCGCGGGCGGCGCGTCCGGGACTTGCGCCGGCTTCGCCGGCCCGGCGGGTTTCTGCTGTCCCGGTTTGGCGGCAGGTGGATCCGGCGCAGCCTGGTCCGTTCCCAGCCGACGATTCGATATCACGATGGCCTGAACCACGATCACCGGGATTTTGCGCTCCTGGAGCATGGCAATGTGCTGCTCGTTTTCCAGGTCAACCCGGAAGTTCAGCTTGCTGACCTGTACGATATCCGCAACGACGGCGGGATGATACCCGACGTTGTTGAGCATGAAACTGATATCGTCTATCGACATCGAGTGCCGCGCGAGCTTGTCCATCGCCTCGCGAATCGCCGCCGTGTCCGGACTGAGCGTCGAGGCCCGGCTCAAATGCCCATAGGCGACGCCCACCTGCGCCTGACCCCAGTCCCGATAGATGTCGGCCAACTGCACATGCGCCTCGTGGGCTCGCGATGAACCCCCGTGATAGGCCAGGTATTCGGCGTAGATCGGGATTGCCGAGTTCCTGTTGCGCTGCACGTTCCAGACAATATAGCCCAGCTCGAAGTAGGTCTCCTCGGCCGGCGTGGCGCCCAGCTCCTTGGATCGGCTCAATGCACGAACGTAGTATTCCGTCGCCTTGTCCCACCGTTTCAACTGCTTGTAGGAGCGTCCCATGCGTTCCATCACGAGCGGATTTCCGGCGAATTCCTGCTCGAGTTTGCCATATTCGAGCAGTGCAGACATGTAGTTCTCCTTGCGTTCGAAGTATTCGCCCACGCCGAGCCTGGCGACCAGATTGGATGGATGGATCCGGGTCGCCTCCTCGAACTCGCGTCGGCCGGCGTCGAGGTCGCCCTTGGCGTACAGGATCTGGCCGGCGAGGATGCACGGCTCGGGCAGCACGCCGTGGACCAGGCTCTTGGCCGTATTGGCGGAACGAAGCGCCTCATCATGGCGTCCGAGGGTCAGAAACAGTTCCCCTTTGGCAAAATGCGTGCGCCAGGTTTTCGGATGGGCGGTCGCCGCACGTTCCGCACAGCGACTGGCCTGCACGACATCCCCGGTGGCCATATGGACCTGGCACAAGGTCAGCAGCGTCTCCATGTGATCGGGATCGACGGCGACGGCTTGGTCAAAGGCCTTGGTCGCAGCCTCCAGGCCCTCGGTGCTCAACAGGCAGGAACCCAGAAGGAATCGTGCGTCCGCGGAGTCGGAGCGCAGGTTGACGGCACGGGTGGCCACACGCCGGGCGTCGTCGCCCGGATGGCGGTTCAGGAGAAAGCGAGCCAGTGCGTAGGAATCGAGGAAATCCAGTTCCGGGTCGGCCGGCAGTCCCAGTTCGGCTACGAGCGGGAACCGATCCATGAGATACCGCACCGGGATGACACCGCTATAACCGACCAACTCGTTGAGTTTCACGTTCTCCTGATCCGTCTGAATGGGCATGCCGTACGTGTTTTGACCGATAACGCCTCCCGTGACACGGCTGAAACACGGCCCGCCGCTGTTGCCCTTGGCGATTTTGGCATCGGTGAAGATCGAATCGATATGCCCTTCCCGACTACGGTTGAAGCGCGTGACGACACCGCCGGTGATGAAGATGTTCAGCGTGTCGAAGTGAAATCGCTGAGGGAATCCCACGGCCACGACGGGGTCGCCGAGTCGGACCTCGTCGATCGGAGTCAAGGGCGTCGCCGGGTATTGGCCCGCCGGCAGCTTCAGCAGTGCCACGTCGGCCCTCCAGTGCATGAACATCCGCTGCTCTCCGAGTTGCCAGCCGAGCAATTGGGCTTCCAGTTCCTTGCGAGGCACCGACTGATCCCACTGGACCGTGTATCGCGGCGCCGGGCGGCCGTCGTCGTCAAGAACAACGTGGGCGTTCGTCGCGACGTAGCCGTCGGGGTGGATGATGAAACCCGTCCCGCTGCCGAGTGCGTTGTCAAAGTGGGACAGCACCGAGACGACCGAGGCTTTGTAGCGATCCAGCAGGTCGCTGGCATCGAGCGTGCGACTTCGGGCGCTGCGTTGCACCAGGCCGAAGTCGGACTCCTGCCGGATTCGATCGAACGTCGGCTCGTGCGTCGCGAAGCTCTCCTTCGGCGCCCGGCACACCGCCATGAAGTGGATCTCATCCTGTGACGCCAGGCAGACGTCCATGACGAACGGGCCTGTCTTGTCCTTCAATTCGCCCTCGAACCGGATTGTCGCCGCATCCAGGGCGCCCAGACGCACCTTCTGAATTTCTCCCCGGGGCGCCACGCCGGGCTCGTCATAGCGCAACAAAGGCAGAATGTTGCGCAGGGTCGCGGCAACGTCCTGCCCGCGTTCGGCAATTCCTCCGCTGAGAAACAGCAGTCCGACTTCGAAGCAGACATTGAGATCGTCGGCCTGTGTCGCACCACGTTCGGGAGTGACGGCGTATGTCACCATTCCCTGATCGAGCGATCGGACCACATTCCAATCCGCCGGGAAGCGGAGTATGAATTGCTTCCCGACATGCTGATACTCCCCGCGCCCGTCCACCCTGCGATCCGTCGATTCGGGCTTCTTCCCCTCGCGAAACAGGGCTACGATGGCGTTCGGCACGCCCGCCTGCAACAACTCCAGCGCCTGACCGGCGCCGGGGCGCTGCTCGTCGAAACCGACGATGGAGGCCAGGATGGTGAACCCTTCTTCGCTCAGTCCGTCGCCGGTTAGTCGTTTCAGATCCTCAGACCCGAGCGACTTGCCCTTGATCGCCATCATGACGGCCGACGGGATCCCCCTGCGGCTCAGATCCAGCGCCTGCGCGGGCGTCAGGGTCAGCGACGCGTTGCTCTTGGCGATCGCTCGCAGGATCTCGACCGTCGGGCGGCCCTCCGCCGCCATGGCGGCGATGGCGTCGACCGTCAGCGGCTCATTTGACGGACCCTGCATGAACTTCAGAAGGTCCTCCCCCACGCCGGCCTTCTTGAGCTTCTCAAGGTCGCCGGCAGTCAGGTTGTACGTTCCGCCGCCCCTGGCAATCTCCGCTTTGACTTCGCTGTCGGTGAAACCAAGTTGCTTGAGCTGGATGACATTCTCCACGCTGATCTGGGCCGCCCAGGCCAAGCCAGCCAACACGGCGACAACGAGAACAACCGGCGCCAATCGTCTCATGCCCGCATCTCCCTTCTTCTTCCAGTGTTGTGCCCGACGGTCATCGTCGGGCCGTCCCATTTCTGCTGTCGTTGTCCGCACACGCCTGGCGGGTATTCTACGGTGACTTGCCGGGGACTGTCAATGATCCTGCAACCACGTCTCAAGACCGCGGATCGGAGAGAGACACAGCAGGTCCGTGGCATTTGTCTTGCGGCGGATCCGAGTCGGCAGGTAGAATCATGAAGGCACAGAAACCAGGAGGAATTCGCATGCAGAAGAACATACCGCTTCGTTCCATGTCGGCCGCATTTCTGGTGTGTACGCTGTCGTGTTGCTTCGTCGCAGGCAGGGTCTGCGCTGGTGTGTCCGCCCGTTCGCGGCCGGAGGTGTCGGCGCCCAACCGCATCGGGATTGCGGCAGGGGACCTGCGGATCGTCCTGGAGAAGGTGGAACACGGCCTCCGCGTCAGCGGCTTGACCGACACCGCGACGGGCCAGGAATTGCTGCCCGCCGAGCCGTTGCCGCTGTTCGCTGTGATCTTGCGCGATGTCACGAGCAAGGAACTGCTCACCGTCACCGCCGACTCCGGCTGGAAGCAGACGTATGCAGCCTCCAGTGAGACCCGGAACCGGCACACGCTTGTGTTTCGTGCCCCGACCGACGGTCGTTTGGCGGGAATCGGCGCGGAAGTGACGCTTAGCGCCGACGCGAGTGCCGGCGCGCTGATCTGGGACCTGAAGATCGCGAATGACAGTCCGCAATGGGCCCTCTGGCGCGTCGTGTTCCCTCAGGTGTCGGTGCGGGACCTGGGCGAGGGCGGCAAGGTCTTCGCACAGGTCACGTCAGGGGTCGAGCTGTCCGATATGTGGGCCAAGGCCGGCAAACGGGGAGGCGCCTATCCCGGCGGATGGACCCCCATGCAGTACATGGCCGCCTACAACCGGGCCCGTCGCACCGGCCTGTACGTGGGCATGCACGACCCGTTCGGCTCCACGAAGGACATCTTCGCGGAGGGCCGGCCGGAAAAGCACGCGGTCGCCTTCACCTTTGACCATCCGGTCCCGAACATGGGCAAGCCGGGCATCGGCTTCGAACTGCCGGGCGAGGCGCGGTGGCAACTGCTGCGCGGAGACTGGTTCGACGCCGCGATGATCTACCGATCCTGGGTCGTCCAGGAGGCGAAATGGTGGCCCTCGCTCGGGCCCGAGGGTCGGGAGGACACGCCGAAGTGGATGCGAGAGCTGCCGGCGTGGGTCATGACCGGGGGGCCGGCCTCCGAGTGTGTGCCGCCAGTCAAGGCCTTCGCCCAGGCGACGGGCGTGCCGACCGGCTTTCACTGGTACAACTGGCACCAGATCCCCTTCGACAACGACTATCCCCATTACTTCCCGGTGAAAGATGGATTCCGCGAGGGCGTCGCGGAACTTAAGGCCGCGGGCGTCCATCCGATGCCCTATATCAACGGGCGGCTGTGGGACATCCGCGACAAGGGCGCCGACGACTGGGAATTCACTCGGACCGCTCTGCCCGCCGCGACCAAAGAGGAAACAGGCAATCCGTGCACTGAGAGCTACGGCAGCAAGGAAACCGACGGCAACAGCGTCAAGCTGGCGGTCATGTGCCCGACCACGTCCCTGTGGCAGGGCCGGGTCAGTGACATCGTGCTGCGTCTGTTCAATGAGTACGGCGTCAGCGGCGTCTACATCGACCAGATCGCAGCGGCCCAGCCGCGACTGTGCTTCGACGCCTCTCACGGCCACGATCTCGGCGGCGGCCATTGGTGGACCGAAGGCTATTGGAAGATGCTTGACGCCCTCCGCGCCGCCAAGCCTGCGGATCGCATGCTCACCACCGAATGCAACGCCGAGCCCTACATCAAATGGTTCGACGGCTACCTCACCTGGCACTGGCAGCAGCAGGACATGGTCCCCGCGTTCTCGGCGGTCTATGGCGGGGCCCTCCAGATGTTCGGCCGGGCCTATCGCGGCGGCCCAACCCAGGATCTCGCCAACCGCATGAAGGCCGGACAGCAACTCGTCTACGGGGAGCAGATCGGGTGGTTTGGCCCGGAGGCCATCGAGCGGGCGGATTCCGGCCCGTTCCTCCGCGACTGCATCGCGCTGCGATGGCTGCTCCGCGAGTACTTCTATCGAGGTCACATGGCCCGCCCGCCGCGCTTCGTGGGGCAGGTCCCCAAGGTCACGGCGGACTGGCAGTGGAGCGGCGAGTGGCTGGTCACGACCGACGCCATCCTGACCGGCGCCTGGCGGATCGACCGGGAGAACAAGGTCGTGCTGCTGTTCGCCAACGTCTCGGACAGTCCGTTCGCTTCGCGTCTCGATGCGAACCCGGAGGACTACGGCCCGGCCGGCAAGTCCGTGACGGTGACCGCGATCCGCCCGGATGGGACCCGAGTCCCGCTCGCCGCCGGCGCAATCGACCGCGCCGACATGGAACTGGCGGCACGGAGTGTTCTGGCATGGGAAATCGAGCCGGCCGCCGGCAGGTAGAAGGTCGCAGGCCAGATCCGCGGTGATCCCTCATTCCATGCTGGTCGGATCGACGAGAATGGCGTCATCGAACGCTATCTTGACGGACTGCGGCGTGTCCGTAGCGAGAACCATGCCCACCTTGGACGCGGCGCTGCGGACAGGCAGGGTCGTCACCCACCTGGTTGTCCAAACGTCATCCACTCGCTGGTCGAAGGACAGTGTATTGCCGACGCAACAGATGCGAAGCTCCGCTTCGGATGCGTTCCACACGACCGTCTTCAGCAGCTCCGATACGCCCGACGGCGGGATGCGCCGGGCTACGATGCGGGCGCCGTCTTCGATGCCCAACACGTATCGCACGATGCTGCCGCCTTCGCCGGTCTCCAGAAGCAGACCCGTCACGTAGTCTCCGAACACCCGTCCGCGCAGGCGGACCTTGGAGAGGAACGCCCAGTCCGCATCGGCCGGCGGCTCCCGCCAGATCAGCGGGTATGCCGGCGAGAGGGTCGCCAGCGGATAGGCGGCCTCTTCCCACACCTGCAGGACCAGGCTCCCCTCCCACTCCGCCAGCGAGTAGTAGGGACCCGTGGTGTAATTCGGACGAAGAATCGCGTTCTCCACGTTCCAAAACGATTCCAGATGCGGAGAGTCGAATGGACTGTACCCCTGGGGACCATAGACTGCAATGTCTCGCCGGATCGCCGTGGACGCGCCGTTGGGATCCGTGCCCCTCACGGCCAGCGTGTAGAGGCCCGGAGAGGTGAAGGCCATGGTCGCAACGTCCCGATCGCCGACCTGCACCACAGCATCCGAGGGCGTGACGGACCATGAATACTGCAGGGCCTTGCCTTCCGGATCATAGCTGCCCGAGACATCCACTGTGATCGGTTCGAGCACAGACGCCGCCCACAACGAGGGATCCGCCTCGATGGCCATGACCGGCGGGCTGTCCACCGCTCGGGGCACGGTCACCGTCGTCTGGGCGAGGATCGTTCCGAACTCATCGACCCCGTTGATGACCAGGTCGTTGTTTCCGTAGTGGAGAACGACGCCGGTCAAGTTCCAGGTGCTCTCGTCGACCCAGGTGAACTCGGCCTCGGGATGGCCGACGACCTCGGCCTTGAAGATCCGCAATGGGGCAACGCCGGTGATCTGCGCCATGTCGCCCGTCACAGACACAGGGGAGCGGCCGGTGGCGGTGACAGCGAACGGCTTCGTCCTGTTCGTTCCCAGGAAGTTGAACGCCGGCGTCTGACGGTTGGCAAACCAGGTGGCATAGGGGTAGTCGATCACGAACTGGCTGCTGGCGGCCTCCTCCCATTGCAGCCACCTGTAGATGCGCGCGGAATTCAGCGTGTAGTTCTCCACCAGCGTGGCAAGGTGGTGCTTGAACAGGCGCAGGTTGTAGGATTGCCCGAGATAGGGACGGAATCCCGCCATGCCGCTGTAGAAGCTGCCGTTGACGCTTCCAGGGTCGAACGACCGCTTCAGATCCCACGGGAAGAACAGGAATCGGCCGTCCGTGGAACGACGGTAGAAGTAACAGTTCTTGCCTCGAGTCGTCGAGAAAAAGTCCCAGGCATACATGTAGCCGGCCACGGCGCACGGCTTCAGGAGGGCCACCGAATCGACCAGCCGCTCGATCTCCGCCTGCGTATAGGGACCCACGTAGACCTTCTTGAAGAAACTGATCAGGGCGCTGTAGTCGTACTCGTTCTCCCGCGTCCGCTTCATCCACTCGCTGTGATACCGACACGTATTATCTGAATTCTTGTAGCTCCAATCGGCATCGCGACTCGTCCGATCCCAACTGTCCCTGAACCACCATTCGTCGTCGATCTTATACAGTTCCCCCTGGCTCCCCTCCTCATAGACTCGATTGAGCAGATCGTTGCCGATCACCTCCACCTCCTCGCGGACGGAGGCGCCCTTGTTGTTGACCTCGACGAGAATGAACTCGTTCTCCGGGGTCGGATTGCCGAGCAGGTATTGCCAATAGCGAGCGATCCGGTCGTGACTCCAGTAGCGCACGTCGTAGTTGCGGTAGAGGAGCTTGCCCTTGTCGCGGAAGCGATTGTCTTCGGGGAACTTGAACTTGGCCCGGCCGATGTCCCCTCCTCGGGTCCACGGACTGCCGGCCGTGCGAATCTCGCATCCGTAGATGATGTCTTGCTCGTTGACGACGATCGTTGCGTTGAAGTAATGATTGGAAAGGATGGGGAACGCGTACCCGTAGGGCGGCGTCGCGGAATTCTGGTCCGACATCGCCTTGAGATCCAGCGCGGACACGACGAATCGCATCCGGCGCAGATCTCGTGCGCCGGTGGGCGTGTCGAAGACGAGCATGGCCGGCCGGCTGCTCCCATCCTTCGGCATCTGGCTCAGCAGCCCGTTGGGCGACAGAGCCTGAACGTAGAACTGGACCACCTGACCGGTCTGGCCGTACTCGGTCAGTTGGGCGGTATAGACACCGTCGTCGGCCAGCTCATCGCCGGTCAAACCGTCGTCCACCATGGTCTTGCTGGCCCAGACGCCGCTGCCGGTCGTGTTGTCCAGGCGATGCCACAGCAGGACGATGGGCGTCCCCGCCTCGGACCGCACGCGAGCGGTCACGCGCACCGTCTTGCCGGCGGCGGGCACCGCCGGAGTGTGCAGAAGCTCATCCACCTGCGGCGCCGGCGCGTCACAGTACGAGGAATTCGCTGCGCCGGGAGTGCCGAGATCCGCCGGCACGGGCAGGGAGACCGTCGTGCCGATGCTGTGGTCCCAGGTCTGCGCGATCACGCGCGACGTGCCCGCAACCCAGCGGGCGTCGAAACTGATCTCGTAGGTCTGCCCGGACTGGATGCCGGTGATATCGATCTCCACGCGATTGGGCCGGTTGTCCCCGTGTCCATCCGAGACGAGGTGCAGCTCGCCGTTTTCCAGATGGCTCGCGTGGTGGGTGCCCTGGGCGAGCCACCCGGTGGCGCTGGCACTATTGGTGGACATCGCGTTGCCTGCGAGGATCAGGTTGGAGCCAATCCCTTTCAATCGGACCTGGATGTTCTTGAGAATCACATGACTGTCGCCGACCAGGTGCAGGTGCAGCTCCTTGTAGTCGGTTACGGCGCCGAGGGTCTTCAACTGCTGGTAAACACCCGAGTAGCTGTAGTGCCGGAACTCCGTCTTATTGGACTCGTCGCTGTCGAACCACGCGGAGGCCCGGCTGTTGTCCATCCAGGGGTTCCGAAGCTCCATGCTGCTGCCGCCGCCGTGGGCCAGGTTCGGCCAGTGGCCGCCCGCGAGGTAGTCCACCTCGTCAGCCAGGTTCCCCCACGGGTCCACGAGCCGAATCACTTCGCCCTGGTTGCTCAGTCGGCCCTCGAAATCGCCGACGACCGGGATATCGCCGTAGGTCGCGAGGATGCAATTCGCGTCGGCCGCCACGACCAGATAGCCCTGGGCCGGGATCGTGGTGCCCGAGGGGATCACAAGATCGATCCCGTCGACGAAGGACCAGCCGGAGACGTCCACTGCCCGGTCGCTGCGGTTGAACAGCTCGACGAACTCACCCGACGGCTCCCCCGACGGCGGATCGTACATGATCTCGTTGATGACGATGTCCTCATTTCTCGCCGGGTCATTGGCCGCGTCGCGGGTGCTCTGGGCACAGGCATACCATTCGCTCGACCCTTCCGGGAACGCCTGGAGGCAATCCCCCAGCGCGGGCCATTCGAACACCCTCGCGGCGAGCACCGAGCCGGTCGAGCCGACCAGAAACAGCGAGAGGTCGCCATTGGGCGAGGGGAAGAGCACATCGACACTGGCGTAGCCGCCCGGCGCGATCGACCCGCTGAGCGACACGATATCCGACAGATCCGCTGAGGCCGACAAGAGCAGGCCGTCCAGCGAGACCTCTTCGTCGCTGCTGTTGTAGAGCTCCACCCAGTCGACCGCCCTCGAGGGGTCGAAATGCACCTCGTTCAGGTGAATCCCCGCGGCCACGTCGCTCTGGCTGACGTTGGGCAACCCGGGCGTGGGGTCGAGGAACAGGTACCAGGAATCGCCGCCGGCCGGCCGGCGTCCGATGGAGCGGCCGTCCAGGGACATCGCGGCGCTGATCGCGTTGAGGATCGTTTCCCCGTCGGGCGCGACCAGGTACACCGTCACCGGGCTGGTCAGAGCCAGGCCGGATTCCGCGTAGCCGATGCAGGCGAGCCCCCCCGCCGGCACGATGACGTCGCTCGTGATGCGAGTCTTGGTCAGGTTGGCGGGATTATCGGTCAGGTAGCAGCCGCCCAGGTTGGCCGGATTCATCCCTGGGTTGAAGATTTCGACGAAGCCCGTCCCCGCCGGCCCCGGCAGCACCTCGTTGATTTGCAGGCTCGACTGGCTCGGCGCCGAGATATTCAGGCGCATTCCGAACACCAGATCGGAACTGGTCGTGTTGATCTGGTGGACCTCGACCGCCAGGACATTCGTGCCTTGGACGAGGGCAGATCCGCTGGTCGTAATCACCGCCAGTTCCTCGACCGCATCGCCTGTGGTCCGGCCGGCCACCGTCGTGAAAGTGACGGTCCCGGTGGGCATGCCGGACCGACCGATCTCCTGGCCGTTGAGGTAGTAGACCGCGCCGTCGTCGAGGATCTGATCGACGCTAATCCTGGCGCCCGTGGTCCTGCCGGAATAGGCAAACGTCGTGCGGAAGTAGTATGTCAACTGGTCTGTGTCCGGCACGGAAGTCCGAATCCCCGGGCTGGGCAGGGTCGCGGTCTCAAACCCGAGCAGTCCCGGCCCCTTCGGCCAGGAACTGTCGTCGTAGGAGGTCGCTCGCCACGCGGTGCCCAGGTCCACGCCCTGGGCGTTGTACTTCCACACCTGGCTGTACGTGACGAAAGGGATTCCCTCGGTCAGATTGATTTCAGGACTGACGACTGCGGTTTGGGCTTCTCGCAGGTCCTCGCTGCCGGGCGTGCCGCCTGGTCGGAGGCTGATGCCCCAATTGCGCCAGTCGTCGATCTTGCGGTCGGGATTCTGAAGGACGAGGGAGTGTCCCGCGCCGTCGGCGGCCGGCGACCAGCGGTTGCGATCGTTGTACTCGACCGTACAGATCAGCACGCCGTTCTTGTCGCGAAGCGTGACCCGCTCGCCACTGTTTTTCAGATTGCCGGTCCACGGCCCGAAGACGCACGCCGTCGTCGGCACATTGTAGGAGGCCCGCAGCGTCGCCTCGTCCACGCCTGAGAGCACGATCCGCTCAAATGGCTGGAGGAAGGTCTCGTCCGCCGCGTCCGCGGAAAAGGCAGGAAACTCGTACGCGACCCCATCGGACAAACGCCACTGGGCGATGTCGAACACGGTCGCTGTGTTGTTGCACAGCTCGATGTACTCGGGCAGCGACCCCGCCGGATGATACATGATCTCGCTGAAGACAATCTGCTCCGACCGAACCTCCGAACCCCCCACCAGCAGCACACATATTGCCACGCAAACGCGGTACAGACCTTTCATCTTGGTCCTCCCAAAACCCATCTGGCCAACTACTCTGCCTTGCCATTATAGCACAAACCACGAAGAACGACAAACGGACTGCGCCCCAGGTGGCGCCGTGCGAGGTGATGGTCATCCCCGTGGCAAGCTCGGGGCAAGTTTTTGAACGCAGCCGAGTGAGGCCGACCACCAGGCATTTCGCGTTTTGTCGTTCTGATCTTGGGGCGACCTTCGGCCGCTACCCAAACCTGAGGGTCTGGCGCGGGATCAAGAGGATTCCGTCGGATCGGAAAGAGGCGGATCACCCGTTATGCGTCAGTCCGGCGTGGTTGAGTAGCTGGCTTCGACTTCCGTGTAGAGATCCCATTTGGCGGGCATCCAGGACGAGACGGTGGCCCGCCCGGAAATGCCTTTGAACCGCTGGGTGCCGGAGAGAAAGACGAGGGTCCCCGATTGCCTGGCTCGCGGCTCGCCGGAGACATCGACCTTGGCCAGGATGCTGGAGCCATCGTCGAAATCGTACATGACGAAGCCCTGGTAGAATTCCTTTCCTTCGGTCGAGGTGGTGTGCACGAGCGAGCTCCACAACCGTCCGAACGTGCCATCGGCGCACACGATATACCCGGCTCGTTGAATGCCGTCCACAACGGCCATCCGACTGTCAAAGCGGTTCGTCTGCCTGGCGTAAGAGAACTCTCGCCAGCGCGTCACATTCAGAGGAGTCTGCGCAGGGCTGAACCGGGCCGTGAGTCCCAGGACCGAGACAATGACGGCGAAGAGGATCGCTTCCAGACGAAGGGTGGTTCGTACACCGCGCTGTTCGCATCTCGTTTCTTGCATGTGTTATCTCGTTTCTCGTCGTTCCCGTCCGGCGTTTCGAGTCGCGACGCGCCGTCAGACCGGGACCACGTTTCCAGTCGATCAGGTTCGCGCCAGATTGACGAGGTTCTCAGCCACTTTGCCGAGCGGGACGATGCGCTCGGCGCCGCCGCGAGCGATGGCTTCTTTCGGCATGCCGAACACGACACAGGACTGCTCGTCCTGGGCAATGGTGTGTGCTCCGGCTTGTCGCATGTTGAGCAGGCCGGTGGCGCCGTCGTCGCCCATGCCCGTGAGGATGGCGCCGACTGCATTCGCGCCGGCGTACTTCGCTACGGAGTTGAACAGGACCTCTACACTGGGCTTTTGGTGACAGACGGCCGGGCCGTCCCGCAGGGAGACAAAGTAACTGGCGCCGGAGCGTTGCAGGATCATGTGCCAGCCGCCGGGGGCGATGAGGACCCGACCGGGCACGACGTGATCGCCGTCCTGGGCCTCTTTCACGTTCACGGCACATTCGCCGTTGAGACGCTGGGCAAAGGACGTGGTGAAATGAGCGGGCATGTGCTGGACAACCACCGTGCCGGGGGCATTGGCGGGCAGCGCCGAGAGCACGCAGGTCAGCGCCTGCACGCCGCCGGTGGAGGCGCCGATGGCGAAGATCTTGTTGGTGGTTTCCGCCATGCTCAGACGCTGCACGGGCGCCGCGTCGTGCAGGCCCGTGGAGGGAGTTCGGTTGATGCGGGCCCTGGAGGCGGCCTTGATCTTCTCGACGAGGAGGGTGCAGACATCGCCAACGCTGTAGGAGCCGCTGGGTTTGCACATCACCTCGACCGCGCCGGCGTCGAGGGCCTCCATGGCGGTCTTGCCGCCTTCCGGCGTCAGCGAGCTGAGCACGATCACCGGCATGGGCTGGTGTTTCATCAGCTTGCGGAGGAACGTGATACCGTCCATGCGCGGCATCTCGACGTCCAACGTCAGCACGTCCGGGTGCAGCGCCAGGATCTTATCACGTGCGATGAAGGGGTCCGGCGCGGTGCCGACGATCTCGATCCCCGAGTGGCGACTGAGCTCCTGGCTCAGGATCTTGCGGACGATCGCCGAGTCATCGACGACGAGCACCCTCACCGTTTCGTTCATGGTCAAAGTCATTGCCAATCTCCCTTCTGCATCGCGACTATCGCAGGTACTTCTCCAGACCGTTGGATCGGACGGTGACCGTTCCGTCGCCCATGTCGAGGTACAGGTTGCGTGCGGAATTGCCGCCGATATCCTCCGCATCGATAATCATACCGTTGCTCCAGAGAATCTTGCGGATCGCGAGATAGTTGCGCTTGCCGATATCGAAGCCCTGCGGCCCGGTCGCCATGGTGGCGCCGCCGGCGAGGCGGACCCGGAGTCGTTTCCTCATCGCCCCGCTGGAGCCCAGTTTGTCCAGAAGGAGCTTCATGCCGCTGTCGGCGAACATGAAGGGCTTGGCCTGGGCCCGCGACAGGTCCATCGTGGAAGTCGGCAACTGGTAGTGCAGCATCCCGCCGATGTGGGTGGCCGGATCATACAGGCACACGCCGATGCACGAGCCCAGGGAGTACGTCACGAGGACGTCGGCCGGGTTGTCGGACACCTTGGCGTCTGAGATATCGATTACTACTCGCGTCTTGACCATGGTCGCCCTCTACGGCTTGGCATAGATCGTGGGTTGGACGTATCTGAATCGGCGCTCGACGCCGGTCAGGGACTCCGAGTGGCCGGTGAACAGGACCCCGCCGGAGGCCAGCAGGTCATAGTAGCGGTTGACCAGACGCTCCTGGGTCGGCTTGTCGAAGTAGATCATGACATTGCGGCAGAAGATGAAATCGAGCGGACCCTTGACCGGCCATTCCTCCATGAGATTGAGGTATCGAAAGAGCACCACGTTGCGAAGGCTGGGGGCAACCTCGAACAGGTCCCGGCCTCCTTCCCGGGCATGGATCAGGTACTTGTTCCGCAGTGCTGGGGGAATCGGCTCAATCCGTTCCTTCTCGTAGATTCCTTCCTCGGCCCGTTCGAGCACGCGGGTCGAGACATCGGTTGCCAGGAGCTTGACGTCCCAGCGCCCCCTGCCGGCGATGGCTTCGAGCAGCGTGATGGCAATGGAGTAGGGCTCTTCGCCCGTGGAGCAGCCTGCGCTCCAGCCTCGGATTCGCAAATCGTGCCGAGCCAGTTTGGCCGTCAGCGTACGCGGGAGATGCTGCGCTCGCAGGTACTCGAAATGCTGGTCTTCGCGGAAGAACTTCGTCAGGTTCGTGCTGAGCGAATCGACCAGGATCGAGAACTCCCGGCCGCTCGGGTCTTCGAGTACGAATCGGATGTAGTCCGAGAAGGTCTCGAAGTTGCCTTCGCGCAATCGCTTGGCCAGGCGGGCCCGCACCAGTTCCTTCTTCCCATCGTGCAGGTTGATCCCGCAATGCTTGTAGACCAGATCACTGATGAGACGAAACTCCTTTTCGCCCAGAGTGATTTCCTTCAGTGTCAATGTCGACATGCGACTACCCCCAACGTGGGTGACCGTTCCTGAGCCAGTTTCACCAGCCCGGGAACATCCAGAATCAACGTGACTCTTCCATCTCCCATGATGGCCCCGCCCGAGACGCCTCGGACCCGTCCGAGCGCCTCGCCGAGACTCTTGATCACGACCTGTTGCTGAGCCAGCAGGTCGTCGACCATCAGACAGCATTTGCGACCGTCCTCCTCGACAACAACGATCAGCGCCTCGGTGGGCTCCTCCGTGGAGGGAGCGACGCCCAGCAGCCGGTACAGGCGGACCAGAGGGATCAGTTCTCCCCGCTCCAGGACCATCTCCCCGCGGCCTTGCACCGTGGAGATCTGCTCTCGCGTGGGACGCAGACTCCGCACGATCGCATTGATGGGGATGATATAGCGAGCGTCGCCGATCCGGACGACCTGCCCGTCGATCACGGCCAGTGTCAACGGCAGACGGATCGTGAAGGTCGAGCCCTTGCCCTTCGTCGAGGTGATATCGACCCGCCCGCGCAGTGCTTCGATGTTTCGTTTTACGACGTCCATCCCGACACCGCGTCCTGAGACGCTCGTCACCTTCTCCGCGGTCGAGAGACCCGGATGGAAGATCAGTTTGAAGGCCTCCTCCTCAGATAGATCCTGGCCCGGCTCGATCAGTCCGTGTTCGGCGGCCTTCTTGAGGATCCTGTCCTTGTCGAGGCCCTTGCCGTCGTCTTCGAGCTCGATGACGATACTGCCTGCCTGATGGAAGGCTCGCAGCTCGACGTGTCCCGTGGGGCTCTTGCCCGCCTTGGCACGATCTTCGGGGGGCTCGACGCCGTGGTCGATGGCGTTGCGGACCATGTGGACCAGGGGATCGGCGATCTTGTCCACAACCGTCCGATCGAGCTCCGTTTCTTCACCGCTCGTGACAAAATCGACCTGCTTGCCTGCTTTACGCATGACGTCGCGAGCCAGACGCGACATCTTCTGAAAGACGCCCTGCACCGGGACCATTCGCATGGACATCGAGAGATCTTGCAGCTCTCGAACGATCTTGCCCTGGTGGGCCACCTTCCGGGCCAGCTCATGCTCGAACGACTCGGAACCGGTCACCTGCTCGTTCACCATCAGTTGAGCGATGACCAACTCGCCGGCCAGGTTGATGAGGTTGTCGAGACGCGAGGTGCTCACTTTGATCTTGTCCTCGGCGGTGTGCGCCCCGGAGGCGCCCGAGGCCTTGGGTTTCTGCGAATCCGATGACTCCTCGAGAATCGAATCGAGCTTCTTGTCGGTTTCCTCGGCCTTGGCTACGACCGGCGGCGTCGAGGCGGCTCTGCCTTCCGCCGCAGTCTTGAGCTTCTCGAGCAACTGGGCCAACGGGTCGAATGCCAAGACCGGCGAACCGGATTCGAGAGCGCTCTTCAGGCCCGCGAGCATCTTCTTCAGGGCGTCGATCGATTCGAACGCCACGTCGCTGTTGGCGCCGGCCAGGACCAGTTGCCCCTTCCTCGCCAGGTCCAGGAGACTCTCCGACGAATGCGCCAGGGACTGGATGTCTGAGAGGTTGAGGAAGCCCGCCATCCCTTTGATCGTGTGGAAGGCACGGAAGATCTTGTTGACCAGTTCGCCGTCCTCGGGGTGGTTCTCCAATTCCAACAGAGCCGACTCCGCGGCCTCGATGTGCTCGCCGGCCTCCGTGATGAAATCCAGCACGAGCGGCGCATCCTCTTCGGAGATCATCATCGCTTTGGGAGCGGCCGCAGCAGCCTCCTGCGCCGGGACCGGGGCCGTCGTCGCAGCGGGCAGGGCCTCCGTCTTCACCTGAGGCGCCGCCAGTCGGCCGACCAGTTCCTGCAACGAACAGATCGCCTTCGAGACAGTGTCCAACGCCTCGCCCGTGTCTTCAACGTCCTGCCGAAGCACCTGTTGGAGCGTCCGGACCGTCTCGTTCGTCGTGTCCTGAAGCTGCGCGCACACCTCCGCAGGGCGCTGATCGAGCTGCCGGGCGATCTGGCCGATCTGCCGAAGGACGTCCTCGAGCTGCCGCCCGTCGGACAAGTCGGTCGGGCTGAGCATGTTGATGCAACAGGCCGCCTGCTCGACAAGCTGAGCCAATCTGGCTTCCTGTTCCGTCGTTTTGCCTTCTATCCCATCCATATCTTGCGACCCACCACCACGTTAGATCAACAGAGCAGGCGCCTGCGGCGGTCTGCCCTTGAAGGAAATGCTCTTGTCTGACTCCGAAACGCGAAGGAGGATGTCGAACACAGTGACAATCCCCTGCACAGCTCCCTTCGCGTCGACGACAGGCAGGCATCGCCCGCCGCAACGGCGCATGGTCTCGATCATCGCTGCCAGGGTGGCATCCGGCCGGATCGTTCTCACCGGTCGGCTCATGACCCATTTCACTTTCACTCCCAGCGTTGCATCATCCTGTGGGCGATGCCACTTGGCGAACATCGGGCGCAGATACAGACTCACTGCCCCCAGGACATTGGAACTCGAAACGAGTCCCTCCAGCACGCCGTTGACGCCGATCAGCACGTACCCGACGTTGTGCTGCTGCATCTTGGCGATCACGTCCTGCACGGTCTCCTCCGGACCGGCCCAGACCACCTCTTTCTCCATGATCTCGGCGGCCGACATGCCGAGCAACTCAGCCAGAGCCGCCTGCGGCTGGGACTGGATGTAGGCGGCATCGAGGAACGTAAAGCCGGCCGAGGGCACGACAGCGCCGGATCCGACGGACCGGGCCGAAGCCAGTTCCGAGGGCAACATGCCTCCATCGACCAGCGGACTGCGCTGACTGGACGGAAGGACATCGGCGCCCTGACCCGATGCCGGCCGAGTCGCAGAGAGACGATCCGCCGGCGGCTGGGGAACCGCAACGTGGGGTCCGGAATCCGGGACTTGAGTCGCGGGACTGGAGTCACTGCTCTTCTGCGGCTCTGGAGCAGCCGCGTCCTCCTTTGGCTTCGGGGTCTCCGCACTCTTCTTTGGCCTTGGAGCTTCCGCAACCTGGGATGGCTCCGGCGCCGGCTTGGCACTCTTGACCGGCTCGGGAGGTCTCGGGACCGGCGCGGGTTCCGGCGCCCGTGCCGGCTTGCCCGAAGGCTCAGACGCCGCCACAGGAGTCTCCGTCGGTGCAGGCTCCGTCCCTGTGGGTTCGTCTGCTCCGAAACCATCCAGAACCGCGCAGGGGAAAACGGCCGCACACATGAAGCTCGGGTACGGGTCGATTGTCATCTCATACACGACCGCGACCACTTCCGTGTTGGCCTGCAGCTCGATCTGTTCGGGTTTGTCCCAAGGCTTGCCGATGAACGTGCCCGTCTTGACGAAATGCCGGTGGCCGGGGCAGTCCTCGCGGAAGATGCGGTCCCAGGAGCCGACGAGAAGGTTGCCGACCTCGCGGGCGGCATCCTGCAGGTTGTTGGCATCTTCGACGGAGCCCCGCTTGGCATCCTCACTGATCCGCGACTCCGGCAGCATGACGATCACGCCCGACAGGATGAACAGGCCTCCCTGGTCGAAGACGAGGTGGAAGGTCCCGTTCAGGGCCCCGTCGGCCTTCGTCAGATGCACCGCGATCAGCTTCTTGAAGGGTTCCCGAAGAGCGCGAACCGTGGACGCCTCCGCCTTCCGCCGATCGCAGCGTATCTCCACGCCGAACATGCCGCCGATGTCTTCACAAAATGCACCAAATGCACTGTCGGACAACTCCGCGATACGCGATGTGATGTTGGCTGCAATGGCTGCCATATATCCACCTCGTCGTGCGAGTTGCGTCATGTGGAATGCGTAGCCTTTCGCACGACGCCCGACGCAGGACGCGTCACGATTCGTTGCCTTCGCGGTACAGCAGAGAGAACTCTGCGCGGTATTGTTCCTCGATGCTCACACGGACCTTCACCTGCCCGGCGCCCTCGCCCAGGCTGTTCTTCAGCTCGCGCCCCTGTACGACCGACGGAATCGACACCTCGATAGCCCCCACCTCGTTCTGGATACGGGACTTGACGGAGCCCATCACCATGTTGGCGATCTCGCCCATCGCGTCGCTGATGTCGTTCTCGCTCACCTCGTCCGCGCTGAGCGTGCCCAGCATGTTGGACGCGATCGTCCGCGCGCACATCTCGTCGCAGCAGACCCCCAGACAGCCCTCCAGACGGCCCTTGAATGTGATCGAGCCCAGCAGGGTGGGGTCGCCGAGACTCGTCTGGTCGTCACCCAAGTCCTCCATCGCCATGAACACCATCGTCTCAAACACTTCCTTGGCGCTGTCGAGCAGCGCGTCCTTCAACGGAACGGTTGTCATCATCTTCAGTTCTCCGCGAATCATGGGTTCCGACTCAGATGGGAAGAAGGCAGATCGGGTACGCCAAACGCGTCGCTCGTCCCCGGTCCCTCGTCGCTCGTAGAGACGCGCGGTTCGGACCGGGATCCGAGCGACGCGTGACGAGCGACAAGGCCACGCGTTTTCCCATCCGGGCCACGGGTTCTTAGTTCAGCAACGGCGTCAGTTTCTCCTGGAACTTCTCCGGCGTGAACGGCTTGCTGATGTACCCGTCCGCTCCGTCGGACATGACTTGCTTGATCAGGTCTTCGGCACTCTCCGTCGAGACCATGATGATCTTCGTCGCGGCACAGCTCGGCAACTGGCGAGCCTGCTTGACCATCTCTGTGCCGTTCATCTCCGGCATGTTGATGTCGCACAGCACGACGTCGATCGGGCCGGCCTTGAGCTTCTCCAGCGCCTCGACGCCGCTGCCGGCCTCTTCCGTGCGTTCGAATTCCAGACCCGACATCCGAACGGTCCGCATAATGATCTTGCGCATCGTCGCCGAGTCATCCACGATCATCAGTGACTTGCCCATACCTGCTCCTCTTAACACGATCTGCGGCTCCTCCAACGCGCTACACCGCGTTGGGGTGCCCTCGGTTGCACGAACGACGGGCATCGCCCGCCACCACCCCCTTTGGACGGCACTCTGTCACTAAATCGGCCCCCAAGCCGACCCCCTCAAGTCGCTTTT
>JAXDBU010000042.1:0-4715 GCA_034678485.1 Sedimentisphaerales bacterium | reverse complement strand
CCCTCGGGGCCGTGGGGATCACCGTGAACTGCAAAGACGATGTGCCCAAGGCCGTCACGCAAATGCTGGCCGAAAAGAAGCCCTGCGTGGTCGATTTCCACGTCGAGCGCGAAGAAAATGTTTGGCCAATGGTCCCTGCCGGCAAGAGCCTCAACGAAATGGACGGCCTGGACATCCTGGAACGACTCATCTGACTGGACGGGAATGCATAGAAAGCGGGGTCTCCCATGAAGCATATCATCAGTGCACTGGTTGAAAACAAGCCGGGCGTTCTCGCCCACGTCGCGGGCATGTTCGCCGCTCGCGGCTTCAATATCGACTCGCTGGTCGTCGGTCGGACCGAGGACCCGAAGCTCAGCCGGATGACCATCGTTGTCGTCGGCGACGACCGCATCGTCGAGCAGGTCCGCAAGCAGCTCGCCCGGATCGTGCCGGTCGTCAAGGTCCAGGATTTCATCGACAGGCCGGTCGTCGCCCGCGACCTGATGCTCGTCACGATTGCGGTCCCGCCGGAAAAAAGGCCCGAGGTCTCCACCCTGGTCGAGATGTTCCGCGGCCACGTCGTGGACATCAGCTCCCGGTCCCTCATGATCGAGGTCAGCGGCCCCGAGACGAAGATGGAGGCCTTCCTCGACGTCTGCAAGCCATACGGGATCAAGAGCGTCGCCCGGACGGGCACGATCGCGATGCCCCGCCAGGGCACGGGCGAGGACTGAGGCCGTCGCTCGGCCCTCGTAGCTCGTCGCTCGTGATCCGTGGCTCGTGGCGAGGCCGTCATGACCTCGCCCTCGGTTGAGATCCGAAGCACGAAATTCGAATTTCGAAACAAGCACGAATGACCGAAGCTCCAAACGGCTTTCGCCGGCGCCGCGGCGGTGTTTTGGTCATTCAGATTTCGATCCTTGGGATTTGTTTCGCGTTTCGATACTCGAATTTCGGATTTCCGTCGCGATATCGAAGGTCGCACAGGGAAGGAGACTCGTCAGACGATGCACATCCAGCTGGCTGCCATCACGGCCGCCGACGCACGCGCGGCGATCGACCTGTTCAATCACTACGTACTGCACAGCTTCGCTGCGTTCCCCGAGAATCCGCTGCCGGAGGCGTTTTTCGATCGCCTGCTCGAAGCGACTCGCGGCCTGCCCGCCGTGGCTGCCAGGGACCCCTCCGGCCGGCTGCTGGGCTTCGCGCTACTCCGCCCGCACATCCCCTGGCCCACCAGCTCCCACGTCGCGGAGATCACGCACTTCGTCGCCCCCGACTCGACCGGCCTGGGTACGCAGATCTCCAAGGGCGTCGAAGGCGTGGACCTGAGCCACCTGGCTCGGGGCCACGCCGGCGCGGAGCCCGAAGCCGCCCTTCTCATGAACACCGGCGCCTGTGCCCTCTGGCAGGACGGCCACGAATGGCGAGCCCTCCGCGACAAGCGATTCACCTGCGCGGTCTTCCGCGGCGGCTCGAACAACCTGCCCCGCAAAGAGGTCCTGTTCGACAACGTCGCCGATCTGCTCCAGATGAAGAACCTGGCGGGCGAACCGGCCCAAGCCTCGCGCAGGACCCGGTACAGAGACATGCTGGCAGCCAGGAGGACGCAACTGAACGACACGTTCCCCGCGTCGAGCTGGTATCGTGATCGCTGGACGGACGGCAACCGCCGGATCATCGCCGGCGCAAGCGGTCCCTTCCCAACCGGCAGGTAGAAAAAGGGCCCGTACTGAACGGGTCAGTACAGGCCCTGAATCATGCGGAGTTGTCGGCTCCAGAGAAGTCTCACTCACCGGTGTCGGCACGGTAACCGGCAAGGTAAAGGACCTCTCCGACGGACAGCGCCCTGTTGTAGACGGCAACCTCATCGATGGCGCCGATCCAGTCGTCTCCCCATCCATCCGATCCGATGAGCAGCGGCGTGCTGCTGCTCGTGATCGTTCCCATGGGCGTCGAATCGGTTTCCACGCCGTCCAGATAGCACTTCAACTTCCCGCCGTCGTGGGTGCAGGCGATATGAGCCCACTCGCCCTGCACCAGGTTCCGGTTGACGTAGACCCATGCCCTGGGCGACGTGTTGAAGGTGAAGGCCATGCAGGGCTTCGGGCTGTTCCAGCCGTAGCGCACCTGCCAGCTCCAGCTTGGATCCATCGTGTTCGATGCCTTGGCCAGCGGCGCCGTCTCCGTGCCTTTGCCCTCCGGGTCTTCGGCGTCCGGCCTGATCCACAGGGACAGGGAAATCGGACCGGTCACGTCCAGCTTGGAATCGTTGCCGCAATCGACATAGGATTCGCCGTCGAACTGCATCGCCATGCCATAGGCGGCCAGGCCTTCCACGAAGGTCGCATTGCCGACGAGGACGCCGTTCAGGCCGTTGCCGGAATTGTCGTTCACGTCGTTCTCAAATGCGTAGCGAGCCACCAGGCCGTTCATATTCGGATCGACCGGCACCGGAACGGCCCCCAGGATAGCCGTGCCCCACCGAGAGGCATCATTCCACGCGTTGCCGTCGGCGTTGTCGGCAAACGTGCAAATCGCACTTTCACGCGAGTCGCCGCCGTCGTCGTCGTTGTAGAAGCAATCGACGCCGATCAGCCCGAGAGCCTCGGGCATGGCGTTGGGGTCCCCCAGCAAGGACGTCCAGGGCATCTTGATCTCGATCCGCCAGCCGGTATCGGTGGTCACCTGCCCCTGCTCAATCCCCTCCGTGTACCCCGCAATGTTGGTTCCCTGGATGTCGTCTGCGGTCCACCCGAACGTATACTGGTGGTCGTCGCCGGACAGCGCGGTGGTCAGCTTGGAGTTGCCGCCGTCAAAGTAGACTTCTACGCTGTCGTCCTGCCAGGAAGCGTCTGAATCATTTTGCAGACTGTCGTCGGCGACGTCCACCATCACATAGAGATTCTCCGAATCATACAACGCCTTCCAGTTCCCGGAGGCGCTGTTCGCGTCCTGAGGAACGAAGGACGGCGTGGAGGCCGCCGCCCAGACTGTGTCGACCTGCCCGTCGATAACGGGAGGCTCGATCGCAAAAACGATCTCCACATCGATCGGCCCGATGCCCAGCATATCGGCCAGGAGCTCCAGCTTCGCTGCTGCCTTGTTGTAGGTGCGCACGTCGCTCAGCGATCCCTGCCAATTCTCACCCTCGGCACCCTCGTTGTCGCCGCCGAAGAAGAGGGGTAGAGGAAAGCTGAGAGGCTGTGTGAATGTCCGTGCGCTGGCTTCAGCGCCATTGCGGTAATACGTCAACCGATCTCCGTCTTTCACCACCGCGTGGTACAGCCACACGTCGGCGGGAATGTCCTCATACTCCAGGTTATCATCGCCGTTGCCGTTCATGTGCCACTCGAACTTCGTCGGCGTGAACTTGATGAACTGACGCGGCACGAAATCGACCGTATTCTCGTCCATTCGGTTGCCAACGATGATATCGTTGGTCGTGATGTTGCCCGCGTCTTGCTTGGCCCAGAAGGACCAGGTGAAGTCGTTGGTCAGTGTCATTTGGGGGATGGTGCCGGCGCGAACAAACGCACCAGTCGCCGTGCCGTTGAAACCTATGACGGCGCCGCGTACAGCGTCCGCCAGCCAGACCGAGCCATCCGCCCCAAGCCCGCCGGCCAGGTTGTAGACCCTGCCCGTCGTATTACTGACGGACAGATCCGCAACCACGTCGCCGGCCCCCTCATTCAAGGGCCACCACCCGACGAGATTGGGATCGACGGCTTTGGCCCCACCTGTCCAAGCCAGGCTGAGAACCAGAACCAAGAGAGCCAGACTCACCCATTTCTTACACATGACAGTCCTCCTCGTCAAAAGTCGATTCAATTGAACCATTCGTTCCGGCCACACGCCAGAACCACCGAGAGTGAACTACACACTTCCTCCGTCGTCATCCAACGAAAGCTGTTACGACCTGCCGCCACCTCCTTCCTGCAAACAACCGATCCGAACGATGCGATGAAATGCCTATCCTCGAACTACAAGGCGGAAAGTCCCCTCACGACTTCGTGCCTCGCGTGACATTCATTGGCGCCTCTCCGACCAAAGGATGCCCCGAATCGGACCGGCGCGATGAAGCGGGGCCGCACCTACCCGCCCGCGGACACACATCTACTACTTTCTTGTACACCACGATCCCCCGTTTTGTCAAGGCAAAAACACGTTCGATTGGACCGGGGGTGCGTCGCACACCCTCATACGCCGTCCGTTTTCAAATGGTGGGTGGAAGTCGCCGACGCCGTTTCGAGTTCCGCCTTCAGGCGGCTCAGGACCGCGTAAACGCGGAACTCCAGACAGGCCATGCACCGGCACACTACCCACCCAGTCAACATGGACGGCGTACTCCGGCGCGCGTATCTCGCGTGTACCACGCCGGAGGCCATAAAGCGCAGAACTCTCCACGCAGGCCCGCTCGGGGCCTCCGCAGCGACGTCACCCACCGTTCTAAGATGCACGGCGTAGTCTTGCCGATCCTGGGAGCAGAGTCGTAGGGGCGGGCAGTGTCCACCGCCCCAACGAATACCGGCGGCGCTCGCTCCCGATTCAAAGGCGTCGGGTACAGCAAGCAGCACGAAAGGTGGTTCGCCAGGATCTTCTTTGAGGGCCGACCAGTCTGGCTCGGCCTGTTCGATGATGAAGCCGAGGCGATCCACTCGCTGTCTCAGGATTCCCGGTATTGTATCGCCGCCGGATCGTGCTATGATGCAGCGAACTGGAGGATATGCCAT
>JAXDBU010000041.1:0-5504 GCA_034678485.1 Sedimentisphaerales bacterium | reverse complement strand
GTGGCCAGCAGGACAAACAGGAGAACGACGAGACCAGTCAGGATGAGCCTTTTCATAATCCGCTCCTTAAGAAGTGATATGATCCCACACCTTGCACATGACCTCGCCCGGCTCGCTGCCGAGCCAGTTCCTATTATCCCGCCGAAATCCCCCGTATGTCTACGGTATTTTCACGATTTTATCGGTCCCGGGGATTCTTCAGGATGTCCACCTCGTGCATGGGCGTTCCTTGGCGCAGACCAGCCACCGCAAGGAAGCGTATCCTCCGCAAAGGCCTGCCTGCGAGCAGGCGAGGTCTGTCCTGTGCCACGGGCCGGTGGGACCAGGGGTTTCAGCCGATCCACTTGCCTCGTGGCGTGTAGTGCGTGTGCAGCAGCTTGTGCGATCGATGCCCGCAGGGACCGTCGGCGAGGAATTCGCCGTACACTCTCAGTATGGCGGGATTCTCGTGGCTCTTGCGGGCCTTGCCTGCCTTTCCGTAGGCGGCGTCTTCCTGGTAGATGGCGCGGGCGCGGGCCTCCCGGATGGCGGGACTGGTCGGGATGGGCTGGCCGCCGCCGCCGAGGCACCCGCCGGGACAGGCCATGAACTCGATGAAGTGGCACTCGCTGAACTTACCGCCGGCCTTGATGTCCTCCATCACCTTCCTGGCGTTGGCGGTGCCGTGCGCGACGCCGACCTTGAGGGTCGCGCCCTTGATCCAGTTCCAGTCCGGGACCAGGTGCCCGATCAGCTCCGGCACAGGCCCGACCTCGTCGGGAATCCGCAGTTCCACGTACCGGCAGCCCTCGAAGCCGCGCACCGGGATGATGTCGGCGTGCTCGTAGAAATCCTCCACTTTCTTGCCGGTGACGAATTCGATCACAGATCGCATGGCCGCCTCCATGACGCCGCCGGTGGCGCCGAAGATGACGCCCGAGCCGCTGGCGGTGCCGAAGGGGTCGTCGAAGTCGCTCTTGGGCATCTCGGGCAGATGAATGCCGGCCTCGCGGATCATCTGCGCCAACTCGCGCGTGGTCAGGCCGTAGTCGACGTCTTTGTAGCCGCTGTCGCACATCTCGGGCCGGTTGCACTCGAATTTCTTGGCCGAGCACGGCATCAACGCGACCGAGACGATGTTCGCCGGGTCGAGATCGTTCATCCGGGCGTACCAGGTCTTGATGAGCGAGCCGAACATCTGCTGCGGGCTCTTGCAGGTCGAGACGTGCGGCAGGTACTCAGGGTAGAAATGCTCGATGTACTTCACCCAGCCGGGGCTGCACGAGGTGAACTGCGGCAGCGGCTGGCTCGCGTCACCCTGAACCAGGTTCTTGTACAGGCGGAGAATCAGCTCCGTGCCCTCCTCGATGATCGTCAGGTCGGCGGTGAAGTTGGTGTCGAAGACCTTGTCGAATCCACAGCGGCGCAGGGCCGTGTTCATCTCCCAGGTCATCGGGACGCCCGGCTCCATGCCGAACTCCTCGCCGATGCCGGCGCGGGGACTGGGGGCAGTCTGGATCACCACGTGCTTGGCGGGGTCGTCGATGGCGGCCCAGACTTCGTCGGTGGGATCGTTGGCCCGCAGCGCGCCGGTGGGGCAGCGATTGATGCACTGGCCGCAATTGATGCAGACCACGTCGCCGAGCGGCTTGTCGAGATAGGTGGAGATCGTCGTCCGGTTGCCCCGTCCGACGGCCTCCAGCACGCCCACCTCCTGCACATCAATGCAGGTCCGCACGCAGCGCCGGCACAGCACACACTTGTTCATGTCCCGCACGACGGAGTAGCTGGAGCGGTCCACCTTGTGCAGCGGTTTCTCCGGATGCCCGAAGCGGAAGAAGTCCACGCCGTATTCCTTCGCCAGGGACTGGAGCTCGCAGTTGTTGTTGCGAAAGCAGCTATAGCATTCGCCGTAGTGCTCGGACAGAAGCAGGTCGATGATGTGGCGCCGCGCCTGGCGGACCTTGCGGGTGTGGGTGCGTATGACGATCGGCTGGGTGACGGGGTAGGCACAACTCGCCTGGAGCGTGCGCTGTCCCTCGACCTCGACGACGCAGACCCGGCAGACGCCAGCCACGCACAGATCGTCGTGATGGCAGAGCGTGGGAATGTGGATGCCGAGCTGCCGGGCCGCCTCCAGGATCGTCGTACCCAGAGGAACCTTGATCTCGTGGCCATCGATCGTGACGGCGATCATCGAGCCGATGGCGTCGCCGGCTTCGGATATTGGGACAATCTGGGCACGCTGGCTGGTCGGGGCGCGGCAGCCGCCTTCGTTGCAGGGGTTCTTCTGGCTCATGAATATCTCCTATGCCTCGGCCGAAGCAGGCGTGCGGCCGAGGACCTCGTGACGGAACTGCTTGACGATGGAAAGGAACGCGTTGGGACTGGATTGCCCGAGGCCGCACTTGGAGGCGATCTGCATGGTCTGCCCGAGCGCACACAACTCGTGCAGGTACTTCGTGGAGCATTCGCCACGTTGCAGCAGGCGAACGCCTTCCAGCAGGTGGACGTTGCCAATCCGGCAGGGGGTGCACTGGCCGCAGGATTCGTCGGCGAAGAATTCGAGGAAGTTCTCCGCCGCCTCCAGCATGTCCCGATCCGGGCCGAACACGATGACCGCGCCGCCTGTGGCCATGTCCTCGTAGCTGATGGCGCGAGAGAACTCCTCGGCCGCGACGCAGTGGCCCGAGGCGCCGCCGATAACGACCGCCTTGGCGTTCTCGCCGCCGGCGGCCTTCAGCACCTCGCGAACGGTCGTGCCCATGGGGAATTCGTACACCCCGGGACGCTCCACGTCGCCCGAGACGCTGAGCATCTTGGGGCCTGTGGATTTCTCCGTGCCGATGGCGCGGAACCAGTCGGCGCCCCTGGCGCAGATGGCGGCCGCCCAGGCAAAGGTCTCGACGTTGTTGACGATGGTGGGCGCGCCGTTGAGGCCCGTGTTCACCGGGAACGGCGGGCGGTTGCGAGCCTCGCCGCGATGGCCTTCCAGGCTCTCGATCAGCGCCGTCTCTTCGCCGCAGACGTAGGCGCCGCAGCCCATGTGGATGTGGATGTCGAAAGAGAAGCCGTCTCTGCCTTGGATTCTCTGTCCCAGGAGATTCGCCTGCCGGCGCCTCGTCAGACAATTCTCCAATCCCTTGCACAAGTACGTGTACTCGCCACGCAGGTACAGGATGCCCTCGGCGGCGCCGATAGCGTAGCCGGCGATCGTCATTCCCTCAAAAACCAGGTCGGGCCATTCGGTGAGAATCACCCGGTCCTTGAACGTGCCGGGCTCGCCCTCGTCGGCGTTGCAGACGACGTACTTCGCGGCCCCTTGTGCGGCGGCGGCGAGGTTCCACTTGACGCCGGTGGGGAAACCCGCGCCGCCTCGCCCCTTCATCCCCGAGCTGCGGATCGCCCCGATCACGCCGGCGCGATTCATCTTCAGAGCGGCCGTCAGCCCCGCGTTCGCCTGGATCGAGGCCAGCGTCATGCCATTGCGGATCGTCATAGTGCGTGCACCTCCTCGGTCTGCTGTGATTGCGATCCAAAGACCTTCTCGCAGGCGCTGAGGATGTCATGCACCTTCTGGGGTGTGACATGCGTGAAGACCTGATCGTTGACGAGCATGGCCGGGCCCTGATCGCACATTCCGATGCAGTTGGCCCACTCCAGGGTGAATCGGCCGTCCGGCGTCGTCTGTCCGAAATCGATGCCCAGATCGTTCCGTAGCTGTCGGGCCACGGCGTCCTTGCCCGCCATCGCGCAACTGGCGGTCCGGCACAGACGAATCACGAACCGCCCGTGGTACTTCTCATGGAGGAAAGCGTAGAATGTCACGACCCCGTACACCTCGACCGGATGAATCCCCAGGCGATCGGCTACCGCCTGCATCGCGAAATCACCGATCACGTGGTGGCGCATCTGGATTGCCTGGAGGATCGGGATCAACGAACTGCGGCGGCGGCCGTGCTCGTCTACCAAGGTCGCGATTTCGGCCGTGAGCCGATCCTGTTCCGTAGTGAGCATGGATGGCGTCTCCTCTATGGGTTCAAAAGGGCGTGGACCTTTGCGACGAGCGTCTCGGGCTTGACCGGCTTTTCAAGGAAGTCGCTGGCAGGAAGAACCTCGTTGTCCTGACCGTACCTCATGCCGGCGACCCTGGAGATGCCGGACAGCATGAGAATCGGCTTGTCGAACCCCTCCTTCCGAAGCTCCTGGGCCATGACGATGCCGTCGTCCGGTTCGGCCATCATCACGTCCAGAATCAGCAGATCGAACCGCCCCCCGCGGGCAAGACGCATACCCTCGGACCGGTCGAAGGCCGACTCGACGGAATGGCCGGAGCGCTCCAGGTGAAGCTCAATGGCCTCTACGAAATCAGGGTCATCGTCCACGATCAGCAAGTGTGGCATATCCATTCTCCTTCACAGTAGGGGGTAATTCGCGATCACAATAGCACGATTTTTGAAATCGTACTACCACAAAGCAAAAAAAAGTTCCACCTCAGAGCACGTCGCGACTGGGTCTACCGAGAAGATGTCGCTGTATCCACGTGGTGGACTTGCGAGACTGGAGAAATGTCCCCCGCCCCGCAGCAGAGGCACGGATCGGATGGTCCTCGAAAGGAACTCCCCGAGTATCCCGATAGATCGGGAGAACCTGCGACCTGGCGGTTAATCCGCCTGCGGCGGACTCGCTCTGCCCAATGCCTCATCGAGCCACGCCCGGCCTGACGATTCAGCAGGACGTACACCCAGTACATAGGATCTGACCCAGGAAAACGCCTCGACCAGGACCTCCGTCTCGAACCTCCCCGTGTGCAACCCTTTTCATAACCGTTCTCGTTCTCCCGCAGTTAACTGAAAACCTTCAATTTCAACGGGTTATCAAAGATCAGACCGTTCCAGGTGAGGCGGAAGCGGCGTTGAGTCACATTTCCTCTGCATCCGAATCCTCCGAGCAATTTTGGCCGACCAAACGCTCCGCCAGTTCCAACGCATCCACCGGCCAGAAGCACTCCGGACGGGGACGGCGCACATGCGGTTGTCCGGCCGCAGGGCGGCAGTTCAGCACGCATTCGACCCATTGGCCGGGGACGGCGTCCCGGCCATGCACAGCGCCCAGAAGCGCGCCACAGATGGCGGTGTTGGTGTCAGTGTCTCCGCCGCGCATGACGGTGTCCACAACGGCTTCCTCCAGGCTCGGGGCATGCAGGAGCTGCCACAAGGCGTTGCGGAATGCCGTCAGCACCCATCCCTGCTGGTGGACATAGTCGGCGGGCGGTGCTTTGGCTGCACCTCGGACCGCCTCCAGGAGGCTCCCATCCACCTTCATGTCTTCCGCCCAGGTCACGATCTGCTCGTACAGACCTCGGCCATCGCACCCCCGGCGGATGGCATGGGCAATAGCCATCGTGAACAATGCATTGGCTTGCTGACAGACCGGATGGGGATGGGTGATCGCCGCGTCCTGCCGTGCCCACTCGGCAACCAACTCAGCGTCATGGTTGGCTCCGAAGATGCCCAGCGGGCTGA
>JAXDBU010000040.1:0-69350 GCA_034678485.1 Sedimentisphaerales bacterium | reverse complement strand
CCGCGGTTGGAGATCGAGACGGTCCTGGGTGGATCGGGCCTCGCGGAACGAGAAGAGAGGGTAATTGGGGAAGGCCTGGAAGAAGGCGAATCGGGCCTGTATTCTTCAACGAAATCTCGCAGTTCGATTTCGTTGAAGAATGGACCTGACGAAGCTCTCGACGCGCGACCAGGGTTTGAGGGGGGAAAATCGAACCAAGAGATTTTTCCCCCTCAAAGTAGGCCCGACCTGCCTTTTTCCGATCCTGCCCTCGCAAAGGCCGGCGACGCCGCGGCGATCTGGCAACAGATCAAAGAGGACCCGACAAAGCGAGATCAATTGTCCTATCACCTCAGCGCCCTCTATGCGGCGGACCTGATGTCCCGCACGCCGATCGCCGCCAAGGGACCGCGGGCGATCGCCCTATCTCGCGACGGCAAGCAGTTGCTCCTCGCGAGCTACTACTCCGGCGAAGTGCTGGTCCTGAACCCGAGCCGCTGCCAGGTAGTCAAGCGACTCGGCCTGGGCCCACAGCCCGCGACGGACAGCGTCCGCCACGGGGAGTTCGTCTTCCACGACGGGCGCCACAGCTTCCAGAATTGGCTTTCTTGCGCCTCGTGCCACCCGGACGGCCGGGCCGACGGCCTGAACTGGGATCTGCTCAACGACGGCATCGGCAACCCGAAGAACGCCCGCTCGCTGCTGTGGTCGCACAAGACCCCGCCGGCCATGTCGCTGGCAATCCGCGAGAACATGGAGGAGGCCACCGAGAAGGGCTTCCTGTTCATCCAGTTCCGCGAGATCGAGGCAGGCGACTTGAACGCGGTCCGGGCATACCTCCGCTCGATGGAGCCCGAGCCCAGTCCCTACCTGGTCAACGGCCAGCTCTCCCCGAAAGCTCGCAGAGGCAAGCAGATCTTCGAGGACCCCGCGGTCGGCTGCTCCGCCTGTCATCCGGCTCCTCTGTTCACATCGCTCAAGATCTACGACGTGGGCACGAGGTCCGCGCTGGATCGCAGCAGCGAGTTCGACACGCCGACCTGCGTCGAGCTCTGGCGGACTGGTCCCTACCTCCACGACGGCAGCGCCGTCACTCTCAAGGAGATCTTCACGACGAAGAACCCGAACAACCAGCACGGCCGAACGTCGCAACTGAGCCCGGAAGACCTCGACGCCCTCGTCGAGTATCTCCTGTCGCTGTGAGCGAGTGCAGAGGGAGAAGGTGAGAGGGTGAGAAGGTCAGAAGGTCGGAGGATCTGACCGCTTCAGCCGGCGGGCCAATCACCAATCGTCCTTCATCGATCAGCGAAGGATCTCCATCGTTCGCCGGCAGATCTCCCGACCCCAGTCGGTCCAGAGGCCCGAGCCCCAGTAGCGGTAGCAACTCGTCTGGCTCGTGAGCAGGTGGAACAGGGCCTTGCGGTAGCGGGGATCGGATGTCGGTACGCCAGGACGCAGCATCTTTTCGTTGAACATCACGCTGGCGGCCGCCATCGGCTCCAGGACATCCTTGTAGCCGCGAACCCAGGAGATGTTGTTGGTCCAGCTCCCGCCCTCGACGTGGAATCGCGAGTCCTCGCGAGAGAGTTGATCGATGGTCTGTTTCAGGGCTTCCGGCCCCGACCCCGGCTGGAACCTCGCCCAGATCCGATGCTGCATGATCGGCTGGATCTCGGGGAAATCCCCCTCGCGAACGCCCAGCGAGTCAAGATAGTCGAGGTATTCGGTGACATTTACCGTGGGCGTCGGGGTCCCGCTGCATTCGGCCATCACCTGCAGGTACTTGGGCGGGAACTCGTTCATCATGACGCCGCCGTTCTCGCCATCGGCAATCTGGGCGACCAGCGAAGGAATGGAGACGGTCACGTCCCGCGTCTTGCGTTGTGCGTTGTGCGACGGAGCGTCTCTTTCGCACGACGCATCCCGCGCGACGCACGACCCGACGGCCTCGACCCGGCCGAGTCCCAGCGCCTCGAAGTACGGCTGCATCTGGCCGACGAGCTTCGTGTCGCTGCCCTGGGTCTTGATGATCGCAGTGATCGAGAGCGTCTGGCCCTGCGAGTTACGGGCGACGAGCTTGTGCGGGCGGTGCGGATACTTGAGGGAGCGGCCGTCCTCGACGTGCTCGACCGAATGCTCCTGGACGAGGACCCAGCGATAGCCGTTGTCCTTCAGCGTCCGGACGAACTCGTAGCACACGTCGGGGTGGTTCGGGAGGGCCATCTCAGCGGGCGAGAATCCCTGCACTCCGGCCAGGGCCTCCGCGCCGAACAGGGCCGCGAAGAAGTGCCGCCAGGCCTGGACGTGGAGCCGGAAGTCCTGGACGGGAGTCGAGGGCGCAACCGCGTGGCCCCAGGGGCAACCGAGCCACTCGACGCAGTGGCGATACCGCGGATCGCACGTGATCAGCCGGAGGTTCTCGAAGACATCGTCCAGGCCCATCGCGTGCAGGCCGTGCAACAGCGTGCCCGAGTAGTCGAGCATCACGCGGGGCTCCTTGCCCTCGGAGACAAGTTGGGGGATCAACTCCCCCATCCGCTTGTAGCACCAGTGAAAGACCTTCGCATTGTGGTTGTCGCCCACATTCGGGTGGTCCATCATGTGCTTGAGGTTACTGATGATCGGGGCGTGCGAAAGCTCCTGATCCGGGTCGGGAATCAGCGGCTGGTGCATGTGCAGCGCGATGGCGCAGGCGCTCTTGACTCGCGTCCAGTCGATGGTGCTTTCGCGACGACGATGGGCGGCCTTCGCCACGGCGTCGGAGATCAGCGTCTCCGAGCCGCACAGGTTGGGCAGGCCCTCAATATGTGCAGGTAGATTCATGGGTATGGAGTCTACTCCATCCCCAACTCCCGCTTCAACTGTCTTTCGGCCTCGTGCCAGATATATTCGTCTTTGTCCTGCGGGCAGCCATGCTGTTGCCAGAGTTTCTTGGCCCGCCCGGCGATTTGATCGTGCGTCAGGGTCTGCGCCGGCGCGACCGTCGGTTTGCTTTCCTGCAATTGCACGGGCTTGACCTCCTGCCCACATTCCACGCCCACAGGCCCCAGTTCGCTGCTCTCCTTGCTATCGGGTACGGCGGGCTTGCCCCCCTTCCCGGCTGTCTTACGAGGTTCTCTCTTGGCCATAATCGGCTCCATAACAAGGTATTCCCAGCATTCCATGCGACGGCGCAGCCGCCGCGGAACAAACACGCCCTTTACGAGCAAGATGCCCCTATCGTTCAGAAGAAATCTCCGGTATGATGCCCATGGACATCCAACTGCAGAAGGTACACCAGCATCCTTGCCAGGGGGTATGGCTATGAAAGACCTGATCGACCGTCCGCTGAAGAGAACATCCGCCGTGTTGGCTGCGGTCGCCATGGGCCTGTTGCCGGTCTGGGTCGCACGGGCTGCCGAGAGCGCTCGGGGCCCACAGAGGGCCTCTCTGGTCGTCCACACCGCCCAGAAGTCGCAGTATCCGATCCCCCGCTACCTCACCGGTAAGTTCTGCGAGCACCTGTACTTCAATATCACCAACGGCATGGAGGCCCAGATCCTGAAGAACCCGACGTTCTCGGACTATCCCTTCTCGACGGGGCAGCTCTCGCCGGACGGCGTCGCGACGTTTCACTTCGCGCGGGACGAGATCGCCCGGGCGATTCGCAACGACGCAGGCCGCTGGGGTTGGCCGGAATCGGAGCGGGAGAACCTAGTGAAGTCCCGCAACGAGGCGGTCGCCTGCTGGTGGGCCAAGGTCGGACCGGTCGAGGCCAGCCCGGACACCGGTCCCTACGGCGGACGGGCCCAGCGAATCGCGACCCGCGAGGCGGGACAGGGCATCTGTCAATGGACCTGGCTGCCGCTGCACCGCGTCAGGAAATACGACCTCACGATCTGGGTGCGTTCGCCGGACTTGAAGTCGCTGACGGCAACGCTCTTCGGGCCTGACGGAGACGTTTGTGCGAAGGCGACGATCTCACCGGTCGGGACGCAATGGCAGCGGTTTGACGCGACTCTCGAAGTCGCCGCCGGTTCGCCTGCGGACAAGGCATACCGCTTCGCCATCACCGCCGACGGGCCGGGACAGTTCGTTGTGGACCGCGTGCTGCTGTATCCTGCCGATCACATCAACAGGGCCGATCCCGACGTCATTCGCTTTCTCAAGGAGTCACGTGTGCCGATCCTTCGCTGGCCCGGCGGCAACTTCGTCAGCAGCTACCACTGGCGTGACGGCGTCGGACCCATCGAGCGCCGACCGACCCTGCCGAACTACGCCTGGGGCCAGCAGGAGAACAACTTCTTCGGAACCGACGAGTTCATCGCCTTCTGCAAGGCGGTGGGCTGCGAGCCGATGATCTGCACCAACGGAGGCAATGGCACCCCCGAAGAAGCAGCCCAGTGGGTCGAGTACTGCAACGGCGGGCCCGGCACCCCGATGGGCAAGCTGCGTGCGGCCAATGGCAATCCCAAGCCCTTCAATGTGCGTCATTGGGAGATCGGCAACGAACTCTGGGGAAACTGGCAGTACCATTGGACGACGGCAGCAGGCTACGTGGACCGATACCGCCAGTTCACGCTGGCGGTGCTCGCGGCCGACCCAACGATCCAGGTCTACGCCTGCGGCGCGCCGGTGCTGTGGGGAAAGGGGTGGAACGACACGCTGATCGCCGGGACGGCGGACCTGTTGAAGACCACCACCGATCACCCTCTCATCGGCGGGAACGTCCCGACGAGCACGGACCCGCTCGACGTGTTCCGCGACTTCATGGCGGTTCCGGAGGTGCTGGAGCAGCGATGGGGCGCACTGCGGGACGACATGAAGGCCGGCGGGATCGACGATCCACACCTGGCGGTCACGGAACTCCAACTGTTCGCCCACCTCGGACAATCGTCGCCGGACGCGCCGCGACGCCTGACGCATGAGAACCTGGTGAGCCCAGCGACGCAGGCGGAGGCCCTGTACGACGTCCTGATCTACCACGCCGCGGTCCGCCTGGCGCCCTTCGTGACGATGGTAACACAGTCGGCCACGGTCAACCACGGCGGCGGCCTGCGGAAGAACCGTGAGCGGGTCTATGCCAATCCATGTCACTACGCCCAGGCGATGTTCGCCGCACTCGCGGAAGCTGTCCCGGTCAGAGCGGAGTTGACCTGTTCATCGGAGAAGGCGCCGCGGGTCCTGCCGGAACTGCGAAACGCCGAGAAGGAATGGACGTACCGAGACCTCGATGTCCTGGCCGCGAGGGCAAACGACGGCAGTCTGCTGCTGTCCATCGTGTACAAAGGGACACAGACTCCCACGGTCCTGGAGATCACCTTGAACGACGTGGACTCGGCTGGGAACGCGGAGATTCGAACCCTCGTCGCGGACGTGCCCTGGGCGGTCAATACGCTGGAGGCGCCGGAGGCGATCAAGCCCATCGCAAGCACGAGCGAACTCGCCGACGGCAGACTGTCGCTTCCGTTGCCGCCGTACAGCTATACGCTGGCGCGAATCCCGCGGTAGCCGTCGTCGGACTCACACGTCCGAGCGGGTGAGACTGTCGAGTTCCAAAGACAGCGGATCGGTCGTGTGTCGCATCAGCTCGATGCCCCGGCTGAACGTGCAGACCCGACGGACCTCGTCCATCGTCGTGACGCCCAGCGCCGCCTTCTCCAAGCCGTCCTGGCCCATCGAACGCGTCCCCTTTTTGCGGAGACAGTCGGTGATCTCGCGGTGATGCGATCCCGACCGGATGAAGGTCGCGACCTCGTCGTCGATGTGGGCAACTTCGAAGACACCGGTCCGTCCCCGGTAGCCGTATGAATAGCACGCCGGGCAGCCGACGGCCCGCATGAGGTGATCGGGAGTCTCCATCGCGGATTGTGCAAACAGTTCCCGGTCTTCGTCGCCCAATGCAACGGGCTGGGAGCAATCGGGACAGAGCCGGCGGATCAGGTTCTGGGCAATGATCAGACGCAAGGAGCTGCCGATGACGTGGTGAGGCACTCCGAGATAGTGGAGGGAATCAATGGCCCCTGCGGCGTCCTGGGCGTGGATCGTCGCCAAAACGAGCCGGCCGGAAAGCGCGGCACGGGCGGCCACCATCGCGGAGTCCGGGTCGCGGATCTCGCCCACGAGAATCAGGTCGGGGTCCATACGGAGGATCGTTCGCAACCCCTCGTGCATCGTCAGTCCGTGGCACTCATCGACCTCGATCTGCTGGACGTAGGGCAGGCGAAACTCGACCGGGTCCTCGATGGAGTAGGTCGTCGTGGTCCGCAGGTCCATCAGGGAGGCCAGGGAGTACATCGTGGTCGTCTTGCCGGAGCCGGTGGCCCCGGTGACCAGGACCAGGCCGGTGAGCGACCGGACGACCGCAGCGACCTTTTCCTGATCGGCGGGCGTGAAGCCGAGGTTGGCGATGTCCCACTCGTCTCGGGGCATGCTCAGCAGTCGCAAGTGGGCGGACTCGCGATCCCGGACGGGCGTCAGTGTGACGCGGATCTCCCATCGCATATCGCCGTCGGGCCAGGTGAGTTGGCCTTCGGTCGGCGTGAACGAGCGGATGAAGTTCAGACCCGATGCGCTTTTCAACTGGTTCAGCAGCGTTCGACCTTCGGCCGGCGAGAGCACCCCTTTGGGATGGATGATCCCATCGACGCGGTGAAGCACCCGCAGCCCTTCGGCCACACAGTGCAGATGCACGTCCGTGGCCTTTTCGACGATGGCATTCCAGATGCACGTCCGGAGGGGGTCGGGATAGGATGCGATGATGCCTTCGCCGAATCGGGCGGGGCACTCTTGAGTTGCTGTCGCCATGCCTGATGTCCTTCACAGGCGTCGTGCGTCGTGCATCGTGCGTGAAACCGCGCGACACAGGACGCATCCCCTATGACGCCACAGGATCCGTCCCGAGACCTGTCTCGGCAGACCAAGAAGGTCTCTTAACGAGCATCTGACAGGTTCCGCAAATCACCGGGAAATTCCGCACCATGGCCAGAGCGCCGGTCCTATAATGCCGCCTGCGCATCTTGGAGCAGCACAGGTCCCATAGGTCCCATATATCCCCTGCATCATACTCATCGACATGCGACCACAAGGCAGGTATGATGACACGGCAATCAGAGAACCTTAACACAGGGAGTGCAAACCTATGGCAAAGATGACCTCCAGCACACCGAAGAACCATCTGTCCCTTGGGCTTGTCCTGATTCTGCTGTGCGCAACGAGCCTGTCACACGCCGGAGCAGCGCCGACGCAGAACGACTGGGGCAGTCCTGCCGTCGAAGTCACGGAGAAACAGGGCGCGTGGATCATCCGCGGGTCGAAGACCAGCGTGGAATTGAATCCGACCACTTTGCAGATGACGATCCGGTCGGGGAATGTCACCTGGTCCACAATCGCTTCGTCCGGCGGCGACCTCATCGCGGAAACCTCGGGCAAGACATTCTCCCTGCGCCTGGCCGATGCGGGCAAACGGGCAGTATCCCCCTACCGGACAGGCTTCAAGACCGGAGTGAAGATCTCGCTCGGCGACTTCCACCAGGAACAGAGCCGGATGGACGTGGGGATCGATCTGTCCGTCTGCCTGGAGGGAGCACAGGAAGATCTGGTCTGCGAATTGATTGCCCGTGAGGACAGCGTGCGGGTCCTGGAGTGCGCCTGGCCGCCTGCGCCGGCGGAGGAGTCTTTCGACACGACGGTAGTGCCCTTCATGCAGGGGATGCTGTTGCCCAAGAGCTGGCCCAAGCAGGTCTACCTTTACGACACGATGAGCTACGGGCGGGGTCTGTACATGCCCTGGTGGGGGCATCAGCAAGGTCAAGGCGCAATGCTGGTTGTTCTCGAGACCCCCGAAGACGGCGGTTGCCGGTTCGAGCATCCGCCGGGCGGGCCCACCCGGATGCAGATCCGCTGGGTCCATTCGCTGGGCGAGTTGCGATACCCGCGCCGTGTCCGCCTGTGCTTCTTCGCGAAGGGCAACTATGTCACGATGGCCAAGCGATACCGCCGGCACGTGCAGGAAACCGGGCATTTCGTTTCGCTCCGCGAGAAGATCGCACGCAATCCGCTGGTGGGCAGGCTCGTCGGGTCGCCCGTCGTCCACACGTCGATTCTCGTGCACATCCAGCCCGAGTCCCAGTACTACAACAAGGACGATCCGGCCCAGAACCACCAGGTCGTCACGTTCGATGAGCGGGCCGCACACCTCCGCGGACTGGCCGCCAAGGGCGTCGATCGCGCCTATGTCCACCTCGACGGCTGGGGTTTCCGCGGCTACGACAACCTCCACCCCGACATTATCCCGCCCTGCCCGGACGCAGGCGGGTGGGAAGCAATGAAACGACTGGCCGACACGTGCGACGAACTGGGCTATGTCTTCGCGATCCACGACCAGTACCGGGACTACTACCTCGACGCGAAGTCCTACGATCCAAACCTCACGATCGTGGACCGCGAGGGACAACGCACCTTCCACAGCGTCTGGTACGGCGGCAAGCAATCGATCCTCTGTTCGAGACTGGCCCCAGGCCACGTCCATAAGAACTACTCCTGGCTCCTCGATCACGGCATCAAGGTCCGCGGCGCCTATCTCGACGTCTTCGCGGTAGTCCCGCCCGATGAATGCTATCACCCCGACCACCCGGCGACCCGCGCCGATTGCCTCCAGTACCGCGGCATGTGCATGGACTTCATCCGCTCGACGGGCGGGGTTGTCAGTTCCGAGGAACCCGCCGACTGGTCCGTCCCCCACCTTGATCTGGTTCATCACGGTCCGTATCCGCTCCTGCCCGACCCCGGCCACGGTCCGGCCTCGGGAATCCCCATCCCCCTGTTCAACCTCGTGTACCACGACGCCCTGCTGTTGCCCTGGTCCATGGGCAAGGGCGAGTGGGGGATCCCGGAAACCGACCTCGGTTACCTCCACGGCCTGGCCAACGCAGGCATGCCTTACCTGTCGCCCTTCCCGAGCGACGAGGAACTGGCGAAGGTCCGCACGATGTGTGCCCTGAACCAGCGGGTCGGGCTGCTGGATATGACCAGCCACGAGTTTCTCGACGAATCGTTCCGCAGGCAGCGGACCACGTTTGCCGACGGGACGACCGTCACGATCGATCTGGACAAGGAGACCTTCGAGGTCTCCCCGGCACTGGCTGCGACCGGCAACCTCCGCTCCAGGAAGTACACCCCCCGCTCCGCCGCCGACGCGGTCGCGTGGCAGAAGGAGGTCCGAGCCAGCCTGTCGGCGCGTCTGAAGATCGACGATCTGATCCGAACAAAGAGCCAAATCTCTCTGAATCCGCAGAGACTGTCCTCCGAAGCAAAGGGCAGCTACACGGTCGAGGAGCTCGAAATCAACTCCACCGCCGGCAGACGAATCCGCATCATCGTGACGACGCCCGCCTCGCAGAGCGGTCGGTGCCCCGCAGTGGTCTGCATCGGCGGCCATGGGAGCGACCTGTACAGCCCGTACAGCACCGAGACCATTGCCAAGGAGCCCGAAAGAGCGAAGTTCGAGGACGCGCACTACAGGGGGTTCGGCACCGCCCTGGCCACCAGCGGCTACGTGACGATCTCAACCACCGTGAGCCAGCACGACGTGCGAGAGGAAGGCCGTCTGCTCATGGGCGAGCGATTGTGGGACCTGATGCGTTGCGTCGACCACCTCCAGTCGCTGCCCCAGGTGGACGCATCGCGGATCGGCTGCGGCGGCCTTTCGCTGGGCGGCGAGATGGCCATGTGGCTCGGCGCGATGGACGAGCGAATCGCGGCCACCGTCAGCGCGGGCTTCCTCACCACCATGGACCACATGGAGCAGGACCACTGCATGTGCTGGAAGTTCGACGGGCTGCGGGAGTTGGCCGACTACGCGGACATCTACGCCCTGACCGCCCCCCGGCCGCTCCAATGCCAGAACGGCCTTCAAGAACCGATGAGCCAGTTCTATGTCCCGCTGGCCCGCGAGGCGATGAAGGAGGTCCGGGCGATCTACGACAACATGGACAAACCGGAGAATATCGTCCTCGACGTGCATGACGAAGGGCACGTCATCGACCTGCCCGCGCTGCTGTACTTCATGGACAAGCACCTCGCAAAGCGCCCGCCCGCCGAGGGATGATACGGATTCGGCAAGGAGTGCTACAGAATGGATCTGTAGGCGTAGGCGTCCAACACAAACGCGAAGTCCTCCTTTTCCTCGTCGTCCTGCGGGGTCCTGTAGAACTGGAAAGTCGTCGGCTCGTGCAGCGCCTTGAGGTTCCACTCCGCCAGACCCCGGCTGAGCCACCGGTGCATATCGACGCGACCGTCCGCAAAGCTCAGGACGCTGCTGTTGTCGCGATGCCAAATCCCGAACGGATCGACCCATCGCTTGGTCCTCGGCTCGATGACCCAGGACCCCTCGTTGTAGCCGCGAGGGTCACACTCGGCGATGAATACGATCTTGCCGGCCGGCTGCCTGATGTCGGTGTACTTCTTGCAGGGCCTGATTTGCCAAGTGGTGTCCGGGTCTTCGGTGCCGTTCATGCCGCCGGCGATGGAGTACGTACGATAGGCGTACTTGTGATACGGATTGTTCTTGCGCTTGTCCGAGGGGCAGCGGTAGACCTCCACGTCCTTGACGTAAGGCCACAGCGCGCCTTTCCTGATGTATTCCTTCTTTTGCTCGACCGTGGAACTGACGCCGCCGGGCGGGATCCGTACCCAAGCTCCCCTGTCGGACCATTCGGGCATGCCAGCGACCAGCTTGCCGTCGTCCTCGTCCTTGTACATCAGCCAAGCCATCGTCAGCGTCCGGACATTGCCGCGGCAGTGAATGCTGCGCGCCTGCTCCCTCGCGACGTGCAACGACGGCATGAGAACAGCCATGAGGATGGCGATGATGGCAATGACGACAAGCAGCTCAATGAGTGTGAAAGCCCTTCTGCGCATGACCGTTCTCCCGACACCTCATTCATGGACCACACACGGACACCCATTGCATTATCGGACAATTCATCGCGTTTGTCCATGCGATTCTGTGTCTCTTGACCTCGCGTCAGAACAGCATGAACTCGGCAATGGTGGGCCCGCCGGGGGCCTTGAGGATGTTCAGGCGGAATCGCTGCGCCGTGATCGGATCGATCTTGGCCGACCAGTCCGGGCCGATGGTCGTACCCTCGTGGAAGGTCTTCCACGTCTGCCCGTCGTGATACTGCAATTCGAAGGCCTGCACCCGCTGGTATTCGTGGGACTCTTCGATAGCGACTTTGCGAATTGCCACGGGCGCGCCGAGATCGACCTCGAGCCAAGCTGCATCGACGTCCGCGTCGGTTGCCCATCGCGTCTCCGAGTCGCCGTCGACGGCCTTATCGGGCCCATGACTGCGGCTCTGCTGGTATATATTGGACGCCGTGGCCTTCTTGCCGACCGTGAGCGAGTCGCCGCTGCAGGCCAGGGCTCTCGGCGTGATGTCGAACGCCCGCCCTTCCGTCGCGAGTTCGATCACCGTGACGATCGGATCGCGATTCTCGGCAGGAACGTCGATGGCGACGCCCTTGTCGGTGCGCTGCATCGTCGCCTGGCCGCCGCTGAGCGCCTTGGCACTCTGGATGGCCGGCGTGGTCGCAGGCAGAACGAGGGGCCCGTCCTCGGGCCAGTTCATCACGTACAGGTAGATCTTGTTGTCCTTGCAGGTCGATGCGCCCCACCGAGCGGGTTGGAAGGGCCCGCCGCGAGTGCCGTAGACTCCATCCCCGTACTTCTTGAGCCAGTCGCCCATTTCACACAGGCGTTCCACCTGTCGCGGCTCGATCCGACCGTCGGGCATCGGGCCGACGTTGAAGAGCAGGTTGCCGTCGCCGCCCACGGTGTACAGCAGGGTCTGGAGGCACTGCTTGAGTGACTTCATGTTGTCGTTGGGTTTCCACGCCCACTGTTGGCAGATCGTCATGCAGGTTTCCCAGGGTCGTTCGCGATTGAAACCGCCGATCCGCTGCTCCGGCGTGTCGAGGTCACCCGGCAGGCCGCCGCGATTGTTCAGAATGATATCGGACTGGAGCATCCGGACGATCATGAACGATTTCTCCGGCGTGTCGCCCCAAAAGTTGCGAGGACTGTCCAGGCCATCGAACCACAGGATGTCCAGCCGCCCGTAATTCGTGCAGATCTCGCGGAGCTGAGCGAGATAGAACTGCAGGTACTTCGCGTGGTTCTCGGTGGCAAAATCCGGATGGTACCAGTCTCGCGGCGAGTAATACCAGCCCAGCGCCAGGCCCTGCTTGTGGCATGCGTCCGCCAGTTGCTTGCAGACGTCCTTGCCGTAGGGCGAGTCCTTGCTGGTGATCTTGTAGTCCGACTGGCGGGTGTCGAACATCGAGAAGCCGTCGTGGTGCTTGCTGGTGAAGACCAGGTATCTCATGCCTGCGTCCCGGGCGATCTGCAACCACTCGTCCGCGTTGAACTGGACCGGATTGAAGGTCTTGTAGAGGTTGTCGTATTCCTCGGCGGGGACCGCGCCGGTCCGGGCGTCGTTGCGTCCGCGCCGGGGGCCGCCCCGCGACCAGCCAATCTCGGTGCCCTTGAGCGACACGGGGCCCCAGTGAACGAACAGGCCGAACCGCATGTCCTGCCACCGGCGAATCGATTCCGGTTTGGCCCGCAGCCACCAGGGCGTCGCTTGACCGGCATCCTGGGCAGGACAGGTTCGCACGCCAGTCGAAAGGGCGGTGATTGTCACAAGTGCCATGAACCACTTGGTAGTCGCCGATCTGATAACACGCAGGCTCGTCTGTACCATGGTCATCTCTCCTTATATGCGATTACCGCTATTGTGCCACATCGGGCGTCGAAGAGGTACCACATTTTCCGGATGTGACGTTCGATTCTGTGACATGACGATCTCGTAGGGACCCCGAGAGTCCAGATCGTCAATCTGGGTATGCAGAGTCTTGCGGAGTGAGGGTACGGAGAATACTCTGTCAGCCGTCATGCAGTCGTCCGCAATGAGTCTTGCCAGTGGAGAAAGGGCCATGAACACAAGAGTTGTGATCTTCACTATCGTGTTGCCGCTCTCAGGAGTCGGCTCATCTGTCCCCGATGTGTGGGCAGCCCACCCACGAATCGAAGACTACAACGTGACCTGGGATTCGCCGAGCGAGAATCATCACGGCTCGATGCCGTTGGGCAATGGCGACATCGGCATCAATGCCTGGATCACGCCGGCCGGCGATGTGCAGGTCTACATCGGCAAGACCGACGCATGGGACGACAACGCCCGCCTGGTCAAGGTCGGCGCGATCTGCGTGCATTTGGAGCCAAACCCCTTTGCGGACAATCCGCCGTTCCAACAGACACTCAGCCTCTCCGATGCAACGCTGAAGGCTGTCGCCGGCGACAGAGTCCGTCGTGTGGGCGTCCAGGTCTGGGTCGATGCCAATCGGCCGGTCATCCACGTGGTTGTCGAAAGTGCGTCTCCCGTCGAGGCCACGGCGGCTATCGACCTGTGGCGGACACAACAATACGAGGAGACACAACTGCAAACCAGCGATGTCCTGCTCAACCGCAAGCTCCCCGATCAGCGACAGGCCTCGATGGTCATCGAGCCGGACACGATCCTGACCGGACAGCAGAACCGCATCGGCTGGTATCACCACAATGCCAAATCCGTCGGGCCGCAATTGCTCGCGGAGATCCAGGGACTGACCGGCTTCGCCCAAGCCGATCCGCTGCTCGACCGGACATTCGGAGCCGTTGTCACCGCCGTCGATGGCGAACGGCTCGACGATCTGCGTCTGCGGTCACCGCGAGGGACCTCGCATCAGTTCAATGTGTTCGTCCTGACGCGACACCCCGCCAGGCCGCAACAGTGGCTGGCCGACATGGAGCAGACGATCCGGCAAATTGAATCGCAGGATTTCGCCGCACGTCGGCAAGCCCATGAACGATGGTGGTCACAGTTCTGGGATCGCAGTTGGATCTGCGCCGTCGCGAACTCGCAGGCGAATGCGACGACCGCCGATTCCATCGTGCCGGCGAACAGTCATCCCGTGCGGATCGCTCTCGACCAGCAGGGCTCGAATCGGTTCGCGGGCGACATAGGTCGTGTGAGCATCTTCGCCAAGCCACTGACCGACGTCCAGATCGGCGAACTGGCGAAGCGGGATCGCAGCCAGGCGCCGTCGCAGTCACCCGACATGCTGTGGACCGGCAAGACGACCAGCGCCGTCGCGGCCTCCGCGTCGTGGGATTTCAACAGCGGTTTCACCATCGAAGCGTGGCTCAAGCCCGAGAAGCTCCCGCCCGGCGGCGCGAGAATCGTGGACAAGATCACGCCTGGTGGCAGCGACGGATTCCTCTTCGACACCTATCCGGGCAACAGCCTCCGTCTGATCTGCGGAGAGAGCCAGCTCGCAGCAAAGGACGCTGTGCCGGCCGGCCGCTGGACCCACGTCGCCGCGGTTGCGGATGCGGATGCAGGGGGCTGCCGGATGTATGTGGATGGCAAGCTCGTCGGCGGCAGCGTCGGCGAGGCGATTCGCGACAAGGCTGCGTACGTCAGCCGGATGTACCACCTCCAGCGTTTCATCAGCGCCTGCGCCGGTCGCGGCGCGTATCCGATCAAGTTCAACGGAAGCCTCTTCACCGCCCCGGCGGGCGAGAGGGACGATCCGGACTACCGTCGTTGGGGGTCCGGCTACTGGTGGCAGAACACTCGGCTGCCCTACCTCAGCATGTGCGCCTCGGGCGACTTCGATCTGATGGAGCCGCTGTGGCGGATGTATGCGGGCGATGTGCTGGAGCTGTCCAAGTACCGCACGAAGCTCTACTGCGGTCACGATGGGGCGTTCCTGCCGGAGTGCATCTACTTCTGGGGCCCGATCTTCAGCGAAACCTATGGATGGACGCCATTCGAGCAGCGGACGGACAAACTCCAGGAGAGCCGCTGGCACAAATGGGAATGGGTCGGCGGGCTTGAGTTGTGCTGGATGATGCTCGACTATTACGAGCACGCTCTCGACCGCGAGTTCCTGCAAGAAACGGCCATCCCCTTCGCACATGAGATCCTGACCTTCTTCGACCAGCACTATCCCACCAACGAACAGGGCAAGCTGGTCATGCACCCCTCGCAGGCGGTGGAGACGTGGTGGGAGTGCACGAATCCGATGCCGGAGCTGGCCGGGTGCATGGCCGTCACGGAGCGACTCCTTTCCCTCTCTGTGGATTCCGTACCCGCTGGTGAACGAGAACTCTGGCAACGATTGAGAGACAAGCTGCCGCCCCTGCCTCTGCGCGAGGTGGAGGGCGCCACAGCCCTTGCGCCGGCGGAGAAATTCGACGTGAAGAGCAACATCGAGAATCCGGAGCTGTACGCCGTGTTTCCCTTCCGTCTGGTGGCTCTGGGCCGCCCGAACGTCGAATGGGGCGTCGAAGCCTTGAAACACCGCTGGGACAGGGGCCATCGCGGCTGGCGACAGGACGACATCTTCATGGCCTATCTGGGACTCACGGACGACGCGTGCAAAGGACTCCTCGAGCGCGCCCGCCATCACGACCCTGGCGAGCGTTTCGACGCCTTCTGGGGCCCGAACTACGACTGGACGCCCGACCAATGTCACGGCGGCGTGCTGCTCAAAACGCTCCAGTCTATGCTGATGCAGACGGACGGCCGCAGGATCTACCTGTTGCCCGCCTGGCCCAACGGCTGGGACGTGGACTTCAGACTCCACGCGCCGCTGCAGACGGTGATCGAGGGCACATGCCGCGACGGAAGACTCCAATCGCTCAAAGTCGTGCCGGAATCGCGTCGAGCAGACGTGGTCGATATGACAAAACCGTAATACAGATTGCGACGAATGCTCGCACGTGTCCTGTCATCCTGAACGAAGCGAAGCATCCGGGCCCCGTAAGAGACGTGGCGTCCGACGTCGATACGCATCTTCCACTCCCGGGCCAGATCCTTCGCGTTGCTCAGGATGACAAGATCAAACCCGCGCGTGAATCACCCCTTGTCCGTATGGGAAGAACCTGGCTCGCGCCGTGGGTGACGCGAGCTGGGGAATATATGCAACTATGGTTTGTGCATGAGAACCGCGGAGGGAATGGGGGCTTGAGAGGTCTTCGGGCCGGACCAGCGAACGTTGAGTCCCATGCCACCTGTGGCGTTGAAGTAACGCACGTCGATCCGGTGCAGGCCTTCCTTCAAGCCGGTTACGCCCGCACGCTCCGTCATGCCCTGGAGATTGTCGTTGTCAACGACCTGCCGGCCGTCGATGTACAGGGCGCTGCCGTCGTCGGACTCGGTTAAGAACTCGTAAAGCCCGTCGGCCGGGACGTCAATCAGGCCCTCGAATCTGAGGGCGAAATGCTCGTTCCGTTTTCGCAGCCCGATGTCAAAGGTCGATGCCACGCCTGTAGCCACCGGCTGGCGGTCGGCCATCTGGTTGAGCGTCTGCCAGCCTCCTTCGTAGTAGCTGTAGCGCAGGCCTGCTTCGAGCGTGCCGGAGGCCGGGACCGGCGCCAAGAGGTCCGCCGCATTGCGACGTTCATAGTGCCTTTCGCTGATCGGATAGCCCGGCGTCTGGTCCACCCAGGCGGAGGCCTTGATGGTCGCGGTCTTGGCCAGTTCGAACGGGCCGGCGTAGCGATGCGATTGTTTCGTCGGCTCGGAGCCATCGAGAGTGTAGTAGATCACCGCGCCGGGGGTATCACTTTCGAGCGAGACTTCCTGGCTTCCCATGAAGACCGATGTCTCCGGCGAGATCGTCACGCGCGCCGGCGCCAGATACAGCTCCAGCGTGGAGAGGACCGGGCATGCTCGCGAACTCGTGATCCGCAGACGCACACGATCGGCGGCGACGCCCTCGAACCGCAGAATACGGCGAGGACCAATCGTCGTCCCTTCGGCGACTTTCTTCCAGGCGCCCTCGACGCGAGCCTCCAGCACGAAGCCTTCGATCCGCTGGCCCAATTGAACGTACTCCTGAAGGCGAGCCCGATTGAACAGCGTCGGCTTGCCCAGGTCCACCGTCACCTCGGCCTCGCGGACCTCATCGTCGGTGGCCCAGTACGTGTTGCGATCGCCATCGGTGAGCTTGTCGGCTCCGAAGCGACCGTCGCCGCCGCGGACGTTGGAGGCCTGGACCGGCTTGCCCCTGGCGAGGTCCTCGTCGAACGTCAGAGCCAGGACCTTGCGCAATTCCATCAGGCGGGCGACGTCGGTCTCGTGGATCAGACCACGGCGGTCGGGCGGGACGTTCAACAGCAGGTTGCAGCCCCTGCCCACGCTGGCGTAGTAGATCTCCAGCAGGTCGTCAAGCGACTTGACGCGATTGTCCTCGCTGGCGTGGTAGAACCAACCGGGCCGGATGGAGACATCCGCCTCCGCGGGCACCCAGTAGTTGCCGTCGCGATGCCCCTGGGGCAGCTCGCGGGAGCGAGGCGTACCGGGATACAGTTCGTCGCGTTTGAGCGTCGCGTAGTTGGTCTCGCTGCCGAAGCCCCGCTCGTTGCCCACCCAGCGAACGTCGGGTCCCGCGTCGCTGAACATGACCGCCATCGGCTGCAGTTCGCGCACGATCTTGTGCACCTCGGGCCAGCGGTAGTAGGTCTTGCCGTCGATACGCCGCGTTTCGTTGGCGCCACCGTAGTAGCCGTCGCCGCCGTTGGCGCCGTCGTACCAGACCTCGAAGATATCGCCGTAGCGGGTCAGCAGCTCGCGCAACTGGTTGCGATAGTAGACCAGGTATTCGGGTGTGCCATAGACGGCGCTGTTGCGGTCCCAGGGCGACAGGTACACGCCCATTCGCAGGCCGTACTCGCGACAGGCGGCCGCCAGCTCGCCCACGACGTCGCCATGGCCGTCCTTCCAGGGCGACTTCTTGACTGAATGCTCGGTGTAGGCGCTGGGCCAGAGGCAGAAGCCGTCGTGGTGCTTGGCCGTGATGATGAGGCCCTTCATGCCTGCGTCTCGGGCCACGCGAGCCCACTGGCGCGCGTTCAGTTGCGTTGGATTAAAGACGGTTTCGCTCTCGCTGCCGAGACCCCATTCCCTGTCGGTGAACGTGTTGACGGTGAAGTGGAGGAACCCGTAATATTCCATCTCATGCCAGCGCAACTGGCCCTCGGACGGGACCGGCCCGAACGGCGCCGGCGCGGTCGCCGCGACGGCGACACCGATTGACAACAGGGCCAGGACGCTTCCGGCCCCGAGCACGTTTCTGACCATGCATCTTCTCCTTCTCTCGTTCCGTTGCCTGCATGTCGGCAACACATGTCTTCTGTTCTGCCGGCCCTGTGGGATCGCGTCCCACGCTACACCCGGTCGGCCGTCGGACAAACGAAGGGTGCGCGGTACTCACGATGCAAAAGGCGGTTCGCTTCGTCGCTGTTGGTGAACACTTCCTTTTGCCGATCGAACTTCAGCAGCGGGCCCATGGACATCGGGTACTTGCCCAGATCGACGCCGTTGTCCCTGAAGTGACGGACGGTCCGGTCCAGCGTCGCGAGGTTGTCGTCACGACTCTGGATCTTCTCCAGCACGGCTTTGGCCTGCTCGACGGAGACCTTGTTCTTCTCGCCAAGGTAATAGCTGATATTGGCCAGGTGGGCGAGCGCCGCGGAGAGGTGGCCCTGGAAGGCATCCGAATTGAGCGTATCGGCCTTGCGGCTGCGAACCGCGTCGAGGAAGTTGCCGTAGTGGTCGCCGCCGCCCTTGAACTCCTTGATGATCTGGCCTTGGGGGTCGTACGCGACACAATGGGTGTACTCTCTTTGGACCAGAAGTCCTTCGGTACCGTAGAAGATCACGCCGATCTTGTTGCCCTTGGTGCTCGCGAAGACCCTGTTGATCTCCTCGTCGGCAGAGTTATCGACGGACAGGCCGCGAGTCTCGAAGACCATGCACTTGTCGCCGTAGTCGTAGATGGCGATTTCCGTGTTGGCGGTATCGCCGGCATCGACGTAGTTCGGGTCGTTGCGTTCGGCCTGATAACCCAGACGACCGCCGTAGGCGATCACGCTGTTCGGATGGCGGTTGATGCCCAATCCCCAGCGGGCGATGTCCGTCTGGTGAGGGCCCTGGTTGCCGGAGTCGCCGTTGCCGTAGAGTCGCTGCCAGTGCCAATCATAGTGAAATCGTGGGCGAGTCAGCTTCGGCGACGTGTACGGGGCCGGACCGCTCCAGAGATCGAAATCCGCCTCTTGCGGGATTGGATAATCCCCCAGTGGACCAATAGACTTTCGTCGCTTGTAGCAGAGCCCCCTGGCGAAGTTGACCTGACCGATGCCGCCATCAGCAAGGAACTGCATCGCATTCTTGAGCGCGGGGTTCGAGCGGCACTGCGTGCCAACCTGGCAGATCCGCCCGTATTTCTTCGCGGCGGCCACGAGCGCAGCCCCCTCGGGGATGTCATGGCTGATAGGTTTCTCGATGTAGGCGTCCTTGCCGGCCTGCATGGCCCAGACGCCGCACAAGGCGTGCCAGTGGTTCGGCGTGGCGGTCGAGATGAAATGGACAGACTTGTCGTCGAAGACCGTTCGCATATCCTTGACCCACTTCGGCCGACGGCCCGTGTCCTTCCCGATCTTGGCGCATGCCTTCTCGCCCACCTTCTGGTCGATGTCGACGATGTAGGCAATCTCGACATCCTTGCGGCGGGCATACGCGCCGATGTGATCGCCGCCGCGGCCGTTGCAGCCAATCACGGCACAGAGCAGCCTGTCGTTGGGGCTGGTGTCCTGCGCACCGGACCGGTCGCTGAACATCGGAGCCGTCGCCACCGCGGCGAGCATGGAATCTCGAAGAAACTGTCGGCGTGTTCTCTGCGCTGCCATAACCACTCCTTATAATGCAATAGAGTACGACTGGAAACAACGCTACTGCCTGTGGAAGTCATCATATCACGCCGAGAATGGGACGCCAGCAGAAACACGCAGAACGGAGCCCCCCACCGTGTGCAGAAAGGCCCGAAATCGAAACGGTCGGTCCGCTTTTATCCGACGGTCGGCGAACTCCTGCGGGGAACGAAGATAATCCCCCTTGGCAGACAGGGAATTTGTGCTCACAGGTAGACAAAGGGTCGCGAGAATGCTATAATAGACCTCGTATTGGGTGGTGCCTGCGAAAGGTAGAAAGGGCTGTTCTGCGCTCTGCGGAGGAGGCTCTTCGCAAAAGCGGACTGTCGTTGTAGCCTTTGTACGCACGCTCGGATCGCAAAACTTGAGATGGAGGATGTGGTATATGAGAAGCTGGATGTGTACCATCGCAGTAGTGTCGCTGGTCTCGCTGGCGGCGACGACGCAGGCTGAGGAACCGATTTACCAAGAGGCGGGACAATACACGGTCGTGGTCTCCTCTTCTGAAGGCGGGTCGGTCGTCGATCCAGGCGAGGGGGTCTTCAGCTATTCCTCCGTCCAGTGGATTCGCCTCGAGGCCAGGGCCAAGCCGGGCTATGAATTCACCGCCTGGACCGGGACCCTGTACAGCACGACGAATCCTACGGTGATTCGGGTCGATCAGGATTATAACATCTACGCTACGTTCTCCCCTGTGAAGAGGGAATTGCACGTGGACGATGACGCACGCAGCGATCCGAGCCCGGGCAATCCCGAGGTCGGCGATCCTCTCGAGGACGGCACGGCCGATCATCCGTTCGACTCCATCGAGGAAGGCATCGCGGCCGCCATGGAGGGCGAAACAGTCCTCGTCCATCCCGGAACCTATTGTGAGAACGTCAGCATCTCCCGCAAGAGCGTCCACCTGGTGGGCAGAGACACGAGCGATGCTCCTGGAACACCGCTGCCGGTGATCCGGGCGAACGAAAAGGGCTCCGTCATGCAGATTAGCGGAACCGGCGATTCCCAGACCACATTGTCCGGCTTCGTCATTGCAGACGGTCAGGGGCAGGCCGCCACCATCGATTGTTCAGACAGCGTCGTCACGATTTCGCACTGTCTTATCGTAGGAAACCGCCCGACCGGTTCCGGCAGCGCCCTGATCCAGTGCACCGACAGCGATGCCGCCTTCGTCAACTGCACGATGGTGGACAATTACGTCGGCGAGTGCGACGCAGGGCTGCGGGCCATCGGCAGCACCCTGACGTTGACCAATTCGATCTTCTACCACAACACATGTGGCTACCAGGACGCCGCGAGCAGCATGATCTACGCAGACGACCGTGCGAGAGTCTCCATCACCTACAGCAACATCGAAGGCGGCTGGTCCGACATCGGGAACCTCGACGTGGACCCGCGATTCGTCTCTCGCGGGCAGTGGGTGGACGCCAGGTTCCCCTTCGTGTTTCGAGACCCGGGCAATCCCAACGCCGTCTTGGTGGTCGGCGATTACCATCTGCAATCCAACGCGGGTCGATGGGATGACGCGACCTCGAGTTGGCTGAACGACGCGGCGACCAGTCCCTGCATTGACGCCGGCGATCCCGCCGGCGGGGTCGGTGAAGAACTCTCGCCGGATGGGGGAATCGTCAACATGGGTGTCTACGGCGGCACCACCGAGGCAAGCAAGAGTGATGCCCCAATCCGCTGATCCTGAAGCGGAGAAGGAATCGTCGGCAAGTATCAGGACCTCCCTGGTCATCAGGGATCAAGGTTGCGATGCATCTTCTTGAGAAGAGGAACATGAAGCACATATCGACGAGAGTGATTCTCCTGTTTTTCCTGGCCGCCTGCACGCAGGCCGAAGAACCGGTCTACTTCGCCGACCCGAATCTCAAAGCGGTGGTCGAGGATGCACTGTGGGTTCTGGACCCGACGCCGACCGATATGTTGAATCTGATCGTACTCGATGCAGAGGCTGACGAAATCGAAAGCTTGGTCGGCTTAGAGTTCGCTACGAACCTACGGGATCTGTATCTTCGATACAATCGCATCCGGGACCTCTCCCCTTTGGCAGGACTGATGAACCTCGAGTCTCTTGTCCTGCATAGGACCTACCTCACGGATCTTTCTCCGCTCTCGGGCCTGACGCGGCTCTCTTTTCTGGACCTGAACACGACGAACATCACCGACATTTCGGCCCTTTCGACTCTTCACAATCTGACCGTCCTCGATGTGCGCAACAACCAAGTGAGCGATATCAGCGCGTTGTCGGGCCTCGTGAATCTGGAAGAACTGATAGTGGAACGGAATGAGATCAGTGATTTGTCTGCTCTACTGGGTCTGACGCGGCTTTCGTATTTGAACCTGGCGTACAACTCACTGAGTGACGAAGCTTACGACGTTCAGATCCCCCGGATCATAGCGAATAACCCCGGTATCGACATCTACTATGACGCGAAGCTGCTAACCGTAGTGATTTCCTCCTCGGAAGGAGGATCGGTTATCGATCCGGGAGAGGGGGTGTTCACGTACCCCTATATCGAATGGCTGCGCCTTGAAGCCAAAGCGGACCCCGGCTATGTATTCACCGCCTGGACTGGGACCTGTTATTCCACGCAGAATCCCATGGTGATCACAATCGAGCAGAACCATGAGATCTTCGCCACCTTCTCCCTCCTGGCCGCGGAATCCTACGTCGATGACGACGCCCCCGACGATCCGAGTCCGGATGATCCTGGGGCGAGCGATCCCATCGAGGACGGAACTCCCGACCATCCCTTCGATTCCATCCAGGAGGCCATCGACGCCGCGGCAGACGGCCAGACCGTCTTCGTGCAGCCCGGGACTTATCGCGAGAGCATCACGATCTCGCGAAAGAGCGTTCACCTGATCGGCAGAGAAACGAGTGATCCGAACGGAACCGACCTGCCTGTGATCCAGGCAGACCAGAAAGGGCGGATCGTACAGATCAACGGAAACAGCACCCTGTCCGGCTTCGCCTTGACCAGCGGCCACGGACAGAACGTTCTGATCGATTGTTCGGGCGGAGCCGCCGCGATCTCCCACTGTCTGATCGCCGGCAACCGGCCCGCCGGCGCCGGCGGGGCCCTGATCCAGTGCACCGCTGGCAATGTCACGCTCACCCACTGCACAATCGCCGACAACTACCTCGGCGAGTGCAACGCCGGACTGCGGGTGGTCAACGGCATCCTGGCGATGGCCAATTCGATCTTCTATCACAATACGTGCACCTGCTCGGACGCTGCAAGCGGCGTCATCTGTGCAAGCGCGGATGGACGAATCGTTATCACCTACAGTGATGTCGAGGGTGGCTGGTCCGGCGTCGGGAACATCAATGCGGACCCACTGTTTGTGCATCAAGGTCAGTGGATGGACGCGGAGGATCCATTCGTACTGTGCGACCCGACCGATCCCAACACGGTTTGGGACATGGGCGACTATCATCTCCTGTCCCAGACAGGACGATGGGACCCGGCGGCCATGAGTTGGCTGTGCGACGGAGCAACCAGTCCCTGCATCGACGCCGGCGATCCCGCCGGAAGCACCGGAGACGAACCCTCCCCCAATGGAGGAATCGTCAATCTCGGTGTCTACGGCGCCACAACAGAGGCTAGCAGGGGTGAGGCTTCAGCCGGCTCACCCTGACGCGGAGAAGACCTTTGCAGCGGGCAGCAAGGTTTCTCTGGAAATCACGGATTAAGATCGAGGCGCACCGTCCTGAAAGAGAGAATATGAAGCAAGCATCAACGACGATGGTTCTTCTGTTGTCTTTCCTGGCCGCCTGCACGCAGGCCGAAGAGCCGGTCTACTTCGCCGATGCCACTCTCAAGGCAGCTATAGAGGAAGTGTTGTGGGTCTCGGACCCCACGCCAAGCGACATGCGGACTCTGACGATCTTCACGGCGGGGGCCAAGGGGATCGAAAGCATCGTCGGCATGGAACACGCCGTGAACCTGTGGTATCTGAATCTCCGCCTCAACAACATCGAGGATCTCTCCCCCCTGGCGGGTCTGACGAACCTGACGAACCTCGTCCTGCACAAGAACCCGATCACGGATCTGTCGCCTCTGTCGGGCCTGACGAACCTGGTCTATCTCGATCTGAATTACACTACGACCTGCAACCTGTCCGCCCTCGCCGGCCTGACGGCCCTGCAGGACTTGCTCCTCTACAACAATGCCATCAACGACATTTCGCCTCTGGCAGACTTTCATTCCCTCACCCGTCTCGATCTGCGGCAGAACCAGTTGAACAGGGAGGCCTACGAGGTGTATATTCCCCTGATCCGCGCGAACAACCCGGGGATCAACCTTCAGTGTAATTCGTCGTCCTATACCAACTCCTACTCCGTTACCATCTCGTCGACCACAGGCGGATCGGTGGTTTCCCCGGGCGAAGGCACATTCGCCTTCACCGTCGCAAACGGCAGCAGCGGCACCCTGCGTCTCGAGGCCAAGGCCGATCCCGGCTACGTGTTCTCCGCCTGGACCGGAACCTGCTACTCCACTCAGAATCCCACGGTGATCGCCCTCGACCGAGATCACGTGATCTGCGCTACGTTCGCGAGTCCGACGACTGAGTTCTACGTGGATGACGACGCGGACGACGACCCGGGACCCGGCAACCCAGATGTCAGCGATCCGGATGAAGATGGAACCGTCGAGCACCCCTTCGACTCGATCCAGGAGGCCGTCGATGCCGCCATAGACGGCGTCATAATCTTCGTGCAGCCGGGAACGTATCGCGAGAACATCACGATCTCGGCAAAGGACATCTACCTGATGGGCAGAGAGCCCAACGATCCGAACGGCACGGCCCTGCCGGTGATCCAGGCGGACGAGAGCGGACCGGTCGTGCTGATCGTCAACAAAGGAAGCAACTCGGGCAGTATGCTCACCGGTCTTGCCGTGACGGGAGGCTGTGGACAGGCCGGCATGATCCACTGCTGCGATGCAACCGCCACAATTTCCCATTGTCTGATCGCCGGAAACCGGCCGAGCGACTATGGCAGCGCACTGATCCAATGCACCGACTGCAACGCCGCGTTCATCAACTGCACGATTACCGACAACTACATGGATGCCTGCCATGCAGGGTTGCGGGTTCACAACAGCGCCGTGACGATGACGAATTCGATCTTCTATCATAACACACGCAATTGTCCGACGAGGGACAGTCTGATCTACGCCGAGGACGGCACGGACGTCTCCATCACCTACAGCAATATCGAAGGCGGCTGGTCCGGCGTCGGGAATATCGACGCGGCCCCGCTGTTCGCGTGCCGCGGTCAGTGGACGGACGCCGAGGATCCGCTCGTACCGCGGGACCCAGGCGATTCCAACGCGGTCTGGCTCGCCGGCGATTATCACGTGCTAGCGAGGGCAGGCCGATGGGACGAATCGACTTCGAGCTGGCTGTATGACGATGTGACAAGTCCCTGTATCGACGGCGGGGATCCCGCCAGTGGAATCGAGGGTGAGCCCTCGCCGAACGGCGGCATCGTTAATATGGGCGTTTACGGCGGCACCACCGAGGCCGGCAAGAGCGGTGACTCGCCCGCCGCACAGGCCGAAGAACCGGTCTACTTCGCCGACGCGAATCTCAAGGCGGCCGTGGAGGAAACGCTGTGGATTTCGGACCCGAAACCGAGTGATATGCTCACGCTGACGTGTTTTCACGTGACGGACGCCCACATTTCCAGCCTGACAGGTTTGGAGCACGCTTTGAATCTGGAGACCTTGAGCGTTCCCTGTAACCATCTCAATAGTATCTCCCCCATATCCGGACTCGCCCATCTGCAGAAACTCATCATCAACAACAACAGCATCAGCGACTTGTCTCCTTTGGCCGGGCTGACCCGTCTTTCGTACTTGGATGCCCATGACAACGCCGTCATCCGTAACCTTTGTCCTCTGGCAGGCCTGCACAATCTCAATACGTTGATTCTGCGCAACAGCAAGATCAGCGATCTCAGTCCCCTTTCGGGTTTGGCGAATCTGCAGAAACTGGTCTTGATGGGGAACCTGATCTCTGACGTCTCGGCGTTGCTGAGTCTCACGTCCCTCTCCTATCTGGACCTGAGCCAGAACCCCCTGAGCGATGACGCGATGGAGGTCCAGATTCCCCAGATCACGGCGAACAACCCCGGGATCGAGATCCGATACTACGGAATGACCTGCACCGTATCGCTCTCGTCCTCCGAAGGCGGATCAATCTCCGACCCAGGCGAAGGCACATTCACCTATGAGCGTACCACAATGCTGCGTCTCTTGGCCAAAGCCGACTCAGGCTACGTGTTCACCGCCTGGACCGGAACCTGCTTCAGCACGCAGAATCCCGTTTGGATCTATCTCGACAGAGACTATCAGGTCTGTGCGGTCTTCTCCCCGGTTGGAGAAATCCTCGCCTCTGCCGGCGCAGAGGACGAAACCATCCTTATACCGGCGGGAACCTATCGCGAGAACACCACGATCTCGGGAAGGAGCATCCATCTGGTCGGCAGAGAGCCGAGCGATCCGAACGGGACCGATCCGCATGTGATCCAGGCAGACCAGAGAGGTTCCATCGTGCGGATCGACGGAAATGGCGATTCCTCCTGCACCTTGTCGGGCTTCGCCATTGAGAACGGCCACGGGCAGCACGCCCTCGTCGATTGTTCCGGCGGCACAACCGAGGCAAGCAAAAGCAATTGAGTCCGGAGTACTATGGGTGTCAAACGTGTGATTCAGAGACATTGGAGCCATGGTGTGCCGGCATGGATGCTGCCGATCCTGACGATGGTCGCCGTGTCGCCGGTCTTTGCGGACGAACCGATGATCAGCCCGTCGGCGTACTGGAAGAACGAGATCGAGTTTCCGTACGATGCCTTTGTCAACCGCGGCACGTCCTCGGACTCCATCAAGTGGATCAAATTCGTGATCCTCCTGGAGCCGTACGACCCGAACATCGTGTATTTCCAGAATAGCGCGAAGTACGTCTACCACTACAGTTTCGCTGCCGGGGTGCTCGATCCATTTCTCGGGATGACGACGGCGCAGTTCAATGCGGTCAGCCTGTACGAGGAGAATCAGCAGGCCATTCTGGGCACGGTGATTCTCCCCCCGCCACTCGATTGGTCCACGAAGCAGCCGGAGTTCTTCGAATATGGCATCCAGTTCGTTCGGCAGGATCCGTTCACGCCGGAGGAGATTCGGGACCTGTTCAACCTGGTCCAGTCTCATGTCACGGCCACGAACGACGTCCAGGCGTTCTACTTCCCGACCTACGAACAGCAGGCCACCGCGTCCGCCAACAGCGACTGGTTCGAGTCGCAGGGCATCCCGGTCAGTTCGACCGCACGATGGGCCAGCGGCAACACGTGCTATTCCGAGGGATGGGCCTTCGGGACCGTCAAGTTCTTCTCAGCCAACAACATCGCAACCGCCTACCAGAATGGCGAGCTGGAGCCGGGCGACATCCTGCTCACCGACGGCGTGCCCGCCGAGATCCCGTTCGTCGCGGGCATCATGTCCCTGGCGGCTTCGACACCCAACTCCCATGTGGCGATCCTCTCACGGACCTACGCCATCCCCTTCGTGCATCTGGTCCTTGCCGACGACGCCGAGCGGGCACAGGAACTCGTCGGCCACTGCATTCTCCTGACCGCCTATGAGGATGACTACGGAACCGATGTCGAACTGATCGACACAGAGGCTGATGTGGACGACGAAGCGGCGACGCGGATCCTGAAGTTGAAGGAATCCTCGCCCTTGGACATCGAACCCGCGACACGTCTCGGCGTCTTCGGCTTGCCGACTGAGGGTCTGACTCCCTCCGACATTCGATACGTCGGAGGTAAAGCGTCCAACTTCGGCGTCCTCCGCGCAGCGGTCCCCGACAACTCTCCCCAATCCGTTGCGCTGACCTTCGACCTCTGGCAGGCGTTTCTCGATCAGCCGTTGACGCCGGCGCCGACCCTGACCCTCGCGCCGGGCAAGCACATGTTGTTCTGGGCCGATGGCGACACGGACCAGGGTCCAACTCACACGAGCTTTCGACTGAGCAAAGACGGGGAAACCGTCGGCCTGTACAACGCCGACGGCACCACGCAGATCGATGCGGTCCAGTTCGGTCCGCAGACCACGGATGTCTCGCTCGGGCGGTCGCCCGACGGCGGCGACGCCTGGGGACCATTCACAACCTCCACACCGGGCCAGCCTAACACCGCCGGCGCCGGTGCGAACGGCTCCGGCCTGCTCATCAACGAAATCATGGCGGACAATAGACGGACCATCGAGGACCCCTGCGAGAGCGGTGAGCACCCCGACTGGATCGAGCTGTACAACGCCTCGGACGAAACGATTGCCCTGAACGGCCTGTTCCTCACCGATGACCTGAGTGAGCCCACCCAATGGCAGATCCCGCCGGAGATCGTCGGCCTGACGCTGCGCGAGGAGATCGCCCGGCGGCTGGCGAAATACACGTCTTATCCCCCTTCGGATATGCAGGCCCTCTCGCAGGATCTGGCCTGTATCCGCAGTCTGTTCACCCATGCGGACCTTACCGAGTTCAACGACGAGCTGCGAGAAGCGGTCCTCGCCGTGCTGACCGATCCCCAGCACGGCTTCGATCCGAGCGCCATGCTGCGATTCCGCAGCTCGACCAACGTCGAGGACAGCGCGGATTTCATCGGGGCGGGACTTTACGACAGCTACAGTGGCTGCCTGGCTGATGCGCTCGACTCCGACGACCAGGGTCCCTGCGTCTGCGATCCGAACCGCGGGTCCGAAAAGGACATCTTCCAGGCGATCCGACAGGTCTTCGCCAGCTTCTACAACCACAATGCGTTTCTGGAGCGGCTCCGTCACAACGTCAACGAAGCCAACGTGGGGATGGCCATGGTGGTCCATCACTCCGTCCCGGACGAGATCGAGCTGGCGAACGGCGTAGCCACCCTGGAGAAGACCGGCAGCGAGACGACGATTTCCTTAGTCACCCAGTTGGGCGCCGTCTCCGTCACGAATCCCGAAGACGGCTCAATCCCGGAGGAAGTCACGGTATCCGTCTCTTCGTCCGGGTACATCGGCGTCTCGTCGCCCCATCAGGCATCCAGCCTGGTCCGCCTGGGGGAAACGGTGATGACGGGCACAATAGGCGGCATCAGTATCAGGGACCCGAGCGACTACAAGGACCTGGCGGAACTGCTGATCCGCGTCAGCAACGAATACTCTCAGACCACCGGCCAGACCGAGTACAGTCTCGACCTGGAGTACAAGAAGGTAGCCGCGGGCGGACGGACCCTGCCGGAAGGCGGGTTGCTCGTCAAACAGGTGCGGCAGATCCCGACCTCCGACGACGCGCAGGTCCCCTTCCTGGTCAATCAGGCCACGCAATTCGAGGTGTATAGCGGCGAAGTCGTGTACGAAGCCGAGAATGAAATGGACGTCTTCGCGGACCATCGACTCAAGTCCCGATGGACAATCGAGACACACAACGCCGTTCTGGACGCCAACACGCTCAGCAAAAGCCTCTATACCCGCGTGCAGATCGAGTATCTCGACGAAGACCAGGTCCGGACGATCTCGGGAGACATGCCTCTTCTGCCGGAGGCCGCACACGTGTCTGGGAAAGACTACACCGTCGATAGCTGGCGACTGGCCGACCTCTCGAACCCCCGCACTTGCTCCTTGCGAACGACAGACATTCCGACAGCCATCGAAACGTCGGAATGCCCGATTCTCACATCGTCGGATCTCGGCTGCTCGGGGTACTGCATCCCCTACAGATTCCTCACTCTGAACGTGAGCTATGCCAACGATGTCGATTCGTGGCTCGCCGGGAGCGTGACAACCACCCAGAGCAACAAGCTGTACCTGTGGCCCTGCCAGGAGGCCGGCGATGACGACATCCTCCAGGAGCGGTCCCTCACGTACAACGGCATCTCGATCAGATCCCGTTTCTACTATCCCCCGGTGCCCGTCGGGGTGGACGGCGGTTGGGAGATGGCCGGCGGCAACACCGCGCCCCTGAAGCGATGGGACCAGACGACAATCGAGGGGTGGACCGCCGAACCCATCGTCCTGAAAGGCTACTACTCACAGACGTGGGGGCCGGAACATCATAACCAGCGAGAGCACCTGCTCTTCGAACCCAGGCTGGAGCCCGGGATCTCCCTGGACACCCTGAGCGAGCTGCGGGATCGGAACATCCGCTTCATCCACATGATCCTCGACAAGGACGGCGTGGGCGCCGACGAATCGCGAATCGTCACCCACGGGTTCTAAACGTCGCAGGTCTTCACCGCCTGCACGAGCGACTCCAGTGCGCCGCGCACGGGCGTGTACTCGTGGGCCACATAGCCCTGGTAGCCGGACGCGAGGATCGCCCGCATGACCGCGGGATAGTAGATCTCCTGGTTCTCGTCCAGCTCGTGCCGGCCCGGCACGCCGGCAGTGTGGAAGTGGCCGATGTGCTGGATGTTCTGCTGGATCGTGGCGATCAGATCTCCTTCCATGATCTGCATGTGGTAGATGTCGAAGAGCAGCTTGAACCGCGGCGAATTCACCCGCCGGCACAGCTCGAAGGCCCAGGCGTAGTTGTCGCACATGTAGCCGGGGTGGTTCACCTTGCTGTTGAGCATTTCCATGCAGATCGTGACGCCGGAATCCTCGGCGATCTTGACCGCCTCGGCCAGGATCGTTTGGCAGTTGTCCATGCCCTCGGCGTCGCTGATGCCCGCCCGGTCGCCGGCCATACAGATCACGTTGGGCCATTTGTACTCGGCCGCCGCCAGGATGTTTGCCTTGAACTCCTCCAGGAATTTCGCGTGCATGGCCTTGTTGTTCAGGCCGTTCTTGATCCCCCCGGCTCCGGGCACCATCGTCGCCACGAGACCATACTTCCGCAGCGTGGGCCACTCGTCCCTGCCGACGAGATCCCGGCCGGCCAACCCCATCTCGACGAGCAGCCTGGCGGTCTGCTCCCGGTCCAGTCCGGCGTTCCGCAGGCAGCCGCCGCAGATGGACTGCTTGATCCGCCCGTTCTGGACGACCTTGCCCACCGACCCGGACGCTGTCCCGCCCTGTCCCCGCACGATCCCGGGCCGCGTCGCGGCTGTGACCACCGCCGCCGCACCGGCCAACATGTCGCGCCGGGTCAGTCCACCCGCGCGTGCACTATTCTCGATCTGGCTCATCCGGCGCCCTTTCCGAACAGCAGGTTTGCGAAAAAGCATGGCATTCCGGCCCCCATGCTACCGCCCGCCCGGCCCCAGTTCAACCACCAATCGCCCGAACCAGACCTGTGGCATGGATTCACGAGGATGGACGCGGCTCTGCAAAATGTGCCGTGCACACCGTTCCGAGGGCGGGCAGACGCTCGTCTGGCCCAAGGCGATTGGCACATGGGAGGACAATTACTTCGGCAGAGTCTTCTCCAGCTCGGCCAATGTCGCACCACCGACGGTTTCCACGTGCAGGCTGCCGAAGAGGACGCGGCACTCGGTATCCGAGACCTTCCACCGCATCAGGACCTGATCCGCATCCTGCGGCGTAACCACACTGCCGTGGTAGACGGGGTCTTTCCCCTCCTGCACGAGCAGCGTATGAAAGTCGCGAATTACGATAATAGGATACATGATCTCGCGCTGCTTTCGGTTCTGCTGCTGCCCCCACTCCTGCTGCGACTGCCCTGGGGCCGGCTCTGGATTGCTGCTCATGAGGGAGTCGATGACAACTCGGTTCAACTCATTGTTGAAAGTCGGATCGTCCAGCTTCGTGGGATATCGCCCGGACAACGCGGCGAATCGTCTCAGAGCCTCGATGGCATTCTCTTCATTCACAGCCGGCATCTTGACAGTCCCGCCCATGAGGTCCGTATAGTCATCCGGCAGGATCGGATTGAATTCGGCGGCGGCGATAGGGATGTCCCACTGAAAACCATACACGACGGATCGCATGCTCGCTTTGGAGCCATCGGCCAAATCGAACACCATGTTCGATTCTTCCCGTACGGGCAGGGAGGTACGCACATCAATCCATATCTTGACGTCGACGGTGCCCGGCGTGCCCTGTAGGAACTTGGGGTCTGTTGTCTGAAATCCTTCGACCGTGATGCCGTCGACAGTGGATCGACCGAGAGTCGCATAGTCGCAATCCAGCACCTCTCTGAGAATGTCGACCGGGTCGCTGTTGACTTCCTCTTGCAGTTCCTGGAGCCGGGTTTCGTTGAGTTCCACGCGGCTGTACTTCTTTTCCATTGGCATGACTTCGAGAACGGTTCGCCGGTGCGGCAGAATATACACCTCGCGCAGCGTACTCCTGCCAGTGTCGGGGTTTGTCTTGCGGATCGTGATCTTCTTGCCAAGATCCTGTGAGATCAGGATCGTCATCTGGATTTCCTCCCGCCATTCCCTCCGACCACTCGGCAACTCGCTTGACTCGATGGTGCTCACGTCCACCTGATAGCTGTAGGCGCGGGCTTGCTGGATTCGGGCCAGGACATCTGCCAGGGCAATGCCACCCGTCCCCTGCCACAAGGGTATTGCCAGGATCACCATGAGCACCACAGCGGCCGCCATCGCCAGTCTCACTTTCGAGCTTTTCATAATACATCTCCATGTCGCCGGCTCTCGCGGAGCCAAGCGGGTTGTCCAGGCTCTTGTGTACGCCGTCTTGATCGTCTCGAAGACGCCATCGTCGGAAGCGCCGTTGGTCCCAACCGCCGCACTATCGAACATCTGTCTCATCGTGTCCGCGGGTTTCATGTTTCCACCTCACCGTTGAGCAACGTCCGCAGTTTTTCTATGCCATACCGGTATCGACCCTGCACTGTGTTGATCGGGGCGTTCTGGATTTGTGCGATCTCCGGAAATCCGAGTCCCCCTTCGAAGCGCAGCGTGACCGCCTCCCGCTGTTCGACGGGCAATTGTGCCAGCGCCTGGCTGATCCGCTGCAACTGTTCGTTCACGATGGCCCAATGATCGGGAGAACGGATCGGGGCCGTCTGCATTGTCGCGTCGTCGAGTGGGGCTGTCTGATGACGTTGACCATCGCGTCGGAGCGTACGCAGGCGGTTCATCAGGCACGTGATCAGGAAGTTCTTCAAGTTGCCATGATCGCTGATCCTATCGAAGGACTCGGCGAGCTTAACGAACACATCCTGCACGGCATCCTCCGAGCGATGGATATTGCCCGTCAGCAGGATCGCCAGTTTGAGCAGGTCGAGCTTGTACTTGTCATAGATCAGACGCAGAGCATCGACATTGCCCCGTTGCAGTCTCCAGACTAACCGCTTGTCTTGCAGCATGACGCCCGGCCCGTTTACGAATCGCGATTCTCTACCCTATTACACTCCCAAGTCGCCCGTCTGCGTATAGGCTGGACGAAGAAATCTGGGGAAGAGAGAAATCGGTGGGTCGCGCCTACCCCACCCCTGGCACCAATTACCATACGCCTTTTAGAAACAAACAGTTATACCATTCTTTCGCTCGGGACAATGAACATCGGCACTGGAGGATGTTGCACTTGCCGAAGAAGGAGAGAAACGTTGAGACTCCGGAACAGACCCGGCCGTTCAGGCTTCAAACACTCTGCACTCAGAAGTGGTACGCCAGCTCCATTCTGAGGAAGCTGTCGTCGCGGAGGTCGTAGATCACGCTTTCTTCCGACGTATTGCAGAAGATCCAGGCGTCGAGACTGAGCCGCCAGTGCGAACCGAACCGTCGGCCTGCCTCGACGATCAGAGCATTCTCCGAGTCGTCGAGGTCCTGCATGAAGCCGACCAGCACCAGCGTGCTGGCCATATCGTTCGGCGACAGTCGCACACCGAAGAAGGCGTCGTTGTCATAGATCGAGGTCATCTCGGGATCGTCGCCCCGGTGGTCGTAGGCGTACTCGGCCAGGAGTCCCACGTCCGTGTTGCCGCCGCCGACGCCGAAGAACGTGTATTCGACGCCGCCGGTCCCCGCGAAGAAGGGATCGACGTACCCATCTCGATACAGGCCCTCGAATTTCCAGAGCCAGTTGCCGGTCGCCCACTGGGCGTCGACGCCGAATTGATCCACCCGCTCGTAGAAGGGAATCAGCCTGGGATCGTCGGTATCGTTGGGGTCGAGGTAATCCGCAGGAACCAGCAGCGGATCGCGATTGGTGCCCTTGAAGAAGTACACACCGAAATCGATGCCCCCGAGGGTCCGGCTGTACCGAATCACGAGGTCCTTGGCGTTTTCTTCGGAGGTGCTCTCGAAGACCGCATGGTCCGTGTCGATCACGAGTCCCGGGCGCAGACGCCCTTCGCGACCCGGAAAAGTCCGCTCCCGGAAGAAAGGCAGAATGAACACGTCCAGCGATCCCCAGTTCCTCGACGCACTGAACTGGAACAGGGGCTGGCCGAGCTTGTCTTCCCCGTCGATGTGCTCGACCAGATCGGTCTGGTTGATCACATCCACGAGATGAACGAACTCCGTGGCGCCCCAGAAGACCCGCCCGACGCCGGCGCGGACGGACCACCAGTCTCTGGGATACAGATAGTACAGCTCACGGATATCCCAGTGGGTGCGCTCGGAATCGGCGCTGTCGATCCGGCCGAACGGTGTGAAGGTGAAGATCGAGCCGTTTTCCCATTGGTAGTAGTATTCCGGCTGGGCGGCCAGGGAGCCGTTGTTGTCCTCCTGCTCGCGGTACAGGGGATCCTCGAAGAACCCCCGTCCCTCGACGGAGACACAGCCGGTGAGTTCGCCTCTGGCGCCGTGCGTCGCGTCGCATGGGTCCCGGGCATCGCCGAGCGCGTTGGCAGCGAGCAGCGTCAGCAACGCGACAGAAAGCACGAAATCCGAAATCCGGAATTCGAAACCAGCGCGAACGACCGAAACACCAAGCCCAGAACGGCCGAGCGGCAGAAGTGCGACGGCGTTTCTGTCATTTGAGCTCTGTGCTTGGGATTTGTTTTGGATTTTGGATTGCGTGTGTCGTGCTTTTCTCATGGGCCTCGGACTCGCTCATCGAATTCGAGTCAAGCTGTGCGGATCGAAATCGTTCTCCGCCAATCCCTGGCGGAAGGCGTACTCGGACCAGAGCAACTGACTGCTCTTGCCCGTCTGGTGGTTCACCATGGTCATCTCGTGGGGCCGCCAGAACCGGTCGAGGTACTGGCGGTAGTCCTTGAAGATGAGGGTCTTCAAGAGGGAGTCCTTGCGGTCATAGTAATCGACCTTCGCCATGCGCAGGTGCTCGGTGTCCATCCAGACAATCTGGCGAAGGTAGCCGGAACTCTTGGGGTCCAGCGGACGGCGCTCGATCACGTGGCATTCCTGACCGTCCAGGCTCTCGTCCCGAAGCCACCGGTAGGAGTACTTCTCGACGGTCTGGGTCGCGATGTCCTCATAGGAGAACTCGCTGCCCATGAACGACCCGGACCGGTTCTGGGCCGCGATCCGCTTGACCCGCTCGAGGGCCGGCAGAAAAAGCCACTGGTCGTCCACCCGATTCCTGTGCGTGTGCGTCAGCAGGATGGTGCCCTTGACGTCCATAGGGCTGTCGAAGATGCACAGGCTCTTGGTCCCGTCGTCCGGCGTCTCCAGCGAGCGAATGCGCAGGTGGCGCTCGCTGACCTGGCCCTGCTTGTTGCGCAGGATCATGCGAAGGCTTGCGATGGAATCCCCATACCCGGCGTATCGACGATCGGCCTCTAGCGCCAGTGCCAATCCTCTGTCCTCGGGTGTCTGACCGGCGTGCAGCCCAGGGATTGCGATCATCGCAGCCATTGTCAAAACAAATGTTCTCGTCATTCGTCCTTTCCAATCAATGGTCACACATCGTCAATCCCTGAGCTTATCGGGCAGGCGGTCGAATTTCATCAACAAAGTCGGCGAGAGGAAGAAGTCGGCCAACAGCGCCAACCCGATGACCAAGGCGCACATCAAGCCCATTTCCTGGCTCATCCGGTAGTGGGAGACCGCCATGACCAGGAATCCCGACACCAGGACGATCGTCGTAATCCCGATAGCGGAACCGACCGTGTGGAACGCGGCGCGAACGGCCTGCTCCGGCGTCAATCCATCCTCCTTCCTGGCCCGGGAGTACTTGATGAAGAAGTGAATCGTATCGTCCACGATGATGCCCAGGGTCATGCCGACGATAACGGACAAAGCCAGTCCCACCTGCCCTCTCATCACTCCCCAGATCCCGAACGCAATGAACGGAGGCACGAGATTGGGAATGAGAAACAGCACGACGAATCGGAGACTGCGAAACACCAGGATCATGATGCCGGAGATCGTCAGAACCTCCCCGAACGACGCCCAGAGCATGCCTGTGATGTTCCGTTGGGTGATACGCGCCCAGACGAGAGACAGCCCCGTGCCGGGCGCGGACACGCCGGCGGGGACATGGGCAGCCAGCCATCGACTGGCCTCCTCGTCCATCCGGCGCAGCTCGCCGGCCTTCATGCTCTCGAACATTACCAGGAACCGGGTCGCGGACTTGTCAACGTCGATCTGGCTGTTGAGATCCTGACCGAACGGCAGCGACATCTCGTAGAGAAGCAGATACTGGGCGGCCAATTCCTTGCTGTCGGGAATCCGATAGAAGCGCGCGTCGCCGCCGTGCATGTCCCTGTTGAGACGCTTGATCGTATCGATGGGGGTCAGCACCTGGACAACCTTCGGCCGCTCACGGTACCACTGGGCGAACCGGTCAACCGCCGCCAGGTACTCGGGGTCCGTAACGCCTCCCGACCGGCCGGAATTGAGCGAGTATTCCATGACGTCCCAGCCCCGGAGATTCTCGATCATGAAATCCGTCGCCCGTCGGAATTCGAAGCTCTCGTCGAAATACGTGAGAAAATTGTCGTCGAGATCGATCCGCAGGATCCCGAGGCTGCACACGACCGTCAGCGCAAGCATCGAGTACAGCAGCAGCTCGCGATGGCGAATCACGAAATCCGCAAGCCGATCCACATTCACCCAGCCGGTCAGGTCCGATCGGCCTTCTCCCAGACTCCTGCCCAGTCTGGTGGGGACCGGCAGCACCGCGATCAGAGCAGGGAGAAACAGAATCGAATTGACCAGGTCGATCGCGACACCGGCCCCCACGATGTTTCCGAGGTCGCGGAAGGGAGGCGATTCCGAAAGATTCATCGAGAGAAAGCCGAGGATCGTCGTAATGCTCGTGAGGAAAACCGCCCTCAGGTTCACCTGGAGGGATTGGGCAATCGCTTCGTGCTTCGAGAGACCGCGTTGCAGGGAGTGAGACATGGTCGTCAGAATGTGGACGTTATCCGCAACAGCCAGCGTCAGCATGAGCACCGGGGCGCCCACGGAAACCGCATTGAGCGGCACACCCAGCCATCCGACCAGACCCAACGCGGTGGTCAGCGACAGCACGGTCGTAATCACGGCGGCAAACGTCGCATAGAACGACCGCAACGAGATCCCGACGAGCGACGTCATGACAAGAAACGAGATCGGACCCAACGTCAGCAGATCACGCCGGCTGGCTTGTGCGAAGGTGTCGTCGATCAGAACCGAGCCCGTGAGGTAGACGTCGATCTGTGGATGTCGAGCACGAAAACCGTCCGCCATCGCACGCACATAGTGGGCGATCTCGGCCGTAGGCGGCGACTGCCCCTCCGGAACCTCGAAGCTGATGTGTACGCCGGCCACGTGGCCCGTGCGAGAGAGCAACATGTTGATCAGAGTCGGTTCCGACAGAGCAGTCCGCCGGATCCGCTCCAATTCCGGTCCCGACAAGACGTTGGGATCGGGCACGAGGTCTTCCACAACCAGTTCTTCGCCGTCGGCTCTCGTGCTCTGGAAGTTCGTGATGGAGTTGACAACCGTCGAACAGGGTACACGCCAGCCCGCCGTCGTCAGCTCGCCGATTGCCTTCAGCGTTTCGCGCGTGAAGACGTTCCCGTCGCGAGGAGCGACTACGAAAACGACACTCTGCTCCCTGCTGTAGGTGTGTTCGAGGGCTTTGAGCGCCGCGTAGTCGGGGTTGTCTTCTCCGAAGAACACGCGGGTATCGTTGCAGATCCGCAGGTGGCACAGCCCCGAAGCGGCAACGCCGACAGCCGCCAGGCTCAATACGATAATCGCCCAGCGATGTCGGACCACCCAGGGACCCAGGCGCGCCCCCATGCATATCGCGTTGTTTTCCTGCACCAAACCCCCTCAGGATCTACGGTTCACTATTGACAGTTCACTATTCGGCGTCGCTGCACACCCCATGGCAACGGAACGGCAGAATACGCGGTAAACGACCAATCGTCAATTCTACCTGTCCTGCGTCCCGGAGCAGGATACCTCCTGCAGTATGCGCTTCCCTGCGGCGCGCATCACCTCTATACTGGGCTCGATTCGGTGTGCGATGAGCGTATCGTGGAGTCGGAACAGTGTCGAACGGGCCATTCACAGCGTAGATGGATGAAGAAGGACATGCATATGAAACGAACGGTTCTCCTCGTGATAATGGGTTTGATCATGGTCTCCATTCTGGCACAGGCACGACCCGCGTGGTCGGCGCCCGAGACCAAGGAGCAGCGGGACGCCCGGATGGACTGGTGGCGTCAGGGGCGCTTCGGGATGTTCGTCCATTGGGGCCTGTATTCGGGCCTGGCGGGGACATGGAAAGAGAAGTCCGTCGGCGACCGGGGCGGCATGGAGTGGATTCAGCAACGCGTGGGCGTCGATACGTGGGAATACGCTCACGAGGCGGTCTCGCGATTCCGACCCGTGGAGGGATTTGCCGCCCAGTGGGCGAAGCTCGCCCGCGACGCGGGATGTCGCTACGTGGTCTTCACCACGAAGCACCACGACGGCTTCTGCCTGTTCAACTCGCAGTACACGACCTACGACGCCTACGACCTGGTCGGGCGGGATCTGTGCAAGGAGATCGTCGACGCCGTACACAACGAGGGGCTCAAGGTGGGCTTCTACCACTCGGTGATCGACTGGCACCATCCGCAGTACGACTACTTCAAGGCCAACCAGTTGCCGCACCCGCTGCGTGGCAAGCCCTCGCCGAACGGTCCGCGCAACCATGATATTTACCTGGACTACCTGCACCATCAGGCAAAGGAGCTGTTCTCCAACTACGGGACCGTCGACGTGATCTGGTGGGACTACTCCAAGCAGGGCAACGAAGGCCCCTTCTGGCGAGCGGACCAGCTCATGGCGATGGCCCGGCAGCTCCAGCCGACGATCATCTCGAACAACCGCCTGTACCACATCCCGGACATCGAGAGACAGGACTCCGCCGACCGGCTCCGAACGTGGAAGCCCGAGCAGGGCGACTTCACGACGCCCGAGCAAACGATCCCCTCGACCGGCATCCCCGGCGTCGACTGGGAGGTCTGCATGACGATGAACACGACCTGGGGATACTCCGAGCACGACCACGCTTGGAAGCCGACGCGGACCCTCCTGCGCAACCTCGTCGACATCGTGTCCAAAGGCGGCAACTACCTGCTGAACATCGGTCCCAAGAGCGACGGCTCGATCCCGCAGGAGAGCATCGAGTCCATGCAGGCCATCGGCAAGTGGATGGCCGCCAACGGCGAGTCCATCTACGGCACGAGCGCCAGCCCGTTCGACAAACCCGCCTGGGGAAGATACACCACCAAGCCGGGACGGCTCTTCGTCCACGTATTCGATTGGCCTCAGGATGGGAAGTTGCAGATCCCTGCTTCGGATCGCAGGCTCGCCCGCGCCTACCTGCTGGCCGACCCTCAGAAGAGACCTCTGAAGGCCCAGACCAGTTCGAACGTCGTGTCGATCCAGGTCCCGTCGCAGGCGCCAGATGAGAACATCTCCGTCGTTGTAGTCGAGTACGCGGAGTGATTCTGTCGGTTGTTCTACGGCGAGACAATCTCGAACGGGATGGCGGGTAGCGTCGCGGCCGGAACACGCCGTCGCGCCGGTGGAGCCTTCTCGTCGGCAGATGCCGGCGGCTTCGCAGAGAAGGCGTTGACGATGAGGTTGCCCTTCAGGCCGGGTTGGACCTTGTCGGCCTCGCTCCTGAGGACGATCTCGACGCCCTCGCGGACCGGCCTGACGCTCTCGACCACGATCCCCTCCGCCGGATCGCTCACCTCAAGCTGCGTTGTCGCTGCAAACCAGCGCCCGGCGGGCCCGATCCGGACCGCCGCCGTCCCGCCGGCCGGGATTCGGACCGGCACACTGCCGACGAGACGCATGTCCCCCCTCGACATCCGCCGGCCCGAGACCGCGACTCTCAACTCCCGGGCGGGGACGAGATGCCAGTAGAAAAAAGCCTGCATCATGTCGTCAGCCGGCACGACCGGGCGAACCACTTCCTGTCCGTCGATCACGGCCCGACCTTCCGCCGACAGGCTCAGTGGTTCCTGCGTCGGCGCCGGCGGGACGGTCAGCGTAACCTGCACTCTGTCCTGTCCGGCGGGCGCCCAGCCGCTCAGCACGTACCCGGCCGGCGCATCCTTCAGGACCAGCGTGATGTCGCCGTCGAATCCGTCCCTGCGAAGGGCATACACGGTCAGCGGAATCGTGGCCCCGCCGCCAGCGCTGACGCTCGACGGCACGATTCTCAACTCGAAATCCGGCCGGGGCGGGCTGACCCGCAGGCGGTATCCATATTCGTCGCCGCCTCGGCCCTGGGCGTCGTTCAGGTGGAGGCAGTACGTGCCGTCCGTCGGCAGCGTGACGGACAGGTACGAGTCCGCATGGTGCGTGATCAGCGCCGAGCCCTTGTCCTCCCGGTCGTCGTTGGAAGCCACGTGCCGGCCCGCGCTGTCGGTCAGTCGGAGCACGGAATCCAGCGGCGATCCCAGTCGTCGGGCGGTGACTTCCGCCACAACCGCGCTGCCCGCCCGACCGTCGAAGCGGAACACGTCGGCGTCGCTGTCAGCGCCGATCCGCCCATTCACAATCGTCGGCAACGCGATCCGCGGCGCCGTCTCCCGCGAATCGTTCGACTCGTTCTCCACGCATTCGGGCAGGGTGTCCACTCCGAAAAGCGGCGGATGGCCACTCATCGGGAGTGAATGGTCCAGTTCGACAATCCTGTCTCTCGTCTCGTCGTCGCCGGGCTCGCGGATCAGACGGGTCGTCGACAGGTTCCAGCCCTGCAGAGCGACGCTCGTGCGAGCGCCGGCCGGGCCCCCGAGCGGGAAGATGCTCGTCACGAACGGCAACTCGCCCACCGCGATGCGATACACGAAGTCCTGTCGCCCGCGGTAGATCGCGTCCTTGATCTCGATCAGGTACTCGCCATCCTCGGGGAGCTCGCAGCACAGGACTGGGTCGGGGTTGAACCGGTAATCGTCGGCGTATGCCAATTCGTGTCCCTGGGCGTTGCACAGAGCCACAGTGGCCTGGAACCAGCCCGGCACCGCGTCAGCGAGATAGGGAATCAACTCCCGCGCGCTGGCGGCGACCACCAGACACTGTCCCTTCCTCGCCGCGAAGCGGTAGCGATCTGCATCGCCGGGCATGATCTGGCCGTTCACGACCGCCGGCAGCGAGATGCGCCTCTCCTTCTTCGCGGGATCGGCTTTCGCCTGACGACGGTACGGCTGCCCAGCCGTGTTCGGCGGCGCCACAACCGCCCGCTCGGCCGTCTCGCTGAATTCGGGCAACGTGCCGACGCAGAACACCAGCGGGTTCGACAACCCCGATGCCGCCACGAGTCTGAGGTCACGATGTCCGGGCCGTGCCCCCGGCCCCACCGTGACGGAGAGCGTCACCGTCTCGGAGATCGCGGGATTGGCCTGCCGATTCGGGGGGCCCTCCGACAGTTTCTCTCGGGTCTCGACGAGCGTCTTCTCGTCTTCGGCGGTCCATTCTACGGGTGTATCATTGGAGTCCTGCGACGCGCCCTGCCTGCCGCCAGGTCCGGCGCTCTTCATCGCGGCTGCTTTTCTCTCCTGGAGTTCCTTCATCTTGTCCCGCAGCTCGTTGAACTGCCGTTGCGTCAGGGGCTTGGTCTGCGAGAGCACGACGGCCTGGATGTCTCCCCCGCCAACGCACAGGCCCATCGCACCGTCGAGGTACTGGCCGCCAAGGACGACCTGGAACGTCTGGCCCTGCCGACCGCCGGCCGGATAAACGTAGCCGATCCGCGGGGTGTTCTGCTGCCCCCACACGGCGGGCAGAACCGCCAGGAGCGACAGGCAGGCAATCACAAACGCTCGGGATGAATCCATAAGATGCCCCCTGCTCACATGATCTCCGTCAAACGCCCGCCCCCGGCTGCGCCCTGTGCGGGAACAGGCAACGCATGAACTGTCAGTCCCTGAGGATGGGGCAGCTTCGCGCCGGGGTCGATGCCGAGCAATTCGTACATGCTCGCGATGAGATCCTCCGGGTGGACCGGCCGATCCTTCACTTCTTCGCCCGTGTCGTTTGACGCGCCGACCACGCGGCCGCCCTTGAACCCGCCTCCGGCGACGACGACGCTGAAGACCTTGCCGAAGTGATTGCGACCGCCGTTCCATGGCGCCTCCCACTGCACTCTCGGGGTCCGGCCGAACTCGCCGCCCCACCAGACGATGGTGCTGTCCAGCAGCCCGCGATCCGACAGGTCCTGCAGCAGCGTCGCCATGCCCCGGTCCATCTCCGGGAGCTGGCGGCGCATGGCCTGGAAGTGCTGCTTGTGTGTGTCCCAGCCCTTGTAGTTGATGGTGACGTAGGGGACGCCGCGTTCGACGAGCCGACGGGCCATCAGGCAGGATTGGCCGAAGGTGCTCCGACCGTACCGGTCTCGCAGCTCGTCCTTCTCCTGCGACAGGTCGAACACCTTGGCGCCATCGCCCAGGATCAGGTCGTAGGCTTGGTTCTCACATTGCTCCGAGGCGGCCACTCGGGGATCGCCTTGCATGGCTTTCCCGAGAGTGTTCAGCTCGCCCAGCAGATCGCGCCGGTTCTGCTGCCTCTGCGTGGAGATGCCTTGCGCGACGACGCCTTCCACGACGAACGGGGTTCGGGCCGGATCGCCGCCGGTGGCGAACGGCTTGTATCGAGAACCCAGGAAGCCTGCCTCGGAGAACCGACCCTGCAGGTCGGTCAGCACGATGTAGGGCGGGATCAAACCCTTGTACCCTGCATCGTAGCCCTTGAACAGGGAGACGACGGCGCCGACGCACGGATAGACCTGCCCGTCGCCCGGCATCCGACCCGTCTGGACCCGGTAGGAGGCGGTCTCATGGGCATTCACGCCGTGGGTCATGCTCCGGATGATCGAGTACTTGTCCGCCTGTTGGGCCAGCAGGGGCAGCAGCTCGCCGATGACGATCCCGTCCACGTTGGTGGCGATGGGCTTGTTCAGCGGACCTGTGTAGTCGTTGCCCGCCTGGGGCTTGGGGTCGAACGTGTCCAGATGCGCCGGCCCGCCCCACATCCAAATCTGGATGACGGACTTCGCTCTGACCGACCTCTGGGACGCCGGCACCCTCCGCCGACCCGCCACAAGTCCGGCGGCGCCGAGAAGGCCGAGACGCATCGCATCGCGTCGGGAGATGGGCGTGTCCATATGCCGTGCCTTTCGTCCTTCACGTCCTCAATGCCTGTAGAGGAACTCCACGCTGTTAATCAAGGCCCAGGTCAGATCGATGGCGGCCTCGCGACTCTTGCCTTTGCCGGCCTGCATGTACGCGACCGCGGTCTTGCGTTCCTCCTCCGTCGGGTACCGCGAGAGAATCGTCAGATACAACGTATCGACGATCTCGCGAGGCCTGGCCCTCGACCGCAGCACGTTCTGCAACGCGGGACCCTGCTCGATCTTGCGCTGGATATGGCTGGAGTTGAGCAGGTGCAGTCGCTGCGCGGCTGTGGGGTTGTTGTTCCGTTCCGACTCCAGGCCGGTATCCCGCGGCGAGCGCCCGAACATCTCCAGGAAGGAGCTGGTGATGCTGCCGTCGGCCAGCGCGATGGACCGCTGATCGTCGGGGATGAACGTGAACGGCTCGGGAATGGCGCTGGAGTACGCTTCGGTCGTGCCGGTGATCTGGTTGAGAGCGTCGATCAGCACCTCCGCTTCGAGCCGACGGAGCGGATAGCGGGCGAAGTTCGCCTCTGCATGCGACTCGTCCGTCGCGGGAATGCAGGAGAGCTGGTACGTCTGCGAATGGAGGATCAGACGGTAGATGTGCCTGAGGTCGCAGCCGGACGCGACCAGCTCGCGTTCCAGGAATGCGAGCAGTTCCGGATTGCTCGGCGGATTGTCCTCGCGGATATCGTCGGGCTCGTAGATGATCCCCCGCCCGAGCAGCCAGGACCAGATGCGATTGACGACGTTGCGAGCGAACCACGGGTTCTTGGCGTCGATCAGCCAGTCGGCAAAAAGCTCGCGAGGATCGCTGTCGAGAGGTAGTTGAACCGTGGTCCCGTCCGGAAGGGTGGCAGCCGGTGGCAGCGGTTTGCTCGGATCGGACAGGACGATTTCCTCTTTCCATTCCCCGGTGGCCTTGTAACCGATTCGCGAGAAGAACACCGCCATCTGCGACCACCGCTCGTCGGGCCAACTGTCGGCTCGCACGCCCATGAACGTCAGTGCCACCGCCTGGGCCAGGGTCTGCGGGTCTTTGCTCTGGACCGCGCGATAGAAGTTGACGGGAGGGACGCGGAAGTTGCTGCCGCTGGAGGTGAGCATCTCGCGAACGAACCGGTCGTACGGCGTATTCGCCGCCAGGGAGGTCCGTATCCAGCGATGGTACGCCTGCACCGCGTTGGGCCAGAGGTTGATGGGGAATTCCGATTTGACCCGCAGCAGGTCGCTCCATTTCAACGCCCAGTAGTCGGCGAACTCGTCCCGTGCCAGCAGCCGGTCGATCAGAACGTCGCGTTTGTTCGGGTCCTGGTCCGAGAGAAACGCCTGAGCTTCCTGGGCGGTGGGCAACGTACCGATGACGTCCAGGAACACCCGACGAACGAACACCGCGTCGGAGCACAGATTGGCAGGCTCAATGCCCAACTGCGCCAGCCGGTCGAAGACCAGTTCATCGATCCGACCGCGCGACGCCGGCCTGCCCGGACCTTCAAACGGGCTCATTGCAGCCCAGGATGCCACGGCTGCGGCCAAGGCAATCGCTACTGTCGCCGGTCTGTTCATCATTGTCCGTGCTTTCACCCACATCCGGGCTTCTACGCCCCCAGACCTCTTCTCATTGTAGGACGCCTGACGGTGCGTGTAAATTGCGGCTCGTTGCGCGCCTTGCCAGGGGCGCGTTGTGATGCTATAGTCTGCCTTCCATGTATGGGCGGTCTATCGGATCTTAAGGGTTTCACATGAGCAATGGTGCAGAGAAGATCATCTATTCGATGATGCGAGTCGGCAAGTCGTACAACGGCAAGGTCGTGCTGAAAGACATTTCGCTGTCATACTTCTACGGCGCCAAGATCGGCGTGCTGGGTCTCAACGGCGCCGGCAAGAGTTCGCTGCTTCGCATCATGGCAGGCGCAGACACGGAGTTCAACGGCGAAGCGGTGCTCTCGCCCGGCTACAGCCTGGGGTTCCTCGAACAGGAGCCGCAGCTCGATCCGGACAAGACGGTCAAGGCCGTCGTCGAAGAGGGACTCAAGTCCGTCGTGGACCTTGTCAAGGAGTACAACCAGATCAGCGATAAGTTCTCCGAGCCGCTGTCGGACGACGAGATGAACCGGCTCCTGGAACGTCAGGGCCAGTTGCAGGAGCAAATCGACCACCTGGACGCGTGGGACATCGAGTCGCGTCTGGAGATGGCGATGGACGCGTTGCGTTGCCCGCCGGGAGATGCGCCGATTCGCGTCCTCTCCGGCGGCGAGAAGAGACGCGTGGGTCTGTGCCGGCTCCTGCTCCAGAAACCTGACATCCTGCTGCTCGACGAGCCGACCAATCATCTCGACGCCGAGACGATCGCCTGGCTCGAACGGCACCTCCAGCAGTACGCCGGGACCGTGATCGCGGTCACGCACGACCGCTACTTCTTGGACAACGTCGCCGGCTGGATCCTGGAGCTGGATCGCGGCTACGGCATCCCTTGGAAGGGCAACTATTCCTCCTGGCTCGACCAGAAGCAGAAACGACTGCAGCAGGAGACCAAGGCCCAGACCGAACGACAAAAGACCCTCCAGCGGGAACTCGATTGGATTCACATGTCGCCCAAAGGCCGCCAGGCCAAAGGCAAGGCCCGCATCAACGCCTACGAGGCCCTCCTGAGCCAGGACATCGAGAAGCAGGACAAAGACCTGGAGATCTACATTCCGCCGGGGCCGCGCCTGGGCAATCTGGTGATCCGCGCGGCGAATGTGTCCAAGGCGTTTGGCGACCGCGTCCTCTTCGAGAACATGTCCTTCGATCTGCCCGCCGGGGGCATCGTCGGCATCATCGGCCCGAACGGCGCCGGCAAGACGACCCTCTTCAAGATGATCACCGGGCAAGAACAGCCGGATGCCGGCGCCATCACCATCGGCGACACAGTCCGCCTGGCCTATGTGGACCAGGACCGCGCCACGCTCGACCCCGAGAAAACGATATGGGAAGTGATTTCCGGCGGCAAGGACGCAATCCGGCTCGGCAAGCTCGAAGTGAACTCGCGGGCCTACGTGGCGCGATTCAACTTCTCCGGGACAGACCAGCAGAAGAAAGTGATCGCCCTCTCCGGCGGCGAGCGCAACCGCGTTCACCTCGCGTGCCTGCTCAAGGAAGGCGCGAACGTCCTGCTCCTCGATGAACCCACGAACGATCTGGACGTCAACACGATGCGGGCGTTGGAAGAGGCCCTGGAACGCTTTGGAGGCTGCGCCGTGGTCATCAGTCACGACCGCTGGTTCCTCGACCGCATCGCGACGCACGTTCTGGCATTCGAGGGCGACAGCGAGGTCCGCTGGTTCGAAGGCAACTACTCCGACTACGAAGCCGACAGAAAAAGGAGACTCGGAAAGGCTGCCGACGAGCCGCATCGGATCAAGTACAGACACCTGGCGAGGTAGAGGTTTTCTTGCCCTTTACATCCGACGATTCCGGAGACATTTGCTCGCGGGATGCAAAAAGTCTCGGGAAAAACGCGATTTTTGTTTGACAAGGACCGGGAAAAGCCTTAAGCAAAGGCAGGATTTCGATATTCGTGTAGTGGAATCCGTAGCGTATTGAAACCGTTTTCCTGTTTTGTCACTTGCAAGGAGGCCACGGGGTATGGCGCAGAAGAAGGCAGACAAACCGATGAGCAAGAGTGAAGTCGTATCCGGAATCGCCGAGGCGACCGGGTTGACAAAGAAACAAGTGAGCTCGGTATTCGAGGCGATGACCAGTCAGATCAGCAAGAGCCTCGGCAGCCGCGGCCCCGGCGCCTATACGGTCCCCGGCCTGATGAAGCTCGTCGTCGTGCGGAAGCCCGCCGTGAAGGCCCACAAGGGCATCAACCCCTTCACCGGCGAAGAGACCATGTTCAAGGCCAAGCCGGCCAGGAACGTCGTGAAGATTCGCGCCCTCAAGAATCTCAAAGACATGGTCTGATTCCCGCAATGTCCATGAGATGCACAGGCCCACGTTGCGTCATCCACAACGTGGGCCTGTCTCTTTCAGTCCTCAACGCCCAGACGCTTCTGCAACTGCTCCAGCGAGACTCCTTTCGTTTCGGGCAGGTACTTGCGCACCAGAACGAACTGCAGCACCATCATCACGGCGAAGAACGCGAACGCCGGGGCGGCCGACTTCGCGGCCACCGCAGGATCCGTCGATTCGCCGACCACTACAGGGAACCCCCACGTCACGGCGATACACAGCAGCCAAATGAGAAAGCAAGCTGCCGCTGAGCCCGACGCGCGAACCGCGTTGGGCAGCAACTCGTTGATGATGACCCACACCACCGCGCCTTGCGAATAGGCGTGTGATCCGACAATTCCCATCAGGGCGACGATGACAATCCCCCCTTGAGCGTGCGTATGGAATACCCAGGCCGCCAGGGCATGGGACACAACGAAGGTCACAGAGCCCACCAGCAAAAGAGACTTGCGTCCCACCCGATCGATCAGCAGCATCGCCAGGACTGTCATCACGAGGTTCGTCAGGCCGACGATCACCGACTGCATCAGGGCGCTGGTTTTGTCCGCGCCGGCCATGCGGAAGATATCGGCCGTGTAGTAGATCACCGCGTTGATGCCGTCGAGCTGGTTGAATGCCGCGATCATGGCCGCCAGCAACAGGGGCCTGGCGTATTTGCGCTGGAACAGGCTTTCCCGACCACCCAGCTTCTCCGAGGCGAGCGACTGCTCGATGTCATCGACCTCTCGCAGCGGGTCCTCGTGTCCGAACCGCGTCAGGACCGTCTCGGCCTGCGTGCGGTCTCCTTTTCTGACGAGCCAGCGCGGGCTCTCCGGGATCAGGAACGACGCAATGAGAAAGGCCACTGCGGGCGCTGCTTCCACGCCGAACATCCATCGCCACGTGGCCGGGTGCTCCGCTCCCATGACGTAGGCCACAAGGTAATTGGACAGATACGCCACGAGGATTCCCACCACAATGTTCAACTGGCTGACGGCGACCAGCAGGCCCCGACGTCGGGGCGGGGCGATCTCCGTGATGTAGACAGGCGACACGACCGATGCCCCGCCGAAGGCAAGGCCGCCGATCCAGCGAAAGAACAGCAGGGACCACCAGTCCCACGCGATGGCGCAGCCGAGAGCCGACACGAGGTAGAGGACCGCCAGGACGGTCAACACGGGTCGCCGTCCCCACCGGTCGGACGGTCTGCCGACCAGCAGGGCGCCACACACAGCGCCGATCAGCGCGCTGGCCACGGTGAAGCCCAGGCGGACCTTGGAGAGCGAGTAGAGGTCTTTCAAGGCTTCTGTCGTGCCCGAGATCACCGCGGTGTCGAACCCAAACAGGAATGACCCCAACGCCGCGATGATCGCACTGGTCAACAGCAATGCTCCGCCACGGTTCTCGCCTGCCTGACTGTGGTTGACGCAATGTGTGTCCATGCTCTACAAACTCCCTTTCGATGTGTTTGGGATGATGAAGCTCGCCGGAGCGAACGCGGCCAGATCCACGCTGAACTCGCCGTTCTTCACGGGAATCGGCTCGCCGGCCGGTTCGCCGCGAAGGGTGACCGGGTGAACCACATCGACATCAAGCCCAGACGGCAGATGCACCCGGCACTGTCGTCCTGCGCCTGCGTACTCCCACAGTCGAAGCACGGTGCCAGGACCGTCCGGGTTCGGGCCGAACGCTGTCACGAGAACACCGCGAGTCGAAAGCTCCACACCTTTCTGTGTGGCGGGCAGCACGCCGGCCTTTCCCTCGGCAGCAGCCGCCAGCAGCGGATACCTGGTTTCGAGCGATGGCGTGATCAGGCTGGACTGCGCGTCGAAGCGGTCGAACGCCCAGAGTCGGACTGACGTCGTCCAAGTGCCCTCATTCCAGAGGCGGAAGTTGGTGGTCCATTGGTTGTTGAAGAGATTGAAGAACACGACCGGTTTGCCAGGCACAAAGTCAGGCGAATACTTGAAGATCCCCGGCCGGTCGAGACTCACGAGCGGGCTGTCGAACGAACAGATGCCCACGCCGCAACCTTGCTCGTCCGCGACGGTCAGGCCCGTGTGCACGGCCTGGAGGTCGTGGTTCGAGCCTCGAACGAAGTCCCGCGCAGGGTCCGCGATCCCGCCCAACCGGCCCAGGCGAAACTGCGGCTTGGCCGCATTCACCGGCAGGCAGATCCAACCCGCCTCGGGCCAGTTGTCCGCCGGCTTGTCGTGAAGGGTGATTTTGAGGTCGAGGTAAGGCTCGCCTGCATAGAGAGTGACCCTGGTCGTCACCACGTGCGACAACTCCGCGGTCGGCGTCGAATGCATGGTGGCCGTGACCGAGATGGGCGAATGCGCCACGTCCACGTCCGCGTATCGCGGCGAGGTGGCACGGCACGGGACCTTGTCGGCAGGTGGCATAGCGGGTTTGCCCAGCTCGGCCACCGCCCAGTCCGAACGGCTCTTCACGTAGGTTTCGACATAGGCCGCCACCTGATCCGCGTCGAACCGCTCGTAGAGATATTGCCCGAGTGTATACTCGGAGCGAGGGTCCACCAGTTCGCGTCCCGTACGCTTGTCCACGACGGAGCGAATGCCGCCGCGAGCGGGGTCGAGCGCAACTCTCAGGTATTCGTTCTCGATGAGACCTGCGCGGGCGTCGCTCCGCAAATCGTCTCGGGACTGCGCCGCCTCCGCGGGAACAAAGGTGCGATAGCCCATCGCCGGGATGTCCGAGGCGATGAAGTAGAGGTCATTGCCATCCCCCACCACAGCTACCGGCACGGCAGGCCCCCCATCCGCCGGTCGTAAGGCGGAAAGGTCCGGGCCGGCGAACGGCACGTATGCAATGCCGCTTCGCTGCCAGGGCAGCGGATTGAACACGACGATACGACGCCCGTCGGGACCCGCCTGTTCCGCGAGCGTCCGCAGGGTGTTCTCGATAAGGGGGACGATGTCATGGCAAACCTGCATGATGTACTTCGTGTGCTCCGCCCAGGACATCTCCAGTCTTGCGAATCGGCCCGCCGCACGATCCGCTTTCCAGGCGTCGCCGTAGTCCCACTTCGTCTCGCTGCCATACTTCGTGACCCAGGACAAGGCGCCGCCCCAGGTGTGCTCGCCATAGAGCAAGCTCTTCTCGCGGGCGTCTGCGACAAGCCGGGAGCAGTCAGGCGGGGACACGGGCGCACCCCAGATATGCAGAAGGGTGGCAAGAGACTCGACAGAGCCGATGTCGGGCCTGATGCCTCGCGCAATCCCCGCGCCTTTGGGATCGCACATCGGTCCGTGAATCCAGGTGTCCGGCATGTCGCCTCGAATCACCGGGATGTCCGCCTTCTCCGCGAGGATCGCGTCGGCGAAATCGGACAGTCGTCCGATGCGGACCTTCGCGCCGGGGAGCTTCTGCGCCGCTTCCGCAAGCAACTTCTTCACCTCGTCGGGCGTGGGCGGGCCGTGGTTGTCGCCTGTGTGTTCCAGCGCCAGCCAGGTACGATAGGGCCAGTCCCCCGGCGGGACCAGACCGGTGCCGTACCCGGCGGCGGAGTACATCGTCAGCAGGCGGGAGCTGTCGGGGCCCTCCCACCAGAACAGCGGCGGCACGTCCGGCGAGCTGCTGGCAGCATTGCAGCCCAGGTGCAGGAACTCAATGCCGGCGCGGGTCAGAAGCGTGGGCATGATCCACGAATGACAGGGGACATCGGTCATCTTTGCGTCGCGAGGAAGGGGCAAGCCCGCCTCCCGACACAACCGGGAGGCAAAGCCGAGCCCGCGCACGAGGTCCTCGGGCTCCAGCGACTCCGTGTGCGTCGTGAAGGGCAGGCCGTGAACTACGAATCGGCCGTCTTTGAATGCGAGTAGAACCTGCTGCTTGCGTTCGGCGGTCTGGCCGTCCCAGTCTTCGAGGATCTTCGCCATGGGCCAGCCGGGAATTGTCCAAACGAACTGCTGCTCCCGCGGCAGGCCGCGATTCTGATCCACCACCTTCAGGGCCTGGTCGATCATCGTCGTGCGGTAACGTTGCACCACGTTGCTCGCCAGGTCTGTGTAGCCGATGTCGAAATGCGTCTTGAACGTGATGATGACCTCGCGGACTTCGGCCGATGCAGTCGTCGGGACCATCAGGTCGCAGAGGACCATCACAGCCAGAACGGGTCTGATCATGCGTCTTCTCCAGTGGCACGGGCATCTCGCCCGTGATCTCGGAAGACATGGGCAGGATGCCCATGCTACTATTCGATCTCGGCACGCAGGCTGACGAGCCCGGACGCGGGGATCTCGACTCGCTTGCCGACCCGCTCGCCCGCCCGCTCGCTCGTGTCGCTCAGGAACACAGCGGTCGGTTGCACGCCAGCCCATTTGAGCCGAGCGGAATGCCCTCGTCCCGAAGCGTCGAACAGACGGACGATCAACGCGCGGCCGTCGTCGCTGGGTTTGAGGGCAGTCACGATCACGTCGTCCGGCTCGACGGTCAGCAGTGGTTTGCCCGAGGGCTTCGCACCTTGCGAGCGAACGGCCAGCAGCGGCTGGCTGAACCCTGTGGCAAAGCGAGATGCCTGAGCGACATCGCGCCGCCGATGCGGCTGCAAGACGAACCGGAAGACCGTCGGGCCTTCCTGGTAGGCGCGATAATTGGTTCCCCAGTGATTGTTCATCGCCCAGCAATACAGCTTCTGCGTTGGCTCGACGTGCGAACGCCAGACGTTCGGGTCGGTCTGCGAGTTCAGCAGGGTCGCGGTGATCCCGCCCACCTGCAGCAACGGCGCGTCGAGCGTCACCCACGTGACGCCGTAATCAGCGTTCGAAACGTCGGCCCAGCGCCCCACGGTGAACCAGTTCTTGCAGGCACTGGGCATCTGGTCCGCGTCCGGACGCATCACGCCCAGCGGGATGTCGAGAAGCACTTCGCCGCCCGGCACCGCAAAGGGGAATCCGAAATTGACGCTCTCCTTGCCTTCCTTCGCGTGGTAGCTCTTCGCCTGCAATCGCTCCTTGTCCAAGGTGTTGATAATCTCGATGTAGTCGAGTCCGGCGGCAACGCGAAGCTCTCGTGTGAGCGTCCTGCAACCCGGCGCGGCGGACTCGACGACCAGTGACGCGACCAGCGGGCCGTTCTCACCGACGCGGATGCTCACCGCGTCATTGCGTTGGAGGTCTTTCAGATCGTCTCCGATCAGGTACAGATAATCGTTCAACGCCTCGCCGCCGCTCGTGTCGGCGAAGTTGCCCTTGATCCCTTTCACGGTCACTTCGACGATGCCGCCGGTCTGCTCGTCCACTCGCAGGCGAACGACGCCGTTGTCCAGCGTGGCCCCCTGCGCAGCGGCCCGCCCCTTGGTGCGCGGCACGCCTGAGACCACAGTATAGCGACGGGCCGCAAAAGGCGGCACATCCCTCGCAAGGAAGACCAGCTCACCTGAAGCCAGCCGCTGCGACGGGACGACCTTGCCCGACTCATCGAGGACCCGGTCGCCCGCGGCGGAGAGATCTTTCGACAGGGTCACCAACTCCGTGCGAGGCCAGGAGAGCGTGTTGAAGACATCCACTGCATCCCCGCCGGCGCTCACCGCCGCAGCCAGCAACTCGCGAGATTGCTTGTCCGCCGATTCTGCATAGCCTCGCTTGATTTCCCACTGCTCCAGCGTTTCTTTCCGCTGCGGCTCGCTGACGCTGCACCAGGCGCCCCACGTGTGCTCGGAGTATAGAAGCACCGCGTTCCAGGCATCCTCGAAGGCTGCCGCAGGATACTCGCTGGGCTTGAGCATCGCAAAGAGCGTCTCCGCCTGCGCCAGCCGGTCGGAGCTGGCGCGGTTCATCGCGGTCTCCAGAGAAGAGGAGCCCGCGCCATCCTCCCAGTACGGCGTCCAGTCGCCTCGCACGAGAGGCAGCTTGTCGCCGTAACGCTGCTCGAACGCGCGGAACGCCTCGCTCGTGCCGGAGATGACGAATCGCGGCCAGACATACTTCGCGTTCCAGTCCTTCACGAACTCGCAGATCACAGGGTCGGGCACCGCGTTGTCGCCATGGCCGCTCCATCGCACGTACGCAATGTCGAACGGATAGCCTCGCTGCTCCAAACCGTCGGAGAAGTCCTCGACGAGCCGGGGCGACATCTGTCCGTAGCGATGAGACATGGCGTAGCCCCAGAACGGAATCCAGACGAGCACCTTGGACTGGCCGTCCGGTCCCACCCAGTAGAACGGCTTGTTCTCCCATTCGCGGAGGATCGTACCGATGCGGTCGAAGTAGTTCGGCGCGACGGAGAAGTACCGGATGCCCGCCTGCGCCATGGCGGTGACCGTGCCCCAGGTGTAGCCGGGGACGTCGGAGATCATCGCGGCGTCGATCGGCACGCCGGTCTTCGCGGCCAGATCGGTCGAGTACTTGAACAGGCGAACCAGCTCCTCTGGGCGGCATAAGCCTGTCAGCTCGTTGAGATACATCCCGTTGAGGACAACCTGCCCGCTCTTGACCGTATCCAGGAACTCCGCACGTTGCTGGTCATTGAGCCGACGCAAGTAGAGATCGGCCGCCCAGAGGACCTCGACGTTCCAGACGAAACGCGAGCCCTCGGGATAGCTCGCTGTCCGCCTGGCTGCGGCGATACCGTCCAGGAGGTTCTGCACCTGCCTGGCTTCGATGGCGGTTTGGATCTCGGTGTAGCCGATGTCGGTGTGCGAGTGCGGCGTGATGTACACCGTGAGTTTCCTCACCGGCTTGAGCGAGACCTCGCGGGTCGCAACCGTCTTGCCGGCGATCTCGATCGTGACCTGGCCCTTCACCGGGGTCTCGACCGCGTCGGCCATCAGTTCCACCTCCTGGACCCCCTGAGTCAGACGCAGAGACTTCGCAGGCCCCTTCGTGAACCGCACGACGCCATCCGCTTCGTCTCCGAAATGGCGCAGGGTCACCGTGACCGGCTGGAACAGTCGGCCATCCTGCTCCCGCAGCGCCCGCACGGATCGGACCTCATCCAGAAGGGTTCGCGACTGCACATCGCTCTGCTCGCCGCCGGGAGGCGCGACCAGTTCCAGGCAGTCGTAGAGCATCCAACTGCCGGATCGTGTGGTGATGCGAACTTCGTTGTCGCCGATTTTGAGAAGACTTACCGGGAAGGCAATAGCGAATCTGTGCTCGCGGCCCTTCTCGGGCTGGCCATTGATCGAGGCATCCCCTGCCCCCTTGGGCAGAGACTGCTCGAACGCCTGCCCATTCACCTCCACTCGCAGCCTTGGCGGACCCGCGCTGTGCGTGTCGATCAGATCGAACTGGAGCTGGCACTGGCCCTCTGCGGGGAGGGTCTTCAGACCGAAGAGCACAATCGACGTATGCGACCGCGCCCCTGCCCAACTGTCCGATGGGCCGGGCTGCACGTAGGGCCAATCCTCTTTCGGCGTCGAGACCCCGACGACAAAGAACGCATCGCTCTTGAACTGCGAGTAGCCATCGGGCGCCAGGGCGAACTCCGCGTTGCTCCCGTCCGCCTTCCCGATCTCCCAGAGCGTCACACCGTCTCCACTGCTTGCGTCCTGCGCCCACACGCGGGGGTTGAACCCCGCCAACGCAAGCAACATCGACAACACAAGAACAAACTGGCTTGGATACGAACGAGACATGTTGGCCCCTCAAGTTCCATCATCGACCATTTGTGATTCGGCATCTTCGTACAACGTCAGTCAAATAGTAAATGGCAAATCGCAAATTGTAAATGGCCCGCGGGTGCACTATAATGCCCCCCATGACACCGAGAGAAAGAGTCCTGGCCGCGTTGAACCACGTCGAGCCCGACCGCGTCCCGATCGATCTGTCGGGACATCGCTCGTCGGGCATCGCCGCGATGGCATACCCCAAACTCCGCAAGTACCTGGGCCTGCCGCCGAGACCTGTCCGCGTCTACGACGTGATCCAGCAGCTCGCGGTCGTCGATGAGGACGTGCTGAATCGCTTCGGCGTCGACTGCATCGAAATGGGTCGGGGCTTCGCCCTCACCAACGATTCGTGGAAGCCGTGGACCCTGCCTGACGGCACGGACTGCCTCGTCCCCGCCTGGACCCGGATCGAGCGCCGGCCCGACCGGTGGGTTATCCTGTCCGAGTCCGGAACCGTCTTCGCCCACATGCCCGACGGCACGCTCTATTTCGAACAGACGTACTTTCCGCTCGCGGAATCGGACGACACCCAACTGCTCCGCAGAGCCTTTGGAGAGTGCATGTGGACCGGCGTCGCGGCACCGCCCGGCCCGGTCGATCCACAGGCGCTTCGCAAGGGAGCCAAACGCCTCCGCGAGAGCACCAGCCGGGCCATCATCGGCCTGTTCGGAGGCAACCTCTTCGAGACCGGCCAGTTCTTCTACCGGGCGGACAATTTCTTCATGCTCCTGGCGGGCGAGCCCCAAAAGGCCCATCGCTTCCTCGACGAGTTGGTCGAGATCCATCTGGCCAACCTGGAGAACTTCCTCGGCGCCGTGGGCGATTCCATCGACATCATCCTCTTCGGCGACGATCTCGGTATGCAAACGGGTCCCATGCTCAGTCCCAAGATGTATTGCGAGTTCTTCAAACCGCGGCATAAGGTGCTCTGGAATCGCGCGAAGGAGCTTGCGAACGTCAAGGTCATGCTCCACTGCTGCGGCGGCGTCCGCGAGTTGCTTGCCCACCTCATCGAAGCGGGCCTCGACGCGATCAATCCCGTCCAGATCACCTGCGCCGGGATGAATGCGGCGGAGCTGAAAGCGGAATTCGGCCGAGACATCACCTTCTGGGGCGGCGGTTGCGACACCCGCGAGATCCTCGCCGGCGCCAGTCCGAAGCAGGTGGCCGAGCACGTCCGGAACCAAGTACGCACCCTCGCTCCCGGCGGCGGCTTCGTCTTCCAGCAGGTGCACAACATCCTCGCCAACGTCCCGCCGGAGAACATCGTCGCCATGCTCGACGCGGTCAACGCGGACCGATGACGCATCGCATCCTGCACTCTCAGCCGCATTTGTCATGCTGAGCAAAGCGAAGTATCTGGCGCAAGAACGCATACGTGCGTTCGAGTGCGAGTGAAACGTCTCCCGCGACGCCCAGATCCTTCGCCTGCGGCTCAGGATGACAGAGGCCTGTCGTCCGCCCAATTCCAGACCCGGCTCAGTCGCGTTCCTCTTCTTCGTCCTCGATGTCCGTGAGGACCGCCCACTGCGGATAGGGCTCGTGCGGCCCTTTCATCGCGTGCCAGAGGATGCGATTCAGCACGTCCTCGGGGCATCGGTCGATCTGCTCCAGAGGCAGCTTCGCCGAGACGATCGCGTTCCTTCGCATCAGGGAGTTCGAGATTCGTTTGGGCTCCGGGTTCATCTGGTCGAGCGGGACATTCGTGGGGACCACAACATACGGCGTGAGGTCCGGCATGTCGGTGAAGCAGTCGCTCATGGGCGTCGCGGTGGCGTCGATCTGATTCATCGGCGGCAGGCCCAGCATCAGCTCCATCGTGCGGAGAATGCTCGTCGTGTTGTACTGCGTGCTCACGACGGCGCCGCGTTTGGTGTACGGGCTCACGACGTAGGCTGTGGTGCGGTAGCCGCTGACGTGGTCCCAGCCGGCCTGCGGATCGTCCTCGATGGCGAAGATACAGGTCTTGGCCCAGAACGGGCTGTGACTGATCGCCTCCACGATCTGCCCGAAGGCCAGGTCATTGTCCGCCACCTGGGCGGCCGGCGTCGGCGCGCCCGCCCGCGTCCCGGACGTGTGGTCATTCGGCAGGCAGATGATGATCAGATTGGGCAGCTTGCCGCTGCGTTCGTACTCCTTCAGCTCCTTGATGAACTGTGCCGCTCGGAAGACATCGGGGATGTCCATGTCCCAGCCGACCGTCTGCATGTTCAGGTGGGGTCGCAGCGACTCGATCGCGGGCCGGCTGCCGATCTTGATCTGGTGTGTCTGATCCGTGAAATCCCGGTAGTAGTCCAGAAACGTCGGCTTGCCCGTCTTTCCGGGAGTCGCCCACGAGGTCTCCGTGATGGCGAACTCGCCGTAGACGCGGAGCGACTTGCCGCCCGCCAGCGCGTTGTCCCAAATGAAGCCCGAAGGGGCATAGGCCAGCGCGTCGATATCGCTGTCTTCCATGCCATCCGGATAGCTGCGAGGGAAGCCAGCGAACGACTTCTCCATGTAGTCGGTGGCGAAGGCGGTGTCCGACCACTGATGGCCGTCGGCGCTGAGGATGCCGGAGCAGTAGGTGTTGTCCAGCAGGACGAAGTCGCGGACCATCTTGTGCTGGTTGGGCGTGATCTCGGCGCCGAAGATGCACAGCGATGGATTGCCGTTGCCTTCCGCGACATCTCCGAGGACCTGGTCGTAGGTGCGGTTCTCCTTGATGATGTAGACCACGTGCTCGAAGACGGACGGCTCGCCGACCCGTTCCGGGACCGGGCGGGCGGGCTGGTTCGCTCGCGCCGGCTTCGCGGCCTCCTTCAGCAGAGGATACCGATAGTTTTCCTGCACGCGGCCTGTCAGCATGGGCAGCTCTTTGGCCTTGGGAACGGGCACCAGCGAGAGTGTCCCATGGTACTGATGGCTGTTGTACTCGTCGGCATCGGCGTTCTTGAGGCTCCTCGTCGAGCCGATTCCCTTGATGTTCGCAACCACCAACTGACGACGCGGTGCGTCGTAGAGGACCGCGCCGGGGAACCACCCCACCGGGATCAGGCCCAGGAGTTTCGCCTCCTTCGGATGGAAACGGAACACCGCGATGGCATTCTGCGTACCGTTGGCGACGTAGAGCGTGTCGCCCGAGGGATGGAACGCCAGGGCATTCGGGCTGGCTCCGAACAGATCGGCCGCGTTCGGCTTGGCACAGATCGTTCCTGCCACCGTGTCTGTACGGGTGTCGATCACGCTGAGCGTGTCGCTGCCGGCGTTGGCGACGACGACGTAGCGTCCTTTGGGCGAGACGGCCAGGCCACAGGAGTGCAGGCCGACCATGATCTCCGCGACGGGCGCGTCCCGGTCGAGACGGATCACGGAGACCGAGCCTTCGTTGGCGATGTGTCGGACGGGATCGACTCGCACCCGCATCCCTTGTCCGGCGGGACCGGTGAGACTGTCCTTGTCCGGGACCCGGCCGCCCCAGTTGCTCACGTAGGCCTTGTCGCCGACCAGAACGACGTCGTAGGGCGCAACGCCCACCGGCCACGAGCGGAGTACCTTGGCGGTTTCCGTGTCGATTTCCGCCAGTTGGTTGGACAGATTCAAGACCACGTACAGGCGCCGACCGTCCCGCGAGATCGCCAGGCCGGCCGGGATCTCTTCCTTCCGCCAGGGGGCATTCGCCGCGGGCAACGCGATGGGACGCAGACCGGCGACCTGTCCGTCCGGGCCAACTTGGAAGACCTTGACGTCGCCCTTGACGTTCGAGAGGTAGATCCGCGAGCCGTCCGGACTGAACACCAGGCCGGTGAAGCTGAGTTGGCCGGACTTGTCGGGCTTGAGGATGTGCGAGGAGACGTCGTCGGGGTCCAGCAGTTCCCCGGAAGGCAGAGCGATCCGCTGCTTGATCTGGCCCGTCTTCGGATCGATCAGGACGAGGTCCTGCGTCTTGCCCGATGTCGCGAGCAGGCGGCCGTCGGGACTGAGCGCCAGAGCCTGCGGACGCATGCCGGGCAACTCGACCTGGATGCCGGTCGGCGTGAGCACCTGGTGGATGGGCGTCATGTATCGTCCCGGCCCGATCTCGCCCACCGGTTCACTGCCTGAGGATGCGAACGTCAAGGAAACCCCGGCCAGCAGTAGCACAAACAATGATGACATGAGGTACGTCCTTTCTTCTCTTGCACGCCTGTAGTAGAATGACCGAACGGGATGATTGTAATACGTGCGAACTCGAAGTGAAAGGAGAGACCATGATACGAACGAAGAAAGCTGCATTCTATCTGCTGGCGGCCCTGTTGGCCGGCTGCGTGCCTGTCGTTTCGCTGAACCCCCTGTTCACAAAGGACGAGATCGCCTTCGATGAGAAGCTCGTCGGGACGTGGGTGGACGATCCGAATGATCCCCGCAATAGCTGGGAGTTTTCGCGGCTGGATGAAACCGCCGCCGTGGGTCTTCTCGAATCCTGGAAGGAGGACATCACGAAGTTCTACCGCCTGAACCTCACGGACGAGGAAGGCCGCAAGGGTTCCTTCGCCGTCTGCCTGGTCAAGCTGGGCGAGCGGCGATTCCTCGACATCTTCCCTGATCGATTCCCCTCGGGCGAACAGGACGCCGAGAAGATGAAACTCGTCTATAACGCTTTCTTTTTCCAGCCGGTCCACACATTCCTCCGGGTCGATTCCGTCGGCGAGCAGTTGGTGCTCCGCATGACGGACGACGACCGTCTCAAGGAACTGATCCAGACCGAGCCGAATGCCGTCCCGCACGAGGTGGTCGATGACCGTCTCATCCTGACGGCTTTCCCGAAGGACCTGCAGGCGTTCGTGACGAAATACGCCGGCGACGAGCGTCTCTTCCCGAGCGACATCACCCTGACCCGAAAGACGAAGTAACCCCGTCGGCCCTGGCGACTGCGCCTGACGACAGGTCCAAGAACCGCAAGGGGGTCAAGGGGGTCAAGATGCTCACATTGGTCTTCTTGGTCCCTTTGACCCCCTTGGCCTCCTTGCCCCCCCCTGAGCGACCCGTCCCAACGACGATCGTCACGCCAGCTTGTACGCGATCTGCTCTTCGAGGATGTCCTTGACGGTCAGCGCGACGATGGCCTTGCCGCTCTTGCGGAAGAAGGCATCGATCTCGTGCAGGGCGTCCTGGGTATAGTCGAACGCTACGAAGAACCCCTTCTGTCGATCCTCTCGCGTCATCATCGCCTCGAAGGCGTCGATATCGGGCCTGCCTACCTTGTCCTTTTGCTTGACCTGGATCGGGTACCAGTGGTCCAGGAACTCGTCGAAGGCGGGGGTTTCTCCCTTCACCGCCTTCTGTTTGGCCGGCAACGACGAGATGGGGAAGATCCGACCGTCGATGCCCATATCGCCCACCTGGGCCTTGTTCGGGATGCCGCCCAGCGCGATGACCGCCCAGTTCTCGAACTCGAACGGTGGGATCTTGTGCAGTTGCGCCTCGGTCCAGGGCAGGTCGCGGACGACGAAGCCCCGTCCGATCCGCCAGAGCTTCTCGTCTTCTTTGATGCCGCACACGTCCCGAAGACGCTTGGCCATCACGCGACAGGCGGTCGGCGAGATATCGATCCCAATCCACTGGCGACCCAGGTTCTCCGCCGCGACCAGCGCCGTCCCGCAACCGCAGAAGGCGTCGAGAACAATGTCGTTTTCGTTGCTACTGGCCTTGATGATGCGATCCAGAAGGGCAAGGGGTTTCTGTGTCGGATAGCCGAGACGCTCGGCAGCCTGCGAGTTGACAGGCCAGACATCTGTCCAGACGGTAGTCAAAGGAACTCCGGGCATCTCGTCGAGATACCTCTTCAACTGAGGTCGCTTCGATTTGCTCTCCGGATACCAAATTCGTCCCTGCGCATGCAATTTGGCCATCGTCTCTTTTGAGTAACGCCATCCCTTCGCGGGACAAACAAAACCTTGCCACTCGTACATCATATTGGGACGGGGATTTGGACTTGTCATATTATCCAGACGAAAGCGTCTACCGTCCGGGTCCTGGTACTTGTACTTGCTCGCGAGGTATTCCGCCGAATGCGGGGCATACTGCGGATTCCAAGTAAAGGTATCGCCTTTCATGAAGAAGAAGATACTGTCGTGAACCGTGTTCCACTGCTTGGTGTCACTATGTGCAGTTGTGCGTTTCCAGATGATCTCGTTCTGGAACTGGTTCTCTCCGAATATCTGGTCGAGCATGACCTTGACGTAGTGGCTGGCGTGCCAGTCACAATGATAGTAGAAGGAGCCGGTCTTCTTGAGGACTCGGTGCAGCTCGACGCAGCGGGGTCGCATGAAGTCGATGTAGGCCGCAGTCGATGCGTGACGGTCCTCGAACGCGCGTTTCTCCTTGGTCTCGCCCCAGAAGACCTCGTAGTTGCGATTCGAGTTGAACGGCGGATCAATATAGACGAGGTCCACGCAGGCATCGGGGAGCTTTCGGAGCTGGTCGAGGTTGTCGCCGCAATAGACGACGCGGGTATCGACCAGCGAGGAGGGTTTGCCGACCGTCCCGGCCTTTTTCGACTCGGATGGGGATTTCTTGGCCATAGCGCACCAGTGTACGCCCGACGGGATTCTTTGCAAGTCCCGCCCCTCCTTTCTCCCGTCCGTTCTCAGGGGGGACAAGGGGACCAAGGGGGTCAAGGGGACCAAGAAGACCAATGTGAGCATCTTGACCCTCTTGACCCTCTTCCGCGACGAAGGGTCGGGTGCGACCCAGGGAGTGGATTCCCGCGTTCGCGGGAATGACAGCCCACGGTTCTACCGGGCCTCCGTCGCATCCGCGCGGATACCGAGATGCACCGCCCTGGCAGCCGCTGTTCATTTCGGTGTTCTCAATCGGGACGGTTTTCGGTATGATGGAACGCCGTGCACCACGCTCCCTGCTGCAGGCCCCGTCGTGGGGGCATGGCGCACAACGGGGGGACCGCCTCCCCACCGTTTCTCTTTCATTGATACGGGGGGTTCTCGATACCGCAAATTGGCAGGACAGTAGATATATGACCGAGCAAGAAAAAGGACAGGGACCGACGCCGGCCAAGCCGATTCGCTTCGGCGAGCCACGACGGTACCTGGTGGACATCGATTCGATCTCGACAAGCCAGCTCTTCACCGACTGCGTGGTCGTGGGCGGAGGCGTCGCCGGACTGCGTGCGGCTATCGAAGCCTCCGACCGGCGCAACGTCATCCTCGTCTGCAAGGCCGGCATCGAGGAGAGCAACACCTGGAACGCCCAGGGCGGCATCGCCTCCGTGTTGCGTGCCGAAGACTCCTTCGAGGCGCACGTGGCCGACACGCTCCGCACCGGCGGCGGCCTCTCCGATCCGGCGGTCGTCGAGCAGGTCGTCCGCCAGGGGCCCGAGCTGGTCAGGCAGTTGCAGGAATGGGGCGCCGGCTTCGACCAGGTCAACGGGCACATCGACACCACGCTCGAAGGCGGCCATTCGCACGCAAGAATCCTGCACGCGCATGGCGACGAGACCGGTCGGGCCATCGCGGAGACGCTCATTCGCAAGGTCCGCAGCAAGTCGAACATCCGCGTCATCGAGAACTTCTTCACCATCGATCTGCTCTCCGATCCGGCGCGTAACGGCGCGGGCAGGGAGAACCGCTGCATCGGCATCCTCGGGCGAACCAAGGAAGGCCCCCTGCAAATCGTCTGGGCGGTCAATACGATCCTCGCCACCGGCGGCGGCGGCCAACTCTACCGGGAAACAACGAACCCCGCGGTCGCGACGACGGACGGACTGGCGATGGCCTACCGGGCGGGAGCGGTCCTGCGCGACCTGGAGTTCGTGCAGTTCCATCCCACGACGCTCTACATCGCCGGGGCATCCCGGGCGCTAATCACAGAGACCCTCCGCGGCGAGGGCGCCTACCTGCTCGACACCAAGGGCCGACGGTTCATGCAGGACTACAGCGAGGCGGGCGAACTGGCCCCGCGAGACGTGGTCAGCCGGGCCATCCTCGCCCAGATGCGAAAAACCGACGCGACGCACGTCTACCTGGACATCCGCCACCTGGACAAGGAGTTCTTCGCCAGGCGATTCCCGCTCATCAGCGACCTGTGCGAGAGCTTCGACATCGACGTGAGCCACGACCTGATCCCGGTCCGTCCGAGCGCCCACTACATGGTCGGCGGCGTCAAGACCGACGCCTTCGCCCGGACGAACATCGAGAACCTCTACGCCTGCGGCGAAGTCTCTTCGACCGGCCTGCACGGCGCCAACCGGCTCGGCAGCAACTCGTTGCTCGAAGGGCTGGTGTATGGCAAGCTTGCCGGGCAGGCGGTCTCGGCCAGCGAGCCCAGCGACATCACGTCGCTCAAGCACCCGGTGATCCAGTACGACATTCCCGCCTCGGACCGCAGCCGGCTCGATACGGCAGACGTTCGCAACTCGATGCGGTCCCTGATGTGGCGCAACGTCGGCATCACTCGAAAGGCCCAGCCGCTGGCGGAGACCCAGGAAATCATCCGGTTCTGGCATCGCTACGTGATGGACAAGGTCTTCGATGCCCCGGAAGGCTGGGAATGCCAGAACATGCTCACGACCTCCATGCTGGTCGCCCACTGCGCGGAGCTGCGCAAGGAGAGTCGCGGCGTACACTACCGAATGGACCACACACAGACCGACGACAAGCGATTCCGCAAGCACACCGAGATTATCTGGGCCAAGTAGTCGGCTGACTTCCAGGGCGTCGGCCATGATTTTTTGAAGAAAGACGCCCGATAGGAGTCTATACTGACAGACGCTGAACTTTGCGACTCGATCCGGACCCCGGGGGGGCGGTCCTCCAACGCGATGTAACGCGGTTGGGACCCCTTCTGGAGTGGCAAACGTGAACAGCACGTGTCAGGACAATACGGTGGCCTTGTGGGATGTGCATTCGACCCGGAAAGAGGCGTTTGAAGCGATTGTCAAACGCCACATGAAGGATGCCTACCTGATCGCGTTGGGTCTGGTCGGCAACCGCGAGGATGCTCTGGAGTTGTCCCAGGAGGCGTTTTATCGGGCCTATGAGCACTATGACGATCTCCATTCCGAGGACAAGTTCTTCCCGTGGTTCTACCAGATCCTGCGGAACCTGTGTTTCAGCCACCTGCGAAAACGCCGGGTCCGGCGGGCCAGCTCCCTGGACGACACCCAGTATGGTTGTCCGGAGCCCGAGGGCCAGGAGTGCTTCGAGCCGGACGCCGTCGCCGAACGCAACGAGGCCAAAGATCGCATCTGGAAAGCAATGAGCCGACTCGATGACAAGCACCGCGAGGTGATCATCCTGCGGCACTTCAGAAATATGTCCTATGACGAGATGGCGAAGGTGCTCTTCTGCAACAGGGGGACGGTGACGAGCCGCCTGTTCTACGCCCGCCAGCAATTGAAAGAGATTTTGGAGCAGCACAGGGGTGCCCTGGACGAATGTGAGGTTGGGGAGCCCGAGAAAGGAGGTCAGACGTCATGACCTGCCAGGAATACAGAGACCTCATGATGGCCTACCTGGACAATGAACTGGACGAGCAGCAGAAGCGGGTTTTCGAGGAGCATCTGGCCGGTTGTCCGGATTGCACGCGGGAGCTGGCCCAGTTCCGCAAGCTCAAACGGATGACCGATTGCGTGGCCTTCGTCGAACCCGAGGATCGGGTCTGGGAGCAGTACTGGGGCAACGTCTACAACCGGATCGAGCGGAGCGCCGGGTGGATCCTGTTCTCCGTCGCCGCGATTGCCCTGCTCCTGTGCGGGGGCTTCAAGCTCATCGAGAGCCTCGTTCGGGACCCGACCGTGGGCGTCCTCATGAAAATCGGCCTGCTGGCCCTTCTGGGCGGATTCGTTATACTATTCGTTTCCGTGCTGCGGGAACGGGTGTACTTCTGGAGCCGGGACCGCTACAGAGACGTCAGGAGGTAATGCCATGCTGCTGTCAACGACGGACACGATACCTGGAAAGACGATCACCAAGCACCTCGGCCTGGTCCGCGGCAACACGATCCGCGCCCGGCACGTGGGCAAGGACATCCTGGCGGGCCTCCGCAATCTGGTCGGCGGGGAGGTCACCGAGTATACCAAGCTGCTGGGCGAGTCGCGGGAGCAGGCACTGGACCGGATGATCGAGGAGGCCAACCAACTCGGGGCCAATGCGATCGTGGGCGTTCGATTCTCTACTTCGGAGGTGATGGCACACGCCGCGGAGATCCTCGCCTACGGGACAGCGGTCGTCGTCGAATAGGAGTCCGTACACCCAATTGCGGAGGAATACGATGAAGGTCGTGCGAGCGAGTATCTTGGTCGTAACTGCGTTCTGCTTGATTGTGCCGGTGTTCCGGACGGAGGCCGGATCGGGCGATGCGAGAAGCCCCTCGCTCGAAGGCACTTGGCTGGGCACTCTGAAGGTGACGCCCACCGCTTCGCTGCGGGTCGTCTTCAACATCGAGCGCAACCCCGACGGCTCATTCTCCGGCACGCTCGACAGCCCGGACCAGGGGGCCACGGGCCTGCCGATCAGTCGGATCGCAGTCGAGGACAACAAGATCACGGTCGAAGCGACTGCCACCGGAGGTCGTTACGAGGGAACGCTGAGCGCGGACGGCTCCGAGATGAGCGGGCAATGGACGCAGGGAGGCGCCTCGCTGGACCTGCCGATGAAGCGGGTGGAAGAAGCCCCCAAACCCAGGGAGTTCAAGAGGCCCCAGGAACCCACGAAGCCCTATCCATATCGGGACGAGGAAGTAACATACCAGAACGCCAGAGACAGCGTGACCTTGGCCGGGACGCTGACGATGCCGAATACCGGCGGGCCTTTTCCCGCCGTCATCCTGATTACCGGCTCCGGCCCGCAGGACCGCAATGAGACGGTCGCGAACCACAGGCCGTTCCTCGTCCTCGCGGACTACCTGACCCGCCAGGGCATCGCGGTGCTCCGCGTGGACGACCGCGGCGTCGGCGGCTCCAAGGGCGATCCCTCGCAGGCCACCACCGAAGACTTCGCAGGGGACGTCTTGGCGGGAGTCGAGTACCTCAAGACCCGTAGGGAAATCAACCCCCAGCGCATCGGCCTGATCGGCCACAGCGAGGGCGGGATCATCGCCCCAATGGTCGCCGTCCAGTCCGCGGATGTCTCGTTCCTCGTCCTGATGGCCGGCACCGGGATCCCCGGGGATAAGATCATCGAAGCACAACAGGTCGCCGGCCTGCTCAAGATCGCCGGTATGGACCAAGCCTTGATCGATCTCGCCGTCCGGAGCCAAAGGCAGGTGGTCGAGATCGTGAAGCAGGAGGCCGACCCTGAAGTTGCGAAACAGAAGGTTCGCAAGGTGGTCAAGGACGCCGTGTCGAAACTGGATGAGACGCAGAAACGGACCATCGGCTATTCGGATACCTATGTGGACACGCAGACCAACGCTGTGACGTCGAGGTGGTTCCGCTTCTTCTTCATGCACGACCCGGCCTCCGTGCTGCGGAAGGTCAAGTGCCCGGTCCTGGCGATCAATGGCGAGCTCGACACGCAGGTCTTGCCGAAGGAGAACCTCCCGCCCATCGAGCAGGCCCTGCGCGCAGCGGGCAACACCCGGGTCACGATCAGAGAATTGCCCGGACTGAACCACCTGTTTCAGACGGCCAAGACCGGCGACAGCGACGAGTACGCCCAAATCGAGGAAACGATGTCCCCGCTGGCCCTCGAGACCATCGCCGGATGGATAGCACAGCTTCAGCTATAGGAGTCGGCACTGATGAAGGTAGTTGCGATCAACGGCAGTCCCTATGGAGACAAGGGCAACACCGCTCTGATTCTGAATCCGTTCCTGGAAGGCATGAAGTCCGCGGGTGCGGAGGTGAAGGTCCTCGAGACCCGCGCGATGAGCGTCCGACCGTGCCAGGGAGAGTACGGCTGCTGGTTCCGCACGCCGGGCAGGTGCTTCCAGGACGACGATATGCAGAAGCTCCTGCCGGAGCTGCTGACGGCCGATGTCCTGGTCCTGGCCACGCCGTTGTATGTGGATGGGATGACGGGACCGCTCAAGATGGTCGTGGACCGCATGATCCTGCTGGGCGAGCCGAAGATCGAATACAGAGACGATCACTGTCGGCACCCTGGCCGCGCAACCATCCAGGACAGGAAGCTGGCGCTCGTGTCGAACTGCGGCTTCTGGGAGCTGGACAACTTCGATGCCCTGGTGGGCCACGTCCAGGCCATCGCGAAGAACCTCGACGCGGCGTTTGCCGGCGCGCTGTTGCGCCCGCACGGTCCGGCGCTCAGGGCCATGCTCGACCAGGGCCTCCCCGTCGCGGACGTGCTGGACGCGGCCCGAAACGCGGGCCGCCAGCTCGTCGAGAACGGATCGATCTCGACGGAGACGCTGGACGCGGTGAACAGGCCGCTGTTGGCGCGAGACCAGTATGTCGCAATCGCCAATCAAATGATTGCCCAGCGAGTGCAGCGCACCGCTCGGAATGCCACGGACTAAGACCGTGCGTTTCGCGTCGTGAGTCTCTCTCGCAGGCATGTGACTGAAAGGGCTTTCGATGGAAGCGTGGAGAGAATGGCTCAGGCCGGAACTGATCTGGTTCTTCATTGGTCTGGTGCTGCTGTTCGCGGAGATGGCAGTGCCCGGATTCGTCGTCGCATTCTTCGGTCTCGGCGCCTGGGTGGTCGCGGCGGTCCACTTGTGTACCCCGCTGACCCTGAATCAGCAGTTGGCCCTGTTCATCATGGCCTCCGCCTTGTTGCTGGTGCTGGCCCGGAGCTGGCTCAAGAGCATGTTCGCGGGCTTCGTCAGCTCCCGCAGCGATGGGAGCGCGGACCTGGGCGAGTTCATTGGCCAGCGGGCCACGGTGATCGAGAGAATCTCTCCGAAGACGCCGGGCCGGGTCGAGTTCCATGGGAGCACCTGGCAGGCCGAAGCCGATGGAGAGATCGCAGAAGGCTGCACAGTCGAAGTCGTCGACAAGAACAGTCTGACCCTCAGGGTCAAGTCCACATAGCGGGCGCGGCTCAACCACCCGCAGATCATACACCATAGATCGTAGATCGCACATTACGAAGGGAGGCCCCTATGCTTGCAGAGATCGTGAACCCGTTGACAATCATTTTGATCGCCTTGCTGGTGTTTGTGTCCATCGTCTTCGTGCGGATGGCCCGCATCGTGCCGCAGAAGCAGGCCTACATCGTCGAGCGACTGGGGAAATACGCGACGACGCTCGAGGCTGGCTTCCACGTGCTGGTGCCGCTGCTCGACCGGGTCGCCTACAAGCACACGCTCAAAGAGCAGGCGATCGACGTCCCGCCGCAACAGTGCATCACGAAGGACAACATCGCAGTCGAGGTCGACGGCATCCTTTATATGCAGGTCATTGACGCCAAGCTCGCCTCCTACGGCATCGACAACTACCGGTTCGCCTCGATCCAGCTCGCCCAGACGACGATGCGAAGCGTCATGGGCAAGCTGGATCTCGACAAGACGTTCGAAGAGCGAGAGAACATCAACTGCGTGATCGTCGGCGCCGTGGACAAGGCCTCCGAGCCATGGGGGATCAAGGTCACGCGGTACGAGGTGAAGAACATCATGCCGCCGCAGAGCATCAAGGACGCCATGGAAAAGCAGATGCGCGCCGAGCGGGAGAAACGTGCGGAAATTGCGGTCTCCGAGGGCGACCGGCAGGCAAAGATCAACCGGGCCGAGGGGGATCGACAGGAGATGATCGCCCGCTCGGAGGGCGACAAGCAGCGACGCATCAACGAGGCGGAGGGCCGGGCGGTCGAGATTCAACGAGTCGCGGAGGCGACCGCCGACGGCATTCGCAAGATCGCAGCCGCCATCCACGACAAAGGCGGCGCCGAGGCGGTCAATCTGCGGATCGCCGAGCAGTACCTCAGCGAGTTCGGCAAGCTGGCCAAGACGAACAATTCGATGATCGTCCCGTCGAACCTGGCGGACATCGCCGGCGTGATCCAGTTGGCTACGTCGGTGATCCGACCGTCGGTCGAAGCCCCGGCCGGCTCGTAGCGTGCCCGTCAGAGCACATCGCAGCACGGGCATCTTGCCCGTGAGTAGCATGCCCGTTCCGCCCATGAGTCTCCGGGGGCATCCTGCCCCTGCATCGCCACGAGCAGGACGCCCTTGGCACTGACGGCGGAGGCGGCCGTGCTATGAAACGCCTTACGGCGTCACTACGAACGCGTGTGACAGATGCCCCTGTCCCCATACCTTGGCGCTTGGTGTCCTTGGGTTTATGAGTGAGAAACGCCAAGCGCCAGATACACAGGGTGCCGACAGGGCAGTCGTCATGACTCTGTCATTCCTGCGACAAGCAGGAATCCAGGAACCGCGGGACTGGGCGCGACCTGATGAATGGATTCCCGCTCCTCTGGAAATAGGCGGACGGACAACGGAACAAAACGCGCTAAGTCATGTACTGGACAAGACTTGTGTATGACGTGGCGAAGCGGCACCATTTCCATCCCCTTCGGGTGGGCCAA
>JAXDBU010000039.1:0-4087 GCA_034678485.1 Sedimentisphaerales bacterium | reverse complement strand
GTCTTGTGGGACGCCCCTGCCTTTCTTGTCATGCTGAACGACGTGAAGCATCTGGGCCCTGTAGGAGACGTGGCGTCCGAAATCGATGCGCATCTTCCACTCCCGGGCCGGATCCCTTCGGAAGACTCAGAGCCTGCCTTGAACAGAGTGAAGGGATGACAAGAGGTGGGCCTCCAGGCAGATGAGCTTCGTGAGACGCCCGTGTCCTTCCCGAAACCAGCCGCGAAGCGGCTGAGCGACTCACAATGACACACACGCGAGTGTTCTACTCCGACCCGCATCAAACTCCACACTTCCGTTTCCCTTGCCCTGCCGCGCGGTTATACTGGCGCCACTCTCGTGGATCGATCGATCTTGGATTGGAAAGGGGTTGGGTATGTGCGACCGTGCGATCAGGAGCGTTTGTCTCTTGCTGGTTCTGGGGGCTGCCGTGAGTTGGGCGGGCACCGGAAATCCTCGCCAGGCAAATTCCGAAGCGATCCAGGCATGGCGGGACATGAAGTTCGGGCTCTTCGTTCATTGGGGCCCGGTCAGTCTCAAGGGGACCGAGATCGGCTGGTCTCGCGGGGCGCAGGTGCCTGCCGAGGAGTATGACCAGCTCTACAAGCAGTTCAATCCGACGCAGTTCGACGCCGAAGCCTGGGTGACGACCGCCAGGGACGCGGGCATGAAGTACCTGGTCATCACGTCCAAGCACCACGACGGCTTCTGCCTGTGGCCCTCGAAGTACACGGACTACCACATCGGCAATACGCCGTTCCGTCGCGACGTGCTCAAGGAACTCTCCGACGCCTGCAAGAAGCACGGCGTCCAGTTCTGCACGTACCACAGCATCTGCGACTGGCGTCACCCCGACTATCCGCTGGGCAGTCCCGGCGGACGGACCGAGAAGCCGAATCCGAACATGCCGCGATACTGTGAGTACCTCAAGAACCAGACCCGCGAGATCATCGAGAACTACGGCCCGCTGGGCATCATGTGGTTCGATGGCGAATGGGAGAAACCCTGGACGCTGGAGCATGGCAACGAGCTGTACGCCTATCTGAAGGGAATCCAGCCCAACCTGATCATCAACAACCGCGTCAGCAAGGGCCGGCAAGGCATGGCGGGCACTACGCAGCAAACCGAGTTGAACGCAGGTGACTACGACACGCCGGAACAGCAGATCGGCAGTTTCCAGAGGGCCCGGCCCTGGGAAACCTGCATGACGATCTGCCAGCAGTGGGCCTGGAAGCCGAACGACCAGATGAAGTCGCTCAAGGAATGCCTCCAGACGCTGATCCGCGTCGTGGGCGGCGACGGGAACCTCCTGTTCAACGTCGGTCCGATGCCGGACGGTCGGATCGAGCCCAGGCAGGTCGAGCGGCTTCATGAGATGGGCCAGTGGCTCAGCAAGTACGGCGAGAGCATCTACGGCACTCGCGGCGGCCCCTACAAGACCACCGCGGCCCTCGCCAGCACGTGCCGAGGCAACGCCGTGTACCTGCACATCCTCGACGGGTCGGGCGACACGATCACCCTGCCCGCCCTGCCCAGGAAGGTGACAGACGCGACCCTGCTGACCGGTGGGAGCGTCAGCGTACGCCAGACCCAGGACGCGATCGAAGTCACCGTGCCGCAACAGAGCCGCCAGGAGATCGACACCATCGTCAAGCTGACGCTCGACGGCCCAGCCGGCGACATCGAGCCCGTAGCGCTCGCCCCCAGCGAAGCGGCAGCCACGAAATGACTATCGCGCCAGAGGCTTGATCTCCAGCGCTCGTTCGATCTGTGTCCTGTAGTCGGGCCAGAGTCGGTCGGCCTCATTGACACGGGCGTAGACAAGTCCCCATGGGCTCAGACCCCATGGATCGAGGGCTTCCTTCAGCCAGGGATCGATATCTGCCGGATCGGTCGCCTTGTAGATCTGGAGGAACACGCCTTGGTCGCCCCCCTTGCTCCGCCGTCCGCCGATCAGATTGAAAAACAGCCCCCCGGCCCCCGGCGCGTTCTCTTCCCCAGGTGACAGCGCAAGCATCCGCTCGAACCGCCACCCGGCCGGCATCACATACAGAAGGCTTTCGCTGATGCGCTCCGCGTCCGACAACGTACCCGCCTTGACCTCCACTTCGCAGACATTTGACGATTTGCCCCCGCGAGGCCAGCCGCCAAACTGGAATCGATACCGGCCGGGCTGGACGATGCGGTATTGCAGCGTCACATCATAGGCTTCGCCGAGGACAATCACCTCGCCGGGGAGGATCGCGCTCTCGCCCATGGCGAGTTGGTAACTCGTGTCCACATAGGGCAATACCTTCCCGTTCGGATCGGTGACGAGCATGGGATCGTTCAGCAGAACCTCCGTACGATAGTACGTGATCGGCTTGTCCCCTGTGTTCTTCATCTCCAGTCGGAACAACATCGGTTTCCCGATCACGAATTCCCTGCTGACCGGGCTGAGGACGTACCTGATGGCCTTGCGGAACTCGTCCGGCACGGTCCTGGAGGTGCTCTTCCTCGACTCTTGGATGAACTGGGTCTTTCGAAGGAAGTCGTCCAAAGGAAGCAACTCGAAATCCACCAGCCAAGCCGTGCGGGCCTTGATCAGGGACCACGGCCACTCCGGCCACGAATCCTCTCCCACGTAGAGACCCACCCCATCCGTCATCTTGACCACCTTCCCTGCCCGACTGGAGAACAGGTGTGGGTTGAAGGGCCGAGAAGCAGTCTCCTTCACCGGCACGAATCGCCGGAAGAAGACCTCTACAGAGTCGAACTCCCGGGCTTTGCTCTGAAGCGCAGGCGTGCAGTACGACAGCACCTTCTCCCAATCGGATTCCTTCAATGCCTCCTGGAAGGCGCGGGCCACCCCTGCGGGATCGCCTTCGGCCCCTGCCAGGTAATCCTCGCGTCGCGATGGTCTGATCCACCTGGATCGCTCCTGCATGCTGAACAGGACGCACACCGCCTGCTCGTTCGGATCGAAAGTCGCCGATAGAACACCCACCTGGTCCCCGCCTTCACTGGCGCGCACCCGGTCGACACAGCTCCACGAATAGGTCCAGCCGCAGGTCCAGGTCGGGTAGCCCAGCAGGGAGAGCATCTGCTTGCGGGAACAGAGGATCTTCGGGGGCAGAAAGGTGCGGATCGACGATTCGGGGCTGGATTCGTCAATTCGGGAGCCGAGATCCGATTCGGCGATCCTACGGCCGGCTTCCATGCGACGGTCCGAACTGTTCCGGAACTCCTTGCACAACGAAGCCAACTCCTCCGCCAGATTCGGCATTTCGTTGCTCCACCAAGGCCTCGTTCGCCGAAATCGCAGAATCGAAGTCCCGGCATAGACATGATCCGCAGCGTGCACCAGTCGTTTGCCGGTTTCCGTATCGGAAGGATCGATCTCGATGACATCGTCCCGGAAGGCCCAGGCGAAGCTGTTGGGAGAGTCCCGGCTGATGAACATCGCGTAGCAGGACCCTGCCTTCAGCGCGTCGCCGTAGGATGCGCCGGCAAACAAATCCCACGTCCGATTCGCTTCCTCTTTCGTCAGGTCGCCCGCGACGATGGTCCGGACGATCTTCGCACTGTAGTAGTACATCCGGTCGTCGCATCGGAGCGACCGAATCTCCGCGACAACCAGCGAACAGCCCATCTCCAGGGCTCGTTCCAGCGTCGTCTCGGGAAAGGCTCGATTGCCCCCATCTCCCGTCGAAACGGCACAGAACCGCACAAGGACAGACAGCCCGAAGACCACACGCCACACGCTCATTGTCGTATCCCTCCAAATCGGACTCCCGAATCAAGGCCATTTTATCACACGACGCGAGCGAACGAACGTAAATCGCACGTAAAAGAAAGCCCGACGGGGGCGCATGACCGTAGTTGTGACCTCCCGCAGAGTGACGAGACATTGCCACGACTCTGTCATTCCTGCGTCAAGCAGGAATCCAGGAACCGCGGCATGCGACGGGTCCCAGGACGTGGATTCCCGCTCCTCTGGAAATAGACGGACGGACAACGGAGCAAAACGCGCCAAGTCGTGTACTGGACAAGACTTGTGTACGACGTGGCGAAGCAGCACCATTTCCATCCCCTTCGGGTGGGCCAA
>JAXDBU010000038.1:0-13122 GCA_034678485.1 Sedimentisphaerales bacterium | reverse complement strand
GTTCGCAGGAATGACAGAGTCGCGCATCGGCTCATCAGTGGTTCCGGTAACCGTGGCTTGTGACTCTTGGCTCATATCTCGGTCTTCTCTGTGTCCTCTGGGCCTCTGTGGTTAACGTAACTTCTTGTGGGTGAACTTTCGCGCGTTGGGGCCGGAGTAGTCTGCGACGATCTGGCCTTTGCCGAGGAGCTTCCATTTGTAGATGACCAAGCCATCCAGGCCGACAGGGCCTCGGGCGTGGATTTTGCTGGTGCTGATTCCTACTTCGGCGCCGAGGCCGTAGCGGTAGCCGTCGGAGAAGCGGGTGCTGGCGTTCCAGAAGACGTCGGCGGAGTCGACGAGGTTCATGAACCGCTCGGCCTTCTCGCGGTCGGCGGTGACGATGGCGTCGGTGTGTCCCGAGCCGTAACGATTGATGTGGTCGATTGCGGCGTCCAGGCCATCCACGACCTTGATCGAGAGGATGTAGTCGAGGTACTCGGTGGCCCAGTCCTCGTCGGTGGCGGGCTCGCAGTCGATGATGGCGCGGGTGCGCTCGCAGCCTCGGAGCTTGCAGGTGTGCTCGACAAGGGCCTTCTGGGCCAGCGGGAGGAAGGCGGGCGCGATGGCGGAATCGACGAGCAGGGTCTCGGCGGCGTTGCAGACCGCGACGTACTGGCACTTGGAGTCGACGGTGATGCGGATGGCCATGTCGAGGTCGGCGTCGGCGGCGACGTAGACGTGGCAGATGCCGTCGGCGTGGCCGAGGACCGGGATGTTCGTGTTGGCCATGATGTGCCGGACGAATTCGTTCGAGCCGCGAGGGATGATCAGATCGATCTGGTCGTCGAGGGCGAGCATGTCCGCGACGTCCTGGCGGGTTTCGAGCAGGTGCAGGAAGCCGGCGGGCAGGCCGGCGGATTCGCCCGCACGGGCGATCGTGTCCGCGAGGATGCGGTTGGTGTGGGCCGCTTCGGAACCGCCTTTGAGGAGGCAGGCGTTGCCGGACTTGAGGCAGAGGGTGGAGATTTGGACGAGGGCGTCGGGTCGGGACTCGAAGACGACGCCGATGACGCCGATCGGGCAGGAGACGCGGTAGAGCTCGAGGTCATCGTCCATTTCGATGGCGCAGAGGGTCCGGCTGGCGGGGTCGGGGAGTTTGATGAGGCTGTGAATGCCGGCACAGACGTCGGCGAGCTTCGCCTCGTCGAATTTCAGCCGCTTGAGCAGCGGGGCCGCGAGCTTGGCCTCCCGGGCGGCGGCCAAGTCGCGTTCATTGGCCGTGACGATCTCGGCACTGCGGTCCTGCAGGGCTTTCGTGATCTCGGTCAGGGCAGCGTTTTTGGCCTCGGTCTTTACGGCCCCCAGCCGGATCGACGCCGCCTCTGCTGCCGCCACACGCTCAGATATTTTCATTTTCCTTGACATTTTGACCTGCACCGCTAAATTCTTATCTGTAGGTAATTTGCTGATTATAGGCGCTCGGCAGAACACAATCAACAGCCGCGCGGGTGTTGCTTAGTGGCAAAGCACTAGCCTTCCAAGCTAGCTACGCGGGTTCGATCCCCGCCACCCGCTTTCCTTCTCGGTATGGGGGGCGTGTCAATAGAATCCTCCATCTGTCCTATATATGGGGTTGGCGGGTGCGCAAGGGGACGGCGGATGAAACTGTCGCGGGCAGGACTCTTGCACTTCTTTCTTGGGCAGGTCGTCCGCCCATCATCTTCGTAGGGCGATCTGTAGACTGCGGGGCAGTGGTCTGGGCGGGGCATCCTGGACTCCATTCTCTCGACAACGTGTGCTTCGGCAGGATTGTCTTTCTTGGCGCATCGATGGGACGCGAGCACGATTCGACAGATCCCCGGATCCCTGCCTTCGCAGAAACGACAGAGTCCAGGCAACGCCCTGCCCACCCACGGACGGCGGCACAAAGGTCATGCACCGAACTTGCCGGCGTGCAGTTTCTCGTCCTTGCCCGATGCAGCACGAGAGGAGATAATCCGGAACGTGGATTCACCTTCGACGAGTGTCCGCTGGGATCAGAAGGGGTATGCGTATGAGAACTCGCGTGTTGGTCTGTCTGTTGCTTGCGGCTGCGGGATTGTCCGCCGTGAGCGAGGGGGCACAGGATATCGTGATCGCCGATTTCGAGGGGACCGACTACGGCGACTGGGACGTGGCGGGCACCGCGTTCGGACCTGGTCCGGCCCGCGGGACCTTGCCGGACCAGATGACTGTGACCGGCTTCGCGGGTCGGGGGCTCGCCAACAGCTTCTACGACGGGGACCGATCGATCGGAATGCTGACCTCCGCGCCGTTCGAGATCCAGCGCAGGTTCATCACGTTCTTCGTCGGCGGCGGCCGATTCCCCGGTCGCGCCTGCGTCAACCTCGTCGTGGGCGGGCGAATCGTGCGAACCGTTACGGGTCGAAACGACCGCCCGGGCGGGTCCGAGGCGCTCATCCGGCACGTCTGGGATGTGTCCGAACTGGTCGGCAAGATCGGACGCATTCAGATCGTCGATCAGCAGACCGGGCCTTGGGGACATATCACCGTCGATCAGATCGTCCAGAGCGAAGAACGGAACCTGTCCGATCAGCGAAAGGAATTCATCGTGGGGCGTCGGTACCTCAACCTGCCGGTCAAGAACGGCGCCTCGAAGCGCCGGATGCGGGTGGTTGTCGAGGACAAGCTCGTGCGGGAATTCGAGATCGAGCTGGCCGACGGCAAGCCGGACTTCTGGGTATTCCTCGATTTAGCCCCGTTTGCCGGCAAAGAGGCCGCGATCGAGGTCGATGCCCTGCCTCGCGGCTCGCACGGCCTGGATCTGGTCGGGCAGGCCGACGAGATCCGCGGGACGGAGAACCTCTACCACGAGGAGCTGCGCCCGCAGTTCCATTTCACGTCGCGTCGCGGCTGGAACAACGACTCGAACGGCCTGGTGTTCTATCAGGGCCGGTGGCACCTGTACTATCAGCACAACCCCTACGGCGTGCAGTGGGGCAACATGCACTGGGGCCACGCGGTCAGCGAGGACCTCGTGCACTGGACGGAGCTGCCGATTGCCCTGTACCCGCCGCAGTTTGGCGATTGGTGCTTCTCGGGCAGTGCGGTCGTCGACGTGAACGACACAGGCGGCTTCCGCAAGGGCGACGAGCCCGCGATCGTCGTCGCGTACACCAGCACCGGGCGCGGCGAGTGCATCGCGTATAGCAACGACCGCGGTCGCACCTTCACGGAGTTCGAGGGCAATCCGGTCGTCCGGCATTCGGGCCGTGATCCCAAGGTGATCTGGTACGGGCCCGGCAGGCATTGGGTCATGGCGTTGTACCACGAGGTGGACGGCAAGCAAACGATCGCGTTCTACACGTCGCAGGATCTGAAGGCGTGGGAATTCGCCAGTCTGATCGACGGGTTTTTCGAGTGTCCGGAGATCTTCGAGCTGGCGGTCGAAGGCCAACCGGGCGAGAGCCGGTGGGTGCTCTACGCCGCCGACGGCGACTACCTGATCGGAGCATTCGACGGCCGGACGTTCACGCCGGAATCAGGCAAGCACCGCTTCAGTCACGGCAACTGCTTCTATGCGTCGCAGACCTACAACAACGTGCCCGCGTCGGACGGGCGGCGCGTGCAGATCGCCTGGGGGCGGGTGGAAATGCCCGGCATGCCGTTCAACCAGATGATGCTGTTTCCGGTGGAGCTGACGTTGCGGCCGACCACCGACGGCCTGCGGATGTTCGCGACGCCGGTGCGTCAGATCGAGCTCCTCCACGAACGGCGCCTCGCGCGGGAGAGTATCACCGTGTCGCCGACGAACGACCCGGTCGGCCCGGTCGAGGGCGACCTGCTGCGCGTGCGGGCGACCCTGCGCCCCGACGGAGCGACAAAGTGCGGCTTCGTCGTCCACGGGACCGAGGTGGCGTTCGACGTCGCGACGGGCACGCTCTCGTGCCTGGACAAGAAGGCACCGCTGTCGCCGACCGAGGGCGCGATCCGCCTGGAGCTGCTCGTGGACCGCACATCCATCGAGATTTTCGCGGATGACGGTCGAGTCTACATGCCCATGGCAGTGACCGGGCCGGAGGGCGACAAGACCCTGCGAATCCTCGCAACCGGCGGTTCCGTCCGGGTCGAGTCCCTCCAAATCGACCACCTTCGCTCTTCTTGGCCCTGAGGAATCGTCTCGCATGACAGGCGGAGTCGAGGTCACAAGCGGCCTGTCTGGGTGTCTTTGCGCGTTACTTCGAGGCCGGGTTGCCGGCGCGCTTCCGCAGCAGCGCGAAACGAAGGCGGGAACCGGCACACCAGAAGGGAATGTCGAGCTGGATAAAGGCATCGTGCTGCCGTGCCAGCGCATGCAGGTCTCCCCGTCGGAGCGTGTTGCCGGGATCGATGCCGCGAAGGCGACGTCCGAGACTCTTGAACGAATCGTGGTCGTAGTAGGAGAGGACGACGAACCGCGTGGACACTCGCAGCAACTCGCCGATCAACCGTTCCACCTCGACAGCGGAGGGCAGATGATGCGCCAGCCGATTGCAGACCGCGGCGTCAACGACGCCGTCCTTCAGGGGGATCATGAACGCGGACGCGGTGAACCACCTGACGTGCCCTGATGCGCCCATGGTCTCGCGGGCCGTCAGGACCTGGCCCAGACTGAGGTCGGCCTGGAGAAGCAGGTCGGTCGCCGAAGCGAGAGGGCCACTGACGCGCCCGCCGCCGCAAGGAAGGTCGAGCAGCCGTCGGCACCGCGGTTGGGAGGCCAGCAGACGCCCGATCCGATGGATCTCCCGGTGGGTCGTGCAACGCTTGGACCACCGGCGCTGGTATCTCCGGCGGTACAGCTCGCCAATATCCGATTGCTGGAACTGCTTTTGATAGGTGACGCTGGTCGGTCCGTCGCTGGGGACTCCCCACTGCTCGCTCGATCCCGGTCGCGCCAATAAGGGGATGCCGTCGTGCACTTCATACCCACGGGCGCAGCTTCGGCAGACGAGACCCGTTCCCTCTCGGGCCAAGTCTCCCCGACAATCGGGGCAGGCCAGCAGTCCGATCCAGGAATCGAGAGTATCATTGTTGACATGCGGGGACATCATAACCTCGTGAATTAGAGGTTCAACGACTGGGGCACCGGCACTGGCCGGCGTCGGGGCCGGAAAGCGACGACTCGGGCAATGAGTTCTTTGCCCTCCCGGCTTAGACGAGCATGACCGCTATACCGCAGGTAGAAGCGGAGACGCGTCGTTCGCGACAGCCAGGTTTTCGCCGATTTGTCGAGCATCGCAAGGTCGCGTACGATGAAATGTCGGAGCGAGAGGCGCGACGTGTGCCTTCCGCTCGGACAATCCAACAGAAAGACCTGCGGCGGTTCGTCGGCCGTCACCAGGATGTTCCGCCACTTCAGATCTCTGTGCGTGAAGCCGTCCTCATGGAGCCGACGCACGTAGTTCGCGAGCAGCCGCAGGACATGAGACACCCATCGTCTGTCGCGGAACAAATCAGGGCACGTAAGAGTCAGGGTCCGCAGATCCGCCGACAGGGGAACCGCTTCCGTGATGATCGCCCCGCGCCGCAGCAAGCCGAGAGTGTGCTGACTTCCCTGGGCGATGACCTTCGGAACGGGAATTCCCAGCCGGGCAAAGTAAGCGAGATTGCGACGTTCCACATCTGCACGGTCGCGCCCGATGGCCTTGCGAGAGTGCTTTCCCTGGGGGCAATAGCGTTTGACATAGTAGTCCCGATCGCCGACCCGCCATTTGATGACATGACAGAACATGCCATCCGACACCCGAGGCCCGGTCAATTCGAAGACCCGGTCAAGACTCGAGAAGGACTCCGCGAGGCTCCCATCCTCCAGGCCGATGTGCAGATTCCATTGCGTATCGTTGATGACGAATCGCACGCGCGATGCCTCACGAAGAGTCTCTTCTTGCCCCCTGGACAATCCAACGGGGGCCCTCGGCGAGCCGGTCGTGCCGCCCGGCAAACCCACGCCTTCGGCAACATCCTCTTTCGACTCACCCATATCAAGGCGCAGACAGTGTACCAGCCGAACCTGAACCGAACCTGAAAAACGCGGATCTCGCTTGAAAACCTTGAAAAAAAGGAACTGCTTGGTTCGGCTTCCTGCAACCTTGTGGATCGCCGTTGCACATCGGCGTCAGACCGGTACAATGGTCGAAGGGTGTGAATCGTGCGGCAGGGAGCATGGGTCTGAGAAAACGCTGCGTACAAGCACTGAGAACTGGTGGTCGGAAAATGAGAGTACTGATCGTCGAGGATGAAGCCCGACTCGCCCGCAACATTGCGAAGGCAATCCGGGAGACTACGTCCTACGCGGTGGACATCTCCACTGACGGCGAAGACGGCCGGCATCAGGCTCTCTCGAATCCCTACGATCTGATCGTGCTCGATCTGATGCTCCCCAAGGTGAACGGCATGGAGATTCTCCGTGCGCTTCGCCGACGGGGCAGCCGGGTCCCGGTGCTCATCCTCACTGCCCGAGACACCACCCGGGACATCATCGAAGGTCTGGATTCAGGCAGCGATGACTACCTGACCAAACCCTTCGACATGGGCGAGTTCCTGGCTCGGTGCAAGGCGCTGGTGCGTCGAATCTACGACCGCCCCGATCCGGTGGTGTCGATCGGCGAGTTGTCGCTGGATACGTCCAGCCGCAGGGTGACCTTCCGAGGGCAGCGCGTCTCGCTGAGAGCCATGGAGTATCGGCTCCTGGAGTACCTGGTGCTCCGAGCCGGCCAGGTCGTCAGCAAAACGGAGATCGTCGAACACCTCTATGACTTCAATGCGGAGACCTTCTCCAACGTCATTGAGGTCTATGTCTCCGCGTTGCGGAGAAAACTGGACGCAGGTTCTTCTTCCAGTGCGTTGATCCGCACCGTCCGAAACCAGGGATACGTGATCGGGGATGCGCCGGCGTGAAACCCCTGTCGATCCGACTGCAATTGTCGCTGATGATGTCGTTCCTGACCTTGATCGTCATCGTGATCCTGTCCGTGGTGGCCTGCATCGAGTTCAAGGAATCCCTGTTGGGCAATGTCGATGCCACCCTGCGAGCCATGGGCGAAGGAATCCGGGCGGCGCTGGATGAAGAGAGCCCGGCGGACCACGAGGCCGAATTGCGAGCCATCACGGGGTATGGCACATCCGGGTACTCCAGCAACTACCGGGTCTGGTTCGATGGGAGCGAGAAAGACCTGTTCGCCAACCTCTCTGCGGATGTCCCGGCTCAAGACCTCCTTCACCCCCCCGCCGATAAGCAACCTGCCCTGGGCGACTTCCGCCTGTTCAACATGGCCGGCGATGCGAAATCGGGCACGGAACACATGCTTCGCGTTATCTGGATGCGCCATGACGCGAGTGAGGGCATCGTGAACATTCTCGTGGCTCGCCCCAGCAGCTACGTATATCACGAGCTGGGGGAATTCGTTCGATTGCTGCTGATGTTCGGGGGCGGCGTAACGCTGATCGCCCTGCTGCTGGTGCCGAGAATCGTTTCCTGGGGATTGCGTCCGATCACCGACGCCGGCGGACATCTGGAGCAAATCACGCATCGCAGCCTCGGGCAGGAAGGCCGAATCATGGGTGATGTCCCCGTGGAATTGCAGCCGTTCCAATCGGCGCTGGACGGGATGCTGGTGCGTCTGGACAAGGCCATGCGCCAGCAGGAGCAGCTCACCGCCGATGTCGCACACGAACTGCGCACCCCCCTGGCCATCATGAAGAGCACACTTCAGACTCTTCGCCTGCGGCCTCGGAGGGCCGCTGAGTACGAAGAGGGCGTGGATGATACACTCCAGGACATCGAACGCATGGAACAACTGGTCGGACAACTCCTCACTCTGGCTCGGCTGGATGCGGGCGACGAGGTCCCCAATCCAGTGGAAGTACGTCTGGACGTGTCGCTGCAATCGCTGGCGGAGGTCTTCAACAGTCGAGCCAGGCAGCAGGGAGCCAGCGTGATCTGCGCCAGTAGAGCGGCCGTCCATGTGCTCGGCAACGAGATGGAGCTGCGACAGCTCTTCAGCAACTTGCTCGATAACGCGCTGCGATATGGCCCTCCGAAGGGAGTCGTTCGCATCACGATCCAGGACGGCACCGGGCCCTGGGTCACCGTGTGCGTGCACGACGAAGGAGGCGCTATCCCGCCAGACAAGCTCCCCCACCTGTTCGACCGTTTCTACCGAGTCGATCCGTCACGGTCCCAGACCTACGGCGGCAGCGGCCTGGGCCTGGCCATCGCCCGCCAGACCGTGCAGCGTCACCACGGGACCATCGCCATCACCTCGGACCGCCGGACCGGCACGACGGTCGCCATCCAACTGCCGCGTTGTCCCAGCTCACGACAGGTCTCTTGACCTGTGTTCTCACGGTTAGCCCGCCAATCCGATAGTCACACGACGCTTCAGCAGGACACCAACACTGCACTGAACCGGCCGTGTCGTGGCTCGGGAACAGGGGCGACGTTGTATCCCTGTCGCGTCGCCTGCCCCCCTGCCCCCGACGTCCTTGTTTCCCCTAAGAAAAAGGCAGAATCATTCTGACCCTGCCTTTGTTGTTCACCTGTGCGTCTATGCCTATTCTCTGATCTGTCGCCTCAGGCCTGCAAGACGGAGCAGGCCGGAACCCAAGAGCCACGCTGCGGCTGGAACTGGAACGGTTGCGGGCGGAAGTCCTTCTGCTCCGATCGTAGACCCGTGCCCGTACTCCCCGGTATTCGTGAATGTGAATGACGTGAAGGTACCCTCGACCTGAAGAAGTCCATGCACTGGCACATCCACACCGGCAGCTCGCGCGCCGGTCGTTTCCGCCGGCGTCTTCCGGCTTGGACCCGCAATCACCTCCGGAAGGCCCGCGTTGGACCCGGTGCCTTTCGCCAGGGAATTCACGGCTCGGGGCCCCTACCAAAGGGGCAGGGGCTCGCGGACGTCCCCATAGAACATGTGAAGCGTCGGATCGCCGAAGAGCGCCATTCCGTAGAACCATTCCCTCTCCCAATCCTCAAAGGGCAACCGGTTGGAGAACCATTCGACGAATGACTCCCCCATGGTCTTTCCGTCGCCGAGCGGACCGGTGAAATCGTCGAAGCTCAGCATACTCCCGGTCTTCGCCGACGCGACCACGCAGAGCCCATACCTCGTATGGAAGATGTACGAGCCCGCCAGGAAGTTCTTCTCGGTGAACCGGCCGGCTCCGCATACGAACAAGTTGTAGAACAGCGCGGGCGGGTCAAGATCCTGAACGTCTTCGGAGGTCACCCATCCGCCGTGGTCGTAGAACCGGCCGATGTCGAACGGCGCGCCGCTGCCCAGCGCAAGCTCCCACGTGCCCACAGGCGCCGAGTCGCCCACGCTCGGCCGGACGTTCGCTTCATCGCCGAGGTAGTCGGTGCTCAGACGCAATGACTCCTCTTCGTTCGCGTACGGCCCGTTGACGGCCCAGGTGCCGACGTGCGTGATGGGATCCGGCACCGGGTCGTAGGTGAGACCCGACAGCTCGCCCCCGCCCACCCGGCAGAATCGCAGGGAAAACCCATGCTGACCCAGCCACTGAGTCACCTTCACGAGCAAGCGGTTCTTGCCCTGCTTGAGCGTCACGTTCACCTTCTGCATGTCCACCGCGAAATCCCCGTAGCGGTTGTCGTTGAGGACTTCGTTCCCGTTGAGCCAGACCCTCGCTCCGTCGCCATAGCCGATCCACATCTGGCAAGTGCGTGCGATCGTCGATGTCACCGTTGCGAACGCGTAATAGGCGCCGTAGTTCTGCGCTTCCGACAGACCTGCGAAATCGACGTAGTCACTCGATGACGAATGGACGGTCCAGGTCTTGCCCCCCATGATCTGACCGGCCGTCGGATTGACGGCCGACTCGCTGGTGCCCAGGTAGTTCGTGCCGATGTAGTCATAGAAGCGGTCGGACGTGTCCTGATGGAACCCGCAGACCAGCCAACCTCGAATGAACTCCCCGGTGGACGAATGCGTGTCCGGATCGACGACCTGATACTTCAGATCGGCCAGCGCGTCGTCCCCTCTCCGCTCCGCCATTCTGGCCGAGAGCTCGAAGTCGCCGCCTTTCTGGCTGACCTTGCACAACAGACGATTCCAGCCGCTCTGGATCTGGATATCGGCATGGTACTTGTCCGCCTCCCAACCGGCCGCCACATCCCGGGTCAGCACGAGCGCGCCGTTCCACCAGGCCTTGACCCCGTCGTCGGCCCCCAGCCACAGGCGCGCCGTCTCGACCGATGGGCTGTAGACATACACGTGGGCGTAGACCACGGATTCCGTCGGCTTCGTGCCGAAGGAATGGCCCGATGCGCTGCCGTGGTTGCACACCTGGACGTAATACTGAGCCAGAGACAGGTGGTCGAAGTAATCGTCGCACGTGGTGTAGTAGCCCAGGTCGCAACGGGTCGTGTTCAAGCCGAAAATCCGACGGGTGAACACGTCCATGTCGTACCAGTCCTCGTCGATATACTCCAGCGCCCTCCACGGCTGCTTCAGGGCGCCCATGCGATGGTTGTGCACCTTGTCCAGGTACTCGCCCACCAGGGTGTCTTCGGACGCATAATCCAGGGTGTTCGCACAAAGGCGGGCAATGCAGACTTCCGGGCCCTCGTCCCCCGCTCCGGCGTTGTGCACGTCGAAGACACCGTCGCCATCGGTGTCCGCCCAGTACCCGTCCACATCCATATAGTACAGATCGGACGGGAAGGTATCGTCCTGCGTGGGCACTTTCGCCCATGCCGCCGTGATGCCGCCGACAAACACGATCATCCGGCTCCCTGCCGCATATCGGCTCTGGACCCAGGATCGAATCTGCTGGGGCGTGCCACCCGATATGGTGTCCGTATACACCGTGTATCCTTCGGCGACCAGATCCGCCCGATACTGCTCCAGCGCAGCGGAGACCTTGCGACCCTTCGACAAGTCTTTGTCCACCAGGATGGACACCGACTGAAAGCCCGCTGCAGCGATTTGAATGCCCGGCCCGGACGGTTTCGCGACGCTCGGCATTCCAAACTGCGCCGGCGCCAGCGGATGCGATTCAAGATACTCACGATAGGTGCCGGGACCGCGACCGTCCGGCGATACCCACTTCAGCGGTCGCACAAGGCGTCCGTCCTGCCTCCCGGACAGACCGTGTTCTTCCGCGGGCACGGACGAGGAATCACGCACCGGCGGATACGTCTGCTCCTCCGCATAAGTCATTCCCAGGGTACATAGAATTGCGCCACCGACCGCCAGAAACAGCCAGGACTGCCTCATAAACCGACCCTCCCGTAGGGTTAATATTTGCGACCGCACTGCATCATTATGGCACAGCAGGCCGGGAGAGGCAAGGAAAATGAGCATCATCCGGTTCCGGGGAAGATTCTCTCGTGCTTTCGGCTCGACGTAAGAAGGAAGACCCTTCACCCTTCGTTCAGCGTCGGCCGGCAACGCGAGGTCACACCACGTGTCGGTTCCGCGATGCGGACTCTGGCGCATTCGTCTTCAGCGTCCGATTCCGAATTGCCCGGTCTCCACCCATTTCATGGACAACAGGGACCAGGAATCCATCGCCGGTTTGTTCCGGACATAGTCGTGGGGCAACCAGCCGTAACCGTGGTCTCCCCAGGCTGTGCCCCACGAGTTGCGGATGAGCGGGGTGCCGATCGTGGCTCGGTTGCACTGCGTGTTCGTGATCTTCTTGCGGTCGTCGTAGCCCACCGCGACGATGGCGGGGGACGAGACAATGTCGTCTCGCACATTCGACAAACGGTCGCAAAGGAACCGAGCCGCAGCGAAAAAGGGGCAAGGGGGATGTGCTGCTCCTGCGAGGATGGTAGAATAGGTGAAGTGCCCGTCACGTGTCGGGCACGGAGGTGCTTCGATGCAGTCTCCTCATCCGGAAACAGGGGCCGGCGTCGTCAGGAGGACGTGCGGGCGAAGTCTGCCCCGGCCCGGCCGGCAGGCGAGGCGACCATCCTTTCGGATGCTCGCTCTGAGCGGCATGATCCTGCTGGCGATTGCAGCCGTCTCCCGGGGCCGGGTGGACTCGGACGACGAGGCGTTCGTGGACCTGCCCCCCCAGCGCCGTGAGAATCCCATCGACGAGATGACCGCGGCCCTCCATCGGTACGGGCGGGTCTTCCTTTACATCGGCCTGGGATTGTCGGGCCTGCTCGTCCTGAAGATCGTTGCGCCGGTTCAGATCTACTACGGGCTCCAGGAACGTCGGCTCCGGCGCGCCGTCTGGGGCGTCGATGAGCTGCTCAAGAGAATCCAGAAGGAAGCCGAAACCTCCAATGACACCACGACGAAAGAGGAAACACCGGCGGAGACCGGGCTGCTGGCCGGGATGGCGGAGATGGCCGAGTTCGAGCAGGCCGAGCAGGTGCCGGCGTACGTTCTGACGGTCAACGATCTGATGCTCGACAGCATCGCGCAAACACTCCGAAAGCTCCGACGATTCGGGGATGGCAGCGCGGAGAAGTACCAGAACAACATGTTCACCGTCGTTCACGGCATCAAGACGATCACCGAGCAAAGCGAGGAGGCAGGTGTGCCCTCGGGCCTGGCGGTGAATATCCGCGAGTACTTCGCGGACGAACGTCGATATAAGACCTGGCGAAAGGTGCTCGGCCCCTGGGCGAAGAAAGGAAGACACCAGGAAACGGCTTCGGCCTTCCTCGTGTTCATACGAAACGTCCGCGAGGGCCGAGCGACGGTCCTCCCCAAGCCGCCCACCGTCTCGCTGGGCGATACGGCGGTCACGACCGCAGTGAATGAGCCGGACATCCCGGAGGTCTTGAACGAGGAAACGCTGGCGATGGTGCAGAAGGCAGCCGAGGAGGAGGCCCGCAACCTCTGCGCCTTCATCCAGACGGGCGAGCCGGTGCGGAAGGACGAGGCCTGGCAGTTCGAGCTCGTCCGCAGACAGCAGCAGATCCACACACGAGACGCAGCCCAGCAGATGCTCAACGTCTTCCTCAACTGCGAGCGAAAGGCCCTGCAGGAAATCACGAAGGTCAAGATGCTGCCCTGCCGGACGTGGCGACAACTGCTGCACATGCTGGGCGTCGAGGACACCAGGCAACTGCACAAACGCGTCGAGGAGGGGCTGCTCTCGACACAAGAGATC
>JAXDBU010000037.1:0-14803 GCA_034678485.1 Sedimentisphaerales bacterium | reverse complement strand
ACACGAGCATGTGCGGATACCAGGAGATCCTCACGGATCCGTCGTACCACGAGCAGATCATCACGATGACCTATCCGCTCATCGGCAACTATGGCACGAACCCCGAAGACTGGGAGTCGCGCAAGAGCTTCGTCAGCGGTTTCGTGGTCAAGGAGAACTGCCCCTATCCGAGCAACTGGCGGAGCAACGCGACGCTCGACGAGTACCTGGGCAAGAATGGGATCGTCGGCATCGAGGGCATCGACACGCGAAAGCTCGTGCGGCACATCCGCACGAAAGGCGCGATGCGAGGCATCCTCTCCGCGGTGGAGACGGACGCGAAGAAGCTCGCTGCCAGGCTCCAGGAGTACCCCGGTCTCGTCGGCCGGAATATCGTCCGGGACGTGACAGTGGACAAGCCGTACGCCTGGAGAGAGGGTGTTGTGAACGTCCTGAATCCGGGTGTCAAGCCGCCGGAGGCCAAATGCAAGGTGGTTGCCATCGATTGCGGCATGAAGCAGAACATTCTCCGCCTGCTGGTCTCGCACGGCTGCGACGTGACGGTCGTCCCAGCGCAGACGACCGCGCAGGAGATCCTGTCGCGAAAGCCCGACGGCGTATTCCTCAGCAATGGTCCCGGCGACCCGGCGGCTGTCTCCTGCACCATCGACACGGTCAAGTCGCTGCTGGGCAAGGTCCCCATCTTCGGCATCTGCCTGGGCCACCAGATCCTCGGCCTGGCCCTGGGCGGCACGACGTACAAGCTCAAGTTCGGGCATCGCGGCGCCAACCACCCGGTGAAGAACCTCCAGACCGGCAAGATCGAGATCACCAGTCAGAACCACGGTTTCTGCGTCGACCTCGATTCGCTCAAGGGCAAGGACGTCGAGCTGACGCACATGAACCTCAATGACAACACGCTCGAAGGCCTCCGCTGCGAGAGGCTGAATGCCTTCTCCGTTCAGTACCACCCCGAAGCCTCCCCCGGTCCCCACGACTCCAACTACCTCTTCGACGATTTCATCGACCTGATGGAGAGGCGGTAGGACGAACAGCGACGGTGTGCCGAGCGCACCCTACCGCTGACGCCCGGTACGATGAACCCTCAGCATTCTCGCGGCAAGGCGAGAGCGGTAGGGTGGGCTATGCCCACCGAACGCCTATATCCAAAGCCTGCCCTCTTCCTTTCCTGTTGACGGCGTCACGACTCCGATAAAGCCTCGGCAATGGCAGTCGCGAGCGCCCGGGCAACCGCCGGTCGATCCGTCTTGCGAATGTAGCGGTAGGAACTTGGATGGTTGATGAACAAGACCGGATATGCTGAACCGTTGCTTGCGCACTCACCGAGTTCCATCTCGAATGGTCTCCCTTCCAGGCCGACCGGGCCTACATCGCGTACGTCTGTGCTCCTCGCAGACGAGAGGCATAGTCTGCCCGCCCACTCGGTTCTAGCCGCACTCTTGGAGCAGACGACCAGGCGCGGGCTCAGCGCCTCAAGCATCGCCTTGAGTTGGGCGTCTGCAAAACTCAGCATCCGATCGGCCAGACCATTCTGCTGCCTATTCAGGTGTTTGAGCAGGGCATCGACGTCGCTGCTACCCCATGAGAGGACGTTCGCCAGAGCAACGTCCTCCAAGGAGCCGAGGCTTTCCTGCATTGCGCGAGCCAAGAACAACCACGAGTTCTGGCCACTGCCCATGCTGGTTGGGTGGTGCAGAGGATCCCACGTTCTGATTTCCCCATCGTCGCCTTCCACGGCATGGCCGTAGTACCCACATGCCGCTTGGCGCTCAAAGTCTGGCCAGTCGCCGACTCCAGGGTTAGCGGACTGGATGTTCTCCAATGATCCGGGACAGTTTGGGTTCGACCCAAGCAATAGGATGGAGGCTCGGCGGTTCTCCAACTCCCGGTGAACGTCGTCTGCGCGTGTGCATCCGAACAAGGAACCCCTGAAGGGTGTGCTGTACCCGCCCGTCCCGGGGAGCAGGACGCGATTCTCGGGGTGCTGGACGAAGTCTGCGATTGCTGCGTTCAGTTTGTTGACGATGTTGGTCATGCTTCCATCCTTTGCCGCCCAACAATGAGGTAGGTCCCCTGGCACTTCTGCGTAACAGGGGAGAGCCACCGTTCTTCGTCCTCCTCTATCCTGTTTTGCCCGACCTTTGGATTGGCACGACCATCCAACTCATCTCGACCTCGCCAGGCTCATCCAACATGCCGGAACCGTACATTCCGAGGCGCGAACGCAAATTCCAGATTCCAGATACCAAGTTTTGAACAGACATGCAACCCAAGACTCAGAATCCCAAACGGACCGTCCGTCGTGCCGGCTTCCGTGGCGAGGGCATCTGGCCCTTGCCACAAGGGCGACAGCGTTTCGGTCATTCCGTGTTCGTGCTTCGAATCTGTCTCGGATTTCGAGTTTCGTGCTTCGGATTTCATCATGCTATCCGCACCTGGAAATGAAAACGGGCCCGGCAACCGTGTGGGTGCAGGGCCCGAGGTACAGCGTGGGATAAGGCGAAAGGGCTACTCTTCCTCTTCCTCTTTCTTCTTTCCGTATACGGCGACGATCTGCTGCTGCACGTTCGGTGGGACCGGCTCATAGTGGCTCAGGGTCATGGAGAAGCTGCCCCGGCCGCCGGTGACGCTCTTGAGCTGGCTGGTGTACTGGGCGACTTCCGCCAGCGGCGCCTGGGCCTTGATGATGATGAAGTTGCCCGGCAGCATGTCCTGACCGATGACGCGACCCCGCTTGGAGGACAGGTCGCCGGCGATGTCGCCGACGTTCTCGGCCGGGATCGTCACTTCCATGTTCACAATGGGCTCGAGCAGGACGGGCTTAGCCTTCTTGATGGCATCGATGAACGCGCCCTTACCCGCGGCGCGGAAGGCGACTTCCTTCGAGTCCACCGGATGGTGCTTGCCGTCGTAGATGGAGCACTTGACATCCTGCATGGGGAAGCCCGCGACGGGGCCGCTGGTCATGACGTCATTGACGCCCTTGAGGATGGCCGGCTCGAACTGCCCGGGGATGGTGCCGCCGTAGATGTCCCAACTGAACTGCAGCGGGGGATCGCTGTTGCGCTCGGCGGGCTCGACCCGCAGGTAGACCTCGCCGAACTGGCCGGCGCCGCCGGTCTGCTTCTTGTGGCGGTAGTGACCCTCGGCCTTCAACGTGATCGTTTCTTTGTATGGGATCTTCGGCTCTTTCGTATGGACCGCCAGCTTGAACCGGTTCTGCATCTTCTCGATCATGATCCGCAAGTGCAGATCGCCCAGCCCCTGGGCAACGAGTTCCTTGGTCTGCGAATCGCGGGTGGTTTTGAAGCAGGGGTCTTCCTCGCGAAGCCGGTCGAGGGCGCCTCCGATCTTCTGCTCGTCGCCGCGGGAGGCCGGCTCCATCGCCAGCGAGAACATGGGCTCCGGGAAGGGGGGCATCTCGTACTTGCCGCAGACCCGCCCGTCGTGGATGAGATCGCCGATCCGGAGTTCCTCGAGCTTGGCCAGCACGACGATGTCGCCTGCAACGCCGGCGTCGATTTCCTTCGTTTCGCCGCCCTGGGGCTTGAGGATGTGCCCGGGACGCAGGCCCTTCTTTTCGTCGTTGTGCATCATGTTCGTATCGGACTTGAGCGTGCCGCCGAAGATGCGGATGCTGGAGTACTTCATGTTCGATCGCGGGTCGAACGCGACGCGGAAGACCACGCCCATCAGCGGGCCGGCGGGGTCGGCCTTGATCTCGGTCACGTTTGCCCCGTCAGCGAGCTTGGCCGGCGTCGCGTCCGCGGGCGAGGGCGTGTACTTGGTGATCAGATCCAGCAGTTCCCTGACACCGATTTCCTGACGCGCTTCCGTGAAGACGATGGGGATTAGCGTTCCGGACCGCAAGGCCTTGACGAACACAGTCGCAATCTCCGCAGCCGGGATTTCCTCGCCGCCGAGGTAGCGTTCCATCAGCGCATCATCCGCTTCGACGACGCTTTCGATGAGCTGGGTATGAGCGTCCACCACGTCCACCAAGGCGGAACTGCCGGTGGCGTTCTCGATGCAGTCGACGACGGATTTCCTGTCCGATGCGGGCAGGTTCGCACAGCGACACTGCGTGCCGAAAGTCTCCTGGATTCCCTTGACCAACTCGGGCATATCCACGTTCTCGGCGGTCATCTTGTTGATGACGATCACCCGGGGTTTGCCCTGCTCCATGGCGAGGTGAAAGAGTTTTCGCGTGTTGGTTTCGATGCCCGATGTCGCGTTGACCACGATGATCGCCGTCTCCGCGGCCGGCAGGGACGCAATAGCCGGACCCACGAAATCCGGAGAACCCGGGGTGTCGATGATGTTGACCAGCTTGCCGTTGTATTGTGCGTGAACGACAGATGCCAGGATGGAGTGCTGATGCTCCTTCTCCTCATCGTAGTAGTCGCTGACTGAGGTCTTCTCGTCAACGCTCCCCAGTCGGCCGACGGCGCCGGCTGTGTGCAGCATCGCCTCGGTGAGCGAGGTCTTTCCGCTGCCGCCATGCCCCAAGAGAATCACATTCCGAATGTCGCCTGTTGCTGCCACTTTCGAACCTCCAACAGCGAGATGATCGTTTAGCTCTTTTGCCTATCATGAAACCCACCATCTTACAGATTGCGCCAGACGAATCTCAAGGGATTTTTTTGCATTTGCCGGGGAATCGGAAGGCGGCATGCACATTTTTTCGGGACGCTGCGACGGAATTCACGCGCCGGATTTTATTGGACAATCGTGCGAGGCGACACAACGCGGATTTGCGGTGGTACAAGGCGTAGGGGCTCCCGGCGAGCGAGTTATTGTATATTGGGTGTCCGGTTATGGGGCGTTGGAACGGTGTGTTGCCCGGGGACTAAAGGAAATCCCGCTTCGCTGCCGATATGCCCCACGTCGTTTTTGAACGAACGTGGCGCGCCTTTGAGGACTACTGCAGATGAACAAGACCGAACTGATCGAATGCATCCGGGAGATCAATAAGACCGCCAGGCCGGAGTTCCTCGCCCGATTCTGCGAGAAGGAGTTGAGGGCCTATCTGGAGCACCTCATGGAACTGAACCTCCAGAGGGTGGCCCTGGCCTCCTGACGGTCGTGTTTGCTTCCCATCATCGTGCGTCATACGCCCGGTGACTACCCCCCCGATGCGGCCCGTCTTGCGGAAGACCACACCACTGTCGCCGCACAGCTTACGTCGGGACCAGCCCACCGAATCTGCCGACCATTACTCCTCTCGGTCCACGTCCCCGGTCACACTGTGACTGATATCACTGAGCCCGCGTTGCCGCTTCGGGCGACTCTGGGAGGACGTCGCTTCTCCCGACTGCTCCGCGGGTTCGGCCGACGGTTCCGGCTGAGACTCAGCTTTTGACCCGGTCGCGGACGCTCCAAATGGGATAGGTTGGGGGGCATCCTCCGTGTCGGCCGGAGCGGAGACCTTCGCGACGTTGTTCCGTTTGAATTCCATCAGCACCGGGACCATGTTTGTCGGGACGTGAAACGCCAGATCGATCGTCAGAGAGTCGCCGGAGACCTTGGCGGGATCGACTGTGATCAGCTCGGCCAGAGACTTGGTCTCCAGTCGGCCGCCCGACCCGATGTATCCTATGGGATATGCGGCTTCGCCTTTCCCGGCGAACGGATGGGCGGCGCCGGTCTTGGGGCCGCAGACCAGCCGGAACTGCGACAGCGTGAACTTGGCCGCATCCTTCAACGCGCCTTTGCGGATCTCGACCCGGGCGAGCATGAGGTCCTTGCCTGCCTGAGACGGTATCGACTTGCCCTCTGAATTGCGCAGGCTCTCCGGGGCCTCCCAGACGCCGTTCTTGGGAGGTACGCTGATGGCCGGCGTCGCCGTCACGAGCGGCGCATCCTTGCTCTTGAGGCGATTGAGGTAGAGCTGATCGATGAACCCCGCGTGCAGCGTCGCAAAGCTCTTCGGCTCGCCCAGCGAACTGAAGGCCCCGCTGCTGATCGTTCCGAACAGGCCGGCCACGAATCCATCCGGGCTCAGCAACGCCTTGCTCGGGGCGGACGGATCGGGATTTCGTTCCTCGAATCGCGGATAGGGCCACTGGCTCGGAATGGGGGCCATGGCTGCCGCGACGAGCAGGTGCCCGGTGACGAGGTAGCCGAGAACGATGCCGGTCACGGGCCTGCCGATCTGCTCAGGCAGCTTCCCGAAATCGATCTTCTCCTTGCTGATCTGCATGGCAATGGCCTGAAGGACCGCAAAAGCCACAACGAACAGCAGGAGGAAGCAGATCATGGGGGCCCAGACTGTGATGCCGGGCGAGTACTTGATGAGGTAGTTGGCCACCCACTCGTAGAAGCCGAACGCCACGAATCCGGCGATGAGGGTGTTGAAGATCATCGCGACCCCCTGCGCCAGGGTCCCTTTGAGGAACAGAAACACTGCACATCCCGCCATGATGACGAGCATTGCCAGACTGATCATGACACGTTCTCCGATCTATCGAATTGCGCCGCGGAGGGCGATCTGCATCTTCTGTCGTCGTTGCCTCACTGGGCGGCCGGCGCGCCCTCTTTCTTCGCGGGAGCCAGTACGCGAAGCATCTCATTGATTGCCGTGGTGCCGGCAATGACCTTGCGAAGGGCCTGCTCCTGTATATAGAGCATCTTGGCCTTGCGGAACTGGACCCCGAGTTCGGGCAACTGCTTCACGGTCTTGACGGCCTTCCTCAACTCGTCGTTGAGGACGATCATCTCGAACACGCCGGTGCGACCGACGAAGCCGGTCCCCTGGCAATCCTCGCACATGGAGGGCTTGCCTCGCTTGTCAAAGACTTCCTTGCCGGGCCGGAACAGGACCTTGGCCTTCTCTGCCGGCAGGTTGAACTTCTTGAGCAGTTCCTTGTTGGGTGCGTAGCCTTGCTTGCAGGTGTTGCACAGCTTACGCAGCATACGCTGATTGCTGATTCCGACGAGTGTCTCGGCTACGAGCTTGCGGTCTTCCACCATCTTGAGCCATTTGGCGAGACCCTGGAGCACGCTGGCGGATTCCATGACGACGTAAACGATCTTCCCGTCTTTGGCGGCGGCGCAGGCGATCTTGGCGGTCTCCGCGTCCTCGCACTCGCCGACACCGATGATGTCCGCACCCATGCGAGCGATTGACTGGAGCTTCCTCGCATAGGTGGAAGTCCCCGTATCGGTGAGGGAAAAGACCGTCTGCGTGACATTGAGCAACTGGCTCGTGGGCTGTTTTTCGATCGTGTTGATATTGTTCAGGAAAGCATCATGGTCGCGCACCAGAGCGTACATCGTCGTGGTGATACCGCTCTTGGCCGGACCGGTGATGAGGAACAGACCCTGCTTGCCCTCTTTGAAGCGATTCAACGGTTCGATCTGGTCCTGCGCCAGTCCGAGTTCGTTGAGTCGCAGCATGCCTTCCTTGGTGACGTGTTTGAGCCGGATCTGCTCGCCGGCGGTCGAGCCGGCAGTTTGCACTTCCCAATCGGTGTTGACTTTGACCTGACGGGTGCGGAATTTCCCCTTCTGCGGCTTGCGCTTCTCCTTGGCGTCGAGGCCGGACACCTCCTTGAGGAAGTGGATCAGGTATTCCATCTGCTCCCGCTGCAGCGCCGGCTGTTTCATCGCTGCTCCGTCGATGTTGTAGAGCACTTCATAGCTCTCGCCCTTGGGGGTGAAACTGATCGTGCTGGCCCGTCGCCACACGGCGTCCGTGAGCACGTCGTAGGCGGTGCGATAGCCGAAGAACGTCGGCGTGCGGGGCTCCGGCGGCGGGACTTCATTGTTGTTGGTCGTGACGAATATGAAGTTCTCCATCGCCTCGAGCTTTTCCGACTTGGAGACCAGGCTCTTGATGTGGTCGATCGTCAGGACCTTGTCGAAGTCCAGCACGCGAGTGTTGCGGTGCTTGACATAGGCCAGAGCCGCACCGCCAACCGCGATAAGGTAGGCGAGCAGTCCGACGAGGAACAAGGGGATCAGCCACCAGAGGAGAATGCCCAGCGCGCCGGCCCCAAGGAGAATGCCGACCCAGAGCGGGACGCTGGTGTTCACCGCTCTGGCGTCCTTGTGCGCCCAGCCGACGAGCATAAGCCAAGGCAGATAGCAGACCAGAAATAAGGCCAGCTTTACGATTGAGATATAGCCGCCATATTCGACGGCCATCAGCAGCGAATCCGTCATTCAGTGCTCCGTTGTCAACGGTTGTCTGTTGTCAGCTTGTAGAACTCCACCTGCTTCATTCTCACAAGATGCCCTCGGCGGTCGTTCGGATGCCTTTGAGAGCCATCTTGAGTTCCTCTGCATTGGGGGCGAACCCGTATGCGTCCTTCGGGTCGATCCAGCCTTCCTGCACCAACCGGCACAGGTTGTCTGTGAGATCCTGCATGCCTTCCCGCTGCGAGGCGCGGATCACCGCGGGCAGATCGCCCTCGCGTCCTTCGCTGATCAGCTTTCGGACGGGCGGCGTGGCCAGCAGGACCTCCACCGCCGGGATACGGTCAACCTCCTCGCGGATCGAGGGCAGTAGAACCTGGCTGACGATGGCCCGAATTGAAATCGCCAGCGCCTGGCGGACCAGCTCTCGTTCATTCGTGGGAAACAGGTCGAGGAGTCGGTGGACCGCCTGTGAAGCATTGGACGAGTGCATCGTTCCCATCACCATGTGACCCGTCTCCGCGGCTCGCATGCCCGCCGTCACTGTTCGCGAATCGCGCATCTCGCCGACGAAGACCACGTCCGGGTCCTGTCGCATCAGATACGTCAAGGCATCCTCGAAATTCGGCACATCGATCCCGATCTCCCGCTGCGACACGATGGCCTTGTTGTCGTTGAAGAGGTACTCGATGGGGTCTTCTACCGTGACGAGGTGGCACGATCTCGTTCGAGTGACGTAATCGAGCATGGCCGCGATCGTCGTGGTCTTGCCGCAGCCGGTGGCGCCCACGACCAGCACCAGTCCTTGTCGGGACTCGGCGATCTTCTCCAGAATCGGGGGCAGGTGCAAACTCTCGAACGACGGCACGTGCGCGCTGACGCGCCGACCCACCAGGCTGATCATGCCTCGCTGGCGAAACACGTTGATGCGGAACCGGTGCTCCCGTCCCACCTCGTGGGCGAAGTCCAGCGTCCCATGCGCGAGAAAGAACTCTTTCTGGACCGGGGTCAAGATCTCGAAGACCAGCTCCTCCATCCGCTCGGCGGTGAGAACTTCCCCCGTGGTGCTCTTCAGCTCCCCGTGCAAGCGCAATTTTGGCGGCTGTCCCACCTTCAGGTGGATGTCGTTGGCCAAGGTCTTGATCGCGGCCTTGAAGTACTTGTTCAACTGGGGTTCTTTGCTCCGTGGTACGTGTGCATCGAGTGGTTGTTCCGTGCCCATACTCCTGCGGACTCCCTTTGCCAAAACCTGCCCTTGTCACTCGGTCACGATCCGTGGTCGAGCCTTCAGAATTTTTGTCCGCCACCAGTGATTCGCAGCGGAACACCACCACACAAAGCGGCATAAGGCTTGAAGAAACATACCCTTATGATAACCTATTATAAGGCAATCTCGGAGATTGTCAAGCTCGATACTTTGGTCCTATGATGGATGGTTCGCCTCTCTTAACACGCGTCATCGACGCAGGGAAGCGGTTTCGACCCTGTAGCGGCGAGCAAAGGGCCGCCTGTCTGAGTGCAGAGCATATCAAGAAGGCCTCCTTGGGGAGAAAGGAGCGGATGCGATGATGGGATGGGAGAAATGGGTGAGAGCCGGGAAGGAGCGGTCGCGCACGCAAATCATCAATCGGAAATCGTCAATCGTAGATCCTGATGCTTTCACGCTGATCGAGCTTCTTGTAGTCATTTCTGTTGTAGCTTTGCTCATGGCGTTATTGCTGCCGTGCTTGCAGCGGGTTCGCAAGCAGGCAGGGGCCCTACGCTGTCAGGCCCACCTGCGTCAATCAGGCGTCCACTTCGCGGCGTATGCGGCTGATAACAATGCGCGGCTCACGATGGGCACCACGACGACGGCGTCAACTGCCTGTTTATGGATTGGTCCGTGCGGAAGGTGGGTCTGAAGGAGTTCTGGACGCTCAAGTGGGCAAGAGGATGAAACACGGCGGATCGATGGACAAAAGCGGGCGGTGTCCAGCCCGAGGACTGGCCCCAGTGGATGAGGCGATTCAAGGACTACTGACGGCATCCCGTATTGTTGGTGTCGCGAGTGTCGGGCCTGCCGGCATCTTGCAGAATCGCCGTGACTGAGACAGACGCCGAGCGAGAGCGATGAGACATGGATCGCTGTCGCCGCGTCGTGATTGACTCTCTCGTGTTTGCGGCATACTATGGGGGTACGGCTTGGGATGTGACCGCCGTCCGGATTCAATCCGTGGGCCGAATGGAAAGGAACTGTCAACGGCAGATGCCTCGTGCGCCCCAGGGGCCAGGTTGTTCTATCACGTATGTCCGAGAGTCTATTCTATCATCTGGGGCGCAAGATGGGTCCGAAGCTTCGCAAGGCGCGGTGGCTGTGGACCTCCGCGACCGGCACCGAGGCCGAGACGATCCAATTGGAGCACGGCGTCGGGCTGGACTTGGCCCACGAGGCCCGAGGACAGCTCCAGATGGACGCCGACGCGAAGACGAGGGAGATTCTGGACGCGATCGGGCCGCGCCTGGTCGCCCACGTGACCAACAAGCTCCGCAGATTCCAGTTCGACGCCTTCCTGTGCGGCGAGCCGAACGCCTTCGCTCTGCCCGGTGGATTTGTGTTTATCGGTCGTCCTATCCTTGACTTGTGCGGCTGGAACGAGGACGAGGTTGCCTTCATCATGGGACACGAGATGGGCCACGTCCTCAAAGGGCACGCCATCGACCGGATCATGACGAACTCGGCGGTGGCCGCCGCCGCCCGCGCCCCGATTCGCAGTCCCCTGGGCATATGGCTGCGGAACGTGGGCGTCCGGTTCCTCGAAACCGCCTACTCCCGGGACAACGAGCTGGACGCCGACAAGCTGGGCGTCCGTCTGGCTGTCGCCGGAGGGTACGATCCGCAGGGCGCGATCCGCCTGCTGACCCGCCTGGGTCAACTGCACCAATCCCCCGACCCGCTGACCCTGGGCGAGTACCTCTCCACGCACCCCACCGCGGAAGTCCGCATCCAGGCGATCCGTCACTACCTCGCCAACCACCGAATCTGATTGGCGTTCTTGACGACAAGAAGCTGCGGCGAGGGCATGGAGCGGAGCGACTGCCGGATCCGATGCAGATGCCAGGAGGGTTAACCCAGTTCGCTGTATTTGTCCGCGCGGCCTTTGGCCTTGTGGACGGGGTATTTGACCTTGTTCTTTTCGAGCTTGCGGCTGGCGGCCTCGACGATGTCGATGCCCAGCTTGTTCGCGAGGTTCAGCAGGCAGATGGTCACGTCGCCGATCTCTTCGTCCACTGCGGCCCGCTTGGCCGGGGGCAAGTCCCGGCTTTGCTGCTCTGAGAGCCACTGGAACTGCTCGATCAGCTCACCCACCTCTGCGGCCAGGCACATTACGAGGTTCTTGGGCGAATGGTATTGCTCCCAGTCCCGCTCGCGATTGAAATCGCGGATTCGTTGAATCAACTCTTGCACAGATGCCCCCGAGCATTATCGATCATCGAGCTCAATGTCTTAGATTGTCACAGTCAAGTACTCCGTGTCGCAGGCGAATCGCATCGCGCCCTCGAAAGCGGCGGGGATGACCAGGCTGTCGCCCGCCGTGAAGTCCACCGGCTCGGCTGTCTTCGACAGGATCGTGCCGCCGCCGGTGAGGAAGACGAGCGCGCGCAGGATGCCTCTCGACAAGAGCACCTCGCCTCCTTCAGGATGGTGGCCCTTGTCCACCTTGAAGTACTCGCAGTCCACGAGCCTGCCGACCGTTGTGACAGGGAGCCTGTCCGGCGTCATGTCGAAATGGATGCTGTCGAGCGCCTCGGCGATGTGGAGCTGCCTGGGTATGCCTGCGTCGTCCACGCGGTTCCAGTCGAAGACGCGGTAGGTCGTGTCGGAAGGCGTCTGCACCTCCGCGATGAGGACGCCGGCGCCGAGGGTGTGGACGACGCCGGCGGGGATGAAGTGACACTCGCCGGCTGATACAGGCACGGTAGCCAGCAGATCGGCAGCAGTTCCCTCGCGAATGGCCTGCGTGAATCGCTCGCGGGTGACCCCGTCTCTGAGTCCCTTGTAGATCACCGCGCCCAGCTCGGCGCGGAGGATGTACCAGCACTCAGTTTTGAGATTCCCCCTGCCCATCCGCCGGCAGGTCTGTGCGTCCGGGTGTACCTGGACGCTGAGCACCTGCTGGGCGTCGACGAACTTGATCAGCAGCGGGAACGGCCCGACGAAACCCTTCATGCCGGTGAGGGCCTGACCATGCCGGCGGACGACCGCGCCAAGCGTCCGGCCGCGAAGGGGCCCATTGTCGATCGTGGATTGCCCCTCGGGCAGGTCGGCGATCTCCCAACTCTCTCCGATCTTCTCGCCCGGAGGCAGCGCCTTGCCGAACACGTCGCGCATCGTCTGTCCACCCCAGATTCGCGGCTTGAACAGCGGCACCGATTTCAAAGGATACACTTCCATGGTCGCCATTGTACCAGAGACGTGTCCGGCGGAGAAAGTCCTTTTGCTGGGTTCCGGAGTCTGCTAAGATGGACGCCCTGGGTAGATGCAATAGGCTGGTAGGGGAGGCCGTCTTACCCTGGGTCACAGGCGTGTGATGACGTCGCCGGGTGTTTTGGAAAGGAGCAGATGATGAGTCGAATGAATCGCCGGGGGTTCCTGAAGCGTACAATGGCCGCAACGGCGGGTTCGTATGCGTTGTTGTCTTCGTTCCACGTCGCGCCCAGTGTACGCGGCGCCAACGATCAGATCCGCGTCGCGGTGGCCGGGATTCGCAGCCGGGGCGGGGCCCACGTGAACGACTTCATGGAGATCGAAGGCGTCAAGGTGGTGGCCTTGTGCGATCCCGACAAACAGATCCTCGGAAAGAGCGTCGAGTCGTTCAAGAAGAAGTACGGCGTGGGCGACTCGGATATCCAGGGCTATGCCGACATCCGTGGAGTCCTGGATCGCAAGGACATCGATGTCCTCGTGATCGCGGCGCCGAACCACTGGCACTCCCTGATGACCGTTTGGGCCTGCCAGGCGGGCAAGCACGTGTATGTGGAGAAGCCGGTCAGCCACGCGATCTGGGAAGGCCGCAAGATGGTCGAGGCCGCCCGCAAGCACAATCGCATCGTCCAGGCGGGCACGCAGCATCGGTCCTGTCCTGCGGTGCAGGAGGCGGGTCGTGACATCCGCTCGGGCAAGTACGGCAAGGTCCTCTGGGTCCACTGTGCCGTCCTCCACTCTCGCGCGAGCATCGGGAAGGTGACGGAGCCTCAGCCGGTGCCCGAGAACATCGACTACAACCTTTGGGCGGGTCCCGCGCCGATGAGCCCGGTCATGCGAAAGAGCTTTCACTATGATTGGCACTGGCAGTGGGCCTGGGGCGACGGCGAGATGGCCAACTGGGGCATCCACTACCTTGACGACGTGCGGCACATGCTGGGCTGGTCGAGCGTGCCGACAAAGGTGGTCGCGGCGGGGAATCGATTCGCCTGGGACGACAACGGCGAGACGCCGAACATGCACTTCGCTTTGATGGATTACGACGGACTGCCTCTGGTCGTCGATATCCGCAATCTGCCCGACCCGGCGCGTCGCGGCGGCAAGGACGGCGCCCTGTACCTCGGCGGTCGCGGCGGCAACTACATCCAGTGCGAGAACGCCTCGGTTCGGATTTCCCGTGGGGGCGGCGGCGCCTACGACAAAGACGGCCAGAGGATCCATCAGTACAAAGGGACCGGCGGCAGCGGGCACAGCCTCAACTTCATCAACGCGGTCCGCAGCGGGCGACGCGAGGATCTGGTCGCCGAGATCGAGGTCGGCCACCTCGGGACTGCCATCTGCCATCAGGCGAACGTTGCCTGGCGGGCGGGCAAAGAAGCCACCGTGGACCAGGTCCGCGAGAGTGTGAAATCGCACGAAGACGCGCTGAACACGCTCAAGGACATGCTCGAGCAGCTCGAAGGCAACAACGTCGATCTGGCCAAGCAGCCGTTTGTGCTGGGCCCGATGCTGACCTACGACCGCGATAAGGAACAGTTCACGGGCGCCAACGCCGAACAGGCGAACAAGTACATCAAGTGCTCCTACCGCGAGCCGTTCGTCATCCGTGACAGCGTGTGATACGGGTTAGAAACAAAGATGTCTGTAAGCGGCTCGACGCGGCCAGATCTCGGACTCGGGCCGCTCGAATTGGAGGAACTCGATCGGGGCGTCGTGATCGACGATGAACGCGACCTTCACACCCGGCGCGGGACTGTTGGGCCGGATCAGAACGTCCCGGCCGACAAGGGCGGCCTCCAGATCGTCCACAACGAAGGCCACATGGGGGACGGTCTTGATCAGTTCTGGCAGGGGACAGTCCGGGTCGAATGACATCCACTCCACGCCGTAGGGGCTCTCGAAGTACCCTGATGCAGACATCTTGTACTGCTCGTTGTAGTCCTCGCGGGGCAGGGGTCGCGTCGTCGGGATGCCGATGTGGTGGTAGCGCAGTTCCATCTTGTCACCTCTCTGGTGTCACGCCCGTCCTGTTTCCCACATGAGGCAGGTTAGAGACTGTCTCAAAACGGCACTCGGGCATGTCATTGCGAGTCGGGAAGCCGCTTCGCGGCGGGTGGGTGGAAGAAAATGGGTTCATCGACCAGTGCATTCATAAGCTACGCCAGTTACGACCCTTGTGACAATTCTCCGCATCCGTTGTAG
>JAXDBU010000036.1:0-23953 GCA_034678485.1 Sedimentisphaerales bacterium | reverse complement strand
CTCGTCTGCGACCTGTGGTGCGACGGGGGGCTGGCTCGACCCTCCCGACAGGTCTTTCGCTTCCCATCCGTCGTTCGGTCTATTCCACAATCAGAGCCCTTCGCTCTGTGAATTCTTCAACGGGCTGATAGGTGTAGACAACACAACCCATTGGGCGAAGGGGTGTGAAGAAGAAGACAAATCCGGCGCCCAAGGCCAACCCCACGAATAGACGCAGGACCAAGAGCCGGCGACGTGCGTGGATATGCCGAGGCCACCTGACGCCCATTCGGACGGCCATGGTCAGCGTGCAAAGGAATGCCACGGGCATCAGGAAGCACCCGTACCCCACGGTCACGCCGAATGCCCATGCTCCATCATTATGCAATCCACCGATGTAATTGCCGGGGGCAGCATTCATGAACAAGAGGTATAAGAATATGAAGGCGACAGCGATGCTATCGGGGACATACCAGAACCTCCGATAGAATCCGCCCCAACAGTCTCTCTTTGTCTGTTCTGCCATATCAAACATCCAAGGCCGGTCCGTCCCACCGCTTCGGACTGGCCTCCAATTGTCTGTTGCGGGAGCCGGACACACGTCTCACTACGGTGCGCCGGGTATCGTCATCTGCCTGTAGCCCTCGGGTCTCTCCGGAAACAGGGACAGTCCCTCGATGCCGGGGTCCCACTGCCATTCGTCGTTCGTCTCCTCCATCCGCATCGTTGTGAAATCGGAGAACAGGCACCCCTGGAGCCAGAAGTCGCCCTGCATGTACATCGGCAGGCGGGTCTCGGGGTCGATCCACAAACGGACTCTGGACTCCTTGAGATTCACGAAGAAGAACCGCACCCACGGCGGACTGACCGTCTCATCCAGACGCTGGGCGACGTTCGATACCTCGAACCCGACGGCGTCTTTGCCCTGGACCTGCTCCGGCCCCAGGCGTTTCGCGTCGCCCGACTGAAACAGGGTCTCGATCAGCCCGACCGGCCCGATGCCGCGGAGGCGGTCCCGATAGGCCTGCGGGACCTGGAGTCGATAGTACTGCCTGAGGTAGTCATAGGTCACGGTGATGGTGCCGGTGTCGAAGTGGTAGCACACTTGCAGCATCCGCTTGCCGGTCTGGTCGTAGGTCACATCGATGTAGCCCTCCTGCGAAGCCCACTTCTCGGTTTTGCAGAGGTAGACCTCCTCGGGCAGATTCGGCTCCGCCGGGAACGTACACCGGCGCATGCCCGTGATGTGGATGCCGCCCTGCTGCTCCATCGCCTTCTGAACATCCGCGAAAACGATGGTTTCGGGGAGCAGGCCCTTGCCGTTGGGGAATAGGACGATCAACAGGCCGACCGCCACCAGAACGACGGCGGCGATCCGGATGGGAATCACTCGGCGGCATCGATGTGCCATCGGCTCAACGGCCACGGCCGGTCGGGACCCATTCGCCCCCTCGCCAAGGATGCGTTCGTCCGTGGCCCCGCTGGCCAGAACCCGGCTGGCCTTCACCATCTCTTCAATTTCTTCAAAGGACTTCATAGGGTACACCCTTCAAAGAAGGGTCCTGAGTTTCTCGATCCCGTACCGATAGCGGCTCTGGACCGTGTTGATCGACAGGCCCAGTTGCAGGGCGATCTCGCGAAAGGTCATCTCCGCGTGCAGGTGCAGGGTGATGACCTCGCGTTGTTCCACCGGCAGTTGGGCCATTGCCTGGAACACTTGCACCGACTGTTCGGTGGCGATCAATCGGCCCATCGGGGATTCCGCCGCCGGCCTCTCGTCCGCTTCTCTGGCTGCATGAGATCGTCGGACGTGTTGCTCCTTGATCGTGTTCTTGGCCCGGTTCGCGACGCAGCGCATCAGGTAGCCTCGCAGGTTCCGGTCCACCGCAACGTCCTTCACGCCTGCGGCGAACTGGGCGAACACGTCGTGCACGCAGTCCTCCGCCGCGTGCAGGTCGCAGAGAATGGACGCCGCGACCGTCAGCAGGTCGTGCTTGTACAGGTGGTAGACCTGACGCAGAGCGTCAGTCTCGCCACGCAGCAGCCGTTGTGCCAGCCATGCGTCCTTCAAGAAGCCCCTTTCCACGCCGCACAGTCTTCTATCCCCTTCCAGACAACCGAGCGGGCGGTTTTAGTCTGAAAATTCCCGCGCGGGGGCCTGATCCGAGGGATCAGATCGCCAGGTACTCCAGGATCGTGAAGAGACGCGGGTAGTACAGACTGTGTCCCCAGACGTTGTACCAGGCCGCCCAGGCATAGAGGATGATGACCGGGATGAAGATGAAGATCGCCCGGCGCCGGAAGTAGACTGTCAGGACGACTACGACGACAACCTGGATCGCCTTGCCCAGCATAGGCCCGAGGATCGGACCGAAGAGGTAGGAGACAGATCGCACCGCCGGGTGCAGCTCGGCTCCCGCGCCTCGGTGACTCATGAAGCAGACCGTGGAGGCCGCGTCAGCAATGGACACCAGCAACAACAGGACCAGGAAGACGCGATACTCGCGTACATACCCGTTCCAATTGTCTTGAAGACGCATCCAGATATCGTCCCACGACCGAATCTGCGGCATAGGTCCTCTCAGATCGCCATCTTGATACCGACCAACATCGCCATCTCGCGACCTGCTGTCTCCAGTCCATCGCAGGCACAGCTAACCCTGCCAATAGTATTCTCTCTCGAATTGCCTTGAAAAACAACCTGAAATGCGGGACTTTGCCCTCGCTAGCAGACACCCCATACCCCGCAAACCACCCCAGTGTTAATCTAAGGGAAATTCGTGTCAGAAGTATTGACATCTGTGCCACTAAATGGTACAAGAGCGACTTGAGTTGTCTCATTGAGTCAAGACTGGAGTTTCGGTGTCATGCTTTCGGTTCGTGAGGCCGCTGAATTGTTGGGCGTCTCGCAGAAGACCGTCTATCGCTGGATCAAGGACGGGCGGGTGCCCTCTCGCCGCTTGGGCGGACAACACTTCATCGAGCGATCCGAGGTGAATAACCTCGTGATCCGCGACGGGCTGGGCCCCCTGCCCGATGAAGCCCAGGAAACGGACGATCACCAGGATATCTCCCTGCACGATATGCTCCTGCGGGGCGGGGTCTTCTACCGAATCGGCGGCGCCACAAAGAAAGAAGTGCTCCAGAACGCCCTGAGCATGGTCAAAGGGGTGGATGAGAGCGCATCGAGTCCGCTGTATCAGATGTTCCTGGCGAGGGAGGAGCTGGCCTCGACCGGGATCGGCGACCACATCGCGATCCCTCACGCCCGCGGCTCACTCGTGGGATATATCAGCCAGCCGATCCTCTCCCTGTCGTTCCTCGAAACGCCGATCGACTACGGTGCCCTGGATGGCAAACCGGTGTATGCATTGTTCCTGCTGATTTCACCCAACGTCCGGACGCACCTCCGCGTCCTGGCGCGGCTGTCGTTCTGCCTGCACGTACCGGAATTCAAGCAGGCGATTCTGGATCAAGCCTCGCGCGATACGATCTTGAGCACCCTCCTGCGGACGGAGGCCCACCTGCCGCAGGGGGTATGAAGGACAGTACATGGAAGTCTTCATCTCGGGTTGCTTCATTCTGGTGTTCTCGGGCGCTGCCGCTCTTTCATTAGGCCGCTCACGCGGGGCGTCATGGTTGGCCGTGCTCGGCGTCTGGATCGGGTGCGGCGCGGCCCTGGTTCCCGTGCTGGCTGCCTTGGCAGGCCAGGCGCCGAAGCCACTGCAAATCGCTTGGAGCATGCCGGGCGGCTCGCTATCCTTCGGCTTGGATGGCCTGTCGGCCTTCTTCTGCCTGCCGATCCTGCTGGTCTCGCCCTTGGCGGCCTTGTACGGATGTGAGTACCTCGCCCATGAGAAGAAGCCCCTCGGTTCGATCCTGTTCTTCTACAGCGTACTCGTCGCCAGCATGCTCTTGCTGATGGCGGCCCGCAACGGCCTGTTGTTCCTGGTCGTCTGGGAGATCATGGCGATCAGCTCGTTCTTCCTCGTGATCTTCGACGACGAACATGCCCATGTCCGCGAGGCCGGCTGGACGTATCTGATCGCCACGCACATCGGGACAGGGGCACTGCTCGTCTTCTTTGCCCTGCTCGGCAGACAGGCGGGCTCGCTGGAATTCGACGCGATGGCCGGCGCCAAACTGGTGCCGGCGATGGCGAGTGTCCTATTTGGTTTGGCCGTGGTCGGGTTCGGCTCCAAGGCGGGGTTCTTCCCCTTGCACGTGTGGCTGCCTGAAGCACACCCGGCGGCTCCGAGCCACGTGTCAGCGTTGATGTCCGGCGTCATGATCAAGACGGGCATCTACGGCCTGCTCCGCGCTCTGACGATGCTCGGCGCGCCAGCGACGGCTTGGGGGTGGATTCTCGTGGTGATCGGCCTGGTGTCCGGCATTCTCGGCGTCGCATTCGCCCTGGCCCAGCACGATCTCAAACGTCTCCTGGCCTATCATAGTGTGGAGAACATCGGTATCATTACGCTGGGCATCGGCGCCGGCCTGCTCGGCCTGAGCTGGAATCAACCGGCCTTGGTCGTGCTCGGCTTCGGAGGCGGCATCCTGCACGTCCTGAACCACGCGGTGTTCAAGAGCCTGCTGTTCCTCGGCGCCGGCGCCGTCGTTCACGGCACGCACACCCGAGACATCGACCACCTCGGCGGTCTACTCAAATCCATGCGATGGACGGGCCTGACCTTCCTGGTAGCGTCCGCGGCGATCTCCGGACTGCCCCCGTTCAACGGGTTCGTCAGCGAATTCCTGATCTACCTCGCCGGGTTCAGCGGCGTTCGAGCCGGCGCCGCTCACACCGTCGTCCTGGCCATCATCGTCACCGGCGGCCTGGCCATCATCGGCGGTCTGGCAGCGGCCTGCTTCGCCAAGGCGTTCGGCATTGTGTTTCTCGGGGAGCCACGAAGTCCGCACGCGATGCAAGCCCATGATGTCGGCGCGGCAATGCGATGGCCCATGGCGACTCTCGCAGCGATCTGCCTGGGGATCGGTCTGTTCGCGCCGCTGGCGATCAAGACGGCTCTTCCAGCCGTGCAGGTCGTGACGGGGATCGACAGCGTGTCGCCGGGCAAGGCCTTGTCCATGCCAATCCAGCTTCTATCCGGCACGGCGTGGGTCTCGCTCAGCCTGGTTGTGCTGGCGACGGGCTTGTTCTTCATCCGCCGGCGCCTCCCGCGAGGACAGGAACAGACCATCACGGGAACCTGGGACTGTGGCTACGCACGTCCCACCGCACGGATGCAGTATACCGCGTCGTCCTTCGCACAGCCGCTCACGGACCTGTTCCGGCTCGTCCTGGGAACACGCCGGCGGGGCAACCCAGTCCAGGGGTTCTTCCCCAAGGCGGCGACGTTCGAGACCCACACGCCGGACGCAGCGAGAGAGTGGCTGTTCGTCCCTCTGTTCCGCGCGATCGACCGTGTCGCGGCGCCCATTCGCCGAATGCAGCACGGACGGGTGCACGAATACCTTCTCTATATCGCCATTGTCCTGGTCGTGTTGCTGATCTGGAAGGCAGGAGGCCCACGATGAACAGCCTGCACTGGATTCTGCCTGTGACGGCCTGGGTTCTCGCACCCTTGATGCTCGGGATCATCAACCGTGTCAAGGCGGTCTTCGCCGGCCGACGGGGACAGCCCCTACTGCAACTGTACTACGATCTGTTCAAGCTGCTGCGAAAGGCATCGGTTTACAGCCGCTCGACCAGCATCGTCCTGCGCATCGCCCCGTCGGTCTCTCTGGCCTGTGTGGCGATCTGCACCATGCTCGTGCCCTGGGGCAAGATGGAGGCGCCGGTCGCCTTCGCGGGGGACATCGTCCTGCTGGCCTATCTGCTGGGTTTGGCCCGGTTCGCTACGGTGCTGGCTGCCCTGGACACAGGCTCCGCCTTCGAGGGCATGGGCGCGAGCCGGGAGGTCCAGTTCGCGGCGCTCGCCGAGCCCTCGTTGTTCCTGGGAATGCTGGTCCTCGTCCTCCGCGCCGGGGCCGTCGGTCTCTCGGACGTCATGTCGGGGCTGTCCGCGGCGACGTGGCAAACCTCGGGCATCCTGCTCGTCCTCGTCGCCTGCTCCTGGTTCATCCTGTTGCTGACGGAGAACTCGCGCATCCCCATCGACGATCCGAACACGCACCTGGAGTTGACGATGATCCACGAGGTCATGGTGCTCGACTACGCCGGGCCGGACTTCGCGTACATCCTGTATGGGGCATCGCTGAAGCTATGGGTCTTTGCCGCCCTCGTGGTGAACCTGATTGTCCCCATGCGATCCCTGCCGGCTTGGGGACAGATCCCATTGTTCCTGCTCGGGATGGGAGTCGTCGCGGTCTTGGTCGGTGTCGTGGAATCCATCCTCGCCAGGCTGCGGCTGCGGCAGGTCCCGAAGGTCCTGATCGGCTCGGCGGCGCTGAGCATTATCGCGTTGACTGTGGAACTGATGGAGTAGAACCCACAACCATGGATATCATCTCGGTCCTGTTGATTCTGTCCTGTCTGCTCCTGCTCGGATCGAGCCGCCTGAGCGTGGCGATCCGCGTGGTGGCCGCCCAAGGCATCCTCCTGGGGGTCCTGCCCCTGATACGGTCCATGGGCGAGTTCACGGCGGGGATCTGGGTTCTAAGCGTGAGCACGGTCATTTCCAAGAGCATCGTGTTGCCCTGGTTGATGCGGATCTGCCTGCGGAACTCCGAGATCCGCCGGGAGATTGAGCCGTTCATCGGGTTCGGCTCCTCCTTGCTCTGCGGCACCGGCCTGCTGGCCCTGGCGGTCTGGATCACCGCCCGCATGCCCTCGGTCCCCGGCAAGCTCCCCGTGGGTTTCCTGATGACCAGCTCGTTCTTCCTGATCTTCGTCGGGCTGTTTCTCATGGTCACCCGGCGTAAGGCCCTCACCCAATCGCTCGCCTACCTCGTTCTCGAGAACGGCGTTTACGGCGTGGGCGTGAGCATGAGTCTGGACTTCCCGTTCGTCGTGGAGCTTGGCATCCTCCTGGACGTGTTCGTCGGCGTGTTCCTCATGGGCAACCTGCTGTTTCACCTGGATCGCGAGTTCGAGCACATGGACGTGGACAAGCTCACCGAGCTGTCGGATGTAACGGAACCTCCGATCTCCGGCAGGGAGGAGATCGCATGAGACTCCTGCTGTCGATCATCCTGCTGCCGGCAGCCGCGGGTGTTGCGTCGTATCTGATCCGTTCGCACCGGGTCAGACGGACACTCTGGGTCGTCACAGCAGCCGCCCATCTGGCCCTGGCGGTCATGGCCGCTATGCCACCCGAGGCCACAGCGGCAGAACGATGGATCGGACTGGACGCCCTCAGCGCCATCTTCCTCGTCCTGGCGAGTCTGCTCTTCTTCGGGGCCAGCGTCTATGGGGTAGGCTACGTGGCCCGTGAACCCATCGTCCCCCGTGCCGACTTCGAGGACGGCAGCCTCTTCAAGAACGAGCCGGAATCCGTGTTCACGGGCGGGATCCTGCTGCTGCTGGCCACGATGAGCCTCGCGATCGTCAGCCGGCACTTGGCGTTGCAGTGGGTGGCAATCGAGGCCACGACACTCGCCAGCGCCCCGCTGATCTACTACCATCAGAATCGCCGATCCCTCGAAGCCGCCTGGAAGTACCTGATCCTGTGCTCGGTGGGCATCGCCGTCGCGTTGCTCGGGGTCTTTTTCATTCGAATGGCGATGCAGGAGGAGCCTCGTGACCTCACGCTCACGGCCCTGCTGGGACAGGCCGACACGTTGAACCACAAGTGGCTTGCGACCGCTTTCATCTTCATGCTCGTCGGATACGGGACGAAGATGGGCCTGGCGCCGTTGCACTCGTGGCTGCCCGACGCTCACAGCGAGGCGCCTTCGCCCGTCTCGGCCCTGCTGTCCGGGGCGCTGCTCAACTGCGCCTTCCTCGGCATCCTGCGAGTACAACAAGTCTGTGCCGAAGCCGGCATGGCCGCTTTCGGCGGCGATCTGCTGATCCTCTTCGGCCTGCTGTCCATGGGTCTGGCCGGCGTCTTCATCCTCCGCCAGGCCGACTACAAACGCTTGCTCGCCTATTCGAGCGTGGAGCACATGGGTATTCTGGCGGTCGCCGTCGGGATGGGCGGTCTCGGGTTGTTCGGCGCGATGCTGCACGCCGTCAATCATTCCATCGTCAAGGCCATGCTGTTCTTCACGGCAGGCAACATCCTCTCTCGCTTCCACACGAAGGACACCGCGAAGATCCAGGGCGTTTGCAGCGTCCTGCCGATCTCCGGCGCCCTGTGGATCGCCGGCTTCCTCGCCATCACGGGCTCGCCGCCCTTCGGGACGTTCATTAGCGAATTCACAATCCTGCGCGCCTCAGTCGAACAAGGCCGGTGGATCGTCGCGGGGCTCTACAGCCTGTTCCTGCTCGTGGTCTTCGTCGGCATGTCCGTCATCGTGCTGAGAATGGCACTCGGCCAATCCCAAGCCGCTCGCCAGCGAGAGTCCTGGACCGCCGTGCTCTCGCCACTTGCATTTGCGCTGCTGGCCCTGCTGCTGGGAGTATACCTGCCTGCCCCTCTTGCGGACAAGTTGCACGGCGCCGCCGGCCTGCTGGGAGGGTTGGCAAAATGACAACACTGCCGCAGATTCACAATGGCCAGGCGATTTCCTGGAGCGATATCCCCGAGCTGGCTGTGTCGGAATGGCGAGCCGCCGTGCTCGAACGAGTCCACAAAGGCCGACGAATCTCCGCCCTGTTCGGTGTGCCCGACGACAAGCAGGTCATTCTCGTTGCCGTGCTGACGAACGACCAACAGGCGACGCTGGAGTTGTGTCGGACCTCGGTCGGCGACGCGTACCCATCGCTGACGACCGACGCCCCGCAGGCCCACTGGTTCGAGCGGGAAATCGCCGAGCAATGGGGCATCATGCCTCAGGGACATCCCTGGCTCAAGCCCATCCGATTCCACCCCTCTTACACGGGTCGCGACGCCTGGGGCCGGGATCGGACGCAGCCGATCGAGCCCTGCGTCACCGACTACTTCCGCGTCGAGGGCGAGGAGGTCCACGAGGTCGCGGTTGGCCCAGTCCACGCCGGGATCATCGAGCCGGGCCACTTCCGATTCCAGTGCCACGGCGAGAACGTCTTCCATCTGGAAATCGAGCTCGGCTACCAGCATCGGGGCATCGAGCGGGCCCTCGTTCGTAGTGTGCCCGTCAGGGCATATCCTCAGAGCGAGGAAGATAACGCCTTACGGCGTCACTACGAGCCCCGTACGTTGCACCTTGTGGAGACCCTTGCGGGCGATACGACGGTCGGGCATGCCACTGCGTATACCTCAATCATGGAGGCCCTGGGCGATGCGACGCCTCCGCCGCGAGCCCATTCGATCCGGGCCGTCGCCCTCGAACTGGAGCGTCTGGCCAACCACACCGGCGACCTCGGCGCGCTGGCCAACGACGTGGGGTTCCTGCCCACCGCATCGTACTGTGGGCGACTCCGCGGCGACTTCCTGAACATGACCGCACTGCTGTGCGGGAACCGGTTCGGACGCAATCTCGTCCGGCCGGGCGGCGTACGATTCGACCTGAGTCCCCAGACTGCAAATGAGCTTCTGGATCGCCTGCGCCGGACGTTCGACGATACGCGAAACGCCGTGAACCTGCTCTGGGAAACGCCTTCTGTGATGTCCCGATTCGACGGGACGGGAACGGTCTCCCGCCAGGATGCGGCCCGGTTGGGACTCGTCGGACCGGCTGCTCGCGCCAGTGGGGTCAACCTCGATTTGCGAAGCGACCTGCCCTGGGGAGGCTACCAATTGCATCCGCTGCCTTCGGTCACCTGGCACACGGGCGATGTCGCCGCCCGGGCGTATGTGCGTTGGTTTGAGATCGAGAAATCCGTCGAGTTCATCACCGACGAGGTGAAGGCCCTGCCGGCCGGACCGGTCGCACAGGACGTTCCGCCCCCAGCAGGCGAGCACCTGGCGGTCGCCCTCGTCGAAGGCTGGCGAGGCGAGATCTGCCACGTCGCCCTCACGGACGAGCGAGGCCGGCTCAAACACTACAAGATCGTCGATCCCTCGTTCCACAACTGGTTTGGACTGGCGATGGCCCTGCGAGGCCAGCCCATCTCCGACTTCCCCTTGTGCAACAAGAGCTTCAATCTATCCTATTGTGGGCACGATCTTTGAGAGAAATTCGCAATCCGAATGTCGAAATCCGAAACAAATCCAAATGCCTCAACTGCAAACGACCGCAACGCTGCTTGTAGTGACGCCGTAAGGCGTTATCTTCCCCACGCTCACGCAGAAGATATGCCCTTACGGGCACACTACGAACGAGCATCTCAGGTTTTGGTCATTCGTGCTTGTTTCGAATTTCGGATTTCGAGTTTCGAGCTTTCTCGAGGTGCGTCATGCTGAGAATCCTGCGAGCCCGATGGAAACAGGGATACCGAACGGTGGGCTTCCCCGACAAGCCGCCCACGCTGCCCGCGATGTATCGAGGTCGGCCGCTGTGCGACCCCGGCAAGTGCCAAGCCGGATGCACCGCCTGCATCAGTGCCTGCCCGACCGGGGCAATCTCCAGGAAGGGAAATGAACTGCGCATCGACATGGGCCGGTGCCTGTTCTGCACGGACTGCGCGGACGTCTGCCCGACCCAGGCCATCGAGTTCACTCGCGAATACAGCAGCGCGACCCGCACCCGCGAAGCCCTGGTCACGGACGGGCGGGCCTTCGAACTAGCCAAGGCCCTCGACGGCGAGGCCCGACGGCTCTTCGGCCGGTCGCTGAAGCTCCGCGAAGTCTCCGCCGGCGGCTGCAACGCCTGCGAAGCCGACACGAACGTGCTCGGCACCGTCGTGTTCGACCTGGGCCGATTCGGCATCCAGTTCGTCGCGTCCCCCCGCCACGCGGACGGCCTGCTGATCACCGGACCGGTCCCCAAGAACATGGAACTGGCCCTCAAGAAGACCTACGAGGCCACCGCCAATCCCAAGCTCGTCATCGCCGTCGGTGCGTGCGCCATTTCGGGAGGCGTCTTCGCGGGCAATCCTGAAGCAGGCAAAGGGGCTGACGCCGTGGTCCCCGTCGATCTCTACATCCCCGGCTGCCCGCCACATCCGATCACCATCCTCGACGGCCTGCTGCGACTGCTTGGACGCATTGAATAGTACGGATCAGGACCGATACTTGCGCGGGTTCTGTCATCCCTTCGGCAAGCTCAGGGCAGGCTCTGAACGAAGCGCAGCGGAGTGAAGTATCTGGCCTGCGACCGAGAGAACCCTCTCGTCCGATGCCCAGATCCTTCGGCGTTGCCTCAGGACGACACGTCTCCACCCGCGCGCAGAGTACTCCGAACCCGTGTAGTTGCTCCTCGTCACCAGCAATGGACCCGACCGTGGAGTTCCCGTCCCCGTGCCAGGGCCTGCTCGGCTGCTTCTTTCTCCAGGCCGATCAGATTGACTCCCCGGTCGATCGTGTGACGGAAGATCGTCTCCATGTCGTTGAGGGCCGGCTGCGTCACATTCACCGCGTGGACCCCGGACAGACCGGCGATCTTGGGGATGAGGTGGTCGCCCCGGCCACAGAAGTGGATCGCCCCGCCGCCCAGCTCGTCGAGCAGGCGCCGGTCGAAGGGCATGGCGAATTCCTCGTACATGGCAGGCGAGAGATTCGTGGACGCATCGTTTCGCACCATGATCCGCCCGCGATGCAGCATCGACCAATGCACGGCGTGGTCTCGTCGCTCGTCACTCGGCTCTCGTCCCTCGGGAGCAATCGTCCGTGTGCCGGCTCGAGCGACGAGCGACTCGGGACAAGCGACGATCCCATCCCATCGTCGCATGAAACGAATGTATGTCTCGGTAGTCAGGTCGAGAGAATCCTTGACGAGGTCCGGCTTATCGTAGAGATCCACGTAGAGCGACCCGCCCCAGAGCATCTCGCACACGTTCATCGGCCCCTGCAAATCCGGATGATAGATGTGCACGTACCGCGAGAGCTTGGGATACTCGCAAAAAAGCTGCTGGAAGTACTCACCCATGCGGAAGACAGTCTCACCCTGCCCTGCCTCGAGATCGGGGACGCCGCGATCCAGGAGTCGCTGGATCGCGTCCGCGCCGCCCTCAAGGGGCCGGCAGGCGGGCAGCGTGTCGATCTCCCTGTCCATCAGGAAGATCTCGGCCCCGAAGAGCGAGGGCAGGATCGCGGTACCGTAGTTGCATCGCACCGCCAGCAGCGCCCCGCTGCCCTCGGCGAGGGCTTTCGAGCACTGCTCCAGTTGCTGCACAACCATCGCGTCGGGCTCTTCGAGGGCATCGTTGACAAGCACATGTGGCCATTCGACCGCCGGCAGAGCCGGTCCGGGCCTCCTCGGAGAGAATACCTCTTCGGGAGTCTGCCCGTCGGCGAACACCTTCCACCGATTGAGCAACTCCTCTTCGACCAGGGGGTCGATCCGTCTCTCAAGATCTTCCAGAAGCGGCGTGATCATTCAGTCCCCTTGCCAACGTCACATGTTCTCGCGGGCCTGGCAGAACAGCTCGCGGAGCCGGCTGTGCCCCAGTTCGAGAAGGACAGTGCGTTCAGATCTGGATTTGTCGCAGTATCTGAGCAAATCGTCATCATCCTCCGCAACAGCAAGTCAAGAGTACCCCCAACACCGTCCTTTAGCAAGGGATCGACAAGAACCATTCACTGTCAGGGGCTTAAGGGATAGAGTCTCCAAGATTCGCGCCGTCCTTCAGAACACCGACACGCGAAACGTGTCTGTGACTCACTCGATGGTTGCGGCCTTCTATTGTAGGAGCCCTCTGTCGAAGGGCCCAAATGAGCGGTTGTGTTGTGCTCACAACACGGTACAATCGGGCGTGGTTCGCCGATTGGGGAACACAGGGTGCTGGATGCACGTTGTCGAAAAGAACGAGTGAGGCGGAACAATGAGAACCGGGCACATAGTGGAGACAAGCAGGACGGCGTTGGCGCAGCGGCTGGCCGTGGCCGTGACGATCCTGGCAATTGTAGCGGGCTGTGCGCACGAGAAGGCGTACAAACGAGGGGACCGGCTGTCGCGGGAGGGCCAGTACGACCGGGCGGTCGAGGAACTGGAGACAGCGATCCGCCTGGCCGAGAAGAAGGACAACCACAAGGCGGCTGAGAAGTATCGCGAGAAGCTGGGCCAAGTCAAGATTCAGGCGGGCCAATTCTCCTATCAAGACGCAGAGATCAAGTTCGCACGAGCGGAACTGGGAGAGGCTCGGGGCTCCATCGAACGGGCCATTGCGTTCTGTCCGCAGAACCAGACCTATGAGTCATTCCGTCAACGCGTGGTCCAGGCGGTTGCCGAGTCAGAGAGAGTTCGCGCGGACGCTCTGTCTCTGGCGGACCAGAGGCAGTGGCCGGCCGCGATCCAGCGGATGAACGAGGCGCTCGCGATGTACCGGACCCTGCCTGGCGGCGATGGCGACCTCAAACGGATTCGCGAACGGGCTTATCAGTACCACGTGGATCGGGCGAATGACCGGCTGCGAGAGGGCAATCTCGCTGAGGCCGAGTCGGAGGCTCAGACCGCGTTGACCTACCAGGCGAACTCGGAAGCGAAGGCCATTATCCAGACCGTGACGGATCGTCGAGAGGCTGCTGAGCTGATCGCACGCGGCCGAATGCTGCTGGACCAGGGAGACCCCGAGGGGGCGCTGGCCGCACTCGAACGGGCGGCGAGACTGCATCCCTCCCACACGGACCTCGCGGACCTGTTGGCGCAGGCGAAACGCGCTGTTTGCGACCGGTGGCTGGACCAGGGGCGCACTGCCCTGGCGGCGCACAATTACCCCGCCGCGATGCGACTGTTTCAGAAGAGCCGTGATCGGCTCGACGGATATGGCGGCGTGAACACCCTGCTGGCGGATGTGCGATCCGCTCTGGCGGAATTGCACCTGAAGGCATCCCGTCAGTTCCTTCAGGGCGGTGCTGCAGGCAGCGCGGCCTTCCATAGCGCGGCGGCCCTCAGCTATCTTCCCGAGAACACGGACGCCCTGCATCAGCTCGGACAATGCACGGAGCAGGTCCGACAGGGTGTTTCCTACACGGTCGCCTTTGCCGGTTTCAGATGCACACCGGCCCAGCACACGCCGGCGGTCATCCTGGACGCCGCGACGCTCGAGCACCTCACGCAGACCCATCCACAGAATGTGGTCATCGTGGAGCGGCCCGACTTGCAGACAATTGTCGGCGAAAGGGACCTGAATGCCGTCGAGCGGATCGACCTGCAATCGACCACGCTCCAGGGTGTCGATGCCTTGATTGTCGGGCAGGTGCTCGAAACCAAGGTGACATCCGAGAGCAAGCGGACCGGCTTTGGGGAATCGATCTTCCAGGATGGACATCGGCCGGAACCCAATCCCGAGCATGCGCAGGCCGCTGCCGCCCTCGACGCGGCCGTGGAAGAACTCAAACGGGCACGAATCAGACTGACCGAAGCGGAGGAGAAGTTCGCGCACTTCCGCTACGTCGATCCACACGATCCCCGTGAAATAGAACGATTCCGCAGGACGCATGCGGAGGTGGAGGTGGCGCGACGTCGTCTGGAGAGTGCAGCCGCCGAGGTGGGCGCGGCCAGGGCGCGCCTGGCATCGATTCCCCCGGAAGTGCTTGTACCCAACATGGTCAAGTACAGATACCCGGTCGAGACGTTCACGTGGACTGCCAAGGTCGCCTGTCTGGTCAAGATGCTCGACACCGCCACCGGTGAGGTGTTCATCGCCCAACGAGCGGAGGGCCGGGCCAGCCAGTCCGACACCGCAGTCCAGCCGGATGCTCGTCGAAATGTGCCGGAGGACCCGCTCGTGCTGCCAAGCGAGTCCGACCTGCTCGGAGCAGCCGCCAGCGCGGCGGTCGCGAAGCTCAAACAGACGCTGAGCGAGGCGTGCTCAAAGCACGGCCAGCGTTTCCTGACGATGATGCAGCAGGCTGATGCTTCCGGCGACACCATCGGTGCAGTGGACAACGGCGTCAAGTATCTGTTCGCCTACCCTGCCGGAGACGCCCATACGAAGGCAATTGTCGATTCTCTTCGCAAGTACCTTGCGGATGAAGACGGCCTGATCGACGTCCGGGCGATGCTCCGGACCTATTGTCACGTTCTGCAGTAGAGTGGGGTATCCGTGAAGAATGAGAGCACCTGTCGGTTGTGGCTGATTGCGGCGATGCTGCTCGGCCTGAATCCGAGTCGTACGTTCGCAAGGGAGCCGTTCATCGAGCGGAGTGTCCCTCACGTACAGGGAGAACTCACCGGGGTCTTCGAGAAAGGCCAGACCGTGACGGCAGCCGTCCCCGCTGATGCCGCCTCCAAGGCGATCCGATGGCAGGTCCTGGATGACCGTGCAGTCGCCATTGCTTCAGGGCAGATGCCCGCCTTGGCATCGCGAATCGACCTTGGCAGGCTGGGAATCGGCTGGTATCGCGTCGAGTTCCTGGGACAGAACGACGCCTGTCTCGCTTGGACGACAGCGGCGGTTCTGGCCACATCGAGGGCGCCAGTGCCTCCGGATTCTCCGATCTGTCTCGACTCCGCGACCGCATGGTTTGCCAGGGAAGATACCGGCAAGCAGGACCGGCTTGCTTTTCTGACGGCTCGGGTCGGTGCTAACTGGATACGCGACCGCATCCGGTGGCGGGACATGGAGCCGGAACGCGACCATTTCGCAGATGCCGAGACCATCTACGACACATCTGCCCGCATCCAGACTGCCAGAGGTCTAAGGGTGCTCCAGGTCTTCCACGATACACCCCAATGGGCGGTGGCCGAGGGAGATACGCGAGGTCGCTATGCAGCCGATCTGCGGGACGTATACCGTTTCTGCAAGACGATGGCCGAGCGGTTCCATGGGACCGTCCACGCCTGGGAACCCTGGAATGAGGGCAACGTCGCCACCTTCGGCGGGCACACGACGGACGAGATGTGCTCGTATCAGAAGGCGGCGTATCTGGGCTTCAAGGCAGGCGACCCGAACGTGCTCGTCTGCTGGAATGTCTCGACCGCGGTCCCGACGCATCTGCACACGAATCTCGTGCTGCTGAACGAGACCTGGCCGTACTTCGACACGTACAACACGCACACCTACGACTGGCCCGACTCGTACGAGCGTCTGTGGAGGCCGGTCCACGAAGCGGCTTGCGGCCGACCCATTTGGGTCACCGAAAGCGACCGGGGCATCCAGCACGCAACGCCGGAGCCCTGGTGCGACCTGTCGCGCGAGAACGAGATCCGCAAGGCAGAGTTCATGGCGCAATCCTATGCCAGCAGCCTGTTCGCCGGCGCGGACCGGCATTTTCATTTCATCCTGGGCCACTACTGCGAGGGGGGCAAGATTCAGTTTGGCTTGCTTCGCCTGGATGAGACGCCTCGACCGAGTTATGTGGCCCTGGCGGCCGTCGGGCGGTTCCTGGCGGGCGCGAGGTGCTTAGGCAAGTGGGACATCGAGGGCCGGCCGAATGCACATGTCTACGTCTTTCAGGCAAGGCCCGATGGCAAGCTACGGGATGTCCTCGTCGCCTGGGCCGAGCAGCCGGGCGATTGGGACCAGAGGGGAAGAACAGTCGCCGATTGGGCGTTGCCCCAGGGGACAGTGGTCGAGGGTGTATTCGACTACCTGGGCCGCTCGCTGGGTCCGGTCGTGCCTGGACAACTGCGATCCACGCCCATCTTCGTCTTGCTCGCGCCCGGTGAAGCACGACGTCTTCCGCTCACGGCGCCGCAGCGATCCGTGTTCCGGCCGGGCAAACCCGGGTCAATCGTCCTCCAACTGCACATGCCACCGTCGGCCAGCGTGAACATCGAGCAGATCCCCTGGGCCTCCGACATCGAGCACAAGGTCCAGCCGGGAGTCGAGATCGATCTGCCTTTGTATATGTACAATTTCAGCGAGCGGCCCACCCGCGGGCGGATTGCCGTCGAACATGCGCCGGCAGGCTGGCGCCTGACGCCGGACAGATGGGACGTTGCTCTCGATCCCATGGGGCGCAGCCGGCTCGACTGCCGCTTCTTCAGGCCCCAGGCACCCAGCGACAAATCGTCCGATGCCTGGATCATCCTGCGGGGGGATTTCGGTGCCGCAGGCAAGCCGGTCCTGGCATTTCGACTGATCTCCCAGCCCGGAGAGGGCTATGAGAGGCTTGCCCCGGCGCACGACTGAAGCCACGACGACAAAGAGCCGATAACAAGGGCTGATGCCCAAAGGCCCAAGAGCAAACGTGGAAGAAACGAAGGAACAACCCGGTCAACTGCCCGAGCGTGTCACGCACGTAAGGGTCGGCGACAGAGACGTGTATCTGGTCGGCACCGCCCATGTCTCCAGAGACAGTGTCGAGGACGTTCGCACGACCATCGAGCAGGTTCGGCCGGAGACCGTTTGCGTGGAATTGTGCAAAGCTCGCCACCAGGCGATCACCCAGGCGGACAACTGGCGCAAGATGGACATCATCAAGGTTGTCCGCCAGAAGAAAGCCGTCTTCCTGCTGGCCCAGCTCATCATGAGTTCGTTCTATCGCCGACTCGGCGAGAGGCTCGGTATCCAGCCCGGTGCCGAGATGATCGAGGGTATCCGCATGGCCGAGCAGACGGGCGCCCAGCTTGTTCTGGCCGACCGTGATATCGAGATCACCCTCAAACGAGTCTGGGGCTTTCTCGGACTCAAGAGCAAGCTGAAGCTGGCGATGCAGCTCATGGCGGGCATCTTCACCAGCGAAGAAATTGATGAGGACATGATCGAGCAACTCAAGAGACAGGATCAGCTCGAGTCCGTCATGGCGGAGTTCGCAGGCCAGTACCCGCAGATCAAGAAGCGATTGATCGACGAGCGCGACACGTTCCTGGCGGAAAAGATCCGCACCGCCCCCGGCAAGACGGTGGTCGCCATCGTCGGGGCCGGACACGTCGACGGGATCGCAAGCCAAATCCACGATGCACATTCGCTCGATGAACTAACGAAGCTCCCCCCCAAATCGATCTGGCCGACGCTCTTCGCCTGGGGCATTCCCCTGTTGATCGTCGCCCTGATTGCCTATGGCTTTACGAAGGGGACGACCAAGGGATTCGAAAACGTCTACATCTGGGTGCTCGTCACAGGGACGCTCGCGGGTCTGGGCGCCGCGGCGGCTTGGGCCCACCCGCTGACGATCCTCTCGGCATTCGTCGCAGCTCCACTCACGACGCTCCATCCGCTGCTGGCCGCCGGCTGGGTCGCCGGCGTCGTCCAGGTCTTCCTTAAGAAGCCGAAAGTCAGCGACCTGGAGGACCTGCCCACAGCGATCGGAACGATGAAGGGCTTCTGGACCAACCCGGTGACCCGCATTCTCCTCGTCGTAGCTCTGGCCAACGTCGGCGCCATGGTCGGCACCTGGGTCGCGGGCGCATGGATCGCCGCCCGCTCGGTCGGCTGAGTTCCGCATTTGTTGTTTACTATTCCCCCCTGAGCACGTAGAATCTCCGATCTGCGAAAACCGCCGGGTTGATGCTCAAATGGTCAATCATAGTTCGTGAATAGTAGATCACAGCAGGAGCCTGAGATGACGAATGTAACTCTGATTACCGGCGACGGCATCGGGCCGGAGATCGCCGAAGCGGCCCGCAGGTGCATCGACGCCACCGGGGCACAAATCCACTGGGAAATCGCCGAGGCAGGCGTGGACGTAATGGCGAGGACCGGGACTCCCCTGCCCGACGCGACGGTCGAGTCCATCAAGAAGAACGGCGTGGCCCTCAAGGCCCCGATCACAACGCCCGTCGGGACCGGATTCCGCAGTATCAACGTCCATCTGCGTCAGTGTCTCGACCTGTACGTCTGCCTGCGCCCGTGCAAGAGCTACAAGGGCGTCCGCAGCAAGTACGAGAACATCGACCTGGTGATCGTCCGTGAGAACACCGAGGACCTGTACGCCGGCATCGAGTATCCGAAAGGGCAGAGCGGCACGCTCGAACTGATCGACTGGCTGAACAAGCACAGCAAGAAGCGGATCGGCCCGGACGCAGGCGTCAGCATCAAGCCGATCTCCGTGACCGCGACCGAGCGGATCGTGCGATTCGCCTTCGACTACGCCCGCAAGAACGGACGCAAGAAAGTCACCAGCGTACATAAGGCCAACATCATGAAGTTCTCCGACGGCCTGTGGCTCGAGGTCAGCCGGCAGGTCGCCAAGGACTATCCCGACATCGAGTTCGAAGACCGCATCGTCGACAACATGTGCATGCAACTCGTGCAGAAGCCCGAGTTGTACGACGTGCTCGTGCTGCCCAACCTCTACGGCGATATCGTCAGCGATCTGTGCGCCGGGCTGATCGGCGGGCTGGGCGTCGCGCCGGGCGCGAATATCGGCGATAAGGGCGCCACCTTCGAGGCCACGCACGGCAGCGCCCCGAAGTACAAGGGGATGAACAAGGTCAACCCGACCGCTCTGATCCTCAGCGGCGTGCTCATGCTCCGCCACCTCGGAAAAGAAGCGGAGGCGAATCGCCTGGAGCAGGCCGTCGCAGAGACCATCGCCGAGGGTCGCAGAGTCACCTACGACATGAAGGAGGACCGCAACGATCCGACCGCGGTCGGGACGAGCGAAATGGCCGACGAAATCATCAGAAGAATTCGAAACTCGAAATCCTGAATCCGAAACAAGCACGAATGACGCAAAGCCCGAAATGACCTAAACGCTGCAGCCGGGGCAGCCGTCTCGGTCACGTGACTTTCGTGCTCCGCATCAGTGAGGTCAATATGGTCAAGAAGGTCCTTGTCCCCATCGCGGACGGATGCGAGGAGATCGAGGCGGCTTGTATCATCGACACGCTCCGCCGGGCCGGAGCGGAGGTGACTGTGGCGTCGGTCGGCAAGCTCCAGGTAACCGCCAGCCGAGGGATGAAGCTGGTGGCGGACGCTTTGATCGCCGATTGCGCGAGCCAGACGTACGACTGCATCACCTTGCCGGGCGGGATGCCGGGAGCGGAGCATCTGCGGGATTGTGCCGAACTGATCGCGATGCTCAAGAAGCAGAAGCAGGCGGGCAGACTCTATGGAGCGATCTGCGCATCACCGGCGGTGGCCCTGCTCCCGCACGGACTGCTGGAAGGCGTGAAGGCGACCTGCTATCCATCGATGCAGAGCAGGCTGAACCCGGCACAATTGTCGAACGAGCGGGTCGCCGTTGACGGCACCTGTGTGACGAGCCAGGGCCCGGCCACGGCCATCGAGTTTGCCTTGAAGCTGGTCGAAGTGCTCTACGGCCCACAGAAGGCCAAGGAAGTCGGCGATCCCATGCTCGTGCCGCTGGCTTGAGAGCCCCGGCGCATTAACATGCGAAGCGCAACACAGCCGTTCGCACGGATCGCAAGCGATCCGACAGCACAGTGACATTCGAGAGACTGGGGACTCTGTCCCCAGACCCCCTGGGATTTCTCGCATTGGGCCAGAGACAGGATAGAGGGTAAGGCGATGTGGTATCTATACAACATCGCCCCTGCCCCTGGGCCGTGACGGCGCTCGAGTTGCTTCCCAGCAGAGCCTTATCCTCCGCCACGGCAGATCGAGTGTATCCGCAAGGAGAGTCGACCGCAAGAGTTATCCGGGCGGTTGGGCGAGGAAGACTTCGCAGGGACCTGCAAAGCCCAGGCACTTGCGGGGCCGGCGATTCAGGGCGTCAGTCGTCGCGACATGCTCACAGCCCTTGTGGTTGCACGATGCCCGGTTACCCCCCGATGATCGCCCCCGACGCTGCCCACAAGACGAATCAGGTCGAGCATAGACGTTCGATGTTCATCCTCCAGTTCGGCCCAACGACAGAGCTGACTGATGCCTTTTCGGACGCCCGATCATAGCCCTATGTTCGAAGTCCTACCTCGATACATGGTAGTAATACCATGAACCAGCCAAGTGCTCCCAGCCTTCTTTTGAAACTGCACCGTTCGGGTCAAACAGGATGGAATCCTTGGGGCCCGGGGCGCTCGGAACAACGAGAAACAGAGCGCCATTTCTGTAATAGCCATAGGTCGGCATCCTGCAGCATGGATAGCGAAAACCACGGACACAGACACGATTGGGGTCTTCCATTTTCCGGATTGCTTCGATTGCTCTCTGGTCATTCCGCTTTGCCACCAGGCCAAAGAGCTTTGGGCGGCAATAAGCACCAATTCGCCAGAAGCCCAATGACCAGAGCACAACCGAAACGATTGCAGCCAATGGTACGAGGCCTTTTCCTGTGAGAAGACTGCCGCAGAGGGACAACCTGTATGCTTTTGCCAGGGCAATCAACACGGCGACAGGCCCACCAATGAGAAGAAGAAGACCCCAGAGCAGTTCCACAGGATCAAATATCGATGCATGATAGAAGCAGGAAACGACGATCATGATTGCGTTGTAAAACAACACGAAGACAAGCAGTCTATATCCTCTGAGGGTGGGTTCCGGATGAGGACCTTGGCTTTCAGGCTGACTCATTGGTTCGGCTTTCAACAAAGAACGGCCGAGAAGCAGCGATGACAAAACCTGGTTCTGCGTCGCGGCGATGGCCGTCGTCTGCATGAGATTCCCCTTCACACGTCGTCCGGATTGTAGTGGGTCCGCGCCTCAGGGTCAATGAGGCAAAAGAAGACTGGGGGCGACCGGTGTTCAGAGGAGGCGGCGAAGGGGGTGGGGCGACTCCTGCCAGTCGTGCGTCCGCGTGACGGAACCCGCGCGAGCCTTGACCCGATGAGTGTTCTCGGGTAACACTGCTGGCCATGGCAATCGATCAGAACTGGTTTGTGGCGGTCATTTCGGGCCGACGCAGGGACGCAAAGGCAGGCGCTGCGAGGGCCTTTCTCCTCGCGGCGTCGCTCGGTTATCATTTGGTTGTCCATGTCCGCAACGCGTCATATAACCATCGTTTCCTCCGCAGTCATCGCGTCGATGCAGCCGTCCTATGTGTCGGCAACCTGACGACCGGCGGGACGGGCAAGACGCCCCTGGTGGTCTGGGTCTGCCAGGACTTGCGAGCCAGAGGAATTCGCTGCACGATCCTCACCCGCGGCTACAAGACGCGCTCGGGCGAGGTTTCCGACGAGCCTGCCTTGTTGGCGGCGCAGTGCCCCGATGTACCGGTGGTCGTGAACCCAGATCGCGTCGCGGGGGCCGCCGAAGCGATCCGGACTCACGAAGCGCAGGTGCTCGTTATGGACGACGGATTCCAACACCGCCGGCTCGCGCGGGACCTGGATATCGTCGCCATCGACGCGACGAACCCCTTCGGCTATGGCAGGCTCCTGCCCGCCGGCCTGCTGCGAGAGCCCGTGGCCGGCCTCAAACGCGCCCAGGCTGTCGTCTTGACCCGATGCGATCAGGTGCCCGAGGACGCCTTGGCCCTGATCGAAACGGAGATCCGACAGGTCAATCCCGATTTGGTCGTCGCCCGTTCGATCCACGCCCCGGTCGCGGTGCGAACGGCAGCGGGCGAGGAGATCCCCCTGGCACGGATGGAGGGCGAGCGAGTCTACGCATTCTGCGGGATCGGCAACCCCAAGGCGTTTTTTCGGACCATCGAGCAGTCGGGGGCGATTGCCGCCGGGTCCAAGACGTTCGATGACCACTACCGGTACACGGCCGAAGACCTGCTGGTCATCCGCAAACAGGCGTGTGAGCAGCAGGCGTCGCTCGTGCTGACCACGCAGAAGGACTGGACCAAGGTGGTTCAGTGTGCTCTGCCGGCGGGAGAACCGCCGCTGGCGTATCTGGCCATCGAGGCAAGGATCACGACCGGCGAGGAAATCCTGACATCCTTGATTGATCGTGTTCTGGGCGGTAGAATACCCGGTCGGTGAATATGCGAACCCAGAACAACCAGGTATTCTGAGAATGTACGAACAATTGCTCGAGACGGTGGGAAACCTCGGCACCCCCAGGATTCTCATCGTCGGGGATTTCATGCTTGATGTCTACGTCTACGGCGATGCCGCTCGCATCAGCCCGGAGGCCCCCGTCCCGGTCCTGAGAGTGACCGAGACGGAGTCTCGCTGCGGCGGCGCTGCTTCCGTGGCGGTGGATGTCGCAGCGTTGGGGGCGGTCCCCGTCTGCCTCGGCGTGCTCGGTCGGGATGCCAATGGGAAGCTCCTCAAGAAGCTCCTGACGGCGTTGGGGGCGGATATCTCGGCGATCATCGAGCTTACCGACCGGCCCACAACCACGAAGCAGAGGCTCATCGGCCTGGCTCAACACCGGCACAGGCAGCAACTCATGCGAATCGACCAGGAATGTGTCGACCCGCTCCCCGACGACGTCGCCCGCGAGGTTCTCCGAAGGTATCGGGAGGCCCTCGACCAGGCGGATATCGTCTGCCTGCAGGATTACGACAAGGGGATGCTGCCCCCGGCGGTATGCAAGGAGATGATCCGGCTGGCAGCGGCCGCCGGGTTGAAGGTCCTCGTGGCGCCCATGCACAGCCGCGATTACAGCAAGTACGCCGGCGCTACCCTGTTGATACCGAATCGTTTCGACGCCTCGCAGACACTGGGGTCCGACGTGTGTACAGCGGCGGATGCGGAGAAGGCCGCGGAGCATCTGGCGCGTGGCCTGTCGCTCCAAGCCGTTCTCGTCACGCTGGACAAGGAAGGCGCGTATCTGTTCACGCAGGACGTTCGTGAGACGATTCCTGCCAGGCAACGCAGCGTCTACGATGTGACCGGCGCCAGCGATGTCGTGCTCGCAACGATTGGAGTCAGCCTCGCGGCCGACACCGACTATCTGACGGCGGCGCACCTGGCAAATCTCGCCGCCGGGATCGAGGTCGAGAAATTCGGAGCCGCCCCGGTGACCATCTCCGAACTGGTTCACGAGATCACAGACCGGTTCGGGTCCAAGAGTACGAAGCTTCGCTCGGTGGACCACTTGACGGAGGAAATCAACTGGCGACGCGAGCGGGGCCAGACCATCGTCTTCACCAATGGCTGTTTCGACGTGATCCATCGCGGGCACATCGAGTACCTGCAGTTC
>JAXDBU010000035.1:0-54060 GCA_034678485.1 Sedimentisphaerales bacterium | reverse complement strand
GGAGGTCCTGGAACTGGGCGGCGTGAACGGCCTCTTCCGTGTGCATGGGCCGCATACGCAACCGTGGCGCTCGGAGGGCACATGCTCCGAGCGCCACGATGAAGATCAAGAGCCAGGACAGCTTTCGCCTGTTGTCACGCGAGGCGCCATCGAGCGACTTCCCGGGGGTCTGCGTTGGCCCTTGGGCAGTCCCGATCATCCTGGGCGAAGCGCAGCGTGGTGATGGATCTGGGCTGCGCATGTGAGATACCTCCCGTTCGCCGGCCAGATCCTTCGCTATCGTTCAGGACGACAAAGGCACGCGGCCCGAAAGCTGTTCCCAATCCGTGTCATTCGGCCGGCTTGCCGAAAACTTCGACCTCGATGTAGTGGTTCAGGTCGTTGCTCGTATTGCCATTGCTGTAGAGACGGACGTAGCGGGCCTTCGGACTGCCCTTCGAGAACAGATCGATCAGCTTGCCTTCGTTGGTCTCGGTGTAGTGCATGTCCTCGCCGATCCCCAGACCCGCCGAGTTGTCGATGTCGTTGTTGAAGACCGTCTTGACGTCTGTGATGAAGTCCTTGTCGTTGGAAAGCTGCACAACCACGTCGAAGTACACGCGGGGCTGCTTGTGATAGTGCCAGACCACGATGGCGTAGAGTTCGCACTGCTTCTCCAGGTCGATGGTCACATGCTGGGGGAAGGGTCCGAGCTCGACATAGCTGCCGTCGGCAGCTTCCTTGTCGCCGTCGGTGATCATCTCGATATCGCCGATGATCGGCTCTTCGTCGCTGGCCGAGATAGGCTTGCCCTTGGACAGCAGGACCGCACCTTCGGGAGCCAGGAAGGGCGATCTGGCCTTGCCCAGCGGCTTCTCGAGCCTCTCGACCTTTATGTCCTGCGGCGTGCCGACAAACATCGGCTTTGGCAACTGGATATCGAGCGCGACCATCTTCTGAGTGCCTGCCGCCGGAGCAGGAGCGGGCGCCTCAGCAGTGGGCGTTTCCGCCGGCTTCTGCGCTTCCGCCGGCGCCGCCTCCGCCGGTTTCACATCGGCCGGCTTCGCTTGCGTATCCTGGGCGGGAGCCTGGGGCTGCGACGGAGCAGGTTGTTGCTTCTCACATGACATGCCCAGGCACAACAACGCCGCCAGAGCCACCACGAGGACCACTCTCATCGTGAAATCACACTTCTTCTTCATCTCACTAACCTCAATCACATGAAACCCAGTATATGACACTCTACCTCGACGTCCCAGAGTGCAGAGCCGATTCGGGTCGCGTCCCGATCGGCCAAAAGGGGCATAGTAGCCCCCTGAGTATCCCTTGTCAAGTTGCGCCCCAAGGCATTTTGTTACATGCTTCCGACGATCCATAAAAAAAAGCAGGGATCCGGAAAATCCCGAATCCCTGCCCATCTACTCACGACCCCCGATCCGGCATCGATCCCGGACCGAGTGCTCCTATTTGGACTCAGCAGTTGACATGGGCACTGCCGGCGGCTGCATCCCGGCCTTGGCCAAGACGAAGTACAGCACCGCGCCCACGATGAAGGCCACCAGAGGCGCAGCCGGAATGTTCGCCAACCCGACCAATGGCGCCATACCCACGATGAAACCAATGGCCCAGGAAATCCACCCTGCCATGTTCCAACCCTGACGAGGACCGGCCCATTTCTTCCCGGACAGGAAGTAGTCCACCGCCATGGCGCCGCAGATCGGTCCGAACGAGGCGCCGATGATCCCGAACACGCTCGCCAGGTCGCCGGCCCAGCCGGTAGCCGCCAACAGGGCGCTCACCGCGGCGCCGATTCCAACCGAGATCGCGGGGTTCACTTTGGGCATGGTCGTCTTGAAGCTGTTGGCCGCAATGAACGACGAGAAACAGGCCGACGGGAAAGCGGCAACCGCGAGCAGAAGGCCCATCCATTTGCCCGCCCCCGTAGAACCCATCACGGAACTCATGAAGCCGGGATCTGTGGTGTTCAAGCCGTAGGTACCCAGAAGCCCGAACGCGCCGGCCGCAATCAAGACGGACGCTCCCCCGGCAAGAATGATGATCAGCGCAATGCCGACGAGGCCACCCATCTGCACGTCCTTGGCGTCTCTGCTGTTGGTGCCGAAATCCACGCCCGCCGCGCCAGCGGTGGCGAAGAACCCGACGACGTAACTGATGCTCAGCGCGATGACCCCGAACACGCTCAGACCAGCCCCCGCCTCCGCCGGAGCCGCCGCCGCAAACTTGGCGGCGTCAAAATCACCGATGCCGCCGAGCGATTTGACCAGCAGGAGAACCAGGATAACCACCGGAATCAAAGGCAGGTAAGTGGCCACCTTGGCAACATACTGGATGCCCTTGAGGGCGACAAAGGCCGCCAGGGCTGCCCAGAGGACCGCTATGATCTTCTGCGCAACCGGGTTGCCATTGAACAGCGGTGCCAGGGCCATCGACGAAGCGAACGCGTTGACGCCCAGCCACCCGAACTGCAAGACACCCATGAGGAAACCAGGCATGAGAAGGCCACCCTGCGTACCATAAGTCGAACTGCCCACGACGTAGAGCGGCAATCCCGTCTGGAGTCCCAACATGCCCGGGACCAGGTAAAACAGGAAGTGGCACAGCAGGGCCGAGATCACCAATCCAAGCAACGCGACGCCGATGCCCTGCGACAGAATGCCACCGGCCACATTCGCCCCACCACTAGCCGTGGCACCCCAGAACACAAACCACAGGAAAATGCCCGCGTAGGTGGGCGCGGTGTTCTTGTACCACGGCGCCCGGTTCGTGGGCGGATTGGCCTTGGCCATACTCAGGTAACTTGGCAACGTTCCATTACTCATGATCGGCTCTCCTTAATCAAATACCCGACTCACACATTCTCCCCATCACGTCAGCAGGTCGCCGAGCCGGTCCGAGCAAGGCCCGTCCCTGCGCCCTGATGTACTGATGCCGGGCCTGCAAGCGTTCAAGGCCCGGCTTCGTCTACCGCACACTCGCACGATCCGGCGACGCGCCTATTCCCGGCACGCCATCCGCAGTCGTATCGCCAAGTAAGTATGAACAATCACCGCAATCGCAAAGACCAGGCTGATCCACCGATGCGCCGCCAGTGTGAAGTGCTGCCAATCGGTGCCGAGCAGGTGGAACATGCTGACCACAATCGACAGGATCAGAGGCAACGCGAGGAACAGGATCAGCCAGAACGCCACTTTATACACGGCTACCGAGCATCGCCAGGGATGGTTGTCCACCGGGACGCGAAGCCGTGTCACTCGTCTGAGCAGACGCGTCAGCCAGGGAGCATCCGCGAACGTGAACCGGTTGCTGCCTGCCCAGGTGATCGCCAGGATCGCCAGACACAGCGCAAAAACCGGAGCGAACGTCGCGTGGATGTACATGAAGAAGCCGGTGATATGCTTGCCCTGAACGAGCACCGGCCAGAACCCCGTGAACGCCAGGACCACGAAGCAGACCGCCGCCACGAGGTAGCAGAGCTTCTTCAGCGCGCCGAGCAGGCTGGACTTCTGCTCGATGAGCAGCAGACTGAAGACGTGGACCGCGCCGCTGAGCGGGCATCGCGGCCCCCCCGCCGGGGTCAGGACCCAGTGCAGGGCAATGCCGATGAACGTCACCAAAAGAGCAAGGATCGCAACTGTCTGAAACATCCTGAGCACCCGTTCAATTGATTATGGATTACTGATGAAGGATGATTATCAATAATCCATCATCCATTATCAATCATCGATACGTTCATTCCTGTTCGGACAGCACCTTGGCTACGGCGCCCAGCGCCTTGAGCCCGTACAGCAGCAGGACGATGCCGATCACCGCAGTCGCGCCGATCGCAACCACCTTGAACCACGGACGGAAGACAAACGAGAACGCGAAGAACCATGTGCGGGCGTGCGACGCCTTCTGGAACTCGTACTGCGTCTTCGTCAGGTTGGCCAGCGCCGCAACAGGCGAATCCACCGTCACTTTCCCGAAGAAGAATGCCGACTTTGTCGAGTGGCAGACTGTACACTTGCCGACGCCCAGCGACTGCGCCGCAGGCCGGACGTTGTGGGCCAGCGCCCAGGCATAGGGCGCTGCGGCCGGATGGTCCGCCCGGCTCGTCACGGCGCCCGCGTCGTCCAGCTCGAACAACATGCCGCCGGTGATGTAGACGGGCTTCTGCCGGCCCGACTCGCCCAGGGCCTTCAACACCTGGCCGATCTGCTCTTCTTTCAGCTCGCTCCAGTCGCCTGTCGCGGCAACAGGGATGTCCTTCAGCGCCGCGCCGACCACGTCGGTGACCACGGCCAGCTCGACGGGTTTGACAACGTCGTTCGCGTCCACCGTGCCCCAGAAGGCAGGCCAGACGAGCTTGTGCGGACCGATCTTGGCGGTGCTGTTCGGGTCGGCCACAGCTTCCTTGACGAATACCGGCGCCCAGACGTGCGGCAGGACACGCGGCTCCTTGGGCACGTTGATCGTTCCCAGGCGGTGCGCCCGCGACGTCTTGGCCAGCACGGGCCTGTCGGTCGGCCAGGGACCGGAATGACACGCCGTGCAGGTCAGCCGCTCGAAGTGAACGGTCGGGATGCCCTTGTGCAAAGGCACCGGCGCCCCCAGCCGACCCCCGGTTTCCCGGTTGCCGTTCTCGTCGCCCAGATGGCAGCCGCGACATGAGGTTACGGCGGCCATCGGACTGTTGGAGTCCGCCGTCTCGCCCTCATAGCCTCGGACGATGTTGTGATCCAAGCCGTTGCGATGGCAATCCACGCACGTGAGCCCGGCGGTCATGTGGATGTCCTCGTCGGCACACCACTTCTCGGTCTTCTCGTCGTTCTCCCCGCAGAACAGATCGCTGTGGCAGAAGTAGCACCGCTGCTTCGGCGCCTCTCGCACGATCTCCATGAAGACGTTGCCCTTGGCGTCGAACGCCTTCTTGTCATACGACATGCGAGGCGCCTTTTCCTCGGTCTCATCGGGCATGAAGGGATCGTACGTCGGACCCGCGTCCGTCACCGAACCGCTGACATCCGCAAACTCGCAGGAAGCAGCAGCCGCCCAGCGGAAGTTCGTCTTGCTCACCTGGATCGCGTAGCCGTCGGCGCCGCCCTGGTCCTGGCCCGGGTGCGCGTTGTGGCACGCCAGGCAGTTGGCCTCCAGTTTTCCCGAGACGTACTGGTCGGCTCGCTCCCCAGCGTCCGACGGAGTGGCTTCTCCGGGACCACCGCCTGGCATATGCCGGGCGAAGACCTTCGTGAACTCCGCAAGGGACAGCCCGAACTGCTCCGGACGGTACGCGCCCGGCCAGGCCCGATAGGACAACGGCAGTTGAATGCCCAGCTTTGAATTGAAGTACAACCACGGTTCGCCCGGACGGCCGGCGGGGACGTTGCTGTCCAGCGAGTTGAAATGCCAGCCCTTGCTGATCGCCCCATAGGTGTGACATTCCCCGCAGGTGAACCGAGTCGAGAACGGCATCGCCAGCGGATCGTTCGGATCGATCTGCGGGGCCTTCTCGCCCTTCTCGCTCACGGAGAACAGCGGAATCCGGTGAATCGGAAGGGCCCGGCTCCCGTCGCTCTCATCCCCGAGGAGCTTCGCAGCCTCCTCGGCGGCAAGGAGACTCGCCGACAGCACCAACGACACGACAAGCGCTGCAATCAGTCTTCGTTTCAAGGCTGTATCAGTTCCTTTCTACTCTCCCGGCGTTGGGCCGGGAACTGACTTCCGATGCAAACAGGCGACCGACAAGACCGGTCTTAGACCTTGAATTCCTCGGGCTTGAACTCGAGTCTGCGTTGCGCCTCGACGGCCTCGTTGACCTTGAGCACCATGACGGCGGTCTCGTATCCGACCTCGGCCGGGCAGTTGAGCTTCTCTTTGCCGCGGACGGCGTTGAAGAAGTTCTCCAGGTGCGGCAGATGGTATGGGATGCCGTCCATCTTCACCGGGATCTCGTAGGCCGGCGGCGCCAGCGTCTCACGAACATCCAAGGCCGCCGTCGTGGCGTCTGCCTTCTGCTCTTCCTTCTTGGGCTCGTTCACGAAACCGAGCTTGACCCACGTGTCCCATTCCACCTGGGCGCTCTGTTCGCGATACACCGAGCCGCGGGCTGCGGATTCCGAGATTACCAGCGAGCCCTGGTCGCCCATGAAGGTCTCATAGTATCCCTGGCTGCTGTTGGTCGTCAGCACCTGGTAGTATCCCCGGACCACGCCTTCCTTCGTCTCGAAGTCGAAGATGGTCATGACCGTGTCGTACCACTCGTGGGTCGTCTTGTCGTAGTAGTCGGTCCCACCGCTGGCGATCACGCCCTTCGGCAGGGCATTGAGGAACCAGGCGTAGATGTCGATCTGGTGGGAGCCCAGGTCCACGATGGGACCGCCGCCGAGCTTCTTGTACCACCGCCAGTTGCGGAACTGATCCATGGACTCAAATCCGAACTTTTTGAGCGTCGCGTCATCCATCACTGCATTCTTCGGCCACGCGAGCGGCTCCTGGACGCCGCGGTTCCATTGGCCGTTGATCGTCGTGATCCGGCCCAGAATCTTGGCCTCTTCCAGTAGCTTGTTGTAGCAGTGCAGATAGCGGGGATTGCTGCGGCGCTGGTGGCCGATCTGCAGGAGTTTGCCGGTCTTCTTCTGGGCCTCGACCATTTGCCTGGCCTTGCCCAGATCGTTGGACATCTCCTTCTCGCAGTAGACATCAAGTCCGGCCTCCATGCACGCGATCGCATGCTCGGCGTGCCAGAAATCGGGCGTCGCGATAATGACCGCGTCGATCTTGCCCTTCTCCTTGTCGAGCATCTCCTTGTAGTCGACATAGGTGTTGTTCTTGTGTCCGTAACGATCGAGCAGGCGGGAGACCCGCTTCTGATTGTACGCTGCCCAAATGTCGCAGACAGCCTTGAACTTGACGTTCGGGATCTTGAGGCAGGCTTCCATCAGGATCTGCCCCTCGGCGCCGGCGCCGAGCAGGGCCACGTTGATGTCCTTCTCGCCGCCGCTGGCTGCGGCAAACATCCGCGGCGCAAAGGCCAAGCCGGCGCCGACCGCTGCGGTGGAACGCAGAAAACTGCGTCTATCGATACCCGATTGTGCTTTTGACTCGCTCATTGTACTTCTACTTGCTCCAAAAAGTGAACTGTGCAGTTCGGAACCATGTACTGGACTGGAGTTCTGTAAAAATGAGAGGTTAGGCATACTTTGAGAAGGACAAAATCTCGTTCGTCAGTTTTTCCTTCTCAAACTCTTCCTGCCATGAGGAGATTCGGCCACGTCCATTCTTCAAGGAAATCGGAGAATGAGATTTCCTTGAAGAATATGTGCCTAATCTTCCATTCTGCAGAACTCCAATCTTCGAGTTAGCCGGTCATTATGGGGACGACGAAGACCGCTGTCAAGAAGAGTCGGCGGCTTTTTTCGTTCCGTCCGATAACAACCGGCACGTCCATCCAGTCACACGCCCCACGCAGGGGCATCATTTCACCAGAGGCGTCACGACGATATTACGATACGCGACCGGGCCGTGGTTGCCCTGGAACATCAAGGGACCCGTGGGCGCCTCCTGGCCCGTCACGCCGCCGGGGGTCGGGCCGGGCATCTCCAGGTTCTTGTGCAGGACCTGCCCGTTGAGCTCGACCTTCACGAACATGGCGTTCTTCGTCTTGGTGCCGTTGGCGTCGAACCGGGGGGCCCGCCACTCGATCACGTACTGCTGCCACTCGCCGGGCTTCTTCGACGCGTTCACCGGCGGGGAGAACCCGCCGTAGATCGCACCCATGTCGCCGCTGCCCACCGAGGTCTTGCCGTAGCTGTCCAAGACCTGGACCTCGTACTCGCCCATCACGTAGACACCGGAGTTGGCGCCCTGGGGCACCATGACCTCGACCTCGATCAGACAATCGCCGAACTTGGCCTTCGAGTACAAGTCCTGGCTCTCGCCGTGGGCGGGCGTCAGGTTGATCAACTCGCCCACGCCATCGACTTTCTCCAGGAGCTTCGGATTGCTTGCGGAGACCTTCGCCTTGCCGGCCGCCCACTTGTTGGCCTTGCCCGAGTCGCCCTTGGCCTGCCACTCGCTGAGGTCCCGGCCGTTGAAGATCGGCACTGCGTCGCCGTAGACAGGCGGAATCGGTCGAATCCGGATGTCCTTGAACTCGACCGCCATCGGCGGACCTGCATGGAGCTGCAGGGCCAGCAAGCCGGTACGCGAAGACCCCTTCTGATCCTTCGGATCGTCCGGGTTCACGGCTCGGTCGTTGTCGATCAGCTCGATGGTCTGGTAGCCGTTCAGATAGTGGGCGATGTGGTTGCCCCGGCAGACGATCACGAACTCGTTCCAGTCCTTCGCTCTGTAGAAACCGGCCTCGGCCAGGGCCTTCTTGTCGTTGACGTTGCCGACGACCTGCTTCTCGCCCTTGCCGTCGACGACCGTGAAATCGCCGAGGGTGGCCAGGAAGCCTCGGCCGCCCTCATGATAGAGGAAGCCGACCAGATTCAGGTCATCGAGGATATCCGCCTGATAGCCGGCGATCCGCCACTTGTCGAATTCCTTGCTGCGATACTGAACGCCGGAGTTGCCGCTCAGGAGGCGAGCCTTGAGAGTCAGTTCGAAATCGTTGAACTGCCCGCCGCGATAGACGAGGAACGTGTTGCCCTGCGTCGGCTTCTCCGCGGTCGTCTCGCCGCGGATTACGCCGTCTTTGACGGACCAGAGCCGCGGGTCGCCGTCCCAGCCGGTGAGGTCCTTCCCATTGAACAGGACGGTCCAGCCGTCCGACGATGCGTTGCCCGCGAAGGCGGTTCCCGTCACGAAGCCGAAGGCCAGCACCGCCGTGACCCAGAGCAACCCGTAGCCTGCAAGAGATCTGTTGTTCATCATAGATACCTCGATACAGCGTGCATTAGTCAAGCGGTTTAATCATGAGGTTCTTGAACCACACCGGGTTGCCGTGATACTGGAACCCGAGGTGCCCTTCTCGCGGCATGTCCTTGTACGCCGTCGAGAACTTGTTCTTCGTGCCCGGCGGGTTCGGGTTCTTGCCGGCCTCGGTCCAGAGGTCCAGGTCCATGTCGATGATGTCCTGGCCGTTGAGGTTCACGTAGATCTTGTTATCCAGGCAGGTGATGACATAGTGATTCCACTCGCCGGGGGCCTTCTGGGCGGCCATCGAGGGCGACAGGCAGTCGTAGATCGCGCCGCACTGGCCGTGCTTGGTGCCGTCGTCGGTGGCGTGGATCTGCACCTCGATGGCGGTGTTGATCCAGTTCTGGAGATTGCCCGTGCGGATGAAGACACCGCTGTTGCCCTTCTCGGGGACCTTGAAATCCAGTTCGAGGATGAAGTTGCCGTAGCGTTCCTTGGTCCAGATGTCACCGTGGCCGCCAGCGACCGGGGCCAGGACGCCGTCGGCGTCATACGACCAGCCCTTCGGCTCCATGATCCCGTTGGACAGGTCCCTCTTGAATACGTCCGTGTAGGGCGTGTTGTCCAGTTGGGCGGCGGTCTTCTTGAACCACTCGACGCACTTCTGGATCTCCGGCACGCTGTTGTCCCAGTTGTGCTCGTACTCGATGGAGAAGCTCCCCTCGAATCCCTGCCGCGACACTTCCGCCAGCACCTCGCCGGCCTTGCTCACACCGGTGCCCCAGGGGACGTCATGGGCATCTCGACCGAACTTGTTCAGATCCTTGAAGTGGAAGCTGCGAATCCGTCCCCTCTTGCCGAGTTCCTTGACTGCCACGACCGGATCGACGTTCGAACGCGTCCAATGCCCGGTGTCGGCGCAGGCGCCGATCCACTTGCTGCGTCCCTCGCAGACCTTCAGAACCGTCTCGTAGTTCCAGTAGTGCGACGGCTGCGGATGGTTGTGGATCGCGACGCCGATCTTGTACTCCTGGCAGAGCTTGTCGATCAGATCGAATGCGTCTTCCGGCGGCTCCGACGTAATGTTCTCGAGGCCCATCTCCTTCGCGAAATCGAACACCTTGCGGCATTCCGCCTCGTCATTCGGAAGACCCACGACGCCGTAGTTGGTCAGTGTGACGCCCGCATCGGCGAGGATCTTCTTGACCGCCCGCCTCTGCTCGGCCGTCATGTTGTGGTCCATCTTGGCGTCGATCTCGGCGCTGATCCGCTGCCCGGGATAGACCTCGATGTACTTGAGATTCAGCAGCTTCGCCTTGGCCACCGCCTCGGCAAAGGTGAACCGGTTGAAGCTGTACGCCTGGGGCCCCAGTCGCCACTTCTCCTTCGCCTGGGCACCGGTGGCGCCGACACAAACACAAGCCGCCGCGAGCAGCAGAGTCATTCCCGACCTCATCCTTCTATCCATTTGTCCTTCTCCTCAAAACCAAGTGGTGCGTGATACGCACCCTACATGTGCATCGATGCACCGACCCGTTATAGAGTCGCGTCGATCATCAATCAACAATCATCCTTCATCGATGGCTACAGGCTCCATCCGTCGCGGTAGGTCCGCCGGAGTAGCTTGTTCGCCTCGGGCATGTTCGTTACCTTCATGTTCGGACCGTCCCATTCGAGCTTCCGGCCCGCGAAGGCCGCGACGTTGCCGAGCAGGATCGCCTCGGTCAACGGGCCGGCGTAGTCGAAGTTCGACAGCGGCTTGGGCCCGCCCTTGCAGCCGCGAATCCAGTCCTGGTAGTGGTTCGCGGTGCGGTCGAAGGTCGGCTCGGGCACCTTGAATCCCTTCATCGCCGTCTCCGGGATCAGACGCGGGCTGCCGCAGTGCGGATACAGGATGGTGCCCTTGTCGCCGTAGTAGACGCCGCCCTGATCGGGCATTTTCCGATTGGACTCCAGTTGCGGCGGTCGCGGCGGAGCATTCTCGCCGTCGTACCAGCTCACCGTCAGCGCCGGTCTGTCCCCTTTGGCTTTGAACTCCCATTTGATAATCGTCTTCTGCCAATATGTCTCCTTGCTGAATGGTCCCGGCGTGGCGGATACGCTCGTCGGGTAACCCAGGTCCAGCGCCCACCAGGCGGGGTCGATGATATGGCAACCCATGTCGCCCAGCGTGCCCGTCCCGAAATCGAGCCATCGTCGCCACTGGCCCGGCAGATAGCACGGATGATAAGGACGGTACGGCGCGGGTCCGAGCCACAGATCCCAGTCCAGCGTCTCGGGCACCGGCGGCGTGTCCGTCGGGCGCTCGCCGCCACCCCAGTTCTTGCCGCTCCAGAGATCCACTCTGTGGACCTTGCCGATCACGCCGGAACGCACGATCTCCACAAAGAACTTCATTTCCGCTGTGCCGTGGATCTGCGTACCCATCTGCGTAACGACATTGTACTTGCGGGCCGCTTCAGTGAGCTGGCGGACCTCAAAGACGTCGTGGCACAGGGGCTTCTCGCAGTACACGTGCTTGCCCCGCTTGATCGCGGCCATGGCCGCGACCGCGTGGATGTTGTCGGGCGTCGAGACCGTCACCGCTTCAATGTTCTTGTCCTCCGCGTCGAGCATCTTGCGGAAGTCCTTGTACTTCTTGGCGTTGGGGAACCTGTTGAAGGTCCCGGCGGTGTGATTGCTCCAGTCGACATCGCACAGAGCGACGATGTTCTCGCTGCTGACGTCATTGATGTCGCTGGCGCCCTGGCCGCCGATGCCGATGCAGGCGATGTTGAGTTTCTCACTGGGCGGGGTCTGCCCGGACCCGGCCAGCACATGTCGCGGCACGATCGTGAACGCGGCCACCGCCGCGGCACTGCCCAGGAACTGTCTTCTATTCATTTGCATCTCTTTCACTGTACAACCCTCTCAATCAGGAGCACGTCCTGCCCGCTCGGTCGAGCCTGTCCTCGCGAGCGGGGACACAGCACCCACAAATAGTCAATTGTAAATCGTAAATAGCCACTTTCTACAGGCTCCAGCCGTCACGGAACGGCGGGTGGATATACTTCTCTGCCTCGGGCAGATTCGTCACGTTCAAATTCGCCGCGTCCCAGTCGAGCGGCGTGTCCTTGAACCGCATCGCGAGCACGCCGAGCAGGACCATCTCCGTGAGCGGGCCGCCGTACTCGAAGCTGGAGCTGGCGGGTTTCCCGTCCTTGCAGGCGCGAATCCAATCCTGCTCGTGGCCACTTTGGCCGCCTCGGACTCGCGGGACAGTCTTCTCGGGCCGCTTGTAGGCCCTCATTTTCGTCTCGGGGATGATCCGGACGCCGCCGGCGCCGTGCGAGCCGTGCATGATGGTGCCCTTCTCGCCGATCAGCAGGGCGCCGTTGCCGTCCAGTCTGCGCCCGGGCTCCAAATCCCTCGGTCGCGGCGGCATCAATCGACCGTCACTCCAGGTCAGCTTGACAGGAGGCATATCGCCGCGAGCGGGAAACTCGTACCGGATGATCGCGGCCCGCGGATAGGTCTCCGACGCCACCTCCGGCTGATAGTGCGTCGTCGTCGCCTCGACCCGCGTCGGCTGGCCCAGCTTGAGGACCCAGAAGGCCGGGTCCAAGATGTGGCAACCCATGTCACCCAGAGCACCGGTGCCGAAATCCCAGAAACCCCGCCAGGACATAGGGTGATAGATCGGATGATACGGCCGATGCTGGACCGGGCCGAGCCACAGATCCCAATCGAGCGTCTTGGGCACATCCGGCGTGTCCTTCGGCCTGGCCATGACCGGGAAATCCGACCACGGATCGCCGCCAACCGGCCGGTCGCTCCAGGCATAGACCTCGTGGACCGGGCCGATGGCACCATCCGCGATCCACTCAGACAACATGCGGATCTCTTCGGAGGAGTGACCCTGGTTGCCCATCTGCGTCTGCACCTTGGCCTCGCGGGCGGCTTCCGTGAGCTTTCGCACTTCATAGATCGAGTGCGCCAGCGGCTTCTGCAGGTAGATGTGCTTGCCATGCTGAATGCAGGCCATCCCAACCACGCCGTGCGTGTGGTCAGGGGTCGCGACGATAACCCCATCGATGTTCTTGTCTTCCTTGTCCAGCATGACGCGGAAGTCTTTGTACTTCTTCGCAGCCGGGAACCTGTCGAATACCTTGCCGGCATATCCGTCATCGACGTCGCACAGGGCAACGAAGTTCTCACTGCCGCACTGGTTGATGTTGGACGAACCCATGCCGCCGATCCCAATGGCCGCCAGGTTGAGCTTCTCGCTCGGGGGCTGGCCGCCCGCCCCGCCCAGCACACTCCTGGGCACCACGGTGAAGGCCGCGACCGCCCCCGCCGCACCGCCCAGGAACTTGCGTCTGTCGATGGAATCAATCATCCGTCATTCCTCGTCAATCAGATGGCCCAGCCTGCCCGATATTCCTTGGTCAGGTATTGATTCGCCTCCGGCACATTCGTGAATTCGAACTTGTCGCCGTCCCAGAGGAGCTTCGTCCCAAGGTACTTGTCCGCTTTCAGCGCCGGACGCAGAGCGACGTTGCCCAGCAGGACCACCTGGGCCAGCAGCCCGGCGTGGTCGGGGAAGTTCGAGCCGGCGGGCTTGCCCCCCTTGCAGGCAATGACCCATTCGATGTAGTGGCCGGGCGAACGCTCCAGCTTCTGCGGCGGCCTACCATAATCCCTCTGTCGCGACTCCGGCAGCAGACGGCCGCCGTACATCTTGCCCTTGTCGCCGATGAAGAGCGCGCCGTTCGTATCCCATCGGCGCCCATCCTCCAGTTCCGGCGGCCGAGGCGGCTTCATCCCGCCGTCATACCAGTGCAGCGTCACCGGCGCCAGGTCCCCGCGGGCGGGAAACTCATACGTCACGCGCGATGCCACCGGGTACGTTTCATTGTTGACCAGCGTGCAGCAGGCTTCCACACTCGTGGGGTGGCCGAGTTTCAGTGCGCGGAACACCGGAGAAAGGCTGTGGCAGCCGATATCGCCCAACGCGCCGGTGCCGAAGTCCCACCAGCCCCGCCAGACAAACGGATGATAGACCCTGTTGCCCACATAAGGACGCATTGGCGCCGGGCCGATCCAGAGGTCCCAGTCGAGCGTCTCGGGGACCGGGTCCTGCCCCCCCGGCCGACCCACCCCCTGCGGCCAGTACCAGTTGTTCGTCCCGTTGAGCGGGCGGTCCGTCCAGACGTGCACCTCGCGAACCTGACCGATGGCCCCGTCCCAGATGGTCTCGCACAGCAGGCGGACCTCTTCACCGGCCTGGCCCTGGTTGCCCATCTGCGTGGCGACCTTGGCCTCGCGGGCAGCCTCGGCCAGCATCCGAGCCTCGCGGACGGTATGCGTCAGCGGTTTCTCGCAGTAGACGTGCTTGCCGCGTTTGATGGCGGCCATGGAAACGATCGCGTGCATGTGGTCCGGCGTCCCGACGACGACCCCGTCGATGTGCTTGTCCTCCTTGTCGAGCATCTCGCGGAAGTCCTTGTACTGCTTGGCGTTCGGATACCGTTTGAAGCACCCGGCGGCGTGACGCCAGTCCACGTCGCACAGGGCCACGATGTTCTGGCTGTCGAGTTGTCCGATATCGTGCCCGCCCTGCCCGCCGACACCGACGCCGGCGATGTTGATCTTCTCGCTGGGGGCCGCACTGCCCGAGCCGGCCACCACATGGCGGGGAACCACCGTGAAAGCCGCCACGCCAGCGGCGGCGCCCACGAAACCACGTCGTGTCATGTTCTTCTGTTCCACGATACTACTCCTCAAATCAGGTATTGCGCCAAGGACCCGTCCGTTACAGTTCGCGAGAGTCCCCGGACCACCGGAACCAACACACTCTTTGTCATGCCCAACGAAGTGAAGCATCCGGCACGGGAAACAGACCGTCACAGCAATCTCCCCTTCCCTGCCCAAGTCCTTCGCTGCGCTCAGGATGATACGAGCCGAACTGCAGCCCGCCAATCATCAATAGTCAATCATCCTTTATCAATCCCCTCAGAGGCTCCAACCCTCGCGGTACTCGTCACGGAGGTACTTGTTGGCCTCGGGCAGGTTCGTCACCTCCATCTTCGGGCCGTCACAGCAGAGCTTGAGACCCTTCTCATAGAGCTGTCTTTCCATTCTCAGAGCGACATTGCCAAGCAGGACCACCTCCGTGAGCGGGCCCGCCCAGTCGAAGTTGGCCCGCGCGGGTTTGCCGCCTTTGCAGGCATCGATCCACTCCCTATGATGACCGGGCGAGCGTTCGATCTTCTGCGGCGGTTTGCCGTATTCTCTCATCCGGGCCTCCGGGATCAACCGGTAGCCCAGCATCTTGCCCTTGTCGCCGATGAACAGATTGTCATCGGCCTCGCCGAACTTGCGGCCTTCTTCCAGTTCGACAGGCCGCTGGGGCATCATCCCGCCATCGTACCAGGTCAGCATCAGAGGCGGGAGCCCCTCGCGGGCGGGGAATTCGAAACGGACGATGGACGACTTCGGAGCGGTCTCCTCCTTCACAGCGGCCGGTTCGTCCATGTTGCTGGAACAGGCTTCAACCGTCGTGGGGTAGCCCAGTTTCAGCGCCCGGAAGACCGGGTCGAGCTGGTGACAACCGATGTCGCCGAGCACGCCGGTGCCAAAGTCCCACCAACTGCGCCATCTGAAGGGCAAATACACGGGATGATACGGGCGATGCCTGGCGGGTCCGAGCCACAGATCCCAGTTCAGCGTTGGCGGTACGTTCGGCGTCTCTTTGGGCCGGTCGATCCCACGCTGGGAAATGGGCCGATTGCACCACGCGTGCACTTCCCGAACCGCACCGATCGCACCGTCCCAAATGATCTCGGAGACCAGGCGATTGCCCTCGGTGGCCTGGCCCTGGTTGCCCAATTGGGTCGCGACCTTGGCTTCACGGGCCGCCAGCGTCAGTTGGCGACACTCCCAGACGCAGTGCGCCAGGGGCTTTTCGCAGTAGACATGCTTGCCCCGTTTGATGGCGGCCATCGCAACCACCGCGTGCAGGTGGTCCGGCACGGCGATTACCACCGCGTCGATGTCTTTCTGCTCGTCGAGCATCCTGCGGAAGTCGGTCCACTTCTTTGCGTTCGGGTACTTCTTGAAGACCTTGCCGGCATACGCTTCATCGACGTCGCACAGCGCGACGATGTTCTCGCTGCGGCACTCGTCCAGATCGCCTTCGCCCCGCCCGCCAAGCCCGATGCCGGCGATGTTCAGTTTGTCGCTGGGCGCTACGTGCCGCGCCCCGCCCAGGACACGGCGAGGGACAACTGTAAATGCCGCCACAGCCGCCGCGGCGCCAACGAACTTCCGGCGTGACAGGCCCAAATCATCCGATTTCTGCGTCTGCGAATTCGTCATGATCCCCCGGCCTCTTCTCTCGTGGTTTGTCATCGAGAACAAGGCCGGGCGCCATGCGCGGGCAGGGCGCCCCGGCCTGGAAACCTTGGTAACCACCTCGTCGCGAGGTTGCTTTAGACGTTCATCTCCAGCGGACCCCAACCATCGCGAGGCTCGCGCCAGGCCAGGTCGTTGATCTTCGGATCGCTGGTAATCTTGCCCGCTTCGTCCAGTTCGAGCTTCTTGCCCGCGCGGGCGCAGAGGTTGCCGAGCTGGATGTTCGCGGCCATCGGGCCGGAGTAGCTGAAGTTGGACCGGCTGAATTCACGCGGCTTCTCGCCCCTGCAGGCCATGAAGAACTCGTCGTGATGGCCGGGCGAGCGCTCGAGCAGTTGCGGCGGCCTGCCGAACTCCTTGCGACGTGCTTCCGGAATGATCATCGGGGTTTCCCAGTAGTCGCCGATGACGAGCATCTTGCCCTTGGTGCCGATGATCAGGTTGCCGGTCCTGGGCAGTTGACGTCCATCGACCTCGAGTTCCTCCGGCGTATCGGGCATGAGAGCCTTGCCGTTTCCATCATTGCCTTCGTACCAGAACGTCTTGAATCCCGGCCGTCCATCTTTGGCGCGGTAGGTGCTCTTGACGATCATGCCGGCCGGCCACATATCCTTGACGGGCCCGGTCATGATGTACGGCTCGGCCGTCGCGGCGTAGCCCGGCTCCATGATCGAGTAAATCCCGTCGGTGGTGTGGCAGGCCATATCGCCGAGCGCCCCGGAACCAAAATCGACGAAACCACGCCAGGCAAAATCATGGTACGTCCTATTGCCCTTGTACGGACGCATCGGAGCAGGGCCGATCCACGATTCCCAGTCCAATGTGTCGGGGACCGGGTCCGATCCCTGCGGTCGATCGCCGCCCTGCGGCCAGATCGGACGATTCGTCCACGTGTGGAACTCTTTGATGTCGCCGACAGCGCCGGCCTTGACGTATTCGTAGGCAAGTCGCCATCCGTTTCCGGCATGGCCCTGGTTGCCCTGCTGCGTAACGACCTTCGGATTCTTGGCGTAGGCGGCCGCGAGCAATTGCGCCTCGCGGACCGACCAGGTCAGCGGCTTCTCCGTGTAGCAGTGGATGCCCATCGAGATCGCGGTCATCGTCGGGGCAAAATGAGTATGATCCGGGGTCGCCACGAAGACCACATCCAGTTCCTTGCCATGGTTCTGGAACACCTTCCGCCAATCCGTGTACCCTTTCGCCTGTTCCCAGCCCTGCCTGCCAAGAACGCCGTTCCAGCGAGTCTTGTCCACTTCTGCAAAAGCGATGCACTGGAGGCCCGCCTTGTGAGAAGCCTCCGTGTGGGCGCCGGCGCGGCCCCCTACGGCGACGAATCCCACTTGGAGCTTCTCGTTGAGTCCCTGGCCCCGGACGAGCTTCGGGAAGCCGATGGTGCTGACCGCCCCGACGGCGGCTGCGCCTCCGATGAACTGACGACGTGTGATGTTTGCCATGAGCTTGGCTCCTTTACTTCCAATGAGTGATAAAAACGTTTCGTTCCTACAGGGACCATCCTGCACGGTAGTCTGGTTTGACAAAGGCGTTGGCCGCGTCATCGTTGGTCATCCGCATGTTCTCGCCGTCCCACTCCAGGACCTTGTCGGGATTGAGCACGGCCAGGTTGCCCATAACCACCGTCTCGGTGAACGGGCCGGAGTAATCGAAGTTCGAGCTGGCGGCCGGTCCGCCTTTGCAGGCGTTGATCCAATCCTTCTCATGGCCGCCCGGACCGCCCGCGACCCGGCGCAGGGTCTTGGGCGGCCGCTTGTAGGCCTTCATCTTGCTCTCTGGGAAGATCCGCGGGTTCTCCGCATACGTGTCGCAGATGAGCTTGCCCTTGTCCCCGACGAAGATTGTGCCGCTCTCCGGGATCTTGCGTCCCGGCTCGAGATCGTCGGGACGCTCCGGCAGGAGGCCGCCGTCGTACCAGTGCAGCTTCACCGGCGGCATCTTCCCGCGAGCAGGGAACTGGTAGTGCACCACCTCGGCGTCGGGGTACGTCTCCTGATTGCCCCACCGCGTCCACATCTCCTTGACCTCCCAGGAGTGGCTGGCCTGGACGCGCACAGGGTACTTGAGCTTCAGCGACCAGAACGCCGCATCCATGACATGGCAGCCCATGTCGCCCAGGGCGCCGGCGCCGAAGTCAATCCAGGCGCGCCAGTTGAACGGCAGGTACGCCGGATTGTACGGCCGCATCGGCGACGGACCGATCCAGAGGTCCCAATCCAAGCCTTCCGGCACGGGGGGCGTATCCGTCGGCCGACCGATCCCCTGCGGCCACACCGGCCGATTCGTCCAGCAGTGCACTTCACGCACGTCACCAATCGCGCCGTCCTGGATCCACTCACAAACCAGACGGACTTCTTCGCTGGAGTGGCCCTGGTTGCCCATCTGGGTCTGCACCTTGTACTTGCGGGCGGCCTCCGTCAACATGCGAGCCTCCCACACGGTGCGCGTCAGGGGCTTCTGGACGTAGACGTGTTTGCCGCGCTGCATGGCCGCCATCGCGACCACGGCGTGCAGATGGTCCGGCGTGGCGACGACCACCGCGTCGATGTCCTTCTGCTCGTCGAGCATCTTGCGAAAGTCCGTCCACATGCGGGCGTTCGGATATTTCTTGTACACCGGGGCCGCGTACTTGGCGTCCACGTCGCACAACGCGACGATGTTCTCGCCCGCTTCGGCGCACTTGCCGATGTTGCTCTGTCCCATGCCGCCGATGCCGACGCCGGCGATGTTCAGCTTCCCGCTCGGGGGCGTGTTGCCCGCGCCGCCCAGGACGTGCCGGGGTACGACAGTGAACGCGGCAACGGCAGCAGCCGCGCCCACGAAATCACGACGGGAGAACTGCCCCTCCCGTCCCTGTCTGTTTGTCTTGTCTGCCATGGATGTCAATCCTCAAAAAAACGCCGATTCAAGCCACCGTCCCCGCGGCGGACCCTCATTGGGTCTCCACAAGCCACACGTTGCGGAACTGCACGGGATTGCCGTGGTCCTGCAGGTAGATGCCGCCCGGCTGGGCGATATTGCCATCGATCGCGCCGCCGGTCGGGCCGGGGAGCTTGCGACGGTCGTGGATCGTCACGCCGTTGTGGACCACGGTGACGACCGCGTCTTCGATCTTGTTGCCGCCGGCGTCGAAACGAGGGGCCTGGAACGTGATGTCGTAGGTCTGCCACTGCCCCGGCGGCAGGCACATATTCACCATGGGGGCGCCGATCTTGTAGATGCCGCCGCACTCATTGTCCAGACCGTCCAGGCCGTAGCTGTCCAGCACCTGGATCTCGTAGCGTCCCTGGACGTACACGCCGCTGTTGCCGCGGCCCTGGCCCCGGGCATTGGGCATGAACGGCGTGCGGAACTCGATGTGCAGCTTGAAGCTCTGGAACTTGTCCCTGGTTATGATGTTGCCCGTGCCGGCCTTGATCTCCATGGCGCCGTCCACGATGGGCCACTTCACCCGGTCGCCGGCCGGATCGTTCACGTTGATCCATTTCCAGCTCACCTTGGAGCCAGGGGCATTCTCGGGCGCAAAGGCGACATCGAAGATCGCGCCGGCGTCTTTGCCCGCCTCCTGGTACGGCCCCGCGATCTGCCACTGCGTGAGGAAGCCATTGTTGGCTCGCAGGTACTCGTTCGAGCCCTTCGCTTGCTGCTGCGAAACCTCGTTCAGATTCACCAGCGGTTTCCCGTCCTGGCCCACGAACCGGACGACCGCTCCCCAGTCGCCCCCGCCGTTGGTCACCTTCAGCAGCAGTTCGTTCATCCCTTCCTGCAGCGAGACTCCGACCTTGTCCTGATCGACCACGACGCCGCGAGCGGCGTTGTTCGCATGAACCAGCTTGCCGTTGAGCCACGCTTTGACGCCGTCGTCGGTGCCAACCTGCAGGGTAGCCTTCTGCGTCTTCGGCGACCAGAGACCCGCCTTCAGGTAGGCGGCCGCATCCTGGGCATTGCCGATGGCGTCGATGATGTTGATCACGCCCTTGGAGTAACCGAAACGAACCCATTTGTCGAAACTCGTGCCGTCGAAGAGCACCACCGCACCGGCGGGCGGCTTGGCGCCCAGCGTGGGCGACTGCCGAACGGTTTTCTCCAGCGAGAACGTGCCCTTGATCGGCTCGCCGCCGCCGGTTTGGCCCTGGAACCGACCCGTGAGCTTGTCCCGCTCGACGGTCATCTCCACGGTCCCCTCGATGGGCGAGCTGTTCGGGTTCAAACGCCCGGAGAGGGTGAGTTTGCCGTCCCGGACCTGGCCATCGAGCACGGCGTAGGGCGCCGTCGTGACCGCCAGACCCTCCAGCAGCTTGACCTGATACTGACCGCCGCCAAGGGCGATCACCTGGGCCGCTGCGGAACCGGAGTCGTACCCGTCCGTGACCTCCCACTGCCCTTGCCAATCCCCCATGAAGGGGTCCAGCTCGGCCGCACCGGCACTCGCGACGGAAAGCAACGCGACGACACACGCGGCAACCCACGCTTCTATTCTCTTGCGATTGTGGACAGCGTAACCGCTTCTCATGACCGTCTCTCCGATCCGATTCAATCAGGGTTCGACCTTCAGGCCTTCCAGCTTGCCGCCGTCGGGCGCACGGAACCGCAGGCACATCGCCCACTGGCCCGCGTTCTGCACGAGCTTGACCAGCACCGAGTTGGCGCCTTCTTTCAACGTCACATCGACCTTGTCCTCGCCCGGCTGGACCGCGCGTTCCGCGTTGTTCGCGTGCACGACCTGGCCGTTGAGCCAGACCTTGACCCCGTCGTCGCTGCCCACTTCCAGGCGGGCCTTCTGCTCCTTCGGCGACCAGATCTTCGTTCGCAGATAGGCGACCCGTTTGTCGCCGGCCAGAGTCGCGACCTTGTCCGGCTCGATCAGCCAGGGACTTGCCGGCGTGGCTCCGGCGGGCATCGCCTGCCATTGGGCTTGCTGCCCTTCCTGCTCCGGCGGGAATGCGGCATCGATCAGTTCGTTCGCCTGCACGTCTTTCGTATAGGGACCGCTGACCTGCCAGGCGACGAGGTAGTCGTCGAACCGCTCGATCAGGTTGATGATCTCCTGGGCTTGCTGGCGAATCGCGTCCTGCTTGGTGGCCCCGATCACCTTCGTCAGCACTTCCTTCGTCCTGGCCGGATCGGCGCCGCAGGCCCCCTGGGCAATCTGGACCACTGCCGATTCCGCTTCGAGGTGCAGAGGCAGATCGTCCAGGTACTGCGCCGCCATGTTCAGTGCGGCCAGCGACTTCGCGGAGGCCAGGCCGGAGAGTACCCGTTTCTTCTCCTGGGCATCGCCCGCCAGCTCCATCGCCTTCTTGTACAGATCAGTCGTTTCCGCAGCGGATCGACCGCTCTCGAGACCGAGCAGTCGCACGAAACCGCGGAGCGCCAAAACCTTGTATTTGGCGTTTTCCGCAGTCTGCGCCACCTTGAGCAGATCGGGCACCGGTTCCGCCGTCGGCCAGTCGGACAAGGCCCGGATGGCAGCGTCCTGGATCTCCGCCTCGCGCGTGCCCAGCGCCGTCCGTAACGTCGGCAGTGCACTGCTGTCGCCGATGCGACCGAGCACTCGCAGCAACGAGGCGCGGTTCGGATTATCCTTCACGTTCGGAAGCACCTGTAACACCGCAGCGGCCTGGCGGGTCGTGTCCTCGATCTTGTGCGCCACGACAGCGACCGTCTTCTCCGCTTCGGTGCGGTCGGAGTCGCCCTTGACCTCCAGCAGCATGTTCACCAGAGCGGGCATGTCCTCGGGCTTGCCCACCGTCCGGAGCACCTTGAATGACTCGATGCGGACCTTGCGTTGCTCGTGGCGCGAGGTCTTGAGCAGTGCCTCGATGGAACCGGCGATGTTGCGCTCGCCGATCGCGCTGAGAAGCTCGACCTTGACGTCCGTCGCGGCGGAAGGGAGATTCTGGAGGATGGTGGCATCGATCTCAGAACCCCGAAGCCGGTACAGACTATCGCGAGCGGCTTTCTGCTCGGCACCTTTGCTCGTCGCCGCCCGTTCGGCCAGCAGCGGAACACTCGACGCGTCACCGATCTGACCGACGGCCTTCAATGCAGCAACGCGGACCGACTCGTCCTGCGACTTGCTCGCGCCGATCACGGCCGGCAGCGCCAGGGCGTCGCCCCGATCCGCCAGGGCTGCGAGCAACTGCACCTGGGCGGTTGCTCCCAGATTCGGCAGTTCCTGCGCCAGGGCCTTCGTGACCTCCGCACCGGCGATCTCCCGCACAATAGCGATAGCTCCCGTCTGCATCTCTACGTCGGGACTCTTCAGCGCGTCGATCACCATCTTGATGACTTGCTGGCTTCCCTCGTCCGTCTCGGCAGCCCAACTCACCGGCGCCAGCACCGCAATCCCCATCGCTGCAATCAGCAAAAACACGACTCTCTTCTGTTGCAAAGTCATTTCCAACGTCCTGTTCCCATGATCCATTCGGGTCGAGACTGCCCGTCATCGCGTCACGACCGGAACACGCCGGGGATGAGCCGACGACGACACCCGACCGTGCCCGACACAACACCTGCAGAGTCAACCTGCGATCATCTTCTGCCGCTCTGTGTGGATTTCACCATGCTCTTCATGGCCGCCGTGCGAACCAACTGAGGCACCCCTTCTTTGTTCAGGCTGGCGTAGATCTTCATCGCCCAGACCTTGTCGCCCTCGACCACCATTCTGTCTGCGACCTTCAGGTAGGCATCGTAGACCAGCATCTTCTGGTTCTCGGGCGCGCTCTGGAGGGCCCTCTCCAGCGGTTTGACGGCATCCGGACCGCCGATCTTGCCCAGCGCGCCGATCGCGGCGCCCGCCAGCAGCCTGTCGGAACTGTCCACGAGCTTGCCGATGTCGCCGGCGGCGAGCTTGCAGCCCCGTTCGCCCAGGCTGTTGACGATCCCGATCCTGGCCTTGCCCTCGGCCTTGAGCATCGCCGCAAGCAGCACCTTGTCCACGGCCTCGCCGGGAATCCGCTCCAGGGCATAGCGGGCCATATCCGAGTACTCCTGATCGGTCAGCATCTTCGCCAGCGCCGGCGCCGACTGCTCCGTCCCGATGATGCTCAGCTCGCGGCAGGCGTATTGCTTGCCCGCGTACTTGGCGTCCGACTTGAGAACCTCGATCAGCGACGCTTCGAACTTCTTCAGCTCGTCGGGCTTGCCATACGCCTTGCGGATCTCATCGCTGATCTGCGTCAGCGCCTCGCGGCTCTGGCCGAAATCATAGGCTTTCACCGTCTCGACCAGCGCGTTGGCGGTCTGTCCCTGCGCCGTGCCTGCGATCGGCTGGGTCGGCACCTTCAGATCGCCCATCGCGAACTGAATCCCAAGCAGGTAGTGCTCCAGCAGCGTGGGGTTCATGAAGATCGCGTGGTTGTGCCCGAAGGAGCAATAGAACAAACGCCCCTTGCCCACCTCTTTGATCCACGTGATGCCCGTGTCAACGTCGGTGTCTTTGAAGTCCCGAACGTTGCGGGTCGTCGGATCGCTGGTGTCCAGGCTCATCAGGACAAACTGCTTGTCGCGGGAATACAGCGGCCCGTCCGTCCGGTAGATCTCGTCTCTGAGCTTGAAGCCTTGGCCCTTGAACGGCGCCATGAGAGGATGATCGGGCACATCGATCTTGAAGGCCCAGGTGCCGCCGGCACCCCAGGGATGACCGGTGAACTTGTTGCCCATCATCTCCTGCCCTTCCGGCCACTGGTAGAAGTTGTCCGCTGCGGCGTGGATGCCGATCAGGCCTTTGCCGCCCTTGACGAAGTCCATCAGGGCCTTGCACCGCTCCGGCGTCGCAGCCGGGTCGAACTTCAGGCTCGTCGTGTTGTTCAGGCAGACCGCGTCGAACTGCTTGAGCGTCTCCGCCGTGAACACACTGTAATCATCTGTGACGACCGTCACCTGGAAGGCCCCGGTCTTCTCGCCCATGATCCGCAGCGCCTCGTTCGCCACCGGGATCACGTCATGGTAGAACGTCTCGCACTTCCAGAAGATCAGCATCTTGCGAGGTTGCGCCGGAGCGACCGCCGCCTTGGTCGGCATGGCCTGGGTGATCTTGGCGATTTCCTCCGCACTCAACTGCCGCAGTTCCTTCGGCGACTGCGCCCACAGCGCCGTGGACAAGCACAAACCACCCAGCAGAACGGCACCAACTATTCTCGACCTCACCATATCGGCTCCTTTCTCTGACTCCTCGTCGAACGTGAATCGCGCCTCGTGAAGCGTCAGCACGCCTCACACACGACGCTTCACGCCGCATGTCTTCTACAGATGCCACGGGGCCCGCATCGGACGCGACAGCATCCGATTGGCCTCGGGATCGTTCACGAATTCCTCTTTCTCGGGGTTCCAGTGCAGCCTGCGCTCCAGCAGCATGGCGATCTCACCCAGCAGGCCTACGCTGATCGAGCGGTGCGCCACCTCGATGGGCGTGATCGTCTTCTTGCGAGATCTCACGCAGTCGAGGAAGTTCTGCTGATGGTCGCGGCTCTCGTACAGGCGGATCTCGTTGGGACCGATCACGTCGTTCCACAGGTTCGCCGGCTCCGTCGCCTGCCGGCCGCGATCGACGTGGACCCAGCCCTTCTCGCCATACCAGACGGCGCCCATGCCCTTCGGCACCTGCCGGTCGTTCGCGACGACCATCTCGACGCCGTTGGCGTACTTGCAGGTAAACTTGTACTCGGTCGGCACGTTGTAGAGGCCGTCCTTCGGATAGACACCTTTGCCTTCGATCTCGACCGGGCCGGTCTCTTCGAGGCCCAGGCCCCAGTGGGCGATGTCGATGTGGTGGCCCGCCCAATCGGTGAGCTGGCCGCCGGAGTAGTCCATGATCCATCGCCAATCCCAGTGGGAGACGCCTCGGTATGGCACCCAAGGCGCCGGGCCAAGCCAGAAATCCCAGTCGAGGTTCTCCGGCACCGGCTGCACCGGCCTGTTGTCGGTCCCGCTGCCGGTCGGCAGGCCCACCTCCACACGGAGGATCTTGCCGATCCGCCCGTTGCGGACCAGCTCACAGGCGTGGCGGAAACTCTCCTGCGAGCGCTGCCAGCTCCCGGTCTGCCAGATCCGCCCGTACTTGTTCATCGCGTCGCGCATCACCCTGCCCTCGTGGATGGTGCGCGCCAAGGGCTTCTCGCCGTACATGTCCTTGCCCGCCTGGGCGCCCAGGACGACCGGGATCGAGTGCCAGTGGTCCGGCATGGCCAGCGACAGCGCGTCGATATCGGCTCGCGCGATGACCTCGCGGAAATCGGAGTACGTGGCGCAGCCGGTGTTCTCGTACTTCTTGTCAACGAGCGACTTCGCCCGATCGAGGTTCTTCTTGTCCACGTCGCAGACCGCGACAACCTGGGCGTCCTTCTTGCTGAGAAAGCCCTGCATGTTGCCTGTGCCCTGGCCGCCGACGCCGATGCAGCCGAGGGTGATCCGCTCGCTCGGCGCCGACGATCCGAACACCGTCGAAGGGACGATGTGCGGAAAGCCCACGACACCCGCCGAGACCCCCGCGGCATTCCACAGGAATCGCCGACGTGATTGAGAGATGCTGCTCATGAATCGTACTCCTCACGTCTATTAGAGACGCCACGGGCTGCGATACGGGCGGGACAGGAGGCGGTTGGCCTCGTCGTCGCCGAGGAAGACCTCGCGCCTCGGGTCCCATTTCAACGGCCGTTGCAGCCTGTAGGCGATGTTGCCGAGGTGACACACGGTCACCGAGCTGGCACCGATCTCGATGCTGCAGATGGGGTCGGTGCGTTTGCGGATCGCGTCGAGCCAGTCGGCATAATGGTCTTTGCTGTTGTACAGATGCGCCTGATTGGGCCCGATCACCTGGTCCTTGAGATTCTCCGGCCAGGTCTTCAGGTAGCCGCGATTGACTTCGACCTTGCCCGTGGTTCCCTCGAAGAGCACGCCGTTGGCCTGGTCCCGCGTCATGGGGATGCCGTTGGCGTACTTGTAGGTCAGGACCTTGTAGTCCTTGCCGTCGGGCGGGATGATCTCGACGGGCCCGGAGCCGTCCATGCCGAGGCCCCACTGGGCGATGTCGAAATGGTGGGCGCCCCAGTCGGTCATACCGCCGCCGCCGTAATAACTATGATAGCGCCAATTCGGGAAACCATCGAAGCTGATGTGCGGAGCCAGATCGTTGTTGTAGGGTCGCCACATGGCGGGCCCGACCCACATGTCCCAATCCAGATAGTCCGGCACGGACTCGGCCGGCAGGGGCTTATCCTCCGGCGGGCCGCCCACGCTGACGGTTACGTGCCGGACGTCGCCGATATGACCGTTTCGAACCAGCTCGCAGGCAAAACGGAACTCCCGCGAGGATCGCTGCATGCTGCCCACCTGGAAGATGCGATTGTACGTGCGGACCGCGTTGATCAGGGCCCCGGCCTCGGCAACCGTCTGGGTCAGGGGCTTCTCGCAGTAGATATCCTTGCCCGCCTGGCAGGCCGCGATTGAGATGGCGGTATGCCAATGGTCCGGCGTCGAGATCACGACGGCGTCGATATCCGGCCGGGCCAGCACATCGCGGAAATCATGGTAGGTCGCACAGCCTTTATAAGACCCATCCTTCTTGTCCGCGTAGTGCTTGTCGACGATGCCCTTGCTGCTGCGTTCGAGCTTGAGCCGGTCCACGTCGCAGGCGGCTGCGACGTGCGTGCCCGGCTGGTTCAGGAACGCCCGCATCAGGTGCTGGCTCTGCTTGCCACAGGCGATGAACCCGAGCGTAATCCGCTCGCTCGGCGCCCCGGCTCCGAAGACCGACGACGGCACGACACTGGGCAAGCCCGTCACCGCCGCGACGCCGGCCGCCGCCTTGAGAAAATCACGACGATTGATGTTCGTCCTCGCCATCACACCATCCCATCATCAGATGCTTCTCTGCCACAGAGAGCACAGAGAACCCAGAGCTGAGGTGACGGAGATGAACGGAAAGAAAGCCCCTCTTTGCCGGTGCCCTTCTTGTTTTCCTTCTTCTCTGTGATCTCTGTGCCCTCTGTGGCGGAATCTCTTGAAAAAGGCCGGAGGCCCGGACGCTTTGTACGTCCGGGCCTCGCTTGGTTTTGTTGCTGTCATTTTCTCTCGAACGCCGAGTCGAAGGCGATTTGCGACGGCTTGAAGTCCGCCTTCTTGATCAACTGGACGGCCTCGGCCGCCCCGTGCTCGCGATCCATTCGGCCATCCTCCCACTCAATCGAGAGCGGGCCCTGATAGCCAATGTCGTTGAGCGCCACGATGATCTCTTCGAAATTGATGTCGCCGTGGCCAATGGAGCGGAAGTCCCAGTATCGGCGGGGATCCGTGAACTCGGTGTGGCCGCCGAAGACGCCGACGGTGCCGTCCCCGTGACCCCACCATACGTCCTTCATGTGGCAATGGAAGATCCGCTTGCCGAACGTGCGGATGAATTTCACGTAGTCCACGTGTTGGTAGCCGAAGTGGCTCGGGTCGTAATTGAAACCGAAGCACTCGTGGCCCTTGACCGCGTCAACCGCCCGCTGGGCGGAGGCGATATCGAATGCAATCTCCGTCGGGTGGACTTCCAGGGCGAACTTGATCCCGTCCTTCTTGAAGGAATCGAGGATCGGGCCGAATCGCTTGGCGAAGTCGGCATAGCCGGCGTCGATCATTTCCTTCGAGACCGGGGGGAAGGAGTACAGGTACTGCCAGATCGAGCTGCCGGTGAAGCCGTTGACGACCTTGACGCCGAGCTTCTTGGCGGCGTGGCCCGTGTCGATGATCCGCTGGGCCGCCCGCTGGCGAACACCCTCGGGACTGCCGTCGCCCCAGACCTCCGGCGGACAGAACCCCTTGTGACGCGCGTCGATGTTGTCGCAGACACATTGGCCGATGAGGTGGTTCGAGATGGCGAACACCTCCAGGCCGTTCTTCTTGAGCAAGTCCCGCTTCGCCTTGCAGTAGTTGTCATCCTTGAGGGCTTTGTCCACCTCGAAGTGGTCGCCCCAGCAGGCCAGTTCCAGCCCGTCATACCCCCAGCTCTTCGCTTTCTTCGCCAAGGTCTCCAGCGGCAGGTCCGCCCATTGACCGGTGCAAAGCGTTACAGGTCTAGCCATCTCGTAACCTCCTTATCAAGACTCGAAGACACGTCAGGTGTTTGGCACACCATTCCTGCAAAGCGTCTCTTCTCGTATGGAGAGAACGCTTACGATCCCCTCTTTATTGCGACCACGCCGTTGGGCGGGCCCATCAAGCCAGCGACCTCCTTACAGCCAACCACCATCCCCCACTCCTCGGGACGCCTACAACGGCCCCTACGCCCCCGCGTTCGGGGCCCCCAAAGCTGTTCAATTATACCGGCCTGAGATACGCAGGCAATTCTATTTCCCGCCAATTTGCCCCCGCGAAGGCGCTCGTGGAGGTGTCCCACGCCCGCCGACGCTCGGGACGCGCCGGGAGCACGCGAGAGACATAATCCTTTCTGCCGCAGACGCTTGCGCATCGTGTGCCCGGCGCCGCCGGGCAGCGACCCTCCTCTACTCCATCGCCCACAGGGCGATGGAATCCTTGTCCCGGACGAAGATACGCCTCCCGTCCACCACGGGGTGGGCCCACACTTCGGGTTCAGCGACCTTGTAACGGGCCAGCTCGGTGTATTGCTTGTCACTGGGCTGATAGAAGGATAGTTCCCCGTTGAGCGTGAGGGCCACCAGACAGGAACCGGCATCGACGATGGCGGCACTATGGCCCCGGGCGATCGTGTCCGCCCAGAGCGCCCGGCCGGTCTGTGCACTGAGGCAGTTGAGCCTGGCACTGGCATAGCCGAACAGCAGACCATCGCGCAACACCGGGGTTGTGAAGGGCGAGCCGGCCTGTGCGTCGCTATTGGCCCACGCCTGCTCCGCGGTGAATCTGCCCTCCTGCCCGGCAACCTTGATAGCCAGCGTGCCCATTCCCTGCCCTGTAACAATCACCGTCTGCCCGTCGACCACAGGGGTCGTGCTGTTCACCGGCCTAGCCTTGAATGGCGCCTGCCACAGGAGCGATTGATCGGCCAGGCTCACCCCGATGACCCGTGTCTCCGTCATGGTCACGATCTGCCGGACGCCTGCGACGGTCATGATAGCGGGCGAGGATGGGGAGGGGGCATCGCCTGTGTACTTCCATTTCGCCCGGCCGCTGCCCAAATCGAACGCGATCATCGCCCCCTGGTCGTCGCCGCCGATGTAGACGATGCACATTCCGTCGACGACGATGGGGGACATCGACGATTCGAACTGGTAGGGCGTATCCAGGTAGTCGGCAGCAGACTGCTTACGCCAGAGGACCTTGCCCGTGGCCGCGTCCAGGCAGGAGAGGATTCCGCCCACGCCGAGCACGCAGACCTTGCCATCCGCCACGACCGGCGAGCCGCGTGGACCGGGGTGGCGAGAACTGGGACCCGTGGGGACAAACTGAGCCGGGTAGATCTCTTGCCACAGAACGTCGCCGCTCACAGCGCCAATGCAGCGGATGACCTCGTCCGCCTCCTGGCGGCCGAAGGTATACAGCCTGTTGCCCACCAGAGCAGGTGAAGAATCGCCCGCGCCGACCGGTACCCTCCACTTCTGCGTCAGTTCTTTCGGCCAGCTCTGCGGCGCGACAAACCCGCTCAGCTTGCCATCACGGTTCGGTCCTCGCCATTGCGGCCAGTCCTGCGCCGCGGCACCGCCCACTGCGACCAGAATCGCGATCCCCGCAGCCGCAAGAGTCCATCTGCCCGTGTTCCTCATCCTGTCAGCCTCCCAATCTTCACAAGACATCCGCCCAAGCGGGATCATTTGACGCCGGCAATCTTGAGAACATATGCATGTTGGCAGGGCAATTCATCCACGGACATCGCCGGCACATGGATCGTGAGGGCAGACCCCGACCGGTCCCATCGGATGGATTGCGCCACGCCGAGCATCGTTACAGTCGCGTTCGGCGAAACCTCGATATCCTGCACGACGAGCTTCTCCCCCGGCCAGCGAGGCGTGATGACGTACAGCGTGCCGCCCTTTGTTGTGAAGAACGCCTCAATAACCGCCTTGCCGGGCGTTGGCTTGGCCGTCAGCTCGTTGATGTCGTACTTGGCCATGAACTCCTTGCCGTAGCCGACCTCGGGGCGCGTACCCTCGGTCCACTGGTTCGTCCGCTTCCAGTTGCGCGTGCCGTAGATGGCCTCGCCGTTGACCTGGAGCCAGTCGCCGATCTGGGTGAGTCGCTCCTCCATGATGACCGGGATGGTGCCGTCGGCCGCCGGACCGATGTCGAGCAGCAGATTGCCGCCGCGACTAACGATATCGACCAACATCAGGACCAACTCCCGCGCGGAGCGGTAGTCCGCGAGCGGTTCGGTCCGACTGTAGCCGTAGGAGAACCCCATGCCGCGGTTCTCCTCCCAGGGGTGCGTCCCGCTGGCCAGACCCGCGCCATACTCCGTAGTAAAATAGCCGCCGTGCTTGTGCCGGCAGTCCTTACCCCAGCGGTCGTTGACCACGACGCTGTCCTTGACCGGCGACTCGTTGAACAGCCACGCGAGCAGCTCCTCGCTGTGCCAGTCCTTGCTGGGCATGTCCCACTCGCCGTCGGAGAAGATCACTTCCGGCTTGTACCGCGTCACCACGTCCTGGAACTGCGGGAACGTGTGCTTCTCGACGAACAGCTCGCGATCCGTCGCCCAGAGCGGGTTGTACCACTCATAGAGCGAATAGTAGATGCCCATGCGGAGCCCCTTGGCGCGGACCGCGCCGGTCAGCTCGCCCAGCAGGTCCCGCCGGGGTCCGATGTCCATCGAGTTCCACGGCCGGCCCCAACTGCGATTGGCCTCCTTGCTGGGCCACATGCAGTAGCCGTCGTGATGCTTCGAGGTCGCGACGACGTACTTGGCCCCCGAGCGAAGGAAGACCTCCGCCCACTGGTTGGGGTCATAGAGTTCCGCTTTGAACATGGGGGCGAAACCGGCATAGGGAAACTCCTCGCCGTAGGTCTTCTTGTGGTACTGCCACCAGGGCCCGTTCTTGGCCTTGTCGTTCGTAATGTTGTTCCAGTACCACTCGGAGTACTGCCCTCGCACGGACCAGGCAGGCACCGAGTACGCGCCCCAATGTATGAAAATGCCGAACTTGGCGTCGATCCACCACTGCGGCGTAGGCCGCGAATCCAGCGAATCCCACTTGGCGTCGTACTTCTCCGCCGCCCCGCAACTCCCCGCCTGCAGAAACACCACGACGAGACAAGCCACACCCACCAGACCAATCCCTCTCTTCATCGGATCAACTCCTTTCCAACCAACTCTACATACCGCAGGCCGCGACGCAGCCCGCATCCGCCTGCGACCCAAATCATAAGCCCAAGACAAAACCGAATCCAACGAAAAGGGGGATGCTCTGTTCGATCACCGATCTGGCGTTGACCATCAATCCCGCACTTCAGGAGCGTAAGGATGCTCAACCGGTTGCAGGGCGTATTCAAGTCCTTGACCACCGAGCACACAGAGAAACCTCCAACCTCAAGAAGAGCCTGTTCTCTCGCCAAAGTCTGCCCTCGCGAAGGCGGGGGCCGCAAAGCCCGCAAAGAAGACCCAACCGAGAACCCGCTCGAACCTTGGCGATCTTGGCGTCTTTGCGAGAAACCCAACCTCTCCCGTTCTGACCGTCCTACCTCCTGCTCTCTGCGCCCCTGCGTCTCCGCGTGAGGACCAGCCATTTTCCAATCTCAGGCACTCCGATATCTCCTCAAGTCACGCCCGTCGCCGGTCGATAGCAGAATATAGGACGGAAGCTCATGCGAGGGATGCATTTTCTATGCGGCTATGATCCACGCACGCTCAGTGGAGGCGTGTTCCATATGTGTCAGAAGATGGACTGGGCGCGATTGTTGATGCCAAAGAGGTTCCGCTACTCGCACGGGGAGAGGAACAAACCAACGGGCGAACGCCCGGATGAACAGAATGGAAGATCCGAATTTCAGAAGGATCTGGATCGAATCACATTCTCAAGTTCCTTCAGACGATTGGGGCGCAAAACACAGGTTCATTTGCTCACCGAGAACGATCATATTCACACTCGACTATCTCATAGCCTGGAGGTCGCCTGCGTTGGCAGAAGCCTCGGCATCAAGGTCGGCCATTGGCTTGAGAAGAACCAGAAGGCATCGCTTCCTGAAGGATTCCAGCGTTCGACGGTCGGAGAAATCGTGCAGGCCGCTTGTCTGGCCCACGATATCGGAAATCCCCCGTTTGGCCATGCCGCAGAGGAGGCAATTCGAGAGTGGTTCAAGGAGAGATTCGCTGATGAGACGAAATGGAACGCATTGTTGAGACCAGGAGAACTCGCGGACCTCAGGTGCTTTGACGGCAACGCCATGGCCTTCCGTGTGGTCACCCATAGAGAATTCCATGTTGGAAGAGGGGGTATGCGTTTGACTTATCCCACACTGGGCGCACTATTGAAGTATCCCTGGACCTCACATTTCGCCGAATCGCAGAAGAACAAGTTCAGTTGTCTCCAGACCGAATACGAATATCTGTCTGAAGTCGCCAGTGCACTTGGGTTAATTGAGAAAGGGAGAGAGGCTAATGACCACAAAGTGAAATATGCGCGTCATCCGCTTGCCTATCTTGTTGAGGCGGCAGACGACATATGTTACCGTGTACTGGATATCGAAGATGCAATAGAACTACGATTGCTCCCGGAAGACATTCTGTACGACCGCTTCCATTTGCTTCTGGATGGCGACCTGAGTGATGAGCAGCGTCATCTCCTGAACGATTCCTCCATCTCACCACTTACCAAGAACGGACTAATGCGCGGCAAGATGATCAATCGCATGATCGGCGAAGCTGTCGATGCATTCATTGAGCACTATGAGACAGTCATGGAAGGTCGTTTCGAAAGCAGCCTGTTGGAGAAAGCCAACGGCGATAGTGTCGGTTTCGCGATCAGAGACCTCTATGAACGGGAGAAATTACGTACGAGGATATACCAGAATCAGCAGAACGTCCCTTTGGAACTCGGTGTTTATAGTGTATTCCGCACCCTGCTGGAAACCTCGATAGAGGCAGCACAAGAAATTGTGGATGGTACCAAGACCTCCTACAAGACACAGATCATACAGCGATTCTTCAAGTACAACCACAACGGCCAGACGGGCGAGAAGCACTTGTATCGGGTCCTCATGCCTTTTCTCGACTACATCACGGGCATGACAGATGAGTTCGCAACCTTCATAAACAAGCAACTACTCGGACTCGGCAATTGACCAACGAAAACGCCGAGAGGTCCCATCCCAAAGCGTAGTTATCACCAGAGGGATTTGCACGGGAGAATGCCGTGACCTGCTCCATGGTTACGTCAGGACCATCCGTGAAGAGATTCTGTACGAGCACGCGAGGCAATCTCGACCACTTGATCCCCCAAAGTCGCGGCGGGTCTGATTTCGCTGAGAACGTCGTCTTGTCGTGCGGCTTATGCAATGCCTCGCGAGGCGACCGAGGCGTCTTTCAATGGTTAAAACAATATCGACAGGCTCTGTCCCCACTGCAAGAACGGCCCGACCTGTGCCCACTGGGACAAGGTATAGAAGCTGACGTGCTTGTGCCTGGAGAGTATCTTCTGAGCCAATCACCCGCTCGCATCCGATGAAGCGATAGACGCGGTTCCTCTCCGGAATCCGTTCGGGCAAAGACTTCTCGGGCGGCATCTTGCAGCCTACCCATGTCTACTGGTTCTTGCCAGACAGGCGGTCGATCCAATAGCCGGGCTCCCTGTGAAGATGGGCGATCGCGAGAATGAGGACAAGATCATCTTCCTGGATGTAGATGACACCGTAGGGGAAACGTCGGACCAGGCACCTTCTCGCATTCTCATGGAAGATCTGCCACGCTTGCGGAAACTGCTTGATCCGGTCGATTGCGGAAAAGACCTCCCACAGAAACTCATATCCGAGGCCAGGGCTCTCCCGATTGTAGTAATCGACCCCGCCGTCGAGCTCGATCTTCGCAACCTGGAGAAACCGGACTTTCATCTCGCCTTGTATTCCGCAAGAACGTCTTCCGCCGAGACGGTGGCTGCATCACCTGATCGGTAGGCGCGTAGCCTGGCGGCGATCTCTTGTCGCCACAGATGGTCAACCGCCTCGTCAGGCTTGTCGAGACTGGTGAGGAGCTGATCGACGAGGGCAGCCCTCTCAATCGGCGGCAGTTCCAACGCTTCCTCGATCAAGTTCCGTGATTCAGCCTTCATTGCGTGTCTCCAATGCTATGCGCTAGGATTATACGCTCTTGGCGACGACACTTCAAGGGTCTTGTTGTGCGTATGTCTGTGAACGATCCGAAGCGCCTCCGACACATCACCGACCTGACCATGCGGGAGTACTGATGCCAACGGCATTCCGGACGTGCGGGAAGTCCGCGTACCACATCACTCCCTCAAGTTTAGGACACCTTGCCCAGTCGCTCGGCGATCCAGACTTTGACGTCGGATTGCCTTGAAATCCTCTGTTTCCCGGACCTCAAGTGTCGCTTCGTTCTTGCCGATAGATGGATACTGTGTCGGTCGCAGACCGGATGTCTGTCTGCGACGGTCCCGGCACGCGGCCGGCCCCTGGGAGGAGGTGGTGGATGAATACCGGCTCGATCAAGAAGCGACTGCGCCCCTGCAAGCGATGTGAATACCTCTGCACCGGCTGCCCCCACGCGCTGCACTGCACGGTGCAGGGACAGCGGGTGCGACCCACCGAATGCTACATCTGCTGGCAAAACGAGGGGACGCTCCTGCCGAAGGACTGCCGCGTCAGGAACCGCAATCCGGGCCCGGCAGCACGCACGGATCGTACATCCCGCGCGAAGCACTTCTGAGAACGTGTAAGAAAAGCAGCACGGGCATCTTGCCCGTGAGTATCACGGGCGTCTCGCCCGTACGATAGGATAGTCTTGGCAGGGCCGGGATGGCCCTGCGACTCATGGGCAAGATGCCCATGCTACGACGACTTGCCTTTCCATACACGTTCTGACATCCGCCCGCCCCTGCCGGTGCCGAATCGGGGAACCGCGACGCGAGGGTGGATCGGTCATGCCGATCATCCACGCCTCTGGGACTACGCCAGCTCCCTGCCCGGATCGCCGACGGTCAGGCGGTCGTGCAGTTCCACGACCGCGCCGATCGCATCGTTGGCCCCCGCGTGACCGCAGGTTGCCACAAACTCGCACACTCTGTACCGCTGCGATGCCTTCTCATATCGGCGTTCCCACTCGCGATACACCTGCTCCGCCCTCTGATCCTTCCAGGGGTACGTGGTCGGCGGGCCCTTCCATCCGCACCGCCACGGCTTGGGCGTCAGACGCGCCCGGAAGCATTCCTGTTTCAGTGTGAGCGTTCGGAAGAGCGGATCGCTGCCCAACTCCGAGAGAATCCGGCCTGTCTCCTCGGACTTCGGTTCGTAGAGCTTGTCCACGAAGAGCAGACGCAGGCCGGCACGCGTGCGATAGACCCGAAATGCCTGGCCGGGATTCTCCTGCGACCATTCCCGCACGGCTGCCAGCGCGGCCTCCTGAAGGGCGGCAGCCCGGCGCTGCCTGCGGGCCTTGTAGAAACTCCAGAAGAGGCCTTCCCACAGACTCTGGGCCTTGACGCGAGGATAGTCGATATCGACAAACAACACCGACGCCGTGTTCAGGACGAGCGCGCCGTACCGGTTGCGAGTGACGATGGCGACCTCCTTGCCGCCGTGCTGCAGAGTCTGCACGATCTCCTCTCGCATCGGGCGGTCGAAGTACCCATAGGCGTCGAACTCCTTGCCGTTGACGAGGTGATCGAAGATCCGCTTGGCCCGCGCGATCGCATCTTCTTTCGCCGCGGCCAGGCTGTCGAGAGACCAGCCCCAGGCGCTGTAGGTGACTTCCTTGCCTTTGTCAACCCGCCCCGTGTAGGAGCCCTTCGTCCAATGCCTCGGGATTCTCACGACTATCCCTCATCTTCTCATGGTTCATCTGCCGCGAAGACCGACCGTGCAATCAGGTGTTTGGGTTGCGGTGATTCCATTCATCGATCAGGTTGTCAACAGTCGCCTTGTGGATTCAAGGACTTCCTTCTCCCCAAGTACGAGCACGACATCCCCTGGCTGGAAATCGGTCCCTCCGTTGGGCACGAGGTACTCGCCCTCACGTTGGATCATGGCCACGAGCGCACCGGGAGGCAGGCCCAGGTGGATGATCGGCCGGCCCACCGCCTGGGAATCGGGCGGGACAACCAACTCCACCATTGAGGTGCGCAGGGGCCCTGCGGTTCGTTCGAACTCCAGGGGCATACGGGACCTGGGCCGGATGGGCCGGTCCAGTCTCAACCATCGGGCCACGCGCGTCAGGGATCTGCCCTGCAGGAGCACGGTCGTGATGACGACGAAGAACACGAGATTGAAGATCATCTCAGCTTCCGGCACGCCGGCCGTCAACGGGAATGTCGCCAGCACGATGGGGACGGCCCCGCGAAGCCCCGCCCACGAGGTCAGCAGCTTCTCGCGGAACGTTAGTCCGCTGCGGACGAGGCAGATCGCGACAGCCAGGGGGCGGGCCACCAGCATGAGGAACGCCGAAAGCAGAAGTCCGGACCCAATCACCGGCACCAGATGCGATGGGAAGACCTGCAATCCGAGAGTCATGAACATGGCGATCTGCATCAGCCAGGAGAGCCCGTCGTGGAATCGTTGCAGACTCCGTTTGTGGATGAAATCGGCGTTTCCGAGGACTACACCGGCGAGGTAGACCGCGAGGAATCCGTTGCCGCCGATGCTCTCGGTGGTTCCGAAGATCAGAAGCACCATGGCCAGGGTCAGGACCGGGTAGAGCCCCTCATACTCCAGACGGACCCGATTCACCAGGCGGATGATGGCCTTGCCAAGCAGCAGGCCCAGTACGCCGCCGAGGAGCATCTGGCGAATGAAGGAGGGAAACGCCGACCACCAGGAGGCCATCGGATCGCCCACGAGGCGCAGCATGGTGATGGTCAGGAAGATGGCCATCGGGTCATTGCTGGCGGATTCCAGCTCGAGCAACGGCTTGAGTTGTCCCTTGAGGCTGACGCGACGCGACCGCAGCACGGCGAAGATAGCCGCCGCGTCGGTCGAGGAGATCACCGACGCGAGCAGTAGTCCCTGCAGCCAGGTGAATCCCAGCGTCAGGACCGCGAAGGCGGCTACGAAGAACGCCGTCAGAAAGACCCCCACCGTTGCGAGGATCAGGCCGCTGCGAAGCACCGGGCGGACGCTCCTCCAGTCGGTGTCCAGCCCGCCGGCAAAGAGGATGTACGCCAGTGCGAAAGTGCCCAGCAGACGGACGAGGTATGGATCGTCGAAGTGAATGCCTCCCGGCCCTTCGGACCCCGCCAGCATGCCGACGAGCAGGAACATCAACAGGGCCGGGACACCCAGACGCTCCGAGGCCTTGCTGGCCAGGACGCTGGCGAGCAGCAGGAGTGAGACTCCTAAGACCAAGTAGTGTGTTGCTATTGCCATGCCGATCCCAAACATAGTCCGGGCTCATCCAGATGGGCGCCCCCCACATGCCGCCCGCACCTCGCCGACGCGAACCGAGTATAACATGACGCCAAGGAAAAACCAGAGGGGTCGCTGCGAACGGGTCTTCGTCGTCAGTCGACAATCGCCTGGTGGGCAAGCGCCTCGAACTGGTCGTTGAGGGTGGCTTTTCCGCTCGGACTGATCTGGGCCATGCAGACGCCGATCATCTTCTCCCCTGGGTCGATGAAGAAGGTCGTGTACCAGTAGCCGCCCCAGCGATAGGCGCCGACGCCGGTGGATTCGCCGGCCTCGCGGAGGTTCCGCGTGATGCCGAAGCCCAGGCCGAAGCCGGAGCCTGGGTTCAGCTCGCCGACGTGGTCCGTGGTCATCAATTCGACGGTCTTGCGGCTGAGCAGACGAACGCCGTCCAGTTCGCCGCCGTTGAGCAGCATTTGGATGAATCTCGCGTAGTCCGGGACGGTCGAGCAGAGCCCGCCGCCGCCGGAGCGGTAGCGATGCGTCCCTTCGTAGGGATAGGTCACGCTGGCTTTCATGTTGCCCTCGCCAAGGATGCCGTCGGGCAATCGCTTCAGGCCGCCGCTGGGATCGGGGGCATAGACCGCCGCGAGCCGCGATACCTTGCCTTCGGGCAGGCGGAAACCGGTGTCGTTCATCTTGAGCGGCGAGAAGACCCGCTTCTGGAGGAATTCATCGAAGGGCATACCCGAGGCGACCTCGACCACCCGGCCGAGCACGTCCGTCGAAAGGCTATAGGTGAATGCCTCGCCCGGCTGGTGCACCAGCGGGATCTGGGCCAGCTTCTTCATGTCGTCGGCGAGCAGGTCCTCGTCCTGGATCAGGCCGTGCGTGATCCCCGCCTCCGCGTACTCGGCGCCGACGCGACTATCCCACTGGTAGGTCAGGCCGGAGGTGTGCGTCAGAAGATGGCGGATCGTGATCGGACGCTTCGCAGGGACGACTCCATCCTGGGCGGAGGCGTCCCCCGCCGCCGCAAGGACCTTGACGTTGGCGAACTCCGGGATGAACTTCGAGACCGGGTCCTTGAGCTGGAACTTCCCTTCCTCATAGAGCATCATCGCCGCGACGCTGGTGATGGCCTTGGACATCGACGCGATTCGGAAGACCGTCTGCGGAGTCATCACGACGCCCTTTTCGCGGTCCTGCATGCCGACGCACTGGAAGTAGGCGACCTTGCCTTCGCGTGCGACCATCGCGACCGCGCCGGCGATCAGGCCGTCGTCCACATGCTTGTGCATCACCGCGGTGATTCGGTCCAGTCGGTCCTGGGACAGACCGACGGACTTGGGCGACGCCTTGGGCAGTCCCTGCGCCGACGCCAACGGAGCCAGCAAGATGGCGATCGCCAAGGCACACAACAGGACACACTCCGATCTGGTCATGGCATCATACCTCCAAGGGATAGAATCCGTTTTGGGCCATGGTATGCGACCGAACCGGGAACCGTCAATCCGAATGTCGCACAGGCTGCGCACCACGCATCTCGCGATCTCAACGGCTTGTAGTGTGCCCGTGAGGGCATATCTTCCAGGGCATAGAAGAGAACGTCTCACGGCGCCACTACGAACTATCGTGCAACCCCAGGGCCACGTACCTTTCGTATTCACCTGCCATTCCCCCATCAGTCGGCGTCGCCTGCTTGCCCTGGGAATAATCGGCGGGTAGAATCCGTCTTTTGGTGGTGGAGGGATCGGTGTGTAAGGGTGGGGTCCCTTGGGACCCGGGTCGCTCGTTCAGAAAGGAGCATCGCGATGCAGTCACGCTTGTCCGCAGTCACCATCAGCATCTTCCTGATGATTCTCCCCCTCACGGCGTTCGGCGCAGAGCCGTTGGCAACGATCACGGTCGAGGCCGGTGCGTATGCCCGGACCGACACGCCCGTCTCGATCTCGCTGGCGACGGTGCCCCAGGCGGCGAAGGGTCTGCCCCTGTCGCTGCAGGAGGTCCGCGGGACGGATCGTGTGACAATTCCGAGCCAGGTCGAGTCAGGCTCGACGCCCAAGTTCCATTGGATCGTCGCGGGAACGCTGCCGGCCGGCCAGACACGGACCTACGAGCTGGTTCCCGGAACCGCGACGGTCGAACGGGTGGTCAAGGCCAGCCAGGACGACAAAGTCCTTCAGGTCAGCGTCGGCGACGACAAGGTGCTTCAGTACCATCACGCGATGGTCCCGCCGCCGGCGGATATAGGCAGAATCCCGGAGGCCCGTCGGCCCCTGTACTATCACAATGCGTTCATCCACCCGCTGTGGTCGCCCAAAGGCAACGTACTGACCGATATTCACCCGCCGGACCATATCCACCATCTCGGCATCTGGATGCCCTGGACTCACACGACCTTCGAGGGCAAGATGGTCGATTTCTGGAACGTCGGCGACGGCACGGGAACCGTTCGCTTCTCGAAGTTCGTCTCCACGACGACCGGCTCGGTCTACGGCGGGTTCCAGTCGGAACAAGACCACGTCGCCCTCAAGACCTCCAAGGGCGAGCAGACAGTCCTGAAAGAGGTCTGGGACGTTCGCGTCTACAACGTGGGCGGGCCCGAGAAGGGCTACTGGCTGGTCGATTTCCAGTCCACGCAGCGGTGCGTCGCGGATCAGCCGCTGATTCAGGACGAGTACCGCTACGGCGGGCTCGGCTTCCGCGCGACCCGCCAGTGGAAAGGCCCGAACGCCGCCAACCTGACCAGCGAGGGCAAGACCCGCACCGACGGCCACGGCACGCGGGCCCGCTGGTGCGACAGCGCCGGCTGCATCGACGGCCAATGGGAAGGCGTGACATTCTTCAGCAATCCGAAGAACTTCCAGCACCCCGAGCCGATGCGCCTGTGGCCCAATCCGAACGACAATATCTTCTTCAACTTCTGTCCGTCGCTGGCCGGTCCCTGGGAGATGAAACCGGGCGAGGACCACGTTTTCCGCTATCGCTGGTACGTGCACGAGGGCAAGCCCGACGTGGACGAGATCGAGCGGATCTGGCGGGACTATGCGGAGCCGCCGCAAGTGAAGGTCGAGTTCGCAAAGCCCGCGGGGGCCATCCCCCTCTTCGACGGCCAGGACTTCTCCCAGTGGCAAAAGCAAGATGGCGGCGAAATCGGCTGGACCATCGCCGAGGGCGCGATGCGGATCGTTCCGGGCAGCGGCAGCATCATGACGAAGCGAGACGTGAAGGACTTCATGCTGCACGCGGAGTTCAAGACCCCGGTCCTGCCGGCGGACGTGAAGGGCCAGGGGCGAGGCAACAGCGGTATCTACATTCAGCGCCGCTACGAACTGCAGATCCTGGACTCGTTTGGCCTGGAGCCGAAGAACAACGAGTGCGGCAGCATCTATACGTTCAAGGCGCCGGACCGGAACGTCTGCAAGCAGCCGGGCGAATGGCAAACCTATGACATTCTCTTCCGCGCGGCCCGCTACGCCGGCGAGGGCGAGAACGCCAAGAAGGTACAGAACGCACGGATCACGGTTTTCCAGAACGGCGTGCTGATCCACGACGACGTCGAGGTCCCGCGCAAAACCGGCGCGGGCCAGCCGGAAGGCCCGAATCCTGCCCCCATCCTGCTCCAGGACCACGGCAACGCAGTCAGCTTCCGAAACGTCTGGATCGTGCCTTTGGATTGATGATCGATGATTGATAATTGATGATTTGACGCCGGGCGTCAGCCACCATGCCGGAGAACTTGGCATCACCAGAAACCATGCGAGTTGTCGAGAAGGAGCAGGATATGAGAAGAACGATGTCCCTGATCGCCGTGATGAGCATTGGGGTCGGTTTCTTTGCTTCGGTTGCAGGGGCGCAGGGATTTGCCTTCCGGGACAAGCCGGGCGAGTACCTGGACCTGTCCTTCGACGGCAGCCCGGTCCTGCGCTACATGTATGCGTGGGATCCGTGCTCGCCGCCGCGGCGTCTGGAAACCTACAAGCCGTTCCACCACGTCTATGACGGCGAACTGCGGCTGACCAACGGCCCGGACGGCGAACAACCTTACCGGGCCGACCAGATCCTTTATCCGCACCACCGGGGGATCTTCATCGGCTGGAATCGCGTGACATTCGAGGGACAGCGGTACGATCTGTGGCACATGCCGCACGGAGCTCAGGTTCACCAGCGGTTCGAGAAGATGACAGTCGATCCCGACACGGCGCAATGTGTCTCCATCGTGCACTGGAACGATCCCACGGGCGAACCGATCCTGGTGGAGCGCCGGCGAGTCGTGGCATGGAAGCCGGATGGTCCAACCGTCATCCTGATCGACTTCGAGAACGAAGTCAAAGCGGTTCGAGGCGATGTGGTCCTCGACGGCGATCCCGAGCATGCCGGCGTCCACTACCGGGCGCACAATGACGTGTCGACCGGGCCGGCGGAGGGCAAGGCAGAGTACCTGTTCCACGCCGAAGGCGTCGATCCGCGCAGGGACAAGGATCTGCCCTGGGTGGCGATGGCGTATGGCCTGGGCAACAAGCGGTACTTCGTCCAGCAGATGAACCACCCCGACAACCCGAAGGAGACGGTCTGGTCCGCCTATCGCGACTATGGGCGATTCGGGGCGTTCTGCAAGAGCGCCATCGAGAAGGGCGGCACCCTGACGGTACGATATCGATTCTGGATCGGCCGGGGTGAGATGCCGTCTCGCGAGGAACTGGCCGGCCGCTATGCCGACTATGTAGGGAAGGGCCAGGGTGCTTCGTGGCGAGCGGAGGCGGATGCTCGCATCAGAGAGATCCGCCAGCGTCCGACGCAGATCCGCATCGTCGACAGCCAAGGCAGGCCCCTGCCGGGCGTGACCGTCGAGGTGTGTCAGACCCACAAGGCGTTTCCGTTCGGCGCCGCCGTGAGCACCGCCCTGCTGAGAAACGCACAGTACCGCGACTCCTTCAAATCCCATTTCAACTGGGCGGTCTTCGAGAACGAATCGAAGTGGTACTACAATGGCAGAGGGCCCGGCCAAGAGGACTACGCCGCAGCCGACGCCATCGTCCAGTGGTGCCGCGAGAACGGCATCCCCATGCGTGGCCACTGCATCTTCTGGGAACCCCAGAAGTGGCAGCCCCGCTGGCTCACCCAGCTCGATGGCGATCCGCTGAAGGCCGCGGTCGAGTACCGTATGGACAGCGCGGTCAACCATTTCCGCGGCGCCTTTCTCCATTGGGACGTGGACAACGAAATGCTGCACGGCTCGTTCTTCAGGGACCGCCTCGGCGCGGACATCCACGTCTGGATGTACAAGCGGGCGCGGGAGCTCGATCCGAACGCGAAGCTCTTCGTGAACGAGTTCAATATCCTGTCGGTGGACCAGGGCTTCAACGCGGTTCAAACCGACGAGTACGTCGCGGACGTCCGCCGGCTGATCGAGCAGGGCGCCCCCATCGACGGCGTCGGCATCCAGGGCCACATCTGGTCCGAAGACATCCTCGCGCATCCGCAGGTCATCAAGCAGCGACTCGACAAGGTGGCGACGCTGGGTCTGCCGATCTGGATCAGCGAGTTCGACACCGCCGACCCGAACGAGAAGGTCAACGCGGACAGGCTGGAGTTGGTCTACCGCACCGCCTACAGCCACCCGGCGGTCGAAGGGATCATGGCGTGGGTCTTCTGGGCGGGCAATTCCTGGCGAGGTCCCAACTGCGGTCTGGCTCGAAGAGACTGGACCTTGAACGAAGCAGGCAAGCGATTCGAGGCCCTCATGGCCGAGTGGTCCACGAACGTCTCGGGAAGTACCGACTCCACAGGCGTGTTCGCCTTCCAGGGCTTCCATGGCGACTACAGCGTGACGCGGAAGAACGCGGATGGCTCCCTTTCTCACGACACATTTACCCTGACCGCGGGCCAAGGGCCCCAGGTCGTGACACTGAGCAACTGAAATCGAGAGGATCATATGGTGCGTCAGAAGAAGGTTCGAATGGATCATTGGAGTCGTCGCGAGTTTCTCCGGTCTGCCGCTGCCGTGACGGTCGGCGTGTCGTTGCCGGCAATCGTGCCGGCGACGGTCTTCGGGGCGCAGGCGCCGAGCAATCGGGTCGCCCTGGCCTGCATCGGACTGGGCATTCAGGGCACCGGCAATATGCGGGCCTTCCTGGGCAATCCGGAGGTCCGCGTGGCCGCGGTCTGCGACGTCCACCAGACCCAGCTCCAGAAAGGCAAGCAGGTCGTGGACACATGGTATGAGAACTCGGACTGCGCCGCGTTCAAGGATTTCCGCGAGATCACCGCGCGCAAGGACATCGACGCCGTGCAGATCACGGCGCCCGACCACTGGCACCCGCTGATCGCGATCGAGGCCGCCAAGCAAGCCAAGCACATGTACTGCGAGAAGCCGATGGGCTGGAGTTTCCAGGCCGCGAAGGCCGTTCAGAAGGCCATACACGAGAGCGGCGTGGTCTTCCAATTCGGCACTCAGCAGCGTTCCGGCGGCTTCTTCCGCCAAGCGTGCGAACTGGTCCGCAACGGCAAGATCGGCCAACTGAAGACGATCCTCGTGGGCGTGCCCGGCAGTTGGACCTGCCCGAAGCAGCCGACCGAGCCGGTCCCACCGGAACTGGATTATGAAATGTGGCTGGGCCCGGCCCCGATGGCCCCCTATTGCTACGAGCGATGCCGGCCCTACACCGATACGCCCCGGACCCCAGGCGGCTGGGGAGGCTGGAGCATCTGGTACTGCATCTCGGACTACTGCATCGGCATGATCGGCAACTGGGGCGTTCACCACCTCGACATCGCCCAGTGGGGCAACGGCACCGAACTGTCCGGCCCGACCCAGATCGAGGGCGCCGGCGTATTCCCCGAGGACATGCTCACCGACTGCGCCACGAGCTGGCAGGTCCAGAACCGCTACGCCAACGGCGTGACGCTCGTCCACATGGATGACGCCACCGCCAAGAAGCACCCCCTGCAGACAGGCGGGCACGGCCACGGCGTCCTATTCCTTGGCAGCGAGGGCTGGGTCCATGTGGATCGCGAGCGGATCGACGCGAATCCCAAGTCGCTGCTGAAGGTCAAGCTGGGCCCGAACGATATCCATCTGTTCAAGAGCGACAACCACCATGTGAATTTCGTCGACGCGGTCAAGGGCCGAACGCAGCCGGCCGCGCCGATCGATATTGCCGTTCGCACCGACACGCTGTGCTGGTTGGAGCAGATCGCGATCAAGCTCCGCCGCCCGCTCCGTTGGGACCCCGAGAAAGAGCGATTCATCGACGACGACCAGGCCAACCGTCTCCTGACCCGCCCCATGCGCAGTCCGTGGCACATGTGAGAATCGGGGGATGGTCTTCAGATCGCGCGGGTTTGCGCGGATGGCTCCTGGGCACGTCTGTGGCTGATCACAGCGCGCGGATGCACGCAAGAAGCCTGATGAAGACGATCTCTACTTGGCCAGCACCTCGGAGGACCAACCCGTTTCATTGTGGCTGGGCGAGGTGTCCCTGGCCTTGACGCGGAATCGATGCTGCTGGCCCGAGCGGCCGACCTTGACCGTGTACTCGGGAGAGGTTTGCCAGCCGCTGCTGAATCCGGATTCCGTCGTGCACTGGAAGTGGTACTCGACCCTGGTATCGTCGCTCGCCTCGACGGCGGTCATCGTTACGTAGTAGTCGAACGTACCCGAGCCGATGTGGACTTCGTCCGGCTCCAAGGCCCACTCCATCGGGTCGGGCGTCGGAGGCAACAAGTCCACGGCCACCTCGCTCGACGCGGACGTCGTGTTCTGATAGGGCGACTTGTCCCTCGCCCACAGGCGGAACGTGTGATACCCCTTGGGTAGGCCGGTGATTTCGTACGTCACGCTGTCCTGCCAATCGCTGCTGTAGGCGGAGTTCGAGGTGCACTCGAAGCGGTACTCGACGCCGCTGTCGTCCGCCGCGGTCGTCGCCACCATGCGGACCCGTCCCGCGGAGACGACATAGGGCTCCGTCTGCCAGGTCATCGGGTTGGGCGTCGGCGCCACGAAGTCTTCCTGCGATGTCATTGCGCTAAACGGATCGGACCACCCCGTCTCCAACTGGTTGCCTTGGTTGCGGGCTTTGACACGGTAGTGATACCGCGTCAACGGCGCCAGGCCGGTATCCTCCCATCGCGGCTGTTTGTCCGCCTCGTAGGACAGCCATCCGCTGTTGTACTCGGGCGAGTAGTAGTCCTCGAAGTAGTATTCGACACCGGTCTCATCGGTGGAAGCGGCCTTCGTGGCAACCATCGCGATCGAATAGGGTCCCGTCGCGGTCGGAGGTGTGGCAAACGTCATCGGGTTCGGAGTCGGCGCCGTCCCCGGTCCAGTCCCCCAGTCCAGAGCCAGCAGCGCAAAGTCGTGGAAGTTCACACTTCCCGCGCGATTGAGATCCGCGGCCACCGGCGCCTGCTCGGTCAGCCAGCTTTCCGAGAACAGCATCAAGTCAGGCGACCCCACGCTGTCATCAAAATCCAGATCGGTCAGGAGACCCACACCGGAGGAGGACATGCTCGCCTGGGCGGTCCCGCCGTGAACGCCAAGGTTGATGCGTGCGCCGTTGGGCCACAGTTCCGCGGTCCAGGTCGAGCTCGGGTCGCCGGCATCGATGCACCGGCTGGTTTCGCCATCGACCACCCAGGACCTGTCGTTGGCATCCCAACGCCCGGCCTGGGACCGCAGATGATAGTCGCCATTGACCCAGGAGTCGTCGGTCGTGTCCGTGGTGTCCTTGCTGTCCCAGGTTCCGTTCGAGACAAATCGTGGGTTGACGGACAGATCACCCGTCCCGGCGGCTGCGCCGCCGCCGAAGTTGCCGCCTGTGTTGCTCCAGAAGACGTTGTAGGTGTTGGTGGATAGCCCGTACAGGCCGGCCCCGACCGGCGCTTCGTTGAAGGCAATGATGTTGTTGTACACGGTTGTCGGACACTCGCTGACGGCGCCGCCGGCCTCGCCGGCGCGGTTGCCGACGATTGTGTTGTTGTGGATCGAAGCGGCACATCCGTGCAGTCCACCGCCCTGCTGGTCGGCGCGATTCCCCGCGATGAGGTTGTGATGGATCGGACCGGTGCACTCATAGAGCCCACCGCCTTGCGTGGCAACGTAGTTGCCGGTGATCGTGTTGCCCGCGATCTCGCCTGTGCAGGAGTACACCCCGCCGCCTTCCGTACCATCGGTAATCATGTTATCAAGGACCGAGCCGGCGCAGAAGCCGATGCCGGCGCCGTTGCGGGATACGACGTTGCCCTGGATCAGGCCGTCGCAGCCGGAGATGCCCTCCAGGGCATTGTCGAGAATCCGGTTGCCGACAATGGTCGGCTGGGCGTCGTTCTGACCCTGGATGCCCGTGCCGCTGCAGTCGCGTATGACGTTGCCGAAGATCGTAGGCGAGGCGCCGGTGCAGAGGATCCCGGCCCCCGTGATGGTCAGGCCCATCAGCACGGAGTCTTCGCCCTCGCCGAACTCGAAGAGGACGCCGGCATCGGAGCCTGAGGCAATCACGGTGTTTGTCACCACGTTGGGGTCCTCCGGATCCTCGCTGCGAACGGTGATCCGCCGGCCGCCGAGGGCAATTTGTTCCTCGTAGGTCCCCGGCATGACGATGATCGTGTCGCCGTGCCAGGAGTTGTCGATGGCGTCCTGGATGGTCTGGAAATCCGCGACACCGTCCTCATCGACTGTGAAGACGTCGGCCGAGCAGGAAAGGGCCAGAGCGAGTACCGTCAGAGCTGCGATGCGCTTATCCATACAACCCCCGATTCTAAGGTATCCCAAAGCACTCATTATACCCAGATCCACCAATCGGCTCAATTGAAATCGAACAAGCAGGAACCGGGATTCGGTCGTTATTATAAGACCTGCATCAAACCAATGGGGACAATGGGTCCGCAGACCGATTGCCGGCTCATTCTCAGGTAGGATCGACCCAAAACGCCGCGGGATTCACTCATAACCCCCTGTGGAGGGGCTCATTTCGGCAGATAATCCTCGCGGACGGGGGAGAAGACCTCGATGGCGACGGAGTCCTCCAGGATCTGGGCTCCATGCTCCGCGTCGGGCGGGATGCACCAACTGTCGCCGGGGGAGACGTCGTAGATTTGGCCGCTGATGGTCAGGCGGATCCGCCCTTTGACGAGGTATCCAGTCTGCTCGTAGGGGTGTGCGTGCATGGGCAGGACGCTGGCCTTCTCCAGGAGGAACTCGGTCATGAGCGTTCGCCGGCCGTAGCAGAGGGTCTTCATCCGAATCCCCGGCAGCGCCGCCTTGTACCCCTGCGAATCGTGCTTTTCAAACACGTCTTGTCTCCTATGTCTGGTGTGCTTCCATGTAGGGTGCGTATCACGCACCGTTCCACCATCGAATGCACCGGAAGATGGTGCGTGATACGCACCCTACGAGTCTGCTCAACCCGGCGAACCTGGCGTTGGGGAGGGGGCATCCGGTTCCAGAAGGATGATCATCGCGCCCATGGTTCGCACTTTGTCCACCTCGCGATTGTATCCGATAATGATCGGTTTGCCGACCTTGCCTTGGATGGAGTTCCTCAGGATCTCGAATGCGTTCTCACCCTCCCATTCATCCACCCCGACCTCAATGGAAAGGGCGGTCGTCTGAGTCGGTCTCACTTCCAACTGTATCGACCAGGGCCCGATGGGCCCCTTGATCTCGCCGGGCGAGGACATGCTGCCGAACCAATAACCCACCGTCTGCACGTCCGCGCCGAGGAACTTGTGGACGTGCTGACGCAACTGCTCCGGCAATTGACTGACTTGTGCAGCGGGGACTACGAGCTCGGATGCCTGCTCATCAAACTCCATGCTCGCGATTCCGTCGGGCGGGACCATGGCGAGCACCTGCATGAGGATCTCGACGGAGGCCGCCCGACCTTGAATCTCGATTCTATGCGAAACGTCCAAACCGGGTACATCGTCGCGGAAGGCGTCGATCACGACCTTCTTTCCTTCGCTGGCCTTCAGCAGATCCGGCAGAGTCACGACCGAAGAGGGAAGCTGCAGCGCAACCCGGAATGTCTTGAGATCCGACTGCTTGGACGGCACTTCCACCATGTAGACCCGACACAGCAGGGGCTCGCTCTGAGGCGCAGACTCGGTTGGTCTGTCCAACTGTGCGACCAGTTGCTGGATCTCCTCCATACGCTCCGGCGCCGCGCGCACGATGATACAGTTGGTGTTCTCATCGACGACGATCTGGGTCCCATCGCCTCCGCAGATTGTCTCCAGGATACGGCTCATCTCCTGAACAGGGTAGTATTTGAGGTTCATGATCTGAACCGTCATTTCCTGGTGCACAGTCGCTTCCTGGGACCATAGTGCGCCCTGCATCAGAAGGAGCCCCAGACTCGCCATCATCAGTGCTTGCTTTCTCATCGTTCGATCTCCTTTTGTCAAAGGTTCCATACCACGTAGATTTCACCATCATCCAGTGTGCCGTAGAGGACCCGTTGCGGCTTGGCGGACTCCCCGGTTTTCTCCACCACGATCTGGGGGTTCTCGATCCCCGGGTACATCCGCTCGACCGCTTTGCCCTTGTAGACCTGCGTTCGCTGGATGTGCTCGATGGTCAAAGGGGACTCCGACTTCGCCAGCGGGCCATCGACTTGCACCTCGACGGACCTTGGGCGGCTGCTCAGGGCGAGGAACATCCCGGCACACCCCAGAGCGATTCCCGCCGCAAACGTCACCGCCGGCCGTCGCAAGACGCCCAGCCAAGCCCAGGTCCAGGACCAATCGCGCCGTCGATCTTGCCAGGAACGACGGAAGATCTCCGCCTTCTGACGGTCGGACAACTCGCGAACAGGCGCCTGATCCAGTTGCTCGAACACCGCCAGGAAGGACTGGTACTCCCGCAGCAACTGCTCCTGCGACTCGAATCGGCCGGGGAACAGCGCCGCAAACTCTTTCAGCGAGAAACGCTTGTTGTCCATAGTCCTACACCTCACGATTGAGCTTGGCCGCGAGCCTGGCCCGCAGCGACAGCAGGCACCGTCGAATGTGGGTCCGCACGGTGCCTTCGCGACACCGCAACGTCTTGGCGATCTCCTCGACTGGCATCTGCTCGAAGTACCGCAGGACGAACGCGGTCCGCTGGTTGACACTGATTTGTTCCAGGGCAGCTTGGATCTCTCGTCGAGCGGTCTCGTCGTCGAACTGCCGGTCCGGCTCATCACGCTCGGCCACGAGGGATTCCATGGAGGCCTCGTCGAGATCGACGGGATGGCCCTGCCTTCTCGACCGGCGGTAGAAATCGATAGCGGTATTGGCCGCCACTGTGTTCAACCACGCGGCGAAGGACTGCTCACAGCGGAACCGACCGAGACTGCGGAACACCTTCATCCACACTTCCTGGACGCAATCGGGCGCCTGGGACGAGTCCAACACGATCCGACAGCAGATGCGATGCACGCGGTCGATGTGACGGTAGTACAGACACGCCGCGGCGTCCCTGTCGCCCCGCTCAATCGCCTCGATCAAGGCCTCGTCCGAATTCGAATCGTGTCGGGTCATTCCAATAGTATGTACGAAGGGACTGCGGAAAGTGAATACAAAGAACGGATTTGCCGGTGCCGAGGGCGCATGGAAAAAGGCCACAAGTCGCACATCGTGTGCCTGTGGCCTTGGTCAAGTTCAATGACTCCGCGGATGGGCCGCTCACTTCGTGGGGCTCGACGGTTTGCCGGCGATGGCCGGGTAGGCCAGTCCAGCCAGGAACCCTCCGAGCAGCGGGGCCAGCCAGAAGAGCCACAGTTGCGAAAGCGCCCAGCCCCCGACGAAGAGCGCCGGTCCCGTACTGCGGGCGGGATTCACCGATGTGTTCGTCACCGGGATGCTGATCAGGTGGATCAGCGTCAGAGCCAGGCCGATGGCGATCGGCGCGAAGCCCGCCGACGCCCGGGAATCCGTGGCGCCCAGGATGACCATCAGGAACATGAACGTCAGGACGACCTCCGCGACGAAGGCGGCCGTCAGGGAGTAGCCGCCGGGGGAGTGTTCGGCGTACCCGTTGGAGGCGAACCCGCCGCCCAGACTGAATCCTTCCTTGCCGCTGGCGATCACGTACAGGATGAAGGCCGCCGCGACCGCGCCGATGACCTGGGCGATCACATAGGGGATTACCTCGCTCCAGGGGAACCGCCGGCCCGTGGCCAGGCCGACCGTCACCGCGGGATTGAGATGGCAGCCGGAAATGTGCCCGATGGCGAAAGCCATGGTCAGGACGGTCAGCCCGAACGCCAGGGACACGCCGAGCAGGCCAATTCCCAGGTTGGGGAACGCCGCCGCCAGCACGGCACTGCCGCACCCGCCGAACACGAGCCAGAATGTGCCGAGGATCTCGGCTGTCAATCGCTTGCTCAGAGCCATACCCGATTCCTTTCAGACCTTTCTTCCTGTTGGTTTGATCCTGCCGTCACGGCATCGACGTGAGCCGCGATCCGGCTGCGAGCATCTTGCCCCCGCCAGTCGAATGGGTCGTAAGAGGGACGACATGAACCCGGCCTCTGACAGATCCGTCTGCGAAGGGCGCAGAAACCTTGGTCGTCAGACCCCTTCATTCTATCCATCGCGTAGGCGAATGCCAGACCTTCTTCAAGTCCCGCCAAGGTCGATTCCGACCCGTCACACCAACGGAATCACAGACCCAAGATGAACCTGAGTCCGACAAGAGAAGTCCGCGACAGGTTTCGGTCCTCCGAACTTGTTTTTGGATTTCGGGTTTCGAGTTCTGCCTCGGTTCTGCTACCATGGGATGCGTCTCGTTGACGCGGAGGCTATTGTATGATGACTACCGGGCATTGGGAACATTTCCCCCATCCCGCAGATATCGGCGTTCGCGGCGTGGGACCGACCCGCGAGGATGCCTTCGCCCAGGCGGCGATCGCATTGACCGCGGTCCTCGTCGATCCCGACAAGGTCGAGCCGCGAGAGCCGGTCGATATCGTCTGCCGGGAGCAGGATGATGAGCTGCTTCTCGTAAGCTGGCTGGCGTCGTTGCTCTACGAAATGGACACGCGTAGGATGTTGTTCAGTCGGTTCGAGATCGAGCCGATCGAGGGCGGCCTGCGAGCCCGAGCCTGGGGCGAGCCGATCGATATCGCAAGGCACCAGCCGACGGTGGAAGTCAAGGCTGCCACCTATGCCGGCCTGAAGGTAGCCAAGGACAAGACCGGCGCCTGGCTCGCCCAATGCATCGTGGATGTGTAGGAAGAAACGCACGGAATCCGAATCTCGAAATCCGAGACAAGCACGAATGACCGAAATCACAAGTCCAAAACGGATCACCCGAGCCGCGTCAGCGTTTTGAACCTTTGGATTTGTTTCGGATTTCGAGCTTCGGATTTCGGATTTGTTTGCAGGGAGCAGAAGTGATGTTCGCCAAGAGACTGCAAAAGCAGGGCGAGGCCCGCTGGGTCATCGCGCCGTTCGACCGGATGCGCGTGCCGGTGGTGGTGTTCGCGGACGAGGAGCTGGTCCGCGAGATGGATGAGCAGGTCTACCAGCAGGCAGCGAACGTAGCCGCCCTGCCGGGGATCGCGACGGCCTCCTACGCAATGGCCGACGCTCACTGGGGTTACGGCTTCCCCATCGGCGGCGTCGCCGCGTTCGATCCCGACGAAGGCGGGATCATCTCCGCCGGCGGTGTCGGCTTCGACATCTCCTGCGGCGTTCGCGCCCTCCGCGCCGGTCTGACCTACGACCAGATCGAAGGCAAGGAAAAGGAACTGGCCGACGCTCTGGCCCGCCATATCCCCGCGGGCGTCGGCAGCGAGGGTCGGATCAAGCTCTCCGCGTCGCAGATGGACGACATGCTCCTGGGCGGCGCCGTGTGGGCGGTCGAAGAAGGTTACGGCTCGCGCAACGACCTGAAGTACATCGAGGAGGGAGGCCGGGTGTCCGGCGCCGAGCCCCGATACGTCTCCGACCACGCCAAGCAGCGTCAGGAGAAAGAGGTCGGCACACTCGGCTCGGGCAACCACTACCTCGAAGTCCAGCGCGTGACCGCAGTCTACGACGAGGACATCGCCAAGGTCTACGGCCTGGCCCTCAACGACATCATGGTGATGATCCACTGCGGCTCGCGGGGTCTCGGCCATCAGATCGCCACGGACTTCGCGCCGCGGATGATCAAGGCGGCCGCCGAGCACGGCCTGGAACTGGCCGACCGCGAGCTGGCCTGCGCCCCGATCCAATCCGACGTGGGACGCCAGTATTACGGCGCGATGTGCGCCGGGATCAACTGCGCTCTGGCCAACCGCGAGGTCCTGACGCACCTGACGCGGGAGGCCTTCGCCAGGCTCTTTCCGCAGGCGGATCTGACGCTGCTCTACGATGTCTCGCACAACACGTGCAAGGTCGAGGAGCACGAGATCGAGGGCAAGCCCAGGAGGCTCTACGTCCATCGCAAGGGCGCGACGCGGGCCTTCGGGCCGGGACATCCGTCGCTGCCGGAAGACCTGCGCCCGGTGGGCCAGCCCGTCCTCATCGGAGGCACGATGGGCACCGCCTCCTACATTCTGGCGGGCACGAACGCGGGCATGGGCCTATCCTTCGGCTCCTGCTGCCACGGAGCGGGTCGGGCCATGAGCCGCAGCCAGGCCGCCAAACGCTGGCACGGCAAGGACATCGTCATGCACCTGGCGCAGAAAGGCATCGTCATCCGCGGCTCGTCCATGCGAGGAATCGCCGAGGAGGCGCCGGGCGCCTACAAGGACGTGTCCGTCGTCGTCGACGCCACGGAGAAAGCCGGCCTGGCCCGCAAGGTCGCCCGCCTCGAGCCGCTGGCCTGCGTCAAGGGCTGAGCGTTCGAAGTGTGCCCGCCAGAGCATATCCGGCTTGTGGCTCGTGACCGGCGTTTCGTGAACCGAGTCGCGAAACACGGATCACGCGACCAAGAGTCGTCGACGGAGCTTCCAACGCTTCTCCCCCAAGATCGCCACATTTCACCTCTTTGGCGATCTTGGCGATCTTGGGAACCCACCATCGGCTGCATGACCGTTCTTGCGGCCACTCACATGACGACGAGGCACGGGCCAGACACTGTCATTCCTGCGAAGCCGTTCATGGGCCCATGGCCCACCCGGAGGGGATGGAAATGGTGCTGGTTCGCCCCGTCGTGCGCAAGTCTCGTCGAGTACACGACTTGGTGCGTTTTGTTCCGTTGTCTGTCCGTCTATTTCCAGAGGAGGCACGGGCCAGACACTGTCATTCCTGCGAAGCCGTTCATGGGCCCATGGCCCACCCGAAGGGGATGGAAATGGTGCTGGTTCGCCCCGTCGTGCGCAAGTCTCGTCGAGTGCACGACTTGGTGCGTTTTGTTCCGTTGTCTGTCCGTCTATT
>JAXDBU010000034.1:0-98440 GCA_034678485.1 Sedimentisphaerales bacterium | reverse complement strand
GAAAATGGGTTCATCGACCAGTGCATTCATAAGCTACGCCAGTTACGACCCTTGTGACAATTCTCCGCATCCGTTGTAGAACCCATTTTCTTAGGAGCGCAGCGAAGCAATCTCCCATGCTGGGACTTGTGATTGCTTCGTCGCGAGGCTCCGCGCCACGACATCCGTGAGACTCGTCCGGCGACTTTGCGTTCGCCCTGGCCCGAGATTGTGGTGGCGTAGGGGCGTCACGCGGCGTATATTGACGAACCTGTAGCCGAACGGCTGGTGTCAGGACAGGCAAGGAGTGAAGAAGATGGCTGCGAAACGCATCCGATCGATCGCCGTAATGACGGGCGGCGGCGACTGCCCCGGATTGAACGCCGTGATTCGGGCGGTGGTCAAGACCGCCATCAACAAATACCGGCTGGACGTGTGGGGAATCCACGACGGATACCTCGGACTCATCGAGAACCGCATGGACCGTCTGAGCTACAACGACGTGAGCAATATCCTGACGCTCGGCGGGACCATCCTGGGAACGAGCAATACGGCGAATCCCTTCCGTCATCCCTTCAAGACCGGTCGCGGAGTGCAATACAAGGACGTATCGGATGGTTGCGTGCAGGCGCTCCAGGAGCGACGGATCGATGCGCTGATCTGCATCGGCGGCGACGGGACGATGGCCATGACCGCCCAGTTCGCCCGCAAGGGCCTGACGGTCATGGGGGTGCCGAAGACCATCGACAACGACCTGTACGGCACGGACGTGACGTTCGGCTTCGACACCGCCGTGACGACGGCGACCGAGGCCATCGACAAGATCCACACGACCGCCAGCTCGCACCATCGGGTGATGATCGTGGAGGTGATGGGACGCTACGCCGGCTGGATCGCGCTGCACGCAGGCGTGGCGGGCGGAGCGGATGTCATCCTCATCCCGGAAATCCCCTACGAGCTGCCGAAGATCTGCGACTACGTCCTGGCCCGGTCCAGCCGAGGCAAGCGATTCAGCATCATCTGTGCCGCAGAGGGGGCGAAACCCAAGGGCGGCTCCATGGTAGTGAGCCACCGCGTTGCGGGCAGCCCCGATCCGATCCGTCTCGGCGGCATCGGCAACAAGCTGGCCGCCGACATTAGCGCCAAGACGTCGCTGGATTGCCGGGCGGTGGTCCTCGGCCACGTCCAGCGAGGCGGCACGCCCACGCCGTATGATCGGACCCTGGCTACGAATTTCGGGCATAGAGCCATGGAGCTGCTCATGAAAGGCGTGAAGAATCACCTGGTCGTTCTCAAGGACGGGCAGTTCGCGAGCATCAGCCTGCGCCTGGTGGCCGGGCGGACCAAGACCGTCCCGAGGAACTACGGCCTGGTCCGAGCGGCCATCGCGGTGGGCACCAGCTTCGGTGTATAGCCGCTCGCGTGTTCCGAACCCGGCGCCACAAGCAACAGCGTCAGAATGATCGCTCAGTCCCCGTCGCCAATCCACATCGTCCTTCGCCTGCGCTGCAAGGGCGTAGCATCCTGCTTTTTCAGCAGGCTCCAAGCAGGCGGTGATTTTTCGCAACAGCGTGGTTAAGGCGCCCGCCGATTCCGTCGATGAACCACCAGTGGCACAGAGTCTTTGGTGACCCATAATAGTGGAGATTCGAGCAATGAAATGCGATGTGATGGATCAGTTCCGATTCGATCTCACGGAAGAGCAACGGCGGCTGTGCGACTGGATCGCCCGGCAGGCCCGGACCGAACCTCGCCGAATCCGCTATGACGAAGCGAAGGCGGCCCTGGATATCCACGATGAGCAGCTCACCCGGATGCTGCGAGAGGTGCGGGAGCGCCTCGACGAGATCCACGAGATGGTGGAAGCGCCGATCGTGAACACCTGGGTGCCGTACTTTGAGGTTCCGTCGGAGGCGCGCTATATCTGGGATAGCTACTGTCGTGCCGAGAAAGAGACGGAACAGTCGCCTGTGCCGGATTGGTTGTCCGCGAGAGTGTGTGTCTCGCAGTAATTCGATTGGCGGTGAAGTCCCGCTGGGCGTTCGCCATGTGGAGACGAATCAGCCTGGGTCTATGAAGAGAGGGTATCGATGAACGAAACGAAGACGAAGCCCGGCGTGCAGGATCAGCAACTGAGCTGTTATCGGCTCTGGATGAAGCCCAAGAGCGCGAAAAAGGGCGACAAGCGCAGTCACATGATACTTGGGCAATACCTGCTCGGGATCAAGAAGTAGGGGGATGACACGGCCTCTGGTTCGCCATGTACACTCTTGGGATGAGCGGATAGCATAGAGCTTATGCCGACCGACAGGATGACGTTGCGTTTCCACAGGAGGTGGTTCTTTGCTTCGCTGGCGAGCATGATGTTGGTGTTGGTGCTGACGCACATTCCCCAGGAGGCCCTGCCCAGAGCGCTGCATGGACATCTGTTGGACAAGGTCGAGCACATGGGGGCTTACGGCTGGGTCGCCATCCTGTTTCTCCTGTCGCTTCGGGACCCTGTGCGTCCCATCCCTGCGGTCGCGGGTCTCTTGGTGTTGGCGGGGATTGGGGTGGTCGACGAGACGACCCAGCCCCTTGTGAACCGGACCGCCAGCGTGAGCGACTACGTATCGGACTTGATCGGCATCGCGCTGGCCGGCGCGGTTTTCCTTATCAGAAGACGTCGGAAAGCCGATAGGATTGGTTCGTAGACAAGGATTGCGTGTGCATGTTGATAGGGAGGTGACTGTGGCAAATCGCAACGAAGTGAATCGCAAGGCGACGGGTCCCCATGTGGGAATCATCGGCCTGGGGTACGTGGGTTTGCCGCTGGCCCGGGAGTTCACCCGGGGCGGCGCCCGGGTGTTGGGCTTCGACATCAATTCCAAGATGGTGGCCGTCATCAACAAAGGCAGAAGCCCGATCAAGCACATCAGTCATGAGACAATGGCCGAGATGGTCCAGTCGGGACGATTACACTCCACGAACGACATGACGAAGCTGTCCCGGCCGGACACGCTTGTCATTTGTGTGCCCACGCCCCTGACGAAGAACCGCGACCCGGACCTTCAATACATCGAATCCACCAGCCGGACCATCGCCAGGTATCTGCGCAAGGGTCAGCTCGTGGCCCTGGAAAGCACGACCTATCCCGGCACGACCCGCGAAGTTGTCCTGCCGATTCTGGAGCAGTCCGGATTGAAGGTGGAGAGGGATTTCTTCCTGGCCTTCTCTCCCGAACGGGAAGATCCCGGCAACAAGCAGTTCCGGACGTCCACGATCCCGAAGGTCGTCGGCGGCTATGGCAAGGAAAGTCTTCGACGAGCGCTGGAGGTGTACAGGGTCGCTATCCAGAGGCTGGTCCCCGTCGAGAACTGCGAGGTTGCGGAAGCGGCGAAGATCCTCGAAAACACCTACCGTTGCATCAACATCGCGATGGTCAACGAATTGAAGATGCTGTTCCACCGGATGGGAATCGACGTGTGGGAGGTCATTCGGGCGGCCAGCACGAAGCCGTTCGGGTTCAGTCCGTTCTACCCCGGTCCCGGGCTGGGCGGGCACTGCATCCCGATCGACCCGTTCTACCTCACGTGGAAGGCGCGTCAATACGGCATGACGACGCAGTTCATCGAGCTGGCGGGCCAGATCAACACCGGGATGCCGCACTACGTCGTGGAGAGAGTCGCCGATGCGCTGAACGAGCGTCGCAAGAGCCTGCGGGGCTCGAAGGTGCTCGTCCTCGGCCTGGCCTACAAGCCCGACATCGACGATGTGCGGGAGTCTCCCTCCCTCGAGCTGATCGAGCTGCTCAAGCACAAAGGGGCGAAGGTGGACTACAACGACCCCTACATCCCCCAGACGCACAAGCAGCGAGAGTACAACCTGCAGATGACGAGCAAGAAGCTGACCGCCAAGATGCTCGCCGGCTACGACGCGGTCCTGATCTCGACGAACCACAGCGATTACGACTACAACTGGATCGTGAGACACGCACAGCTCGTCGTCGATTCGCGCAACGCCACCGCCAAGGTCCGCGCCGGCCGCTCGAAGATCGTGAAGGCATGACACAGATGAACATCGAGCATTGACGCGGCCACGATGTGTCACGCTGAACGAAGTGAAGCCTCCGGGCTGTGGAGGGGACGTTCCATCCGGATTCCGAGGCGGTCTTCAGGCCCAAGAGCGCAAGAAGTCCAACATCTGTTTCTTTGGCCCTCTTGGCCTTCTTGAGACGAATCCACCGCTGTCGCCCCTGGGATCGCGAGTCTTCTTTCTCACTTCTGAGCCGGATCCCTCGCTGACGTTCAGGATGACAGGAGGTTATGTGCTGCAGTGCGTGGTGTCGTCAGGAGAGACTGGCTGCCAGGGCGTCCAGCTCCGCCTGCAAGGCAGCGACGCGTAAGGTGTGCAGGCAGTCCGGACAGAGGAATTGTCCGGAGTCAATCCGTTCAAGGTCTGCGGTCGGGATGCCTGTTGCACCACAACACTCGCACAGTCCAAGTTCCGACGGCGCCGGATGGGCCTCGATCTCCGGCGGATGGGGCACATCGGCCTGCGGATTCACAGGCGAATCGAGCGCTTCAGGTGTTGGCACGGTCGTTTGCTGCGCCGGGGCCTGGGACCCAAATCCTGCAGCCAGGATCACGGCGTTCAGGCGGACCTCCATCTCGGCCCGTGCACTCGCCTCGGCCTGGGCCTTGGCGGTGGCCGACTCGACGAGTTCCGTGAGATGACGGAGCTTGTCGAGGAACTGCGACTTGAATCGTTCCACCTTTGCGGCCCAGTCGAGGATGATCTGTTTGGCTCCGTCCCGCACGACGGCCTGTTCCCACATCGTGACGGCGGCCTTCCGGGCGATCTCGGGGTCATACCCTGCGGGGACGTTCAGTGGTCGGATCCTCGCCTGGTCCTCTCCCGGCAGCTTCACCTCCCACCACCATTGGCCTTCTCGCTTACACAGCAGGCCGGGCAGAGTCACCTTCCACGATTGCTCCTGCATCGGACGGTCTCCCTAAGATCTCGTGGACCCGCCAAGCGGAACGCTGCTGCATCCTGTTCCATTGATGCGAGCACCTCATTTCGGTCGTGCCGGCGCCACGAGCATCGTCAGTCCTGTTCGGGCTTCTCCGCGGAGGTGTAGGACGGAACCGGGCCCTGGAACTCGGTCTCTTTGTACGCCTGGGTCTCCCCGTCATTCATTGTGTTCTGCACGACAATCCACGGCGTGATGAACACGAGCAGTTCGCTGTTGATCGTCTCCTCCGCCTTGAAGCGGAACAGCGCGCCGGCCAGCGGCAGGTCCCCGAGCAGGGGGATCTTGTTGATCTGCTGGTTCACTTCCTTCTTCCTGAGCCCGCCCAGGACAACCGTCTGACCGTTCTTGACGATCAGGGTCGTGTCGGCCTCTCGCCGGTCCACGACGGGCTGCGCGTAGCTGATGTTGGTGCCGGCAACCATGACCTCGCCGGTGACGACGCTGAACGAGGGTTTCATCTGCAAGCGGATCATCTCATCGCGGACGGCCAGGTGAGCCGTCACTTGCAGCTCGACGCCGGCCTCTCGGAAGGCGGTCGTTCCAATACTGCCGCCCAGGGCCGATTCCTGGAGCTGCTGGTAGGGGATCTCCGACACGATCTTGATCTTTGCCGTCTTGTCGTTGAGCACGAGGACGCGTGGATTGGCCAGCAGTCGGGCGTTGATGTTCTCCTTCTCGGCTCTCAATGTCGCGTCGATGTCCACGTCGGAGGTGAGCCAGCCGAGTCGGATCGAGCCCGTGGTGTTCTCGGCTTTCGCGGCGGTTCCATCGAACAATCCCTTGGTGAAGGGGTTCGTCTCCGTCGTTATGTCCGGTATGCCATCGGTGTCGTACTCGGTCCTCGTGCCTGCGGACCATTGGACACCCAGGTCGAAGCGATCCTTGCTGGTGACGTCGTAGATCCGCGCCTCGACCAGGATCTGGGGCGTGACCCGGTCAATCTCAGTGAGGAAGTCGCTCATATCCTTGATCTTGGCCTCCTTGTCGGTGACGAGGATATGACTGGTGCCGTCGATGTGGGTGACCGAGCCGACCTCCGACTTGTACTTGTCGAGCGATTTCACCACTTCGGCGACGTCGGCATAGGTGATCTCGAAGATCTTGGTGACCTGTCTCTCGGGCACTTTGGGCATTTCCGCCTGTGCCAGGATGCGGATGATGTTGTCGCCCACGACGTAGTCGAATCCATGCACTTCCAGGATGCTCCGGAGCGCCTCCTGCAGCGGCACGTTGGTCAGTTTGACGGTGGCTTCGCCTGTGACGGTCGGACTGGCGACTACATCGACGTCGGCCTGCTCCGCGATGATCCGGATGACGTCCTCGAGAGGCGTCTTGCGGAACTCGACGCTGATCTTCTTCTGGAGCCGTTCCTGAAGAGGCGTCTGCGCCGGCGGGTCCTGCGCCTCGGTGCCTCGCGCGGCCGAGGTGGCCACGAAGGACCAAAGAAGCCATGCGGCCGCCGCAAGCTTCAGCAGATCCGCTCGAAGTCCCCACAAGCGATGTGTTGGGCAAGGTGTCGGTTTCCACGATTGTATGGCACAGGATTTCATGATCGTTCTCCCGATTGTCATTTCTTATCGATCTCGACGGTCTGCTTCCAGGACCGGCCGTTCATTTCAAACTGGACCCCGTCCTTCTCGATCTTCGTGACGGTGGCCCCGGAGATCTGGTCCCCCTCGTGCACGAGGGCCGTGTCGACGATTGCCGCCGGCCTGTCCTCGCTGTACAGGATCCCGGTCACGATCAGATCGATATCGACCTGCGTCGGAACGACGACGGCTTCCTCGACCGTTACGACGGGAGGGGTGGGCAGTCGCATCGGATCTCGCCCCCCGGGCTGGTAGAGGGGGGGGATCTCCCATGCGATCTCGACGTCGGGGGTCTTGGCCGGGACGACCTCAGCTTTGTGTACGTCTGCCGTCGCGACGGTGGACACCGTCACGGGGTTTCTCAGCAGGTACAGCAGCGCGATGGCCAGGACCGGGATCAAAGCGATCATGAGTTTCTGTCTGCCGCCGCCGACTGCTCGCGAAGCGTACGTCGTGGGTCTCACACGGGGATGCGACCCGGCGCCGCCCATCGGCATCCGTACGGGAGAGGGTCTTCTACTGCTCTTTCGTTTTGCCAGGGTAGCCGTCTGGAGCATTCTTGCCTCGTGGTGCTTGGCATGTTGACGCGCGGGCTCCGGATAGACTCCTTTGGCAAGGGCGTTCGACTGCTCCTCGATGAGCAGATGCGACGGCTGTCTGTGGGTCGTGCTGCCGCGACCGAACAGCCTGCCGAAACACGAACCCAGCGAGGAGACGGAACCCGATCCTCGTTCGCCGGGGTTCTCTTGTTGCGTGAAATCTGTCTTGATGCCGGCCATAGTCAAATCCCCTGCGATTCCTCGACGAGCACCGCCAATTCCATATCGATCTGCGGCTGCGCATCGGCCTCCAAGGTGCGGTCGATGGCGAACGTCTCCACGAAGACAACGGGCCGACGGCGCTCCAAGGCATTGAGAAAGGCCGCGAATCGTGTGTAGCCCGCAAGAAAGTTCACATGGAGGGATTTCCCTTCGATCGCGGTGCAGTCGCTCGGTTTGCCGGAGGCCCGTGTGTTCGTGGGCTTGATCCCGAAGGATTCCAGTCTTGCCTCCTGGGCCAACGTGCCGATCTCGAAGGCCAGTTCCGGTGCATCCTCAGGTCGGACGAGGAAGTCCGCGATGCGATTGCGCAGGCGGTCAACCTGCTCGGTCAGATGGGCCTGGAGTTCCGGCTTGGCGGCCTCCAGCGCGCGGGCGTAATGCTCCTTCGCCTGCATGATCTTCGTTTCCAGTTCACGACGCTGGTCCATTTGCGGATGCAGGATCATCGCGTAGGATACCGCCCCCAACGCGAGGCAGGGCACCCATACCACGGCCATGATCAGCAGATACTTGTCTCGAACCTTCATAGTCACCGGTCACTTTTCGCGATGGGTTGTCGAACGGTCTGTCCGGATTTCAACACGCACTCCAACTCGTACATGACGGCCTGCTGATTGTCGAGCAGGACGACGTTCTGCGAGACCGTGATCGTATCGAGCATCGGTCCGATGATCGGCGAGGATCGCAGGTTCTCCTGGAGGCTCTGGACCGCGTCCAGGGCGGTTCCCGCCTGTCGTCCGCAGACGGACAGCTTGAGCGTCCGCACCGGCACGCTCACCTCTACCTTCCGAGTGGGGTCGTCCTTGGCCGGGACTTTCTGTTGGATCGTGCCCAGCTTGGCCTCCAGGCGGGTCAGGACCAGGGTCTCTGAGAGGTTCTCGACCAGCGCGTCCAGGGTCTGCGACCACTGGGTGTATTCCTCGACGGTCGCCTTGATCTGTGACAGCACGCCGGCAGCCTGGGCTTTCTCCTGTTCGAGCGACTCTTTCCTCTGTAATGCGTGGGACAGAGCCGCAGAGGCCGACTCGATGTTGCTCAGTTGCTGCCTCTGGATCGACAGGATCACCTCTCCATCCAGGTAGAAGCTGGTCATGCCCAACCCGATCAGCAGAGGGACCACGATGATCAGGGAGGCCAGGGCAATGCCCCCCGGTCGGCTCCGGATCGGAATCCCTTCTCCCACGAGCAGGTCGACAGTATACATGGCATCACTTCCCATTCGTTGTCGGTTCTACAGGCATCTCATGGCCAGACCAGCGGCCAGCGACATGGAAGAGCCGGCTTCCTGCAACACGCAAGCCAGGCCCTTGACCTTCGCACCGGCGCTGGGCATCGCGTCGATTGGGTTCCAGGCCGTCACGTCGATGTACAGTTTGTTTCGCAGCAGCCCGATGAACTCCGTGACTCGGGACAACGCGCCGCAGACGAGCAGACGCTCCACCTTCAATCCTGAACCACCCGCGGCAGCGCCTTGCATGGCCAGCCCCGGGCCGTGTTGCGCCGCGTAGTACCGTAACGTCGTCGCGATGTCTTCCACCAGGGCGCCGCAGGCGGTCTCCAGGTTGTTCCAGAGACGCACTTCGGTCTCCGCGGGTGAGCCGCCGTCCTCGGACTGCGTCCTGTCCATGTGATTCGGTTCCAGTCCGTGATTCGACAGCGCGGTCTTGGCGATCTCGAACGGCACGTGGGCTTGCTCGGCCATCCGGCGGAGAATCTCGTCGCTGCCCGAGTTGATGTCGCGGACGAAGGGCCGACCCGCCTGGTCCACAATGGCGATCGTCGTGCAGGAGTCGCCGATGTCGACGACGGCCGGCCTGTCTTGGATTTCCCCCTTGTCTTGCGCCTCGTCCGTGTCGCTCCCGGAGTTTTGCAGGCAGTTGAGCAGGGCCAGCCCTGCGACATCGACCATGGTGCAGTGCAATCCGGCCTGGTGGACAAGATGACGGGTGTTCCGGATCAGACTGTTGTTGGCCGCCACCCAGAATCCTCGTGTCTTCCTTGTATCCATCGAGGTCACCTGATAGTCGAGGCTGCTCTCCTCTGCGCTGAAGGGGCAGATCTGGGACGCTTCGAGTCCGACCGCAGATCCGATCTCCTCGGGCGGCAGAACAGGGAATTCGAAGCTCCTCACGACGACCTCGGGCCCCCGCAATCCACAAACAGCAAGCTTGCCGCGGATATTGCGCCGTGAAAGACCCTGTTGGATCGCGCGGACGGTGTGGATTCGGTGGAGTTCCGGATCGTCGCCCCAGGGTGCGATCTCGGTGGAAGACGCCCCGGTGACGGTGTACGTGCCGTCCTCCCGCCGCAACTGCACCATTCGCACAGCCGTCGTATCGATATCCAACCCAATCAGACTTTTCTTGCGAAATCCAATCATATTGCACTCCTCATCGGACAGTATGACAGGCGACTTAACGTGCCCGGCGGCGCGTGCACAGAAAGTGGTCTCACGGGGATACGGAATCAGTCCGGCAGGCAGGACGCTCCTTTCGATCAAAAGACTTGAGTCATATATCGGACCTTCAGGAGGGGCGGGACCGAGGAGTCTCTCGGCACGCTCCTGTCCATCCGGGTCGAAGCCCTGTTCCGAAAGACCGTCTCACTGGCTGGGACGATAGTCGCGCCAACCGGCGGGCGCGGGCACGTACTTGCCTCGCAGCCAGATGTCGCCGGGGACGATGCCGGTCAGGAGTCGGTTGTCCATGTGATAGGACTTCAGGTATCCGTCCGCGTCCATGGAGCCGCTGACGCCGACGACGCCTCGAATGCACTCGGTGATGGTTCCATGGACGCGGAGGTAGTCCTGGGAGCCGGTGGCCTCTTTGCGTCCGCCCACGCCGCTGCCGAGCCAGACGTTCTCGGCGCCCCAGCCGCCGCCGCCGACCGTGATGGCGGCCTCGACGATCGTCGGGTCGGGCAGATACCGTTGGTAGTACCGGGTGCTGGTGCTCTTCGCGGTGGGATAGTTCGGGCGCCCCACGGGCATGTAGGTGTACCCCTTGATCTTCACGACGCCATCGATGTCGCTCAGCCCGGGGTCTGCGACTTTGACGACGCCCTGAGCGAGCAGCCCCAGGACGTTGGGGTTGTCTTCGGTGGGCTTGCCGTTCGAGTCGTGGCTGCCGTCAACGTAGATCGAGTCGGCCACCCAGATGTTGCCGGTGGCGACGACGGTGACCGTGCCTTTGACCACCTGGTCGTTGTTGTGCAGGGTGGAGTTGCCTCCGATGACGACGTGGCCGTTGACGAAGATCTGACCGCCGGGATCGGAGGTCGTACCGCCGAAGGATTGGCTCACATAGGTGTTCGTCAGGGGGATCGTGATCCGCTGCCCGGTGGCATCCGCGTTGCTTGCAGCGACGTGATAGGTGTAAATGTAATACCGTTCGTACCGGGTGCCGCCGGTCCCGGATCTGATCTTGAAATCATACGTGCTCGAATCGCTGGACTGGCGGAACCCTCGGACGGAGCAGTTGTTCGTGATGCGGACCTTGCCGACGCCGCCTTCGACGAAGAACTCGAGCTGGACCGCGGCCTGGCGATTGGTCAGGCTCGTCGCAGTGGCCGTCGGGGTGAACTGGTATTGCGCCAACGTGCTGTCGCGGAAGCGGTCCACCTTGCTCTGCACGGACTGCTCGTCGGTGACCCGGCTGGCGGGTTGACTGAAGTAGATGCCGCCGTCGAAGAGGGACATGACGCTGGCGTACTTGTCGCCGCCGCCGGCGGTGTAGCGGTCCTCCCCCATGGCCACGGGCTGGAGGAAGGAGGGGCTGCCGACGATGAAGATGTCCTTGATGTCGGGACGGTCGGATGCCTTGTTGATGTGGATCGGCATGTCCATGACCTCGCCGTTCATGAAGTTCACCTCACTGGTGCTGGTGGCGCCGGTGGGGATGCGGCACAGACCCATGTCCCAGCCGCTGATCATCTGGACGGTGAGCACATCCACGCAGCGTCGGAAGATGCCGCTGGTGCCGTTGGACACGACGCGAAACACCGGGCGAGACCCGACGAATGTGTACAGGCCGATCTGGTAGGTGCAGGAACTGTCGGGGAAGGTGAGCGTTCCGGAGGTTCCGGCGACGCCCTGTTGCAGGGCGCTGAGCATGTCCTGCTGCCGGCCCATCCAGAAGACCGCCTTCTCATAACCCGCCTCCGCCGCCAGCATGGCGGCCGCGTCGGCCTTCGCGGCAATCGCGTGGTGCCGCACGCCGTAGCCAACGGTCAGCAGGCCGACCCCAACCGTTGTCAGGATCACCACCGCAATGACAGCCAGCACGAGCGTCAGACCGCGATGGCGGGCGGCCGATCTTCGATTCTTGACATGGGACGTTCGGTTCATCATCGGGGCCATATGTTGCGCATCAGAACGGAAGTCATCACTCGCAGGGTTCGACTCTCGTCGTTGGGATCCGTCAGGGTCACGTTCAATCGGACGGAGCCCTGGCCGGTGGCGGCCACCGTGGTGTGACTGAACGGTGCGCTGCCGACCTCGACGTGTGCGTTCTCCGCGAGTACGGTTGTGGAGATCCCCGTGGTGTTTCTGGCGCCTCCGCCTTCCGGGGCGGCGCCCGGCGGATACGATCCGTAATCGACCTTGATCTGGTCCCCGTCGAGGTAGAACAGAGCGTAGGCCGTCGCCATCGTATCGGCGTCCATCAGATCATAACTGTCCACCGGGTCCAGCGGGACGTCCCAGCAGCGGAATTCGACCGCGTCGGCGAAGACAACGGAATCCGGCTGATTGGCAGGCGGCAACGCCGGGCTGAGGGCTCCGTCGGTGATCTCATAGAGGATGTAGTTGCCGCGATTGGACCTGCGCCCTACCGCGCCGAATGCGGCTACGAGGGCCTGCGCGTCCTGGTTCAGTCGGTCGTTGGCGGATTCATAGGTTCGCAGCCAGGCGCGGTTGCCGCTGTCGAGGAGCAATCCGACGCCTGCGATCAGGATCATGGATATGGCCATCGCCGTGATCAGCTCGACCAGGGTCATGCCCGTGTTGCGGTTCGAAGCACGAAGCACGAAACCCGAGATCCGAAGCAAGCACGAATGTCCAAACCCCCAATGACCGAAACGCCGACTGTTGTCGGATGGTCTGTTCTGGGTTCTCTTCTGTTTGGCCATTCGAGTTCGTTTCGGATTCGCGTTCCCGCCTTGGCGGGGTCGATATTCGAGTTTCGAATTTCGATCTTCAGCCATCGGTTGCGTCCAGTCGCACGTAGGTTACCAGGATGATCGGCGTCAGGTCGTCGAATTTCGGATCGGGGGCGGTGATGCCCCCGGAGCCGGCCTGCCCGTAGCGGACGACTACCGCGAGCTGTCGCAGAGTGGTCTGGGCTACGGTATCCTGATCGACGTCCGCGTACTTCAGCATGACCAGCAGGGGCATATCGCACAGCGTGATGCTGTAGACCGCGTCGTTCAGCGTGCCCCCGAGGCCGCCGGCCGTGGTGAAGTCGGCGGGCGCCGAACCGGCGTTCGAGAAACCCAGTCCCAGCGCCGAGGGGTCGTATTCGACCGAGCCTGCGGTGCTCTTCCAGTCCTCGATGAGCAGTTGTGCGACGCGAGCGGCGGCTGTCTGCACCTGGGCGATCCGAGCGTGTCCCGCCGCGAAGTACTCATACTGAAGGGCCCCGAGGGCCGCGATCGTCAGGATGGCCGCGGCAACCACCTGTTCGACAAGGGTGAACCCTGCCCCGAACCGGATGGTCCGTGTCCCTTTGTGTCCGCCAGTAGATGAGCCTGTCTTCACGGCTCCGCTCCTCGCGATGAAATACCTGCCTGAAAATGCATCAGGACCCACAGGAGACTGTGGGTCCTGACACACAAGAGATTTCGATCAACTCTCGGTGAACACCTGGCCGCTGCTGCTGCCGGTGAGTGTCATCGTTGCGGGCTTAGTGGGCTTGCCGGTTCGGGTCGAGGTCTCCGCAGTGCACTTGATCGTGAAATTCACCGTGCCGTCATCGCTGACGGATACCCCTGAAATAGCATAGCATTCATTCGTGAAGTACGTGCCATCCAGTTCAGTGGTCGAGAGCCCGAGATCGGTAAGTGTTGGGCTCGCGCTGACGCCGCTCTTGCCTTTTTCGGCCGCATAGGCCCGGATCGCGGTGGCGATGGTGCCCATGGCTGACTTGGCCTCGGACCACTTGGAGGAATCAACTCGACCGCTCATGAGGGGGATTGCGACGGCGGCGAGGATACCGACGATCAAGACTACGACCATCAGTTCGACCATTGTGAATGCTTTGTTGCTCTTCATACAGACCTCCTGGGAATGAAACAATTATTGGTTTTCGACTTGTGACTCTTGATTTCGAGAACGCTGCGAGTCAGCCTCTTCAATTCAACGATCACTGCTCCTCTATCGTCTGTGTGGGCCACCGACTTTACGATTTTGAACCTTTCCCCAGACGGGACTGCGATTTGTCGTGGTGAGCGAGGCAAATCATCCGGCCGGCGAATAAGAGGCTTCTCAAGTTCGTGGGCCGGATTCTTCGCTGCGCTCAGAACGACATAGCCGTTTTGACATGGTCTCTCAATGCCCCACGTCGGAGATAGTGAAGATCGGCAGGTACAACGCGATGACGACGACCAGGACGACGGCGCCGACTGTAGTGATCATGACGGGCTCCAGCAGGCGGGTCAGCGTGTCGATCGTCGCCGTGATCTTTCGCTCGTAGTGGTCGCTGGTCTTCTGGAGGATTTCAGGCAATGAACCGCTTTCCTCGCCGACCTGGGCCATTTTGACGACCATGTTGGGGAAGAAGCCCGCGGCGGTCATGCCCAGCGCGACGTTCGATCCACCCATGACGTGCTGCTTGACTCTCGCGATGGCGGAGGTGATCACGTCGTTGTTGCTCATGCCCCGCAGGATCTCGAACGATTCGAGGACCGGCACGCCCGCATTCAGCAGGGTGGCGATGGTCCTGCAGAACATGGCGACGAACGCTTCGGAGAACAGCTTGCCGAACAGGGGCAGGCGCAGGACGGCCCGGCTCAGGAGTTGATGACCGCTCTTGGTCTTCAACAGGGTCAGGGTGCCGAAGACCAGGCAGGCGAGTGCCGCGACCACGTACAGTGCGTTGTGGCACAGGAACGTATAGAATCCCATGAAGGCGCGGGTGAATGCGGGCAGGTTGCCTCCGAGCTGGGAGAAGATCATCTGGAATCGCGGGACGATGAGCGTCATGATGCCGATCACGATCCCGGTGATCAGGGTCAGGACGAAGATCGGATAGGAGACGGCGCTGCGGACCTTCTTGGCTATGCGATCCCGGTTGTCGAAGTACTCCGCCAGGGTCCGCAGGGCCTGGCCCAGGTCGCCGCTGGTCTCGCCTGCGATGACGATGGCCAGCGCCAGCGGGTTGAACACGTGGGGAAACTCGCCCAGACCGTCGGACAACAGCTTGCCTTCCGCCACTTTCGCGAGGGTGTGTTGCAGAACGTGGCGGAGCTGCAGGTTATCGGTATCTTCTGCGATGATCTCCAGGGCGCTGGTGATGCTCAGGCCGCCGTCGAGCATCGTGCTCAATTGCCAGGATACGGCGCCCAGGTCGGCCGACCGGACCCGCCCACGATGGACGGCCTTGCGCTTGCCGCTGCCCACGCCCACGGTCTCATGGACCCCGATCGGGGTGAGGTGCTTGTGATGCAGGATCTCCAAGGCCTCGTGGGCGGAGTTGGCCGCCAGGAGCCCCTCGCGTTTCGTGCCTGTGTGGTCTCGAGCGATGTACGTGTAGCTCTTCATCGTTCTCAGGTCTCTCCCATCGATGCCACTCGGATGACCTCCTCGGCGGTCGTCAGACCGCGCAACGCGGCCTGCACGCCGCTGTCGAGCAGGTTTCCATATTCTTTGTTTCGCACGGCGTCCTTGATCTGCGCCTCGCTCTGACCGGCGATGATCCGTTCGCCGATGTCTTCATCGACGACGAGGAATTCGAAGATGGGGAGGCGGCCGTGATAGCCGGTGTTGCCGCAGATGGGGCAGCCCTTGCCGCGGTAGAAGGTCGAGCCGGCGCTCTGGGTGCGATCCAGCTTCATCCGTCGCAGAGCTTCTTCCGAAAGGGGAACCGGCTCCTTGCAGTTTTCACAGATTCTCCGCACGAGTCTCTGGGCTACGATCAGGTTCAGCGTGGACGCCAGCAGATATCGCTCGATCCCCATATAGGCGAGCCGGCTGATCGCACTCGGTGCGTCGTTCGTGTGGAACGTGCTCAGGACCAGGTGTCCCGTCAGGGACGCCTTAATAGCGATCTCGACGGTCTCCTTATCGCGAATCTCCCCGATCAGGATGATGTTCGGGTCCTGTCGCAGGATGGCGCGAAGACTCAAAGCGAAATCCAGCCCGATTTCGGGTTTCACCTGGATCTGGTTGATGCCCGCCAGGCGATACTCGACGGGGTCTTCCACCGTGGTGATGTTGACCGCGGGATTCTTGAGGTAGTTGAGTGCCGCGTAGAGCGTCGTGCTCTTGCCGCTGCCGGTCGGACCCGTGACGATGACGATGCCGTGGGGGCGGGAGAGCATGGATTTCAGCTCGAGCAGCGCCGCCGGCTCGATGCCGAGCCGGTTCAGATCGTGGCTGACCGCCGCAGTGTCGAGGATTCGCATGACCACTTTCTCCCCGTAGATGGTGGGGATGGTCGAGACGCGGACGTCGATTTCGCGACCCGACGTCCGGATTCGCAATCGGCCGTCCTGGGGCAGCCGGCGTTCCGCGATGTTCATCTGGGCCAGGATCTTGACTCGGGCGATCACCGCCGCGTGCATTCTCTTCGGGGGCGGCACCACCTCTCGAAGCAGACCGTCCACACGGATGCGCACCTCGGTCGTTTCGGCCTGTGGTTCGATGTGCACGTCGCTGGCCCGATTCTTGACCGCCTGGCGCAGCAGCAGATCGACGAACCGGATGACCGGGGCCTGGTTCGCTGCTTCTTCGCCACCTGCCTCCCCTTCGAATCGCTCCTCGGGCGCGAGATTCGCGGCGATCTCCTCCTCCGCGTCATTCTCGGTCGCAACGAGGTCGCGAAGCTGGCGTTCCTCGATGTCCGAGCCGTGGTAGATCATCTCGATGGACCGACGGATCTCCGCAGGGGCGCTGATAACGGGCTTGATCGGCCGCTGCATTCTCAGCATGACGGTGTCGATGGCGACCACATCGAGCGGATCGGCCATGGCCGTCACGAGCTTGCCGTCTTCCTCGCGCAAGGCCAGCAGGCAGAACCGTTTGGCAATGCTCTCCGGCAGCGCTCTCGCGACCTTCAGATCGATCTTCGAGTGATCGTCGAGGCCGACGTACTCCATGCACAGGTGCTCCGCCAATACCGTGCTGAGGGTCAGATCATCGAGGATCCGCCGGCGAATCAGGATCTCGCCGATGCGTCCGCCTTTCTCTCGTTGTTCCTCGAGCGCCTGGAGCAGCTCGTCCTGGGTGATCATACCCTTCTTGACGAGCAACTCGCCGAATTGATGGCGGTCGTTGGCTTCCACAACGGAGGGACTTCCCAATGTCGTTTTCATGGCATGACCGGAGCCTTGTATTGACTGTAAAGCGTTACGATCCAACGGTCCTTGGTTTGCGGTCCATATCGGTCGTATCGAGGCTCTTCTTTAGCCAACATCGGCGGAACCCGGCATGAAAGCGACGAAACCGGCGGGCGGGGCGCAAAGAAAAAGGGCTGCGAAAGTCCTCGCAGCCCTTTGGAAAACACCCTTTGAGAAGGGGGATTACAGCATATGGCGGCGTCGCAGGAATCCGACGACACAGCTACCCAGAGCACCCAGCACGATGGCGCCCGGAGCCGGAATCGTCGGCACCAGTCCGAGCATATCCTGCTTGTACTCGCCGGTCCGCCGGTCATACAGGTTCAGGACACAGACGTTGCCCGTGCCTTCCCACTCGCCGGCATCGATGGCGTCCACTGCGGCCTGATAGAAGGTGTCCTCGCGCGAGCCGTCGTCGTCGATCCATGTCTTGCCGGCCTCATCCTCGAGGTACCAGATCACATTCTGCAGGGCTTGCGCCGAAGCGGCCCGTTCATTCCCAACTTCGTACTCGTACCCGGCCAATGTGCCGGCGCGGAACTCGGTGTACAAGTAGGCTGTCTCGTCGCTCAGAGGATCGCCACCCTCGTCGCCGGGATCGCCGTCGTTGCCGCCGCCGAGGAGCGCTTCATCGTTGACCACGACGCGGTAGGTCTGGCCGCTTGAATCGATGTGTTCGCTCTTCTCCAGGCAGAAGCTCCCAAAAGCCGCCGAGCTTCCGAGAATGTCCCCGAGCTCTGTGTTGGGCGTGAGGGTGAACTCCCCGCCGTCCCCGGCATAGTAACCCGCGTTTCGCTTGACGGAGACCGTAGGAGCAGCCACCGCCGAACCGGCCATCAGCAAACAAGCCAACAGCACACACACACTTGTCTTTGTCATTTCATCACCTCCAGCAACCATAGTTTTGTATTGAAGTCGACGGACTTCGACGATTTCTCCGGCCCGATCAGCCTGAACTGATTCCCTACCCCCCAGGAAGAACTACCTACCTATCTGTCTGTCCTGGTTCCTGAAGTCTCTGAGACCCCCTCTCCCGTTGCACGCCACACGCCATCGGGTACCGACATTACAGAGGTGAGTATACCGGATTGCAGAGTGAATGTCAAGGCGAAATGGATGAAAGATCGGCCTTCGGATCCGTAATCTTTCGAGATGCCGGGTTCCAATGTTGTTCTTGCGTTGTTATCGGAAGTGGCGGGTCCGGGCAGGAGGAAAAATTGCCTTTGCCCTATTTCTCTTGCACGGAGAGTGCTCGGTCCGGCTCCGAATTCCGAACACGATGAGGTGCTCACGGGCTGTCAGGCGGGAAGTATAAGGAGTAAGCGGCTACAGAATATCAGCCCACAGGCAAGCCCCGGCCACCAGGGCCGAGAGCGCCAGCAGAATGAGAGCGGAGAACAGGGCGATCGTCACCGGGCGGTCCTGGGTCAGACCAGTCCAGAACCATTGTCGGACGGACGGATTCGGCTGTGAGGTCGCCGTCTCAGGTCGCGTTCGGCTTCTCGTTCCGGACAGATCTCGCGACGGCACGGGCCGTCCCAAGGAGCGGCACAATGGGAGCCTGCATCCGGGCTGCTCGGCGGCGAGATCACGACCCTTCCGGCTTGTCGCGCCGGCTTCCGAACCGAGGGCGCCGCGCAATGGCGTTCTCGCCGTGTCGGCCGCCGTGGAGGGCCGGATCGCGCCCGATCGCTTGTATCCGGACCTGTCCCAGTCTCCCGACGAGAAAAGGCCGCTCGCGTCGTGGATCTGCGGTTGCCCATGGCGCGTGTTTCGCCGATCTCTCGCTGCTGCAATCGCGGTGACGTCCGCCGTTCTCAGCAGCCGGCGCGGCCCGTCTCGGAACTCGCGAAGAACGCCCTTGCCGAGCAGATCCTCGATCTGTTCCTGCGTGGTGTCGAGTTGTTCCGCTGCTTCCTTGAGCGTGCAGAACTTAGAGACCATCGTGTTGTTCATGCGTGTCCCCACTATCTGGATCGCGGTCACTCGATCTCCGACGGTCGTCGAAGGACCGGTATGGGCTTCTTCGGCGGTTTCGCGGTCCCGCTGAAGGCGATGCCGACGCGGCGCTTCGGCACGGATGCGACGGCGTCGCCCCATCCCAAGATGTGCGGCGGCTTTATAGGACGGCCCACCCATGTCTTGCGGCGTTCTGCAGCGGCTTACGAGGTCTTGTTCCGCACGCATATCGGTCCATGAGAAAGCCGCCTCAATCCATGCACCCGTTGGTCGATAATTCCGGCGATGGATTTGGATGGATTGCGCGCGATTGCGTCCGTCGTGTGCCTCACAGGTGACGTTGACAGGCAGGGGAATGAGTGATAACGTACTGTCTACAGGCTCGATTGTGGTTGACTGGGGCCGGTGTGGCTGAGAGCGTTTGGGGCGGGTCGGACAGCGGCACAGACGCCGATCGGATCAGGCGGATATCGCGCACGATATGGGGTCAGGGTATCCATGGAGTCCTCGGGCGAGGGCTGCAAGCACTTGTGGACTCGATCTTATGCTAACTGTTCGTATAGACGGGCGCGAGGTGGAGACGACGCCGGCTTCTCTGGCCAGGCTCGTGTTCGACGGCCGGGTGGACCGCCACAGTCCATCGAGGGCGCCGCACACGACCGCAGAGAAATCGCTCGAGCAGTCTCTCGACTCGCCACACTGCGAGGCCCTGAGCGATGAGCTGCTCTGCCGGCTGCAGTCGATGTACACCGCGTCGTCGCCCGTCGTCGATATCCACGTGCTCTGCGAGCAGGTTGAGCGTCTTTGTCGGTGGCGCTGGACCACCCCCCACGTCGCTGCGCGGTTTCTCTGGACGGCCGCATGGCTCAACGATGTGATGGATCGTCTGGAGGCCGCGACCCAGTTCTACGACGCATTCCTTCAGACCGCGTGTCGGGAGGACCACCTGCGTCTGCTCGCCTACAACAACCGCGGCGTCCTGCGCGTCCGTCTCGGTCGGCTCGAGGGGATCTCGGACCTGTTGCGGGCGGCCATCCCCGAGTGCTCGCCACAGACGGAGAACGGACGATCGGGAATAGATCAAGCTGTGTCGGGTCCACAACAATCCGGATTGCCGGCAGCGTGTTTCAACCTCCTGAACTGCATCAATGTATCGCTCGAGTCCGGCTCCCTGACGCGGGTGGCCGACGAGGAGCTGGCGGACTTCTTCTCTCGCCTTCGGGCAGAGTGGAGAATTCAGTGGCTCGGACGGGACATACCGGAAGAGGACGACAGAGCGACGGAAGATCTCCCCGGCGAAGGTCGGCCCGATACGAGTCTCGCGATCCTTCGCGATCCGACTCACAGGCGGCTGGACACCCTGACCTCGTGTCTGGCGGCGCACGCACGAGGATTTGTCGTCGGCGAGTCGGCTGCGACAGCAGGCCGACTGTCCGACGCGGCGTCTCAGTTGATCCTGTGGGAGTCTCGTTCCCATGGGGACGGTCCCGTTGGGAACGGCCTGGCCGGCGGCGTGGATTCATCGGCTCGAACAACCTATGACCATTGTGCGGAAGCGGCCAGCCTGCTCCTGAGCGAGGACATTCCGTCGTCCCTGGCGCGTCTGGAGAGTCCCCTGGTTCGGGCGGAGCAATCGGCGAGAGAGGAACTGGCGAATATCGATAACCGTCTGGCCCTGGGACAATACGATCTCGTGAGGTCGAGACTGCGAGCACAGCGGAGAATCCTGTCCTCGCTGAACCGTCGTGGACGACTGGCCGGTCTGATCGATTGCCTCGATGCCCAGATTGAGCGAGTTGACTGCCTGCAGTCGCAGAGTGAGCAGCTCGATCTCCAGAGAACGTGCGCCGGGCTGATCTCTGCGGTAGAGCAGTTCGGCAGGATTGCCGATTTGTGCCGGGCCGAACGGGACTACGATGACCTTGTGTGCAGAATTCGGCGCGTCAAGTCCGGCCTGGAGTCCCAGACGGGCAATGAGGTGGCGGTTCTCCTCGACGAGCTGACGGCTCGTCTCGACCGCCACGTCCACAGATTGAAGCGGCTCGAGATTCGGCGGGCGATCCGCAGCTCATGGCGATTCCTCCGTCGGAACCGGCCTGCGGACTGGACAACCCCCGTCCCGGAATCGGTCTATCAGGCCTTGGCACAATGCTATGTGAGCGATCCCGAGTGTTGCGTTGAGGACTGGCCTGCCCTCAAGGATCAGCTCGACCGTCACCAGGGACAATACCATCTGCACAAGGCATTTGCGGTCATACGGGCCGGAGGGGCCTCCTGGAACTCCGTGGTCGACGACCTCGCCAAGGCACTGGTTCTCAAGCCTGATCTGTGGCCGGCGATCGCCCCGTTGTTCGGATTGTTCTGTCCGTCGAACGGACACGATCTGCCCGAGACAACCGCAGGCGTCCGGGCAGCGATGCTTGCGTCTGCGAGTCTTTGGTCCGACGGGACGCCTCAGGAGACGGACAATCAGCAGGACGCCGAGTGCAAGGGGACCACGCATCGGGCCGGAGAGTTGCTCGAACGCGCCTTTCGACAGATGGAGGGCCCGGCGAATCGTTGCATGGAATTGTGGCGGTGCGTCGCGGCCACGCTGGCCCCGATCCTGGAGAGAGAGAATCTCGACGTCATCGCCGAAGCCCGAGGTCTGGCTGAACGATGTCTCGCTTGTTGGCCGATTGCGATGACCGCCCTCGCAGGGCGTGTAGACCCTCGCAATCCGGCGTGCGTGTTTCTGGAATCATGTGAGAAAGCCCGGCGCCTGGTCGAGGCCCGCCAGGGGCTGAATGCGTCTCCTGCGCTTTGGCAGGAAGCGAAGGCCTGCTACAGCGAGCTTCTGCATCTCGGGCTCGACACGCGCGATCAACTCCGACGGGCTGCGACGGGATTCTACCTGGCTGTCTTCCATGAGGAGGATGCTCCATCCGTGCAGCGGCACGTGCTGACCGGCTTGGAGGGGTGGGTGGATGGAAAGCTACAAGAGGAAATCTGTCGGGTCCGAGAACCAGGTGTTGTTCAGGAGATCATGCGATTGAGGGCGGAAGTTTCCGCAGGATAGTATGTGTACGATGCTGTTGAAGACGATGTTGATCGGAGCGGTGCTCTCGGCACAGAGGGCCGAAGCGGCGGGCTCCGGAATGATCCCTGACCGGCCCGAGCCATGCTACGTCGTGATCGCGGTCGATGTCTCCGGAAACATGGACAATAGCGATGCGCCGGCATCGGACGGCAGGGGGAAACGCCAGACGCTGCGAGACGACGGACAGTTGGTCTTCTTGCAGTTGCTGCCGTTCCTACAGTCCGATCTCTATGTCGGCGTGGGGCATTTCTCGGACAAGGTCCGCTATTCGCTGCCCAGCGCTCAGACCGGTCCCCTGCTGCCGTGGGGGCAGTCGTTCCTGACGGAGTCGGCCTGCCGGAACATGGTGAAATCCGTAGGGTATCAAGGGGCTTTTCGAGCGGATATTGCCGAGAGTCTGAGTTGGGCTGCCGATCGCATCGAAGCCGCGCGACGCCAGTACGGCCAAGGCCCGGGCAAGGTGATCGTGCTGACGGACGGATCGCCCCGCGAGAGCGCGCGCGAGTTGGAGCGCGGTCGCGGCCCGTTGTTGGACATGGCCAAGCGCGTTGCAGAACAGCGGATCGGAGTATACCCCATCGTGATCGATGCCGCATCGTTTCGCTCCCCGGACAAGCAGTCGCGTCTCTCCGCTGATGAGATTGCTGCAGAAGACCTGATGCGATCCATTGCGTCGACGACAGGGGGCAAGTCCTATCGACTCGCACGAGACTTCGGCTTTGCGGATATTCTCATGGATGTCTTCGGCCTCGGGATGCAGGTCCGCGACGATTTGCTCGTCGGGCGGTACGACTGGGCCATCGTTGCAGTGGGGGAGCCGTTGGAATCGGCGACCGTGGAGCCCATGGGTGGGACGGACAAGGGACTGCGCACGCTGACGATGGACAGCGGCATGGAAGCTGCCTCCGGGATTCGAGCCAACGTGATCACATCCCCCTCATATCAGGCGACGGTCGTGCGCCGGCCCGCTACGAGTGATCTTGTCGATCGTTTCTGGCAGGGCAAGTGGGCAGTGAGCACGGGCGACGGAACGCCCCAGCCTGCAGTCCGGGTTTATCGGATTCCTGACTTCGTGATGCAGTTGGAGCTCAAGCCCGAGTTGCCCTGGTGGCTGCATGAGCAGGTGCAGGCCAGGGCGCGTCTGCTGGAGCGACATAAGAAAGGGCCGGATTCACGAACGACAGCATCCGCCGCAAGTGCGGACAAGTTGTCGATTGCAGTTCGAGCGGATTCCTCGGATGGAACGAATTCCGTTGGGGTTGGTCGCGGTCTCTGGGCTGAACCGGCGAGACTGTATGAGACGGAGCCTTTCACGATAGGAAAGGCGGGATTGTACCGTCTCGATTGCGAGCTGCGACATGCGATCGGCGATGTGAATGTACCGATTCTGCAGTGGACTGGCGATGTGTACGTGCACGCGGAATGCGTGGGCATCAGCATTGTGGATGCCGTGGCGAACGAAGTGCTTGGGGAAGTGCCGCCGACCGCCGACGCGACGGTCAACGTCGATTTGCAGGGCGGTCGGGAGGTCGATTTCCGGATCTCAGGCAAAGGGGCATTCAAGGTCGAGCCGCTCTCGGGCGTGTTGCACCTGGAACCGTTGTCACAGGTCGATTGGCCGCTGCGCAAGGACGAGCAGGGCAACCTGCTGACGGGTCCGATTCGTCTCATCGAGCGGGAAGAGCGACTTGTCGGGCGGGCCGAGCTGGAAGTCCGGACCGACGTGGGAATCCGCCGCATTCTCCTTCCGCGATTCGATCTGGTCTACCTGCCGGCGCCGATGTGGATCGAGTGCAAGTTCACCGATCCTCGCGAAGCGCTGTGGGTGGGCGAGTTGCACAAGCAACCTTTGGTGATCTCGGCGTTTCCGGTCTTCGAGCGTTTCCGGGATGCGACCGTACGTTTGTTCCCGCAGGCTCTGCCGCAGGCGAAGGTCCGGACGGTGGACATGCGAACCGGCACCACGCAGGTCTCGGGACCCGCCAGTCACCTGCTCGAACCGCCGCAGGCGGGAGAGTATAAAGGAAGGACCGTTACTGCGACCTACTTCGTGGAGTCTGCGGTCCCCATCCCGCCGGCAGACAAGTGCGAGATCGACCTGGGTCCGGCCATGGAGAATCTCCAGGGCGCCGTGAAGGCCTATGCCATCATCGATCCGGCGGCGCAAGGGTTGTTCAAATGGTCCATGACGCAGCCGGGACAGACCCAAACGCGCCAAGGGCCGACCCCGGAGGCCCTCTTTTGCGGTGAGCCCATTCAATTCCACGCCGAGTGGCGAGCGGACCAGAGTATCTCTGCGATTCGCTTCGAGATGGCGCAGGCGGATGCGAATGAGCCGGCGCTGGTGGACCTGCCTGTGACGCCTGGGACGAACAGGGCGGGCATCGCCCAGGTGGTGCCCGGCTTGAGCCGCGGGCAGATCGTTCCGGTATTCGTCCATGTGACGATGCAGCCTTCCGGCGCGGATCGCGCCGTGCAGATCAAGCTCGTGGGTGGACAGTTCCGCGCCGAGGACCGGCGGGTGAGCCTGGAAGACCTGAAGGTTGGCGAGGGCGCCCTGATGGACATGACGGCCTATGCCTGGGAACCGGTTGAGATCCCGCTGCGGGCGGTGTTCATCGGCTACACCGCCACGGACCCACAGCACAACGCGGCCGTCGATCAGTTCAAGAAGTCCTGTGTCGTGACGATCACGACCAGGACGGGTGATGTGAGAAACGTGTCGGAGACCGTCGAGTGGACTTCTGTGAGTCCGGCGGAAGGGCCGGACCGCAGGTGTGAGCTCATCGGGCACGCTACGTATACGCCCGACGCCCCAGGCCGGGCGACCGTCGAGCTGGCCGCCGAGACTCCGGCGGTGCAGGGTGCGGGCAAGTCGTCGCCTCGTCGCGTCTATGCACACCTTTTGGCCAAAGCTCCGCGACTGGCCGTCACCATCCGCAAGCTCACCACCACGGGCGAAGAGTCGGTGTTCGATTCCCGCCGATGGATTGCCGGCGAGGGCGGCGTTTCCGCCCTGTTGACGCGATTCTCCGCCCGTCTGCGGGTGGAGATCCGCAGCAGTGACTGGGCCGGCACGGGACAAACGCAGCCATGGCGTACTACGATTCGCCTGCTGCGACGTCCGATCTCGAATAATGACTGGATCACCGAGTTCTCGGATACAGGCGAACTGACGGGCGACAGCTCGTTCCAGAAGGAAGTCCAGATCACCGCGAATGGCGAGTACGCTCTGGAAGTGACGGGGCGTGATCCACAATCCGGCCGCCCGACGGCATTCCTGCTGACGCCGGTCGTCGCGTCGATCCAGCCGCACGAGATCAAGCCGACGGCGGCGCCGCCCGCGTGGCTGACCTCGCGCGTTCGCCAATGGCCCTTCGAATACCAGGTGACGTTCCACCAGGAATCCGCACAGGCGAACCTGCCGGAGGCCCTCGCGTTCCAGTTTCAGTTGCCGGGACAAAGCGAAACCTGGATGGAGGGAACCTCGACGATTCTGTCACAGACTCCGCAAGCCCGGCAGCTCCTGGTCAAGAGCCCGCGGTTCCTGCCGGCGGCGCAGGGATTGCGCAACGGCATGGTGCAATTCAAGCTCTCCTCACAGGGCCTCGATCTGCTGCGATGGGATTGCCCGGACATTCGTGTGATCGAGCCGGTCCTTGAGCGCCTGGCGCTGAGCCACGCAGGCAACGGGAATCCGATTGCTCTGGAGGGTGCGGAACTGGCCTTCGACGGTTCTACCGAGCTTTGGGTCCGTCCGCAATTCCGGGCGGTTCCCGAGTTGGAAGGGCGATGGGTCCCGTCGGAATCGACTGTCTTCCTGTGGCGACATCGGCCCGGAGAAGCCGCCGGCAGTCAGGTGGATGCCCGCACGTTGGAGAACTTGCAGAACCAGGCGGGAGCCGGGACGGCCGGATCGAGTATCCTGGCTTTCAAGACTGACAATGTTGCGGCAAACAGCGCCGTCCGAGTAATGCCGCGACGGGCGGGCACGCGTCTTCTCGGTTGGCCCAAGCGTCCTGCGAGCGAACGGTATTCCCTGGTTGCGTCGGTTGTCTATCGGCCCCAGGACGCGGCAGCAAGAGACGCACCGGCGGACCGCGTGGTTTCCGAGTGGAGCGACCTCTACACGGTGCAGTTGAGCATGCCGTGGGTGATCCCGCTGTGCTGGTGGCCGGTGGCGGCGCTCCTTGTCATCGTCATCCTGACGACGCTTCTGAGGCTGGTTGTTCCCAGCCCGGGCCGGCTGGCCCTGGACATGAGACTGGAGGAGAACATCGCGGTCGTGGAGCCGACCCGGCTCGACAACGCGGTTCTGGTCGATCTGCAGGAGACCTCTTTCGCCACGGACGTGCGGATGTTCACACGGTATCTGCGAAGCCGTTGGAACGGCAGCGTTGCCGCGATGATCGTGGGCCCGATCCGGGTTCTTCTGCGTCGTGCGTTGTCCCCGCGACGCTGGGCGTGGATGGCGGTGATTCCCAGAGTCCGTGGCGACGCCCGATCCGCTCGCACGGGACTGATGTGCGTATGGACCGGACTGGGGGCGCGAGGGGGACGGGTGTGGTCCTGCCAGGATGGCTCGGGCCGTCTGCCTTCGGAGGGACAGGTCAAGACGATGTACCTCGACCTTTCCTACCGTGCAGACAACGTCAATCGAACGATGCGCGTGGCGATTCGAATCAGGAGAATGGCGAAGGGAGAGACGTGACAGGCGGGCAGTGCCCGCCGCTCCCGGACGGGAGAGTGTGCGCGATACACCGCGTGGGTCCGTCTGGAGTCTGAGTCTGTTGAAAGACAGTAGAGGAACATAGAATGCGACTGAGCAATAGTCCAATCGTCGTGCGGCCGACACTCATCGTCGGACTGGGCGGCACCGGCGGCCTGGTCTGCCAGTGGGCGGAGCATTACATCCGCGAGCTGTTCGGGCACGTCCCCTCCTTCATCCGCTTTCTGAAACTGGATACGGATGCTTCCGATGACGGAGGGCCGCCGGAGGGAATCCTGTCCGACTTCATCAATCTGTTTCATTATGTCGATGTCGGCGAGGTCGTCCGGGACAACGTCAGTTTCCCCGAGTTCCATCCTCACCTCGACTGGATGCGCGGGTTCCGCGAGGACGCGACCTTCGCGGACTACGGATGCCAGGGCATTCCCCGGCTTGGACGGCTGGTCTTCTTCGAGCTGCGTGAGACGGTGATCCACGAAGCCGTCGCAACGCGATTCAGCAGTCTTCGGACGAGCACACAGCAACTCGTGGAGGAGCAGCCGGACCAGTTCATCCTGGCCTCCGACGGCGCGCCCGCGGTGCATATCGCCAGCAGCGTCTGCGGCGGGACCGGCGCGGGCATGCTCATCGACATGGCCTACAATCTCCGCTGGTGGTCGCGGGAATCATTCCCCAAGCCGGCCGAGGTGATCGGCCATCTGCTGCTGCCCGACGCGTTCCGCGTCGATCCGATGCTTCGTCCCAAACTGGAAGCCACCGCCAGCGCCACGCTCGACCAGATCGAGTTCCTCAGCGATGAGCGCCGGCCGGATATCCGCGTCCGGTACCGCAGCGACCGCGCCGGGGAAGACTGCTTCCGACGCGACACTGCACCGTTCAATTTCCTGTACCTGCTCAACGGCCAGGTCGATATGGGCAGCGGCGACCGCAAACACCTGGTCCGACTGATCGCGCGGGTGATTCGCGCGATGGCGTTCGAACCGCTCGGACAGCAGGTCCGATCCGACGCCAACAACAAACTGGCGGAGATCCTGCCCCAGCGGGACCCTGTGAACAATCACCGCCAGTGCTTCTCGAGCTACGGCTTATGGTGTGGAACGCCCGGGCACAGGCGAGTGAACATCGAATCGCGAATCCTCAGCGAACTGGAGACTCTCGGCGAAGACCGCCAGCAGGCCCGTGCGGATTATCGCGCGGAAGTGCAGAAGCGGATTGTCGCGGCTCTGGGCACATCTCCCGGGACAAATGAGTTCATTCGTCCGGCGGTGCCCTTCGCGTGGGACCCGCCCGGCAGGGGGACGTCTCAGGAGGTCGTGTCGAACGTCCTGCAGAGCGTGCGTCGATATATCGAGAGTTCCGTGCTGCCTGCGGCGCGCAAAGAAGGCGAGCGAATTCAGGACCCGAACAAGCCGATCTCAAGTGTGCTGGAAGCGGCCGACGAGATGTTCGGCCGGGATTTCTTCAACGCGGAGCAGCTCAAACCCACCAACCAGATCGGTGCTTGCCTGGATGCCTGGGTGGAAGGGGTCGAGACCCTGCTGGGGCACAGGCAAAGCGCCGCGACGCCCAAGGTCAACGCGGTTGTCACGGAGATCCTCGGCAGTGTTCGGCAGGGATTGGAGGGTCTGGAGCAGAGAGTGCCTCCGCTTTCATGGACCAGCTCGGACATCACGCCGCTCGTGGCGGAGGCGATAGACGCCCGGTGGGCGGCCTGCGCCGAGGCGCTGCTCCATGAGAACTCCGTCGCCGCGATCAAGACGACGCTGCGTGTGTTCCTGATCCGCAAGCAGGCGCTGGAGGCGCTGATCGAGCTGGCCTGGCAGCGTCGGGCCGGCAGTGACCGCGGTTTGAATGCCGGTGGACGGTCCAACGGTGCGTTTCGCCTGGCCGACTTCTTCACGACGCCTTTGTGCGCATCGCTGGAATCCTCGAACGCACTGGACAGCGTCTCGGCGAGGGACCTACGCCAGAGTTTGATCAAACCGGTGCTGTTCGGGACGGTCCTGTCTGTCCACGAGGTCAAGCCCGAGATGGCGGAGGTGCGCGTGGTGGAGGAGCGTCTTGCACAGAACCTGGGCCAGTTGGCGCCTGAGATGAAACGCTTCCTGCGGGATATCGAGAACCACGGATGGGAGGTGTTCCGCAACGGTCTGGCCGAGCATCAGGCGACGAACGAGCATCCATACTACCGGAGCATCTGCGAGATCTGGCGGCTGGCCGAGCCGAAGATCGACCTGTCGAAATCCCGCAAGTACGCGGCGCCGCTCGATGTCACCGTGGCCCAGCAGATCCCCAATTCCTGCGTTCCCCAACTGCTGACGCACAACTGCGAGATGAGCCTGCGGGAGGCGAACGTGGACGAGAACTTCCGGCATGTCAGCGGAGAATGGCTTCAGATCCTGCGTCTTCGGTACGGTTTCTGTCTCGAAGCGATCAGCCGGTACGGCAAGTACGCGGCGGCTACCGACGAATACGTCCGTCGGATGGGATTCGAGTTCTCCGACCTGTGGCTGGACAAGAGCTGGTACGTCTCATATCAAAATGCCCTCGCCGAGTGGCGCAGCCAGGCGGGACCGCAGAAGGACACCACAGAACGGCGAACCTACGAGGCCAACGCAGCCAGGACAGGTTCCCTGCGAAAACTGATCGAATCGGTGAGCGGGCGGTTGCGTCAGCAGATGCGCTCGGTGACGGACTCGGAGATAGGCATCCGGATGGCGGAATTGCATGGCGGGACCAGTTCGCGGATCGATCTGATGCTGCACAGCATGCCGCTGGCGGATTCCGAGGCCGTCCGGCAGGGGATGGCCCGTTGCCTGGCCCTCATGGATACACTGATCCAGAACGTGAGCCAATGCTCCAGCGGTCTGCCTGAGAAGGAGCGGCACGCCATCGCCGATGCGCTCGAAGCATGCCATAGCGACATCCAGGCGTTTCGAGAAGGGATCTCCAACTGATGAAGAACGGTCAGAAGAAAGTGATCGGGCCTTTGCCGACCCTGTTCGTCGGGGTCGGGCCGTGTGCCGAGAGGACGCTGGCGGAGTTCTCTCGTCTGACCCGCCGTCTGACCGTACGCGTCGAAGGACCCTTTGGCTTGGTGCTCACCGACTCCTGCTGTGAGGACCTGTTCCAGTGCGACTGGTCATGGATTCGTGACTTCAAGATTCCGGAGTCGGCGGTGCTCCGCGATCGATCTGAATTCGTCGGCCTGGATGACGGCAAGCTCCTGACGATACTGTCGTCTCTGCTGCGTCGCCTGCGGTCCGTCAAACGGGGCGCCGACCCTGTGGGTCCGGGACGCCTGCGAATGAGCTGCACCGTGCTGCTGGATTTGTCCGATCTTGGCACGGTCTCATCCGCGATCCGTCTGATGGGGGCGCTGCGCAAGGCCGATCCTGCTCTCGACATGACGGTTCTGGGGTTGACCGCCAGGACGGCCTCGACCGATTCCTCACGCGACAGCGCGTGGTTCGAAGTCTGGACGCGGTTGTTGGCGGAACTCCAGAACGAGCCTCTCGCGCAGCGAGTCTATGTGCTCGACGGCAGCGATGTGGACAAAACCTGGTTCGAGCGGCCCGAACAGTTGCATCGGCTCGGCGCCGAGTTCCTCCTGTACCATGGGGTGATCTGCCGTAATCTCCTCAAACAGGGCGAACGAGCGAGAACCTCGTTGGGTGAGAGCCTGCTGAATGTGTGTGGCTCGTTCGGCTGTCGCACGATCCGGGCCGATCTGTCCATCGTCGCCGAGAGGATCGCCGAGAAGGTGGCAGGGGAGGACCTTTCGGAACTGTACAAGCGGCCGTTGCCGGGCGGCTGGTCCGAGAGCATCGACCAACAGACACAGTTGCTGGTGGACAAGATCGCCGGCCTGTGCGAGAAGGCTCATCCTGTCTCCGGCGAGCGGCGCGATCAGGCCGCGGCTTCTCCGTCGGGCGGTGCGGGAATCGATGAAGCGGTCGAGAAGGCTGTCAAGCACGTGTGCTCTCGGGAGCCGTTGGCGAGCCTGTGCTGCTTCTTCCAATGTCTCGGACCGAGACTCCAAACGCTGCTGACTCGACAACGACTGTGGGAGCGGGCCAGCATTCGTCGGTTTGCGGCGGAGACGCTTCGCCGGCAGGACAGCACGACCTACGAACCGATGAGGACCTGGCTGTCGCGGGCGGGGACACGATGGACGGACCGTTTCACACCCGAACAGGGAGAAGTCTCCTATGTGGCAGTGGGTCGGCCCGCCGCCAGGCGACGGTACTACGCGGGACTGATCCTGGTCGCGGTCGGACTGGCCGGCATCCTGGCGGGCTTGTCGACGCACGAGCGGTGGTTCGTACTGGGCGGAGGACTGCTGTCGGTGGCGGCGTCGGTCCTCATGACGCTGCCGACCGGGTGGGTCCGCCATCCTCGCAATCGCATTCGAGAGGGGCAAGAGGCTTCTACATGCATTCCGGCGGTCCTGTACCGGAAGCGCCCGAGCGGAAGGGTGTTCTTCGCTTCAACGATCCTGGTTCTCACAGGCCTGGCCGGCCTGATGTGGCCGTTGTGGCCGCAGGAATGGACGTCGATCACTGCGGTCTGGGCGGTCGTATTGACCGCGATGGCCGGGGTGGGCGTCGCCCTTGTGGTCGGATGTCGCTCGCAGACGCACCCCGAACAGGTGGGCGAGCACGATGCGCCAGGCCATGCGAGTCCTCCGGCCTGGCGATGCCGTGGCGCGGGGGCATTGTGTCTGGCGCTGGCGTGGATCATTTTCTCTCTGGGGATCCCGTCGCCGACGGCTCCTGAGACGGCTCTTCCCTGGATTGCCCACATAATCGGACTGTTGCTGGCGGGCGTGGGAATCGGCTCGGTCTTGCTGCCGCGCGCGGGACGCGCCTATCTCGTCGAGCGTGTCCCGAAAATGCCGTTGCCGCTGACCGGCGGGATCGGCCGTCCGACCCAGGATTCCGAGCTGGCGCGTCGGATCGCCGCTATGGCCGACTGGATCGCTCGCCTGCCCCTGGGAGGTGACACCTGCGCGGGCCGGTCTGCGGCGGGAGGTGTGCCGCGGGATCGTGAGACGCTGTTCGATTTCCTGGCGGCCGACTGGGAGGAACAGTTGGCGAAGGCCTTCCGGCTCACTCTGGAGGCCCGGTCCGGCAAGTCCGTCACTGCCCTGGCCCTCCAGCCGGTGCTGTGGGCGGAGTGCATCACAAAGGAACTCCAGGATTCTCACGCCCGGTGTCACGACCTGACGTCTCTGTTCACGCTGCAGGCTGTGAATGCCTGGATCGAATCGCACACGCTGGCGGAGCTGTTGAGCTTCATACAGGTGGATGTCGAGAGGTTCAGAGGTCTCACCTGCCGACTTGCGTCTCCACACTGGCCGACTTCCCGCGCCGAGCCGGAGATGAACGCGAGCGTCGTCGCTGTGGCGAAGCCGCTATGGGAGGCGCTGGAGCCGCTCGTCCAGACGAGCGATTCGGCGCCGGTCGTACCCCTCGATTGGGACATCCGCAGCGATGCGATCGTCGTCATGCGGATCGTGCAAGGCCTGGCTGAGGGGTGGCGAGGATTCCCAGGCATGCCGGGGCAGCCGCGGGCAGGTATCACGCGGGGCAGCGAGACAAAAGACCCTTGACGACGCCGGCCAGATTCCTTCGGACGACCCAGGACAGGCTCTGAACGAAGCGCAGCGCAGTGAAGAGCCTGTCCTGAGCTTGCCGAAGGGATGACACACACAAACGCCTTCTCTCGATCCGTATGAGCGCGAGACATTCGCGTTTCTCATGGCCCTGATGGTTGAAGATTATCACGGGCGGATGTAGACTCTCTGCAAGATGTGGCCGCCGTCCACGACTACCGTGCTGGGGCCACCTTGTACTGAAGCGTGGATGAGTATGGCGTCTGTTGAGATCAGGTCGTTGACGAAATGGTATGGCGGGTCGCGCGGGGTAGAGGATATCACCTTCGCGATAGAAGCCGGCGAGATCTTCGGATACCTCGGGCCGAACGGCGCGGGCAAGACGACGACGATCCGGTGCATCATGGGACTGTTGCGCCCGAGCAGCGGAGAGGTCTGCGTCCTGGGTCGGCGCGTGGCGCCGGGCCGGGGGACGCAGCACGGACGGATCGGGTATCTGCCCGGCGAGTTCCGCATCTGGGGTCGTCCCAAGGCGAGGACATCGCTGGGGATGCTCGCTGATCTGGGCGGCGACCGCAGCGCGGCGGCGCGGCGCAAGGCGCTGGCGGAACGCCTCGATCTGAACCTGAATCGGCCGGTGGGGGATCTCTCCAAGGGCAATCGACAGAAAGTGGCGGTGATCCTCGCTTTCCAGCATCAGCCGGACGTGCTCATCCTGGATGAACCGACCGCCGGTCTCGACCCGCTCATGCGCCAGGTTGTGCTCGATATGATCTGTGAGGCGGCGCGAGACGGTGCAGCGGTTCTGCTGTCCTCGCACGATCTCAGCGAGGTGTCGGCCATCTGTGGGCGCGCCGCGATTCTCCGCGACGGTCGTCTCGTCGAAATGGCGCCCATCTCCGAGATCCTGCAGCAAGGTGAGCATCGGTTGAAGGTTTGGTTCAAGGATGGCGTTCTGCTTCCGGAGGTGCCGTTATGGCACCTGCCCGGCGTGCGGGTGGTCGAGCGAGAGCCGGGTGTGCTTCACGTCGCTTACCAGGGTACGGCGGATCCGGTCCTCAAGTGGATCAGCCAGTTTCCGGTAGATCGCGTCACGACACCGCAGACTTCTTTGCAGGAGGCCTTCATTCAGTATTATCAGCAACAGCCGGGTTCGATCACCCGGACCGGCGGAGCGTTGAAAGGATCTCGCTCATGACGCGATTGGACCGCCCGCCGTTCCCGTTGACCTTGTTGCGGTTCTGGTTTCTTCGTCTGCTGCCGGCGTGGTTTGGGATTGCGGCGATCATCTTTCTGATGCAGATCGCGATTGCGGCAATCGTTCACGACAACGCGAATGTCAGGACGTTTCTGGGATTCCTTAGATTATTGCCCTCGATTGTCCGGACCGCCCTCGGGGGCGATATGCTCGATTCCGGGAACATGACGGCCCTGCTGACCGTTGGCTATCAGCACCCGTTTGTCATGTTCCTGTACATGGTCTTTGCGGTGGGGACGCCGACGGGGCTTCTCGTGGGCGAGGTGCAACGCGGGACCATGGAACTGATTCTCAGTCGTCCGATAACCAAGACGCAGGTCTACATCTGTGCGGCCGTCCTGACGCTCGTCGGGATGTTCTGTCTCGTTATGGTCATGTTCCTCGGGACAGTTGCCGCCGTCCACATCTACACCTTCAGTGAACCGATCGACCTGAACCTGTTCTTTCGTCTCGCGATGAACGGCGGCTTGCTGGCCAGCACGTTTGGCGCCTTCGCTCTGCTCTGCGCCGCATCGCTGGGACGGCTCTACTCGGCCATCGGGGTTGCCGTTGGATTTCTGACGCTTAACTACTTCATTGCCATCGTCGCAGCCTGGTGGCCCAAGATGGAGTTCATGCGCAAAGTTACCCTCTTCTACCTTATTTACTATTCCGACCTATGGCAGAGATGGCCCGTGGAAAACATGGCCAAGCTGGCGGCCATTCTTGTTGTTACTGCAATCGTCGGCGGCATCATCTGGCGCCGGCGTGATCTGTCGCTGTAGAAGCAGACGGATGACCCGCCCACCGGCGCCGACCCCGGTCCGTGTTGTGTTCAATCGTCTTGACTGACCCTTGGATCCGGTAGGAATGCACGGTATGTATGATCGCGGTACGGTGGGGAGAAGCCCACTTGCTTGATTCGTTTCATACGCTTGAAAGCACGTGTTGGAGGCAATGATGACTTGGAGTATCGAGACGGACCTTCGGCCTGGGTATCTGGTTATCCGTATTCTGGGCCATGCGGATGCCCGGGTCTCGGAAGAGATTGTCGCAGCGGTCTTTCGGGAGATTGCGGCGCACAGTTGTTCCAGACTACTCATTGACGTTCGAGGGGTCGAAGGTCGCCTGGGGGTCCTGGAGACGTTCAACCTGGTTTCTACTTACCCTTCCATGCAGGGTGTGCGTGCGGCCATTGTGGACCGGCCGGAGAACAGCAGTTGGTACGGGTTCTATGAGACGGTGTCGGTGAACCGGGGCTATGACAATCGGGTGTTCATCGATTCTGACCAGGCGATTGAGTGGCTCACCCACTGACGAGCAGCCGCAGAACGGTTGGTCTTTCCGATTGTGCCCGGCCTTCCTGAAATTGTCTTGCGTTCCTCGTGGGTCCCGGCGACAATCCACTTGGCTGGGCTTGTTGCTCAGGCGGATCGCTGCGGCACAGTGCAGGGTCTACGCAAAGGAACGGAAACGAACGCCCTTCGGCGAAGGGTGCCATGCGTAACGGTGTTGCACAAGGACCGCCAGATGACATCCGGAGACAATGGATTGAACGGATGAGGGGATGACCCCATGAAGCTGGAAGAGAGAAAACCATCGGGCAGAGAGAAAGACCAGGCGGCCGTCGAGCGTTTGACGGAGTTGCGAGAGAAGCTGCACTGTGACGACATCTCTACGGCCAGAAAGGCCGCCTTCATGCTCTCCTGGATGCAGGAGGACGGTTTGGACATCTTCGTGGAGGCGCTATTCGGCAGTTTCCCTCGGACGGCCAAGCAGGCGGCGGCCTACGGCCTGCGGAGCATGAACGGTCGGATGCGGAAACTGGCGGAGGAGGTCCTCACCAAGGGACTCACGCACGCCAATCGCATTACCAAGGAGGCCTGCGCCAAGTCGCTGTTGCTGATGAAGCAGGGACCCGCCAAGAAGAAAATGGGCTTTCGACGCAGGCCGGGCGGCGGCGGTGGGGATCGGCCTCGCGGCCCGCGAATCCGCGAGTACCGAGGCCGCGGCCAGCCCAGACGCGACCAGCCCTCCGGGAACCGCCCGCCGAGAGGCGGCCCGCCCCGCGGCAACCGGTAGACCACCGAATGAGACTGTGGGAGCGGGGCATCAGAGGACACGCTGAGTGTCGCTACTGTTGGTGTATCCCGCCGTTCCTGAGGCAGCCTGGGCCGATTCTCATGCAGAATCGGCCGCGAAGGGATACAGTCGGTCTGGTTACGAGCCATGATTCCTACAAAGCTCAAGTCACGAATATCCAAGGAACTCTCGTTTCCACTGGGGGCCAAGACGGTTAGCGAAGCCCTCGAAGGCGTCCCCCAGTACGCCGATCTCACCCTTGCTTTCTACCCTCATTGGGACCTGACCCCGCCACGTATTCGACGGATGCTCGATTCCGATGAACCCATCCGCATCATGGAGGCTACCTACAGGAATATCCCCCCTGGCCGCTCAGGGAGCAGAGACCTGATGGCATTGGGCTGGTACGACGAGACTTGGGAACTGGCGGTCTATCCGGTCCCGAGGGATATGAAGTCCGCCATCGCAGCGCTGCTCGTGACGAAGGGCTTGCCGAAGATCCGCATGTGGCTTGAAATGAAACGGGCGGATAGCTGGCACAGCGGGCGGCACTCCTGTCGTCTTCTGGTGCGTTTCGCCGATGAAGGCACACTGCTCTGTGAGGGTCTCTGAGGGCAATCGATCATCACCTTGTGTTTTCCAGGAGACATCAGGATGGGCAGACGTCGCGGCAAGATGGAGACCTTCTCTGCAGAGGCGAAAGGCCGGGAGGATCATGACCTTGAGAGGGGGTATTCGACAGCCCAGTTCGTGGCGAAGCTGCGACGCCTGGCGGATGCCCTGGAGAAGGGTCGGAAGTTCGAGATCCAGATCGCGGGCGAGCGGATCTATGTGCCTGTTCGGGCCGAATTCAATATCGAGCACGAACGCGAGGGCGGCGACGAAGAGATCGAATTCCAGCTCAAGTGGACCAATTCCTGATTCGATATGGCAAGAGAGACTGGCATCGTCTATTCGACTGAACACGGGCGGATGTGCCCAGGGTGCGGCAAGCCGGTCGGCGAATGTGTGTGCCGCAAGGAATCAGTGGTTCCGCATGGCGACGGGATTGTGCGAGTCTCGCGGGAGACGAAGGGCCGCAAGGGCAAAGGCGTTACACTCGTTACGGGCGTACTCCTTGATGAAGATGGGCTGCACCAGCTCGCTACGGAACTCAAGCGAAAATGCGGGGCCGGCGGGACCGTGAAGGGCGCCACCATCGAGATCCAGGGCGACCACCGCGACCTGCTGATGACAGAGCTGACGAAGCGGGGCTACACCGTCAAACGCGCCGGCGGATAAGTGGGACGAACAGAACGAGATTCGGGCTATCGGCTCTTCTGTCGGCTGGCAGCCAGACTCCGATGTTTTGTATCCGAACGGTTGGCTGTGTATGGGAGAGACGATCATGGGAAATCGCAAGGGACTCGCAAGAGTGGATTGTGTGCCGGCGCTCAGCGGCGTCCAGCCGGAGGACTGGCCCGAATGGATGCGAACCTTCAAGGACCACTGATCCGGATTGGGGTCTTCGCTGTTCGTGGGGCAGAGAATACCCGTTGACATGATAGGCCGTGACGAGTAGTCAAGACGTAGTCTCTGACGTTCAGACACGAGGAGTCACGGCATGAGCGGAAGAAGTGCAATCGTCGTTGCAGTGGTGCTGTCTGTTCTTGCGGGGGTCGCTGCCGGCCAGATTCAGGCTGCCGGCGAGCCGAATGTACCGAAGTTGTTCGTCGTCGGCGATTCCACGGCCAGCAACGGGCCGGACCTTGGGTGGGGCAGTCACCTGGGCAAGTGCTTCGATCCATCGAGGATTCGCGTCGTGAATCGCGCCCGCGGAGGGCGGAGCAGCCGGACGTTTCTGACGGAAGGACTCTGGGACCAGGTCCTCGGGGAGATGAGAGCGGGCGACTTCGTTCTGATCCAGTTCGGCCACAACGACGGCGGGCCCATCAATGACGACCGCAGGGCTCGCGGGTCGCTGCCAGGTCTGGGGGACGAGACAGAGGCTATCCGGAACAAGGTCACCAACGCCGACGAGGTCGTCCACACCTACGGCTGGTACATGCGCAGATTCATCGCGGACGCCAGAGCCAAGGGGGCGACTCCTGTCGTCTTGTCGCTGACGGTTCGCAACGTCTGGAAGGAGGGGCGGATTGAGCGAGGCTCGGGTCATTTCAGCCAGTGGTCCGCCGAGATCGCCAAGGCCGAGGGCGTGCCCTTCGTGGATCTGACGAACATCATTGCCGACCAATATGAGTTGCTCGGCGCGATCCGAGTCGCCGAGTTCTTCCCTCGCGATCACACGCACACCAGCGCCGAAGGGGCACACCTGAACGCGGTGCTGGTGGTCTCGGGATGGAAGACTCTGGCCGACTGTCCCCTGGCGGACATGCTCTCGCCCGAGGGGCAGGCGGTGGCTCCATGCGCGGAGCATGGGGTCGTCAGGCAGACGGAGCAGATCCTGACGCGGCCGTGGATGCCGGACGCACTGCCGAAGCCCGATCCCAACCTGCCGACGCTGTTTCTTATCGGGGATTCCACTGTTCGGACGGGCAGCCTCGGCAACGGCGCGAACGGCCAATGGGGTTGGGGTGCCCCTATTGCCGACTTCTTCGACCGCACGAAGATCAACGTGCAGAACCGCGCCTGGGGCGGGACGAGCAGCCGAACGTTCCAGACCCAGGGATTCTGGGAGAAGGTCCTGGCCGATATGAAACCGGGCGACTACGTCATTCTGCAATTCGGCCATAACGACGCGGGGCCGCTCAACGACAGGCAGCGGGCTCGCGGCACGATCCCGGGCGTCGGCGACCAGACCGAGGAAATCGACAACCTGCTCACCGGCCGGCACGAAGTGGTCCACACCTACGGCTGGTACATCCGCAAGTTCATTACCGACGCCAAGTCCAAGGGCGTCACGGCAGTCGTCTGCTCGCCCATCCCGAGGAACAACTGGGCGGACGGCAGGGTGGGTCGGGCCTCGCAGGGCCATGGGAAATGGGCTTCCGAGGCGGCCCATGCCGAAGGCGCGGCCTTCATCGGCCTCAATGATCGCATCGCCCAGCGATATGAGCAAATGGGCCAGGCCAGGGTGACCGCGGTCTGTTTTCCGCCGGGCGAGCGCACGCACACGTCCGCGGCCGGCGCACGGATCAACGCGGACTGCGTGGTCGAAGGCATCAGAGTGCTCGACACCTGTTCCTTGGCCGGATGTCTGCGGAGCGTCACACCCTGAGACGGGCTGGATCGACCGAATCGTCGGAAGTGTGCATGGGATTGTCCTTGATGAACCGCTACCGATCCGCTATTATGGGACGTGTGGTGGGCGGGTCGAGTTGCTGTGGAATGACGGAGTCGCTGGGCCGGAGCCTGCCAGGGCATTGTGAGTTGGGGGATTGCGCGGCGGAGGTCGAGATGGGCATCCCACGATGAGAACGAGCGGCACAGGTCGCAGCGGGGAGTGACTGTCTGGAGAGATCAGTTCAGAATGTTGCTGTTCGAAATGCCGATAACATCGGCATATGACTGAGATATGCAGTGCTCGCGGAATGAGAGAGGATAAAGGGAGGTGTCGGGATGACACATGTGGATGGGAGAAGGTCACTTGTGATCGCGGCTGTTGTCGCCGGCTTGATTGTGAGTTCCGCGGCTCTCGCGGAGTCAGTCGATCCGGCCAGAGCGCGGAAGGCAACAAACGGCTTCATTGCGATGCAATCCTCGCCAGGCGGGCGGACGACGAGCAACTCAATTCGTATACTGGCAACGGGGCTGACGCCTTCCGGCTTCCGCACGATCCAGGACGACGATGGGACCGTTCTGGCCTACGTGGCCGACCTCGACCCCAGTGGCTTTGTGGCGCTGTCCGCCGACACGGACATCGCACCGGTCGTCGCATATTCGTTTACGGCTTCCTTCCCGACCGGCCGCGATGCCTCCAATCCTCTCTACCGAATGCTTCGAGCGGATATGAAGCTCCGGACCGAGGCTCTGACGGAGCATCCAGAGCTGAAGACTGAAGAGACTGCCGAACAGTGGAAGCTGCTTGCCAGTGGGGATGCAGACGACGCCGACGACACCGCATTCCAGCAGTGGCCCTCCGATGGAACGACCTCCACCGGCGGCTGGCTCGAGACGACCTGGGTCCAGGGAACGCCGTACAATACGTTTTGTCCTCTCGATCCCTCGACGGGACTTCGTTCCTATGTGGGCTGTGTCGCGACCGCGTTCGCTCAGCTTGTCCACTATCACCGGCTCTGCGAAGCGAGTTTCGACGACAATGATTCCTACACGATGTACAGCGGACTGCGGATCGACGCGGACAGCGAGCTCTACGATTTCCCGTCCTTCGAGACGCTCAACGGCTATCTCGACGCGATCCGCCTGAAGTACTTCCAAGGCATCGATCTGAACGATATGGACAGCGCGGCGCTGAGTTTCGCCTGCGGTGTGGCCGCCCAGATGGATTACTCCAGCGACGGCTCCGGCGCCTCGCTCTACCTTGTGCAGACGGCCCTGCTCGACCGATTCGGCTACTACTCGGCCGACATGTACGGTGGCCTGACCGACAACGGCCTGGTCGTCCTGCAGGACAACGTGATCAACGGGCTGCCTGCGCTGCTGAGGTTCAGCCCGCCGGACGGCTGGGGCGGGCACGTGATCGTCTGCGACGGATACAACACCAACGGCGAGTATCACCTCAACTTCGGCTGGGGCACCACGCTACCCCAGGCAGTCACCGAAGCATGGTATTCTCTGCCCACCGCGCTTCTGTACAAGGACTGCATTATCACGGAGAGCATTCTGAACATCCAACCGGCGCAGTCCTTGATGGAGACGGACGTCACTTCGCTGAGTTTCTATGCGGCGCCGCGTGAGCAATCCTCGGCGCAGGTCCTGCGCATCCAGAACAACGTGGCGAATCTGGGCATCGAGTCGATATCGTGCCCGGAGGGGTTCCTGATCGATCTCGCGGGTCAGGGATATGCCAAGCGGATCGATTCCTTCGTGATCGAAACACTCGGGCAGGGGGTCTCCGTCAATGTGGTATTCGAGCCCAGCGAAGCGGGTGGTTACTACGGGACCCTCGTGATCCACTGCGAGAACGGCAGCACGAAGAGTGTGATCCTCGAGGGGACCGCTTACGAGGAAGGGACTGCCATTGCAGCCGGGCAGGTGTCGGGGACGTGGTCGGCGGCCAACTCGCCCTACGTCGTGACCAGGGACATCCGGATAGAGACGAACGAACGACTGGTGATCGAGCCCGGCGTGAAGGTCCTGTTCGCCGGCTCCTGTGGCCTGACCGTGGGCCAGAAGGCGAGACTCCTTGCCGAGGGCAGCGAGGCCCAGCCCATCGAGTTCACTGCCCTGAACCGGGCGACAGGCTGGGCCGGCCTGCGATTCGTGAACTCGGGATACGACGACGTTCTGAGTCACTGTCGGATCAGCTACGCGAAGAAGGACGCAGGACTCACGCCGGAGGCCCAGGAGACGACGGTTTCGGATGCCAATTCCCTGGGGGGGGCCATCTACTGTGACACTTCCGATCCGACCATCGAGAATTGCCTCATCGCGAACAACAAGGGGCAATCGGCCGGGGCGATCTACTGTATGGACGGGTATCCGCTCATCACCAACACGGTGATCGCGAACAACTCGTCTCTGGGCGGTGTAACCCAGTGCGGCGGGATCCTCTGCGACGAGTATGGTGCGCCGGAGATCTGGAATTGCACGATCGTGAACAACTTCCCCGGCGGCATCTTCTCCTCGTCCTGGGATGGACTGACCGTGGTCAACACGATCCTCTGGGGCAACGAGCGATACCAGATCGAGACGGAGCAGTGCGCCCCAACCGTGACCTTCTGTGACGTCCAGGACGGATATCCCGGCGAGGGCAACTTCTGTGCGGACCCCTGTTTCCTCGATCCCACCCAAGATGTGGGAGCCGACCGCGATGCGACCTCGGCCGACTGGCGCCTCGCGAGCCATTCCCCCTGCATCAACGCCGGGACGCAGGCCGGTGGCCTTCCGGCGACGGACCTGGTGGGTGCCGACAGAGTCCATTGGGATGTCATTGACATCGGAGCGTACGAGAACCAATCCGATCTGCCCTTGATGACGATCTCGCCGTCGATGACGGTCGATGCCGGTTTCGTTGTCGTCGGTGCGAGCGCCACGACCGTCGTGGAGATCTCGAACACCGGTGCGCTTGACTTCGAGATTGTCGACGTAGCGCTCGGCGATGCGAACGAGGTCTTTTCGATTGACACGCCGGTTCAGAACCGTGTTCTGACGCCGGGTGATTCGGTCGACGTGACGGTTCGATTCCATCCCACTGAGGAGAAGATCTATGCCGGTACGCTGCTCGTTCGTTCGACCAGCAGCAACGCCTCATCCCTGACGGTGTCTCTGACCGGCGCGGGCATCACCGGGACGCAGGTGTCCGGGGGGACAGTGAGCGGGACGTGGAGGAAGATGAACAGCCCCTACACCGTCACGGGCGATATCAGCATCCCGAGGAACCAGACCCTGACCATCGAACCCGGCGTCACGGTCAAGTTCGCAGGCCATTTTGGCCTGACCGTCGGCTATCGGGCGACGCTGCTCGCCAGGGGTACGGTGGATGACGGCATTCTCTTCACGGCCATCGATACCAGTGAAGGATGGTACGGTATCCGGTTCATCAACAGTTCGACCGACGACGTGCTGCAATACTGCACGCTCGAATATGCCCAGAAGCCTTACACCGGCGGCGGCAGCTTCGAGAATCTCTACGGCGGCGCGATCCTGGCCTGCGGTTCCTACGACCATGACCCGGGCCAGGCTTCGGTGACCAGCCCGACGATCGACTCTTGCCGGATCGCGAACAACTACGCGTATTGCGGCGGCGCGATCATGTGTTACAACGGTCCCGAAGCGACCATCACGAACAATGTGATCGTGGACAACACCGCCGACGGCTGGGGCGGCGGCATCGTCATGTGGTACGCGTACTGCACGGTCGCCAACAACGTGATTGCCCACAACGCGGCAGCGGGCGCCGGCGGCATCATGAACTGGATGAGCGCACCGGTGATCCGGAACAACACGCTGGTCGCCAACAAGCCCAGTGGGTTGCACCTGGAATCGACCACGTCGTCTGTCTGGCCACTGGAGGTGACCTCCGTGATGAACAACATTATCTGGCAGAACGAGATCTACCTCTCCGAGGAGGTCGTCGACGGAGAATACAGTATCCGCTACAACGATATTCAAGGCGGCTGGAGCGGCACGGGCAATCTCGATGTCGATCCGCTGTTTGCCGACGCACAGAACGATGACTACCACCTCAAGTCCCAGGCAGGACGCTGGGACCCAACGACGGAAAGCTGGGTGCTTGACGACGTGACGAGTCCCTGCATCGACGCGGGCAATCCCTCGACGAGCTACTCGAAAGAGCCGTCGCCCAACGCGAAACGCGTCAACATGGGCGCTTACGGCGGCACCGGGCAGGCAAGCAAGTCACCATGAGACGCACCGTTCCGTTGTCCTGATCGCAGCGAAGGACGTCGCCCACGAATGGGACGACGTATCATTCGATGCCCGGATCCCTCGCTGTGCTCCTGAGAAACCGGGCTTTGTGCGTTGTTGGCAGAATGCCCCTGACTCGTGACGAGAACTTGGGTGATGTGACTGTCCTGAACAAAGCCCATTCTCTTCCCGATACCGGCCGCGTTGTGACCGGGCGACTCACGATGACCAGTGCGCCAGGCAATGTGTGGCGAGAAATGCGGCACGCTTGTCTTTCCAACCCAAATGAGAACAGGAGATCACTCGACCGTCACGCTCTTGGCGAGATTGCGGGGCTTGTCCACGTCGTGACCTCTCAGCACCGCGGCGTGGTAGGCCAGCAGTTGCAGCGGAATGACCGAGAGCATGGGCTGGAACAGCTCCGGCGCGTCCGGGATCGTGATCAGGTGGTCGGCGCGGTCGTGAATCTCCTCGTTGCCCTCGGTGGCGACGACGATGATCGTGCCGCCGCGGGCGCGGACCTCTTCGATGTTGCCGATGATCTTGTCGTACTGCGGCCCGGCGGTCGCGAGGAAGACTGCGGGCATCCCGTCCGCGATCAGCGCAATGGGCCCATGCTTCATCTCCGCTGCGGGGAGGCCCTCCGCGTGAATGTAGCTGATTTCCTTGAGTTTCAGGGCCCCCTCGAGCGCCACCGGGTAGTTGAATCCCCGACCCAGGAACAGCCAGTTCTCCTTGTCGATGTTGGCCGCCGCGATCTCGCGGATGTGGTCCGACTGCGCCAGGATCGAGCCGATCTTCTCGGGGATCTGCGACAGTTCGTCGATGTACCGGGCCGCGTCGTCGCTGCTGAGGTGCCGTCTGCGACCCAGCTCGATGGCCAGCATGCTCAGGACCGCAGCCTGGGCGGTGAACGCCTTCGTGCTCGCGACGCCGATCTCGGGCCCGACGTGCAGGTAGATGCCTGCGTCGGTCGTTCGGGCGATGGTGGAGCCCACCACGTTGACGATTCCCAGGACGGTGGCGCCGCGCTCCTTGGCCTGCTCGACGGCGGCCAGCGTGTCGGCGGTCTCGCCGGACTGGCTGATGGCGATGACGATGGTCCCCTCCCCGATGATCGGGTTGCGGTATCGGAACTCGCTGGCGTACTCGGTCTCCGCCGGGATGCGGGCCAGGTGCTCCAGGAGGAACTCGCCCACCAGCCCGGCGTGAAATGCCGTGCCGCAGGCGGTGAAGATGACGTGCCGGGCCTGCGTCAACTGGCGCAGGTAGTCCCGGATGCCGCCCAGTTTGATCTTGTCGCACTGGCGGTCCAGACGTCCACCCATGCAGGTACTGAGCGAATTGGGCTGCTCGAAGATCTCCTTGAGCATGTGGTGCTCGAAGCCGCCCAGCTCGATCTGGTCGAGCGAGAACTCGATCTCCCTGGTGTCCTTGGCGACGACCACATTGTCGAGGGTCTTGGTGTAGAACCCGCTCGGGCCGATCGTGACCATCTCGTTATCGGAGAGGTAGATGGCCCGCGTGGTGTGCTCGACGATGGCCGCGGCGTCCGAGGCCAGGACGTACTCGCCGTCGCCGACGCCCAGAATCAGCGGACTACCCCGTTTGGCGCCGATGAGCAGATCCGGGAAATCGGAACACACGATCGCGACGCCGAACGTGCCGTGCAGTTTCTGCAGGGCCTGCTGGACCGCCCACTCGAACCGGTTCTGCTCCCCGCAGGCATCCGTCGCATCCTTGCGGCGGTAGAGATAGCCGATCAGGTTGGAGATGACCTCCGTGTCGGTCTGACTGACGAATGCAACCCCCTCGCTCCGAAGCCAGGTCTTCAGCGTGCTGTAGTTCTCGATGATCCCGTTGTGTACGACGGCGATCTTGCCTGTGGAATCCACGTGAGGATGGGCGTTCGTCGTATTCGGCACGCCGTGCGTCGCCCAACGGGTGTGCCCGATGCCCAGGACATCGGTGCTGCGAGGCCCGTCCAGAACCTGCTCCAGGGCACTGATCCGGCCGCTGGTCTTCCTGACGTAGATGCTGCCCTCTCGCAACAGCGCGATGCCTGCGGAGTCATAACCCCGATACTCAAGCCGCTTGAGACCTTCGACGAGAATGGGCTGAGCAGCCTTCTTTCCCAAGTAGGCAACAATGCCGCACATAGACACCTTCCTAATCCGAGTACGCTGGGTACCATTGAATCGGCCGTCGGAAGCTCGAACTATACAGAAAAAGCTGCAACAAGCCCCGCGGTCAAGCTGCAGAAGCAAAGCGATTACACGCCGATCGAGCAGAGGTGTCCAATCATTTCCGCTTACAACACCTATCACATATTCTCATTTGACGGTCCCCATGCCGCGCGGTAGAACCCTCCGAATGATTGTGGTGATCGACTATAACGTGGGCAACGTCAAGAGCGTGTGCAACGCCTTCCGGCACATCGGCTGCGAGGCCGAGTTGAGCCGGGACCCGGCGCGAATCGCGAAGGCGACGGGTCTGGTCCTCCCCGGCGTGGCGGCCTTCGGGTACGCCATGGAGGCCCTCGGCGATGCCGCCGAGCCGGTCAAGCAGGCCGCCGCCGCGGGAAAGCCCATCCTCGGGATCTGCGTCGGACACCAATTGCTGTTCGACGAAAGCCTGGAGTATGGTCCGCATAAAGGGCTGGGATTAGTCCAGGGACGCGTCGTGCCCGTCCCGCCGGAACAGACGGTCCCCCACATGGGCTGGAACCTGGTGGAACTGCCGAAGGACATGGACCTGTTCGCAGGACTGGGCCCGGCGAAACATTTCTACTTCGCCCACTCGTTCTATGCCCAGGTCACCGACAGGCAGGCCCGAACTGCGATCGTGGACTATGGCTCGCCGCTGACCGCGTCAGTGCAGAAGGGCAACATCTACGGCGTGCAGTTCCACCCGGAGAAGAGCAGCAATCAGGGGTTGCAGGTGCTCAAGAACTTCTACGACGTCGCGCGGCGTGCGTAATGCGTCCTGCGAGACGCCCCACGCGACACGCACGACGCAGGACGAATATGCTGACAAAACGAATCATCCCATGCCTGGACGTGAAGGACAATCGCGTCGTCAAGGGCGTGAACTTCCTGAACCTCCGCGACGCGGGCGACCCGGTGGAGCTGGGCGCCCGCTACAGCGACAGCGGCGCCGACGAGCTGGTCTTTCTGGACATCACGGCAACGATCCGATCCCGCAAGACCATCGTGGACATGGTCCGTCGGGTGGCGGAGAACGTCTTCATCCCCTTCACCGTCGGCGGCGGTATCCGAACCATCGAACAGATTGATGAGCTACTGCGAAGCGGAGCAGAGAAGGCTTCCGTCAACACCGCCGCCGTGCAGAACCCGAACCTGATCGCGGAGGCCGCCAAGCGGTTCGGAAACCAGTGCGTCGTCCTGGCGATCGACGCCCGACGCTCGAAAACACGGCCGGGCCACTGGCAAGTCTGCGTCAAGGCGGGCTCCGAGCCGACGGATATCGACGTCGTCGAGTGGGCGGTGCGAGGCGAAGAGCTTGGCGCGGGCGAGATCCTCCTGACCAGCATGGACGCCGACGGCACGCTGGCGGGCTACGACAACGAATTGAACAAAGCGGTCTCCGACGCGGTGAACATCCCGGTGATCGCTTCCGGCGGCGCGGGCACCCTCGAGCACCTCTACGACGCGGTCGTTGTAGGCGGCGCCGACGCGGTCCTCATGGCCTCGATCACCCACTTCGGCAACTACACCATCACGCAGATGAAAGAACACCTCCGCGACCGCGGCCTGCCCATGAACCTGTGAATGCCGCAGAGGCGCTGACTCAGCATCAGCACCTCGCCGCTGCGTTCAATAGGCATTCCCCACGACGGCGCTTCAATCGTGGGATGTGGTTGCAGTACTGTCTGTGGGTCGCACCCGCACGGCCGCTCCCCAGGCCAGGATATCATCAGTCACCTTGAGCATCAGCTCGTTGGCGCCTTGCTTCAACGTAACGACTACCGTGTCCGGCTCGTCCGAGACCCCTCGGCTGACGTTGTTGGCATGGATGAGTATTCCGTTGAGCCAGGCCTTGACCCCATCGTCTGTGTAGATCCCAAGACGAGCATTCTGCTTCGCGGGACTGTCAATCCGCGTCCGCAAGTAGGTGACCGTCTGATCCAAGCCATGGAGGGCTTTGTCCAGATTGACATAGGCAGGATGATCGCCTGAGGTCTCCGTCGGGATCGGCCCCCATCGGACATCCTCACCGGACCGCTCCGGGCCGAATGGGATATCAAAGAGATCCGTGACCTTCTTGTCTTTCTGTATGTACGGCCCCGCCGCGTGTGCAACTGCGAATAGGCCTTCAGGAAGCTCTCCTGAGCGATATCCTCAGCCTGTGCGGAATCGCGGACCCGGCTCAGCGCCAACGCGGAAACCATCCGCCAGTACCGCTCGACGAGCAGACCGAACGACGGGACATCGCCCCGCAGCGTCGCGAGCACCAGTTGCTCATCGTCAGGTCCGGATTGTGGCGGCATATCGACCATCGAGTCTCTCCAAAGAGGAATCGAACGCGATTCTACCATGTAGAACGCCGGGAGTGCAGAAGCGCTACAGGCAAAACGGAGCAACGCCAGCGCAGCCCGCAGGCATGATACAGGCCGGTGTACGATCGTAGTCGCGTCCTTCCGTCGGGTGGCAAGACGCTGCCCGGACTCTGTCATTCCTGCGCCAAGCAGGAATCCAGAAACCGTGGTATACGACATGCCCCAAGAAGTGGATTCCCGCTTGCGCGGGAATGACAATCCAGGGTCTCCGTGAACCACCGTCACACCCACGCAACTACGGTCATGCACGCGACACAAGCCTTGTTCTTGACGCTCATCGGCACTCCCCAAGAGGACAGGCAATTGCCCCTAAATTGCCACCTGCCCGCTTGATCTTCCCGCCCGGCCAGGCTACAATTGCGGGTGCCAATTGGTGGAATCGCATGGCGGTAGCACAAGAGACGGACAACTGGCGAAAAGGACAGGGCTTGACGCGCCATCCCGCGTGTTCCATAGCGTATTGTACTGACAGAAACTCAGGATACGACGTCTCACACGGGTCAGTCTAATCACTGTTAGGCCAGCACGACATGCACATCACGGTTCATCTACAGAGGGAGCATTTGTTCCAGAATCAAATCCGCCGGGACTTTGCTCTCAGGAGCGGAACTTCCCTCGCGGGCGATTTGCGTCTCTTTGCCTCGACATGGCCATTTGGACTATTCCATCACGACAATGCGGGGAGCTTGGGAGTCGAGTTTGAGTTTCCTTACGAGGACAAACTGTGGCTCTATCGAGGCTTCATCGACTGCCGTAGCTTGTGGCCTGAGCCCGGCAGCCAGGTCATATTGTCGACCGAGTCAGATTGCTTCCCGGTCGGCCCGTTGGTTGGTATGCGCGATGATCGGGATGACTATCACTACATCCTCCCGGATGGCTTAGAGCGTTTGTTCCGGCTGAAGTACATCGGTTTTGAGTGCTGGGTCTCCTGTCAGGACGAAGTCTTGAGTATCAAGTTGAGGCACTACCTGCCGGGCGAGAGTTACGTGGTGGTGTTCTATTCCGTCCCGGTCGAAGATGTTCTCTTCCGAAAGGAACGCAGACTGTCGTACAATGCCGAGGGGTTCTTGGAAGACGAATATGGTTCTCGGCCGTTCGTCTACGTTGAAGAGTGTTCACGATGACGCAATGGCCCAACGGGTGTGTTGCAGCGAACGGGCGCCCCGCCGGGCAGGCGGACGGTTCAGATAATTTGTCACCGATTGTTGCAGCCGACCGGGGTTTCCGGCAGCGGTCGCTGAGCTTGATCATTTGGGCGGGGTCATGAGAGAGCCGGCCTACATCGGTCGGGTGAGGAAGCCGATGGTGGATTCCATGATGCGGGCCTGGAAGGCCTCGTGCTGCGTCTCCTGGCTCTGGCTTTGCAGGTCGTCAAGATTCGCCCGGCAGAACCGACAGCCCAGCGTGTTCAGGTGGAACTCGATGTACTTGTGCCAGTCGGGCTCGAGGGTCCCGAGCATGTAGGCGCCGATGGTGTTGCGCTTGGGACAACTGAATCGGTAGTACTCCCAGAGATCCGTCAGGAGCGAGTCGGGGATTTCGCCGTCCTGCGTCGTGCGTCGTGCGTCGTGCGGGTCGTCTTTCGCATGACGCAGCCCGCTCGACGCATCACGCTCTGCGATCCCCAGTCGCCGGCCGACGTTCTCGCGGATCTGCTTGAGATTGCGGTGCTTGATCAATGCGACCGCCTTCTCGTCGAGACCCATCTTCTTCGCCACTTCCTTGTTGGGGATCTGGCAATAGAAGAGCATCTCGATGATCTGGAGGTCGCGAAGGTTCAGGTTCTTTTTCAGGCCGTCGACGAGGTCGGAGAGGGCCTCCGCCAGGATGGTCTTCTCAATGCTCTGTTGCTCGTCCGCGCGGGCGTACCAGCTCGCCGTCTGGGCGGGACTGGGGACGACGTCGAGCAGGTCGGAGGAACCCTCCTCCTCGTGGTCGCTGTCCCAGGCGTCCTGGATCAGGCAAACCTTGCGGGCGCCGGCGCTGCGGTAGCTGTCGATGATCTTGCGGCGGATCAACGCGAAGAGGTAGGTTTCGAGGTCACACTCGCCGCGATAGCGAGAGATGCTCCGAAGGAAGGCGACGAACGTCTCCTGGACCACGTCCTCCGCGTCCGCGCGCTGCGGGAGCTTGGCGCGGGCAAAACGCACGAGCCGACCTCGATAACGACTCACGAAGTCGGCCCACACCTGCTCATCGCCCTGCCGAATACGGTCCAGGAAGTATTGTTCGCCTTTGGTTACAGCCATCGCTCGGAATCTACCATCTACAATTCACTATTGACGATCTGCGGTTCACGTCTTTCGGACGCGCCCCAAATAGTAAATCGAAAATCGTAAATAGTACATTCAATGGACAATCATCAGGATCGAGACGATGGCGACGACCGCCAGAACGACGCCCGCGATCCTCAACGACCATTCATAATACCCTCGCGTGGCCATGTTGAGGAAGAAATAAATCACGCTGATCAGGACGAGCACGCCGACGACGGACAGGCCCATCCGGGCCCAGCTCATCCGCACCTCGCGGGTCTGGCGCACCTTCACGTTCGCCAGTTGCCACAGCTTCTGGCCGGAGACGTCGATCAGCATCGCCTGCCGCCAGACTTTGCCGGTCGTGGTGTCGAAGCTCTGCACGAAGCGGTCTTCGACGAATCCGCCGTTGAGCACGTCCAGGGTCGAGATCGGAGGCCGGCCCAGTTCCGCAAGACTGCGGCCCGTCTCCCGCCCCAGCGCCTCGGTCAGCCGCGATCGGGCATCATCCAGTGATTGCTGATTCGCCTCGCTCTCGCTCGTGCAAGCTCCACTGGACCGAGCGACGATCAACGACTGCTCCGGCTGTGTGCTTGCGAAAGTACCGAACTGCTCGACCCAGGGCTTGAGGATGAAGCTGGCCTCGGCGCCGGCACGACGGTCCTCCGTGAAGGCCGTGGCTTCGATCCGGGTGCTTTCCTGCACACTGCCTTCGATCTTCATCCCGCTGCCGCCGGCGAAGGCGGCGGCCTGCGGGCCACTGACGCGGAAAGTCAGGCCGATTTCGCTCGGACGGATGTTCCGCAGATCCGCCTCGACGGAGCACTGCACGTCCGGCAACTCCTGTTCCAGCGTCTGCGCGAATGCCGCGATCCACAATCGCTCGTGGCTCTCCTGGAAGAGAACGACCTTGATTGGCGCATTGGGATCGCTCGCAACGATCCGGATGGGTTTGGCCATCCGTCGACCCAGCGCCCTGGCGGCTGTCACAACGGAGGGATAGACATCCGCCTCGAACTCCTGCTCGACACCCTCCGACCAGATCGGCGACAGGGGGCCGGACGGAGTTGTGGGAGCAACCGGAGCCCAACCTTCGTGCACCGCCTCGCTGTCCCCGTCGATCACCGCGATGGCCGCACTGGGCTGCGCCCGCTGCTCGATCTGCGCATACGTCACAGGCTGCGGGACATAGACTTCGCGACTATGACTGAAGAACATGACGATGAAGCCCCCTGCCACCACCATGACCACGAGTGCCACGATCATCGCGATACCCGCTTTGGGGGCCTTCGCCAGCAGGATCACCAGCAGACCGAAAAGGAACACCGCCGGCAGGACAAACAACGGAATGATCGCCTTCTCGTCATGGGCGAACCCACCCCCCTTGGCAAACCGGTACAGGATCAGAGGAGCCAGGAGGAGCAGCCCACCCACGATCCATGCTCCGGCCTTGGGGGCCTTGCAGATGAGGATGATCAGCAGGACGACGAGGAACGTCAGCAGCAGAATAATGATGATTGGCAGCATCGTCACACTCATAGGACAACTCCCTGCGGAGGCATCGGTGCAAAGACCGGCGTCCGCTTTCGCGGCGGCCACGACATGACCAACACGGAGACCAGCATGATAACGCCCGCAACCACCGCCTCTTCCTGGCTGAGCACGCCGAACAACCGCTCCAGGGCAGGACCGGCCTGCTCCTGCCGGAACAGATCGACAATGTTCTGCGTCTCACCGCGCGACATGACTTCGTTGCAGAAGAAGCTGATCCCAAAGAAGAAGCCGACCAGGCCCGCGAGCGCACGAATCACGTGGGCCGGACCGTTCTTCCGTCGGCCAATCACGATCAAGACCGCCGCGAGGAACAGCAGTACCACGGACAATATGGTCCCTGCCTGCTCGACCACGCGCGGCCAACTGTCCCCCAACATCTGTTGGAACTGGGCCATAGGTTCCTCCTGCGGCCAGGCGGCGCTCGCCACGGCGGGCAGATGCAGGCCGACGATCAGTCCGATCAGAATCGCCGCGAGGGCGAGGATGTGCCCCGCCGCCGCGAGGAGCCCGGCGAGCGGGTCAAAAGGCTGATAGACCGTCGCCGTGTTGCTGTAAGACGGCCACGAGGGCGGCTGCACGACCGCCGGCTGCGGTTGCGGCATCTCCGCGGCAGGTTCAACCGGTTCGGCAATTCCTACCGCCGGAATCGGCGCCGCGTCGGCCGCCGGCCGAGAACCCGACTGGGCTGTGGCCGCGCTGATTTCGCGCGGATCGCTCCAGACCACCAAAGGAAGCTGATTACTGTCCTTGAACTGACCGACCAGGATGAGAATCGCATCGATCACCTGTCCGATCCCGAACAGACCCCACGTGAACAGCCAGAGAATGCCGGTGCCGATCTTCCCGACGTAGAACCGGTGCAGGCCGCACAGACCGAATATACCGGGCACGGTCAACAAGAGCGCCGTCACTCGTTTAGCCGGAGAGACGGCCCCGGGTTGTGCGGGTCGCGGCTGCACTTTGACGACATTCGCCGTCCCGAAGAGGCGGGCCGGCAGGAACAGAATCACGAAGAACAGGATGGCCGGAAACACGATGAAGAAGGTGGCGATCCCCAGTTCCTCGTTGTGGAGTCTCATCGTGCCCAGCGAGATAGCGGCCGTCACGATGGTCAGGACGCACACCAGCAACAGCACCGGACGGACAAGATATCGGTACCAGCCCGCGAAGGTCCGGCGAAAGAGCATGATGAAGCAGAACAGCGACGCGATGAGACTGTCCACCCCGACCGCCACGGTGACTCCGAAGTCGTCGCCGTACATTCGCGTGGTTCCGGCCATGATCACGGCCATCAGGCCGATCCCCAAGGTCAACAGCCAGCCGATCAGCCAGAGCGTGTGCACGTATCCTGGAACGGAGCAAGTGACCGTGCTCCACGAGTTCACTCTCTCGGCGGTATTCCCAGACCCGTTTGCAGTGACGCGGTTGGGTGTCTCGTCACGTGCCCTTGGGGGCGCGCCACGAACCGGCTCTGCGCCCGTGCCAGCATCCTGGGCGCCCGTCGGAGTCGTCGGGGAATTCACCGTCACCCGACCCCAGGGACACTTGATCTGGACAACCAGAAGAACACCCGCCAGGGTACAGGCGACGACGATGGGGTGCAGACCGAAGAACATCCCGGAGACCAGGCCCAGCAAGCCGGCCAGCATGGGCCATCCCAGCACGACCCGTTGCGGTCGTTGCGGATCGGTGATCCTCACCCAATCCACCAGCAGCAGGGGAAGCGCCAGGGCCAGAATCCTCGCGAGTTCAATGGGCCCGATCCGGACGATCGGAAAGGGCAATCCTCGGTGAATTCCCATGGACGAACTCACCCCCAACGCACCCGAGAGTATTGTCCCAACCACAACCGCGACAAACGATGCAAACAGAACCGTCCCGACCTTACCCAATCCCTTCCCCTCATGATCCAGAGCGGTCCACCACTGCTTCAGCGAACGGAGGATCACGGCGGAAGCCAGGCCGATCATGACGTAGACCACCAGCGCCAGTTTCAGCTTGCCCTCGTCGCTGTGTCCACAGAGGAAACCTGCTCCCAAAGCCGTCGCCGCCATGGTGACCAGAGTCAGCTTGCCTCGTTGGTGCCTGCTGAGCGGGTCGGCGACCGTCGTCTGGGTCCGGCCGACCTGGTGTGCCCGCTCCTTGACGGCCTTGGCCTTCTCGACCCATTGCCCGCTCAAGACCTCCGCCTTCTTGGCGAGCTGCTCCGCCTTCTTCGCGAATTGCTCGGCCTTCTTTCCAACCACCTTGCTGAAATCGCTTTCCGGTTCAGCCTGCGCCGGCTTCTGGGGCTGCGCGTGTGCCTGGGCCCGGGCTGCCTGCATCTTCTGGGCGATGTGCTCGGCGACGACGGACAGCTCCTCCGGCGCAAACTGGGACACGCTGTTGCGGACGTGCTCGGTTCCGAACACGTCCTCGACCATCTCCTGCACGCTCTGATACCGTTCGGCGGGGTCTTTGGCGAGGGCCCGCTTGATTACCCGTGCGAACGGATCCTCGATATTCGTCAGGTCCGGCGCCGCGGTCATGTGCTTCATGAGGATCTCCGCGGGACTGGCCCCAAGGAACGGGACCTGGCCCGTGAGCATCTCATAGAGCAGCACGCCCAGGGCGTAGATGTCGATGCTCCGGTCGTACCGCCCCGCGCCGATCTCCGGGGCCATGTAGTGGACCGTGCCCACGGTGATGGTATGACTGACATGATGACTGGCGCTGATCGCCTTGGTCAGGCCGTAATCGCCGATCTTGACGTATCCGTTCTCATAAAAAATGTTCCCCGGCTTGAGGTCGCGATGCACGATCCCGCACTCGTGAAGAAACGAGAGGCCTTTGCCGATCTCGCGGAGGAAGAACGCCGCCTTCTGGGGGCCGAGCCCGCCGGGCGATTCCTTGATCAGGTCCGCGAGCGACGGGCCCGCGACGTATTCCATGATGACGAACGGCCGACCCTGGTCGTTGTGCTTGACGTCGAAGATGGTGACCAGGTGCGGGCTCTTGAGGTTCATGCACTGGCTGATGCCGCGCAGCTCGATCTGCTCGTAGCTCTGGACCGCTTTGAGCGCCACCTGGCGGCCGCTGTCGCTGACGGCGTAGTAGACCTCGCCGAAACCGCCGCGTCCGGCCGCACGCTGGATGGTATATCCTTCGAGCGGCCGATCTCCATATTTGTATTGGTACGTGTCCATGGTTTCTTCGCCGGATAAGACTCACATGTTCACTTCTATGCCTCGGACCCTGTCACGACCATCGAGAGTCTCCCGATCTCGATGGGTTTGCCCACCGCAAGGCCCACACTCGGATCGAAACTGCGCCCGTCCACCAGTATACTGTCTTTGGCCCGGCAAAGCAGCCGGCCGTTCTGGGCGAACAGAGCGACCACGTCTTTCAACTGTTCGGTGCGAATATGGTTGTTGGCGTACGGCCCGACCAGGATGTCACGGTCCATCAGGACGACCTGGCGAATGTCGGGTCGCGGAAGCCTGCCGCCGGAGATCGTCAGCAGAGCCGTCGTGCTGGCCGGATTCGGCAGATGGAACCGCACGACGCACCGAGCCGACAAGGTGATGCGATCGCCGTCGCGGAGCATCGCCTCGCCGACCGACCGGCCGTTGACGTCCACCGGCTTTTCAGACCGGAGGAAATAATCGTCGTCCACCCGCTCGATCATGACCGTCGGCAGGTGCGGATCGGCCATCAGACCCACCATCGGCCGAGCGGAAGAGCTGATCGGACCGACCGTCACGCGCGAGTCCCGAAAGACGAGGAAGCTGCCGACGCCGTCGATCTGCATGATGAACTTCGAAGGCAGAGAATCGCCGCCGGTTGCCGGCATGATCTGTTCCCGCATCGCTACTGCTTGTTCCCGATGGTTCACACAGGCCGACGCAGCCTGTGCGTCCGATTTGCCCGCTCCCATGATCGGCGCCGCATCCGCCAGCGTCAAGCCTAAAGGCCCGGCCTGGAGTTCTTCGTACGCCTCCGAAGCCCGCTTGGCGTTGGAAATCGCGTCATCCAGCCAGCGGGCCGACGGGCACACCATCTTGACTTGACGCAGCAACGGCAATGCCGCCGCGGGTGTGCCAGCCGCGACGTATGCCGCCGCCTGGCGGCACCGGTGCAACGTCTCGATCAACTCGACGATCTCGGCCCCGTCCGTGCCCGGCATGGCCGCCCGTTTCACAAAGGCAGCGGCGCGATCGATGCGTCCCTGTTCCAGATCCGACCGAATCCGTTCGATCGCACGGGCCTTGATCTGGCCCAGAAGCTCGCTGGCCCGGCCGTTCTTGCTCTGGTTGAGCCCGGTGGCCCGCGCGATCTTCATCGCCTCTTCGAGGTCGCCTCGCTGGAGCGCCAGCTCGGTCTTGACCACCGCATCTTCGGCCTGAAGCCTGGCCGCCGCCAATTCCTGGCGAACCAGCCGGGCCCGACCGTCGGTGGCGGGCGATTCTTCGAGAATCCGCCCGCCGACGGAGAGCCAGCCGTCGCCGATCTGCTGCTTGGCCTGTGCGACCCGCAACGCCTGCTGTTGATGCTCATGCTGATCCTTCATCATCGCGTCGCAGATCGCGGTGCGAAGCTGGGTGACTTCCGAGGTCGTACCGCCCAGTTTCTCCGCTCTGTTGCAGTCGAGCAAGGCCGGCTGGAACCGCCCGGCCGCCAGGTTCTCCTGCCCTCGCCGGATCATCGCGCGGGCCAGCCGGCCGATGAGCCTCTGACCGTGTCGGTGACCTCGAACGTCATCGGCCTGAGCGATCTCGAAGGCTTCATCCAGCCGGCCGTCGGCCAACGCACACTCCGCTTGTCTGATTCGCAGGATCAACACGGCCAAACCCTCACCATTGACTATTGATGATCGACTATTGATTATTGACGCCAATCATCCATCATCCTTCATCAATCATCAATTCTGGACGGCCATCGTGACCGCTGTGTTCTCGCCCGTCTTGTTCTCGCGGGTCTTGAAGTAATCATCGACCTGGGCGACGAGATCCGTCTCGGGAACCGCATCCGGGGCGCCCACAGGAATCGACTCGACGAACTTGCTCTCGTGAGCCAGGACGCGCTCGGCAACGTCGAGACGCTTGCGAATCTCGGAGATGAGCTTCTCGGTCTGCGCGATCTTGCTGCTGTCGAGCTGGAACTGCGAGCCCACCGAGGCCGCCTTCACCAGACGGTACTGGCTGGCCAGCGTCTCGATCTGGTCTTCGAGGAGGCGCTTCTGGCTCTTGGTCTTCTCCAGCATCTGCATGGCGCCGGTCAACTGCTTCTCACGGTTGTCCAACAGCTTGACCTTGCTGGCCAGGACCAGCTCGCTATCCCTGAACCGCTCGAACCGGGCGGCCAGGTCGGTCGTCACCTCGGACCGGTCGTAGCTCTTGCCGGCAAAGGTGTACTGGACCCGCGGCTGCTCCAGGGCCACTCGCAGCGTCTTGATCTTGTTCTCTTCGTCCTGGAGGGCAGTCCGGCCCTTCTCGATCTCGCCCTTCAAGGCGGCCACTTCCACCTCTTCCTGGGCGATCAAGCGGATATTGGCGTGCATCTCAGGAATGATCCCGTCCAACAGGTCGCGAGCCCTGCGAAGCTCGAACTCGATCGGGACCGAGTCCTTCACCGCCGTCCGCACGCCCCTGGCGGAACTCTTGACGTAGCTGAGCATGTCCTTGCCGAAGATCGCCCCGCCGACCAATCCCAGGCCCACTGCGCCCATCACACCATATTTTGCCCATCTGAGAATCATAGTGCTGCTCCTTTAATCTACTAACCCTCTTGTGGACTCATTCAAGCCGTCAAACCGGCTACCATTAGGTTGGTCGCGTACCCGTCTCGTTTATTGCAGGCTCACAGGAGGATTCCGTAGGTAAAAACCGCATTTCGCATCCGCGCCGGGACGCCAGTGGTGCAAGCGTAAGATGTGTATCGATATGGCTTTACGATTTCAGCCGGAATCACACAAGGCGATGACCCGCCCGCGATTCCGTGCAGATTCCGCGGTCCGGGCGTGAAACGCCGGCTCCTCATGCGACTTCATCTATATCAGAACGGCGTAGTCGCCAGCCCAAGGGCGGGCAGGAAAATGCCAAGGCGCCTTGCCGTTGCTGGCGGGTTCGCAAATGCCTCCCATAGGACAAGGGCACAGAGGTATAGATTCATCATGGAGGATCAAGCCATGAAACGGATCATAGTGAGCAACAGGGTCCAGATCAAACAACTGCTGTACTGCGATCGCGTCCTGGCCGTGAGGGACGACGCCTGCCCGGCCTTCGGCGGATTCGCGCTGTGGTGGTACGACAAGAAGCACGGCGTCTGCCGATGCTGCCGGTCCCACTGGTCGGACCGGAAAAAGCAAATCGAAGCACACACCTTGGATCGGGCCGCCGCGATTCTCTGGCGAGATCGCGACGCCTTGCTCCTCCGGGATCGCCGCCTCTCGGATGACCACAAACTCATGCAGATCAACCACTTATGCAACTGGCGGCCGAACACCTGCGGCCTCCGGCTTCTGATGAGTCTTGACGAGCAAGATCGGCAATCGGACCGTGCGGCCGTGTGGCCGTGTGGCACCCCCGCCCTCGGGGGTGATCCCAGTGATCCCAGCCGAGGGCGGCTGGGCCACATTACCGTCGGCTGAAGGAACTCCGAACCAGGCGCACGAAGTCTGCCAAAGCAGTGGTACACACTACCGAACTTGTCCGTCAAAACTCATTAGGGTGCGTGTCACGCACCAACTCTTCCGGGCTGGGGGCACGCGAGCAACAATCAGACGGTGCGTGATACACACCCTGCGAGATTGTCCCCGCAACCCTCGTCACAAGGGGAATGCCCCCTTCTCATTGCCACCGGGATCGGGTACGATTCCCACTGTTCAAACAGAACCCAGACAGCAAGAAGGGGAACGCCCATGAAGGTCGTCGCATTCAACGGCAGTGCCCGCAAGGACGGAAACACCGCGATCCTGGTCCGGCGGGCTTTTGCCGAGCTTGAGAAAGAGGGGATCGAAACGGAACTGGTCCAGTTCGCAGGCCAGACCATCCACGGCTGCACCGCCTGCGGCCAGTGCTTCAAGAACAAGGACCGCCAGTGCGCGGTCAAAGGCGACGTCGTCAACGACTGCATCGCCAAGATGGTCGCCGCCGACGGGATCATTCTGGCGTCCCCCACCTACTTCGCGGACATCTCCGCCGAGATGAAGGCCCTGATCGACCGGGCGGGCTACGTCGCGAAGGCCAACGACGAACTGTTCCGACGCAAGGTGGGCGCCGCGGTGATCGCGGTCCGACGCGCAGGCTCGGTCCACGCCTTTGACTCGATCAACCACTTCTTTCTGATCAGCCAGATGGTCATCCCAGGCTCCTGCTACTGGAACATGGGCATCGGCCGGAATAGAGGCGAGGTCGAGCAGGACGAAGAAGGCCTGCAAACCATGCAAATCCTCGGCCAGAACATGGGCTGGCTGCTCAAGAAGATCAACGCCTGAAGATGACGAGTGTCATTCCCTGAGTGAGAACCGCGTGCACATCTGGACGATCCAACCTGTGGATCTGTACGAGAAGCTCAAGGCAAAGAAGACGTTCTTCGCGGATGGACGACGCAGTCTCCACTTCCACCGCCCAGCGTATGCTTGGATGATCGATCAGATGCGTCGCCGCCTCCCGCCATCGCGTGCTCGGTTTCCGTGGTGGGGATGGTACCGGTGGAGGGGTAAGGACAGAGCGCAGCCGGACCTGCGGGCCGGAGGTCATCTGCCTAAAGGAACAAAAGGAGTCCGCATCGAGCTCGACATAAATCCTGAAGAAATTCTACTCTCCGATTTCAGCGACTGGCACTTTCCGTTGAACAACTTCTTTCTCCCGCTCGATGAAGCCGAGGACGAGCAGTTCGAGCAAGAAGAGAAGAGAACGCGGTTCACCTTTTCGGGTGCGAGGACAAGTCATCTGCAGTCCGTGGTCTTTGCCAGTTGGGAGCGCATCTTTGATCTCGGTCGCGAGTGCCGAGACTGGCGAGGCAGATTCCGTGCAAGGGACATCCAGGCCACCTTCTGGGAACTTCGCATCGAGGATGTCAGAGACATCACATTCTACACCGACCGAGGATGGTGCGGCCATTGAGGCTGGAATTCACTTCACATCGAGAAGGCAAGCACACAAGGATCGGAATCGGCCGGGGCAAAGGCGAGGTCGAGCAGGACGAAGAAGGTCTGCGAACCATGCAGATTCTCGGCCAGAACATGGCCTGGCTGCTCAAGAAGATCAACATTTGATGGCCATCCCCGTGGACAAGCACCCTTCACGGTCCGTCCTGAGCCGTCAAGCTTCGCCCCTTTCCTGCCTTTCAGAGCATCTTGAGATTGCAGACTGCATGACCAATGTGAATTCGGCTCAGGTCGCCATTGTTGTTTATGAAGTCAATTGTCTTGAATCCTTCTGCGGGTCGGCGGCTCGCGGCCAAGACAGTGCCATCCACATCGATATAGATGACGTCCTGGACCACGCTGTCAATCTTGATTAGATTGTCATTGCGAGTACGCCTGATCAGTTCATACAACTGCGTTTGTGGATCGGCATAGCATATAGCTCTCCGCATGAATGTGTACACCTGGTCTTGAGCTTTGGCTCGATCCACATTGATCGGAGCGTTCCTGAGCATCCTGTTCGGCCAGATCCGATACTCGGAATTTCCCCTGCCATTCTCTGTATTCTCGGTCTGAAACCTGCATTCGACATTCACCCAAGTCTTTGCCATCGGCGCCTCCATTTCTCACAGGGTTGACAAATGCATGGTCCGCGGGCAACGAACCGTCTCTTCGCCGGGTGGCGAAGACGCTCGGCCGTCGGCAGACGGAATTCACACTTATGCATCCCACATTCACCTCGGCACAAGACCCTGTCAAGCCAAAATGTGAGATGTGTGCCTGTGACCCCGGACTTTCTCAACCATTTCTTCGCAGTCGGCCGGATGGTCATCCCCGGCTCGTGTCACTGGAACATGGGCATCGGCCGGGCCAAAGGCGAAGTCGAGCAGGACGAAGAAGGCCTGCGAACCATGCAAATCCTCGGCCAGAACATGGCCTGGCTGCTCAAGAAGATCAACGCCTGACGGCGATCCGGTCGCTCATGGCCCGGTTTCCAGCATTCGCTTGATCCGTTGATGCAGGCTCTTGGCAAAATGGTAGAACCGTTCTGCGTCCTCACACGTGGGCTTGCCATCGGGAAGCAGGCCAAGTGCGCCCGGATAGCGGGACTCGATATAGAGGTCGTCCAAATCCGTCAGCATCTCCCGATCGATGTCCAACGAAACCAACTTCTGGACCAATCCGTACAGCTGCAAGGTGGAGTGCTCTCTGGGGACCTTCTGTGCGTGCTCTTCAAGGACCGCCTTGAAGCACTTCTCCACGCACTGCTGTGAATGAAAGGCCGCGACCGGAGTCAAATCCTCGCGAGGGAGAATCTGCTCGATGCTGCCGAGGTCCATCTCAGCGGACTCCAGCCATTGGCTGCTCGCCTTTTTCATAGCAGGCGGACCCCCTCTTCCATGATCTGGCGGGCGAAGCTGCTGTCGGTCTCGACGAATCTCCGATGCATGGGCCTGGTATGTACGAGCAGGTCGATGGCGTACTGAGTCCTCAGGTCCAGGATCTGGTTTGATACGGCCTGAACAACATCCCGCCTCTGGCGCCAGGTGGCTGGCAGAAAGTCGTCCTGTGTCACGACATAGAGATCGATGTCGCTGCCTTCCGTCGGCTGTCCCCAGGCGTAGGAGCCGAAGAGAATCACCGCCTCCGGGCGCAACGGCGCCAACGCGTCCTTGATCTGTGCCTCCAGTCCATCCGAGGGTTTAGTCGTGTTCGCAGTCATGCGCGTATTCTATCGAAACAGGCAAGCCATGCCAAGCACGTTGTGTCGAAGGATCGGATCGGGGTGCAGACCGCTGTTGGGAGTTCCGCCTTCAGGCGGCTCAAGACCGCGCAAACGCGGGACTCCGAACCATATGAATCCTCGGCCAAAACACGGCCTGGCTGCTCAAAGAGATCAACGCCTGGCGCGAATGGCACTTCCATAAGCGGCGGCGTATGGGCCGATAAGAATGCAGAAAGGCAGACCTTGAAGCCGAAAAGATTGTTGTTGCGGCAATCGATTCGCAAGGAGGTCTGCCATGGACGAGTATACCCGAGGACGACGGGCCGCCCAAGTCCGACAAGTTCGCCGGCATCGAGAACGACTGTTGGACGATCACGACTTGTGCTTGACGAGATTATTGCCCAAGGAGGATGTACAAGCGGCTTTGGAGCGTCATCAGGTCCGCTATCGCGAACGGCTGTATACGCCGCTGCTGACGATCTGGACATTTCTGTATCAAGTGCTCGCCTCCGACCAGTCCTGCCGGGCGGCCGTGGCCCGCCTGTTGGCCTTCTTGTGCGTCAACGGACAGAGTTCGGCCAGCGCCAAGACCGACCCCTACTGCAAAGCTCGCCAGCGGTTGCCCGAGACGCTCGTGGCCGACTTGGCCCGCCACGCCGGCATGGAGTTGGATCGCGAGGTTCCGCCCACGGATTTGCTGGATGGCCGGTCGATCCAGATCGCCGACGGCACCACCGTCAGCATGCCCGACACGCCGGCGAATCAGAAGGCCTATCCCCAGCAGCCGGGACAGAAACAAGGCCTGGGGTTTCCCATCCTGCGTCTGGTGGGCCTGATCAGTTTGTCCTGCGGGACCGTGTTGGATGTGGCCATGGCGCCGTATCGAGGCAAGCTCACGGGGGAGACGACGCTGCTGCGTCAATTGATGGACCGTCTCCAAAGCGGGGAGATTCTGCTGGCCGATGCGATCTTCGCGAACCACTGGACGATTGCCCTTCTACTCGAACGCGGCGTGGACCTGCTGGCACGGTGCGACGGCAAACGTCAGATGGATTTCCGGTAGGGCCGGCGGTTAGGCCGTTACGACCATCTCATGCCATGGCCCAAGCCGATCCGGCCGTCGTGGATGAGCAAGACGCTCTACCGCAGTTTGCCCCAGACGCTGAGCCTTCGCGAGGTCCAGGTTCAGGTGACGGTGAAGGGCTTTCGGTGTCGGCGACTGCACCTGGTCACGACCCTGCTGGATCCGCAGCTTTATCCTCAGCAAGAGCTGGCAGCGACGTTTCGTTGTCGCTGGCAGGCGGAGTTGGATTTGCGTTCGATCAAGCAGGTGATGCAGATGGACGTGTTGCGATGCAAGAGTCCCACGATGGTCCGCAAGGAGATCTGGATGCACCTGCTGGCTTATAACCTGATTCGCAAACTCATGACCCACGCCGCGTCCACAGCGGGTGTCTGCCCTCGGGACATCAGCTTCAAAGGGGCGTTGCAGACGCTGATGGCCTTCGCCGTCACCGGCTGGTCGTGTCCCCGGCGAAGAAACCTGTTGTATGCGGCAATGCTGAAAGCCGTGGCCACCCATCGCGTCAATGATCGTCCCGACCGCGTGGAGCCGCGGGCCGTGAAACGCCGACCGAAGAAACTCATCTATCTGAACGAACCGCGTGCGGTGGCCAGAGCACGACTCCTCAACAGTGCGGCGTAGGTCCTATGGAAGTGCCATTCACGCCTGACGCTACTTCCCAATGCGAGTTTGGACCTATGACGTAAGGGAGGCAAATACGCCCAACGCAGCTATGGTTCCGTCGCCAATTGGCGATTTCGACATCGCTCGACAATATCGCGGGTGTGTACGTGTGGCGTCTCACCCTCGCAGACTCGTTCAATTCTGCAACCAAGCTCCGCGATCTCCTTCTCATACGGAAATGCTCCCGTATCTGCGCCCTTGGCGAAGACCGCAGCACCCAGCGCCTTGATGACGGCGAGTAGTTCACACTGTCGATGCACAACCACGCCGTCAACTACGCCTATTGCCTCGAGCACCTCCGCCCTTTGGGCAGCTGGAATAATAGGACGTCCCGGTCCCTTGAGTGCCGTGACTGACGCGTCGTCGCTAAGAAGAACGACCAAAGCCCCGCCGAGATTCCTAGCAGCCTTCAGGTGGCGGACATGACCGATATGCAGCAAGTCAAAACACCCCGATGCCACGACCATATCTGTCGCCTTGCCCACTCGCTGAAGAGCACGCTCGACACTGTATGGAGTGCCAATAACGACGGGCAGTGGGGGCCAAATTGACTCCGCCTGGATTGCGTGCTCTTTGGGTCCCTCTGCTGCATGGACCTGTTCATACGGAAGCGCATGGGAATACCCAGTTCTGTGTATTTGCTCGCATAATACCCATACGTTGTGGATCGCTGCGGGCAGACCATGCTCCGTAATCTCGCCATCCAACCAACTGTGAAGAACCCGTGATGCCTGAAAGCGGCTTTGAATCTGAGCTTCGATGTCGTCCAAGTCCCTCCATGGAACAAGATGTGGATGCGTTATCGGCGTACACTTTGGACCATAGACCACCCCTGCTGCCTGCATACACTGTATCCAACCTCGGTGCAGCTTCTCCGCTATTATCTCAACGAGATCCACACCAACTGCCTCCGATCGCGTAGATGCCGTGCAAGCCAGTCAACACCTCTGCTCTAAAACCCAGAAGCCCGACGCCCGTTATCAACATCCGTGATCACTGGCGGCCCCGGCTGCGTCCCCTCGACGGTCGCCTACAAGGCTCAGCTGCAAGATACTCGATGCGTGTGATTGAGGCGCTCACGAGGTTCTCCTTTGTCGATCTTCACAGTACCGAGATCGAATCTCGGCGGTTTCGTTCATTAGTCCGTTCCCCGCCTTGCCTCCACTGCGTTCTGGATACGCCTGCGCCATTATGTACTCAGATTCCTGGGTTTGGCGACCAGCAACAGAACCCGCCGTCGATGGAGACTATCAGGTACGCTTTCATGTACTTTGCCTCTACCGGGTGATTATCCTCACCGTACGCGATTCCATATACCTGCATCCCGCCACACACCCTGCCCGCTTGCTGCTTGCTGTCACGCCACATCCTACACAACATATCCTGTTTCTTAAAGAATCGGTCGCAGAACTCCCTCTGCCGCGTTAAGTGCGATGCATAATGTGTCGTCACGCCATACCCACCGAAAACCAGCGTGAATCCCCTCGTTGACGCGAGTCCAAACAGATGATTCTTGGAGCAATCCAACTGAATGAAGACAGCATAATCTCTTTCCAGCCTCCGCCGTTCGAAGTCCCCTTCGCTCAGTTTTGTGACCGCCAGGGGTTCCCTGACATTATCGAGAACAAGTTCCTTCTCGGAAATGGCCTCGTTCGACGACGTCAGTTGCTCACGCAACTTGAGTTGTCCTTTAATGCTGGAAGTAACTGGCGTACTGGAGCCAAATGATACTACGTGCCCTGGCATCTCCTGGAGGGTAGTGGCCATCGAGACCTTCAGTTCATTTGCCCCCATCTCGTGAAGAACGCACATCGATTCGAGCATGGCAGTTGTGTCATACATGCTGAGATCATATTCCTGGCACCATGGTACTCCGTGGGCTCTTGCCGTGCTGCTATTGCTTGCTGCAGGCGTGGCCCTCGCGTTCAGATGCACAGCAGGCGAATTCATTACGGGTCTCCAAAAACGATATACTGGGGATCGTATTAGGCACAATCGCTTGAGCCATCGACAGATGAACCTCGTGCCCATCATCAATTTGACCGCTACGGTGACTCCGCTACCCGCTTCTCCCATGAATCAACTCCTCAATCGTCTTCGGCTGAGCAATATCCATAGTCAACAATGGTTCATGCAGATCCCATTTGCTGTGCATAGACGCGTCTGACAGTCATTATGTGGGTCCACCACAACATCCACACACCAGCATTTGTCACGATGATATCTCCACATCATGATCACCACATGCCTTGCGCGACAATCGCCTGGGCCACAGGTAGTCTCCCCAGATCGTCCGTCTCCTGTGCCACCATCACCAGGTTTACTCCAAGCACTACCCACAATCGTAGTCTTATCGGCCGGCCAGGGCAACCGCAAAACGGACGCAATTCCACGGACATCGCACCTACTCCATGTCGAGCCTTTACTTCTGAGGCAATCCTTCCGGATGCTGTGGGATCGAATCGCAGATTTCGTGCCAGGGAGCTTTCGCGCCGGTCCAGATATGGCATTGCGGCTTCATCTGAGGGTCTTCGTCCAGAGAGCCCGCTCGGACGAAGACCATGCCGGGCCTGTGTTCGGCGCGAGAGAAGATGTGGCAGCCGCAGGTCTTGCAGAAGCTGCGACGCTTGCCGGGCGAGGACTGGTACGGGACGAGATTGTCCTCGCCGGAGACGATGTTGAACCCTTCGGACTCCGTCACCAGGACCGAGGAAAAGGCCGAGCCGGTGAACTTGCGACAGTCCGGGCAATGGCAATTCGCGAACATGAGCAATCGGCCGTGTATCTCGTACTTCACCGCGCCACAGTAACAACTCCCTTTGATCATCTGTCAGTCTCCTTTCGCCCAATCCCGGCTATGGTGAGAACAACGCAACAACGCATCGCGTCTCGCGGCCAACTACCCCAGCTTGCGATGTGGTTCGCCTCTTGGACAGCCGCCATATGATTCGCTCCAACTGTCGCCCGCAATTGTAACTTGGCCGGTCGGGCGGGTCAAGCGGAGAGACCAGTCTGTCCGTGGGAATGGCCGTTGTGGAGATAGGCCCGAACTGGCCTGTTCGGGGAGTTTTTCGCGTTGGGTCCACCAACAACAGGGGTGCTTCGGGGCTCCCAGACGCAGTTCTTCGCGTTGGGGAGCCCTTCGCACGCCCTCCAGCGAGCGATCTGCTCGCCTACCGTACCCGCAGCGCCGCTGCGTGTCGGGGCTGGAGGCCCAGAGCGGAAAACTCCCGCCGCTTTTGACGCACATCGTCGGAGGCGACGGATTCCGGATCAGTCCGGCCCTTCCGCTACTTCGAGAGACGCCTTGGACGGCAGGCCGGCTTCCGCCATTTTCCTCGTGTACTCCAGCACGCAGTGTTCGGCTGCGGCTTCGTCCAGGATGGTGACGATGTTGATGGACATCGGTGCGAACGTGATGGTCCGGGGTTTTAGGTCGTCGACCGCGAGCGTCAGAGGCCTCGGGGACGTGTCCTTGTTGAGGACGAGTATCGCGGTGGCGGCCTTCTTCGCGTCGTAACTGGCGTACACCGACATGCGGGCCGGCACCCCCGACGGCACGACGGTGGTCCCGCTGAAATTCGTGTTGACCATCCACTGAGCGTAGTATTCGGGGGTGAGTTGGCAGGTCGGAGGATTCTTCGACGCATCTGTCAGCAAGAACCCGAAGGTGTTAGTGTCTGCCATTTGCACCGGCTCCGCCAAATCCCAGAACGCGAAGGTCCAGAGGTCGGCTTCGAGCGCCGCGCCCATGCGATCGGCGTCCCAGAGGGCGGCGTAGAAGGTCCGGGGGCCTAATTTGAGAGTCTCCGGGGTATATAATTTGGGGTCCCAGTCGTAGCAGATGGCGGCCTCCGTGATGGCCAGAGGCGTGCCGGGACGTGCGTGTTGGGCGACGCGGGCCTTCACGTCCCGAACGAGCCGCCGAAAGTTGTCGACATCCGTGAGGGCGCCCTCTACGGTGAGCTCGCGTCCCGAGAACCCGTAGGCATGGATGCTCACGACGTCGATGTAGTCCTTGCACTCGTCGAGCATCGGACTGAGCCAGTCGTTGCCTTCCAGGTACCTCCAGCCAAGCTCGGGCCCCACGAATTGGATCTCGACGCCACTGTGGGCCGCGGCGTTGGCGGCCTTCATCGCCTGGGCATAGGATTTGTAGACCGCCGCGTACTCGGACGCGGTCGACACGGGCAAGCCTGTCTTTCTCTTGAAGAACTGATCGTAGATATCCACCTCGCAGCCGATGGACCAGTACTTGACGCCGTACTTCCGGGTCCCATTGATGTAGGTGACGATGTCCGCCGCCCCCTGCGCCGAGGTCGGGCCGCCGTCCACGTTGTTGCCGTAAACCGGCACGATCATGATCGGCTCGGCCCCGACGGCGCGACAATACTTTATGAACTTGTCCATCTCGGTTTTGTCGAAGAGATACGGCTTGTTAGCATCGTTATGGTTATTGGCACCGACAATCACGTTGAGACGCAGGGCCTTGACCGGCTCCTCGGTTCCCTTGAGTCCGACCGAACCGTCCTTGTGGTAATCGACCCAGTCGTAGTAGTCATTGCCGAACGCGAAGGGAGAGATCGGAGTGCCCCCGGCGCGGGCGATCTTCACCTGAGGCGCTGCTGCCGCACAGCCACCGCCACAGAAACCAATGACGACCACACCGGCATACCATGTCGCCAGCGAGGCCACGAATGTTCTGAATTCCATTTTCGATTTCTTTTTCATAGGGTGTATGGAACTCCGAACTCCCAGCAGTCGCCGGTTGAGGACATGGGTAGGAATCATCACCACGGACGTCGCAGGTGCTTTCCCCAAATCGTCCGTCTTTTGCGCTGCCGCCATGTGATTCTCTCCAACTGTCGCCCACAGATCATAACTCGCTCAGTTAGGCTTTGTCATCACTTCGCCATAGACGAGGAATGAAACGTCCGGTGCATTTCGCATAAGTCAAGTAGGCGCTACCGAATTGAGCTACCATCTCCTTCTCCTCAAACGTGATGATGAGGTTCCAAAGAACGTGAATGACCACGACCCAGACCAAATCAATCCAATGGTTGAGATAAACTGCAAGACCAGGAGCGCCCATGGAAATGAACGACGCATATAGCGGGTGGCGCACCCAACGGTAAGCGCCTGCTGTACAGAGGCCACGACCACGTTGTGAGACTGGAAGAGATCGAAAAGACCAGACGATTCCCGCGAGAGTCAATACTCCCGCGACGATGAGAATGAGGTGGCGGATTGAAGATGATAACCCAAGGGTGCCGGACGGGTAGTGTCGTTGACACCACAGTGCGAAACCAAGAAGGCCGAGAGTGAGAAGTGCCCCAAGCGGCCCGGCCCCGAAGATGCGAAAGTATCTATTCATAATGTCCTCCAGGCTCCCGGGTTGCACCAGTTCTTCTTGGGCCTGACGTTACAAGACAGGCAAGCCACAGAGTGTCGCCTGCACCTGTCAGTTGGCCGCGCAGGGCAAACATAAAGGTCAAGCCCCTCACGGAGCATTCTATGCCGCCGCCAGATTCATGGTTCTACACCCGGTAGATCGGAAACGAGCGTCGTCACGCTGCGCGCCGGCAGCGTCGTTGTGAACGTCCCATCCGAGGGGACGGGCCGACGGCCCGACAACGCCAGCGCCAGCGTGTCCGACGTCGTCCAGACGGCGAAGGCGGTGGGCAACTTTCCGTTCGCGATCGACGCGGTCTGCCGCACGTCGAGGTCCCGCGCGTTCACGAGGACGATGACCAAGCGGCCTGTCGCGGAATCGCAGAATGCGCTGACCAAGACGCCGGGCTGGGGGGAGGCAGTGGCTTCGACTCGCACGAAGCCCGGGCGGACGAAGCGGCTCCAGTTTCCGATGACCCAGGCGCGCCGCGTGAGGTCCTTGCCCTCCGCCAAGCCGGAGTAGGCGTACGGGGACGCCCCAACGAACTGCCAGTGGTGCCAGGCGCTCACGTTCCCATGGACGAGGTCGGCGTGAATGTGGGCGGCGATGTTGAGTGCCGATCCCATGCCCGTATCCGTGGCGTCGCGCAGATCGGTGTACTCGGTTTGCCAGACCTGGCGTCCGGAGGTCTGGACGCTCGCCGGCACGTGGGCCGATCCTTTGTACGAGTGGGTTGCGAGGGGTCCCACGTAACCCAGGGCCGCCGGATCGGCCAGAAGCGCCCCGGCGAAGTCGTCGAACTTGTTCCAGCCTTCCGTCTCGGGTGCGATGATGGGAACCCTCAGGCCCTGTTTCATCAAGGTCGGTCCCAAGTAGTCCCGCACGAACTCGGCCAGCGAATCGGGCGTCCAATCGCACGTCTCCCAGGCAGTGACGTAGCCCGGCTCATTTTGCGCCGAGAGCCCGATCAGCGGAACGCCCTCGGCCGCAGCGTTCTTCGCGAACGACGCGAGACGATCCGCCCAGTCCTGCCGGTGCTCGCGCAGCAGGTGGCCGCCGTTGTTGACGTCCCGGTTGTCCTTCCATTCGGCCGGTGGCGACCAAGGCGCCGCCCACACCGACGCGCCGCGGGCAATGGCTTGCCTGGCGGTCGCAAGTTCCAAAGAAGTGCCGTCGGGCGCGATCCGCATGCGCAGCAGCGACAGGCCGATGCCTTTGTCGACCGTGAAGAACGCATCCGCGAGCGAGTCGTCCATGGTGGGGCTGGTCCACCCGCTGGAGCAGCCAAAGCCGAAGATGGTCTGGTGCCGTTTCGCGAGGTCGATCCGCGCCGCCCCCCCGCCACCGGCAGGCCCGGCGGGCTTGCCGTCCTTGCTCCCACAGCCGACGAAGCTTGCTGTGACAAGAAGCAGACCGGCGCCGACAACAAGCATCCGAATCGCGCGTCGCATCAAAGCACCTCCCTCTTCGCACAAGACAAAGACACATTCTGGGGACACACGCGCACGTATTCTCATCTGGAATCGAGCATCCCGCCCCCGATTCAGGGCCGCCTGAGCTGGTCGAGGCGGCGCTTGTTCTCATAAGGCCCGATGAAGCGTGCCCGATCCTCAGGGGGAATCGAAAACGGTGTCCGGGCGGCCAGGTCCTCGTAGACCACGAGACGTTCCGTGAGTTTCTCGCAGGCGTAGTCCGGGCACTGCGAGCAGTTGGCGAATCCACGCTCGATGACGCAGGGTCTGACGGGACACGCTTTGTCGATGAGACGGGGGTTCTCGGCCATGCACCCGTCGCAGACGATCTCTCCCGCGGGGATGCGGAAGCCGAAGTACTTGTGCCAGCCGTCACTGAGTTCCTGCCGGCGGGCGGGATTCGCCTCCACGTTGGGACGATACGCAAGGCACAGATCGCATCGGTAGCCACATCGAGCAAGGATCTCATCCATGATCTCACCTCAGACCAACTGCGTCTTGCCCGGCATGGGGACGGGAGCTACCGGGAGGGTACCCAGTTCGTAGGCCGGCGGGGTCAGGTCGAGCTTGGAGGCGTTCATGGCCCAGTCCCACTTGATCGCCCGACCGGTGTAGGCGCTCATTCGACCGAGGATCGCGGTCATCGTGCTCTCGGCGACCTGACGCCCCTCGTTCAGGGGTCGGCCGTCGCGGATGCTCTGGATCAGGTCGGCGTGCTCCTGCTCGTAGGGGTTGGGCGTCGGACCCTCGTATTTGTAGGGTTTTGCGCCTTCGATGAGCCCTTCCATCGCGACGCCTTTGGAGCCGACGATCCGCTCGGCGACTCGCTCCGCACAACCCATGGTCTGGCGGGCCATGCTCAGGATGCGGGCGCCGTTGGCGTACTCGAATTCGATCGCGAAGTGGTCGTAGATATTGCCGAACTCGGGCTCGATGCGGACCTGCCGGCCACCCATGCCCATCGCGGTGACAGGGTGCCCACCCATCGCCCAGTTGATGACATCGATATTATGCACGTGCTGCTCGACGATATGGTCGCCCGACTGCCAGGCGTAGAAGTACCAGTTGCGGCACTGGTTCTCCATATCCGACCACGAAGGCTGCCGCTCGTGGTAGAACCCCCAATCGCGGACGCAGGGTCCCATCCAGTAGCACTGACCCGCGACGAGTTCGCCCATATCGCCATTGTGGACTCGTTTGATGACCTCGATGTACTTCGGATCGTGACGCCTTTGCGTCCCGGCGACGATGGCAAGGCCCTTCTGCCTCGCCAACTCGGACGATTGGAGGATCGAGCGAATCCCAACCGGATCGACCGCGACGGGCTTTTCCATGAACACATGCTTGCCCGTTTCGACAGCGGCCTTCAGGTGCATGGGACGGAAGTGCGGCGAGGTGGCGAGAATTACCAGATCCACGCCGCTGTTGATGACCTTCTTGTAGGCATCGAAGCCGGTGAAGCACGTCTCTCGCGTGACCTTGACCTTGTCCGCATGCCGCCAGGGCTGCGAGGAACTCCAATCCTTCTCGCCGTCCTTCTTGATCGTGGCCAGGCAGGCGTCGACGCGGTCCTGGAACAGATCGCCCAGAGCGGTGACCTCGACATTGGGCGAGGAATCGATGCAGTTCCGCACAGCCCCTGTCCCCCGACTGCCGCAGCCGATCAGCCCGACGCGAATCCTGTCGGAGCCCGCCGCATAGAGTCGGCTGCCCACGACGCCCAGTACAGCCAGTGACGCCGAACCCCGGATGAATTGCCTCCGCGAAACCGATGCCCCCGTCTTCTGCGCCGCTCGCTGTGCCATGGTAGTCACCTCATGCAAGGGATTCTCCAGCCGGGCGTGCCGTGCACGCCGCTACAACGACCTCCAGTCTCTCTGTAGCCTGTCGCAGTGTCAAGCGAATCCGGCCGCCTGCGGATGTTGTTCGTAGTGACGCCGTGAGGCGTTATCTTCAGCGCCTGTGAAGATATGCCCTTACGGGCACACTACGAACGGGCCGGCGCAATAAAAAGGTCCTTCATGGAATTGCGGGGAAATCGGCACGGCTCTGAGAGACACGCAATGCACTCGGTTGTTCTCCACGTACCTTCCATTGGGGGCGCTGCCCCCAAACCCCCGGCATTTGGCGCATTGGGCCAGCAGCATGAAAATGGAGGAGAAGACGGCAAGACAAGCTCTGTTCGAGCGACCGATTCTTCTACCGCCATGGTGCTGGCCCAATGCGAAAAATGCCCGCCGCAATGCGGCGGATTCCGGAGATGTCCGTTTCTTGCTTTCGACTGGCGTCCCCGCAGTTCCGTGATGAACCAATAAGAAAGGGCAGGCGACGAAGGCGCGTATCACCCACCCTTGTAGTAAGAGGATTGATTATCATTACGTATCCTCAGCATACCCGCGGGTGTTAGATTGTGATTAGGCGGAGACAAGAAATGGATTAAATCGTGACGCGATGGAATCGGTCGTCGAGGTCCGCCAGGAAGCTCGCGGCCTCGGGACTGCCCTCCGGCGGGGACCAGGGAGCGAATTCCTTGTCAACCGTAGGATCGTAGGGTCCCGGCTTGACCTCGAAGACTACCGTGTCCGGGACGAGGGCAAAAATCGTGTGCCAGACGCCCGGGCGGATGTCACAGCCGTAGACGAACTGGGCTGGGTCGATCAGAAGGCAGTTGCTCTCGTCCAGTGAACCATCGTCGGCGAAGGCGACGAAGGCGAGCGAGCCCTGGAGCAGGATGATCGATTCCGCCTTCGGCGGGTTCAAGTGACGGTGCGGTCTGATGTAGCTGCCCGGCTGGATGGCGTTGAGCATCCGTTGCAGCGTGTCGGGGTCGCCCTCATGGAAATTGTGGATCTCGCGTTTGCGGGCGCCCTGTCTCGCGTCCGCAGCCTTTCGCTGGACAAGACTGCGGTCGATGAGGGCCACCTTCTCGTGAGAAGACCTTGTGGCGATGGGAGAGATTCTGGCGATTTGCGGCTGATCCATAGGTCATCCGAACTGTGCGTCCGGCACCTCTCGCACGGACGGCGGCACATTGAAGTAGTCCTGCGACTCGAATCCGAACGTCCCGGCGATCATGCTGCTCGGGAACATCTCGCATTTGTTGCGGTAGTCGCGGACGTTGCCGTTGAAGAACCGTCTCGCGGCCTGGATGCGGTCCTCGGTGTTCGTCAGCTCCTGCTGGAGCTTGAGGAAGTGCTGGTCGGCCTTCAGTTGCGGATAGTTCTCCACGACCGCCAGCATCTTCTGCAACGCGGCCACGAGCTGGTTCTCATCCACCGCCTGCTGCTCGGGTCGGCCCTGGCTGGCCATGCACTGGGTGCGGAGCTGCGTGACGCGGTCAAAGACCTCCTTCTCGTGGGCGGCGTAGCCCTTGACCGTCGCGACGAGGTTGGGGATCAGATCGTACCGCCGCTTGAGCTCCGTATCGACGTTCGCCCAGGCGTCGCGGATGTGGTTGCGCAGCGCCACCAGCGTGTTGTACGTCGCGATGACGTAGATCAACAGCAGCAGGACGACCGCGCCGACGACGATCAGAAATGGTCCCATACTCAACTCCTGGCAAACAGATACTCCGGCATCAACGACCGCAGGGCGACGAGGCGATTGAGGTTCGGCTCGATCCGTTCGATGTCCAGGCGGGAGCCGAATGTGATCGCCAGGACGTTGCCCTCGATCTCGATAGTCAAGTCGTCGTTGGCCATCAGATATTCCATCATTCGCACATGGCAGACGTCGTAGGCGAACTTCTTGTCGCGCGAGCGGACGCAGAACCGACGGGAGAACTCGTGCGACTCGAAATCGATGTCGTCGTAGCCGACCGCCTGGGCGATCTTCGACAGGAACCCCTCCTCCGCAATGACCAGTTCCGGGAAGGACATCGGCAGGTGCAGGAGGAAGCAGGAGAAGTAATGGTGATGCGTCTGCTGGTGGCCCTTGGAGTTGGTGGAATGGGTCTCGTAGTGGTAGTCGAACAAGGCCACCTCATGGCCCTGGTAGGTCCCGGTCAGCGAGTTGAAGGCGTAGCGATTGGAGCCGGACCGCAGTCTGTCGAGGAAGCTGTAGCGTCGGGCCAGCTCGCGGTTCTTCTCGGGATCGAAGCGAAGGCCCAGCCGGGAGGCCAGGGCCATCATCGCCTCGCGACGCTTCTTGGCGCCGAGATAGCCGAAGACCCCCAGAACGACAACGAGCGCAACGAAAGCGACAAGGATCAGAGGTTCCATGTTCTTTCCCTGTGACAGCGCATACCCGATTACCGGTCGTGAATAGGGCAATCCCTTACCTTCCGGCCGAGGGCATTGTAGCCCATCGGTTCGACATCATCAACCCGCGGGACTTTCTCCTTATCTGCGCTGTGCTCACGAGTCGGTCGTCCTGAGTCGCTCAGCCGCATCGCCGCCGGTGTCGGGAAGGACACCGGCGTCTCACAAAGCGCATCTGCTTGGAGGCCCACCTCTTGTCCTCCCTTCACTCTGTTCAGGGCAGGCTCTGAGTCATCGAGGGAATCTGGCACGGCAGTGAAAGAGACGTCTTGACTCCGGGCGCCACGTCTCCTACAAGGGCCGGATGCTTCACTGCATTCAACATGGCAAACGCCAGATGCAACCTCCCATTCTGTGGGGTTTCACGCTCATCGAGCTGCTGGTCGTGATTGCGATTGTCTCGCTGCTGCTCGCGGTCCTCATTCTGTCGCTGGACAAGGCCCGTTCCGCAGCCCGACGGGTCGCCTGCTCCCACAACCTCAAGCAGGTGGGCCTGGCGGTGGATATGTATACGGGCGACTCCGACGGCGACTACCCCTGTGCCCAGGACCCGGTCTCGACGAACCCGACCTACTGGCTCTGGATGGGTCGCGGCTGGCGCAAATGGGTGCAGTCGTATCTGAGCACGATCGTCGATGTGAACACGCCTTCCGTCCTGTTGTGTCCGGCGGACCGGACCGACCCCGCCAGGTACGAATCCACCAGCTACTCCTACTCGATGGCCTTCTATCACAGTCCCGAGCAGATCGACGCGCTGGACGACAAGAGCCAGACGTACAGCAATCCGCAGCCGCCCATTCGGCAGGGCAGGGGCGACGTCGCCTGTCCCTCCGCCAAGATCCTCATCGGCGAATGGTCGAGCAACCACGCGCCGGTCGAGCAGGACCTCGGCTGGTGGTGCTGGGAGGGCACGCGCTTCTTCCTGTTCGCCGACGGGCAAGTCTCCTTTCTCAAGGCCAAGGACCTCCGCCCGGCCCGTGACGGTCTGCCCGACGTGAACCTGACGCTGCACGGCGTCAAGGGTCGCGACTGGGCTCCGTAGCGCCTTTGCAGAATCCTGCAAGTCGCGCCGTCTGCTTGGGTTGCAGGGCGGTTCTTGCGACCTCCCATCGCGTGATGGGGCATGGGCTGGACTCTGTCATTCCTGCGCCAAGCAGGAATCCAGGAACCGTGGGCGTGGGCGCGACCGGGAGAATGGATTCCCACTTTCGCGGGAATGACAATCTCGGGTCTCTGTGGATTTCCATTGCACGTACGCAGCTACGGTCATACGCCGACCTGCTCGTTTTTGGAAAAATAGTAGTTGACAAGTCCAGTGCTCTGGATTTATGCTAGAAATGTTCGTCCTGCCGACAGTGGATTGAGGGATGATCCATTGTCGTGGATGTCTTGCCCGTGGTAGGGAGCGGTTGCAGGGTGAGGGCGCATTCCAGAACAGGCTCCGATCCGATTTAGGGAGGACTGTCACACCGGCTTTCTCCTCCCCAATCCGTTCTTCTGAAGCATCGCGCTGTCTGCGGGCGGATTCATCGCCCGCAGAGGGGCGTCTTTCATGGTGCGGGTTCCTGACTTGGAGATTTCAGGATTCTTTGTGGAGGATGGAGAAATGAAGCGCGGGACGAAACAGACGCGGTCGTTACTGGTCTTGGTGGGCGTTCTTCTCATCGTAAGTCCGGGATCGCTTGCGGGACCCACTTCAATCAGCGGATCGGTCGCGACATTCCAGGGCGACCAGTCCGGCGGCATCTTCTCCCGCATCATCTCCATCTTCCCGTTCAGCTTCGACTGGACGTGTCCCCCAATCTACACGCTCAACGTCAACAGCCTCACTACCGACATTACGCCGGCCAGCGGGGTGGCAGGCATAGCCATTGGGGCTCAGGGCGCCGCAGGCGCAGATGGTGGCAATGATTGGGGCTTCTTTACAGCGGATGGTGGTGACGGCGGCGCCGGCGGTTTCGGTGGGAAGGCGGAGGTTGAGATCACATGGATCGATTTGGGTCCATTCTCTATTCCTTGGTTCGTTATTACCACTCAAGGTCCCACCGTGAATTATGTCGGTGGCGCTTCGGAGATCATCACCTCCGGCGCGAATGCCAGCGGCATTAGCGCACGGAGCGTAGGTGGCCAGGGCGGCCAGGGCGGCAAGGCCGAGGCCAGCAGTGCAGCCTATGGCGGTCAGGGAGGGGCTGGAGGCTTCGGTGCCCCAACGACTGTCAACAGCAACGGTACCATCCAGACGTCCGGCGGTTCTTCCGCGGGCATTCTGGCGGAAAGCTACGGTGGCCAGGGCGGCGGCGGTGGGTATGGCGGCGCCATTTACGGCGAGGGCGGCAACGGGGGTTCTGGCGGCGGTGGGGGGCAGGTGAACGTCGTTGCCGACGGAAGCATTGAAACCAGCGGCAACTCGTCTCCCGGCATCCTGGGGGTGAGCCGTGCCGGCACGGGCGGCACGGGCGGCGACGGGGCCGGCATCGACGGCGTCGGCGGCACGGGTGGCGCCGGGGGCACCGGGGGCCCAGCGAATCTCGTCAGCAACGGAAGTATCAAGACCACAGGTGCCTTTTCCGACGGGATCTCCGGCCAAAGCCTCGGTGGTGCCGGCGGCAACGGTGGGTCGGGGGCCGGCATCGTCGGTAGTGGCGGCAACGCCTTGGGCAGTGGTCCGGGCGGTACCGTTCAAATCACCAATAATGGCGTTGTCCGGACCTTCGGTGTGGATTCTCGCGGGATCTTTGGCCAGAGCGTCGGTGGATTCGCCGGCGAGGCGGCTGGGGGTGGCGGCCTGGTCGCCTGGGGCGGCAGCGCCAATAGCGCCGGCGACGGCGGCCGTGTCTCCATTACAAACAACGGCATCATCGCTACAGGGGGGGACGGTTCTCACAGCATTCTCGGGCAGAGTGTCGGTGGGGGTGGCGGCAATGCCGCCGGGATCGGCGGATTTGTCTCGCTCGGAGCAAGCGGCGCCGCCGGTGGGCATGGCGGCAGCGTGGCGATCACCAACAGCGGCCTGTTGACAACGGACGGATCGTATGCCCGAGGAGCCTTTGCACAGAGCGTCGGTGGGGGCGGCGGCAATGCCGGGGATTCCGGCGGCGCGTTCTCCTTCGGTGGTGACTCCAGCGCGGGCAGCAATGGCGGCAGCGTGAATGTCACGAATACCGGGACCGGACTGATTGGAACCGCCGGCACGGATTCGCACGCTATTTTCGCCCAGAGCGTGGGGGGCGGTGGTGGCAGCGCCGGTGATTCCGGCGGTGCGCTCTCCTTCGGTGGCAAGGGCAAAGGTGGTGGAAATGGCAGCACTGTAACGGTCAGGAATGACGGCACGCTCGTGAGTACTGGGATGAAGTCATCCGGAATCTTTGCCCAGAGCGTCGGCGGGGGTGGTGGCGCGGGGGGCGACTCCGGCGGAGTCGTCTCTCTCGGCGGCGGCTCCAGCAGCACCGGCAGCGGCGGCGGTGTCTCCGTGACGAACAACGGCTCTATTGCCACGGGTGGGGCAGGGTCTCACAGTATTGTTGCGCAGAGCGTCGGCGGCGGCGGCGGCAGTTCCGGCAACTCCGGCGGGCTCTTCTCCTTCGGTGCAACCGCATCGGCCGGCGGGGCGGGAGGGGCCGTCGATGTCACAAACAACGGGGTGCTTCAGACCCAGGGCCCGGTCGCCCTGGGGATCTACGCGCAGAGCATCGGCGGGGGTGGCGGCGACGGGGGCGACTCCGGCGGCGCCCTCTCCTTCGGCGGCAATTCGAGCAACGGCAGCAACGGCGGCAATGTTACGGTCATCAACCAGGACGCCGGAGCCGTCACGACGGCGGGCGAATCGTCTCATGCCATTCTCGTACAGAGTGTCGGTGGCGGCGGCGGCAGGGCCGGAGATTCCGGCGGAAACCTTACGTTCGGTGGTACGGGTTCCGGCGGCGGCAGCGGCGGCAACGTCGCGGTTACGAATAGTGGCGAACTTCAAACCTCCGGCGACGGTTCCCGGGGACTCTATGCCCAGAGCATCGGGGGTGGCGGTGGCAGCGCCGGGGATTCCGGCGGCGTTCTGTCTTTCGGGGGTAACTCGAGCGCAGGCAGTAGTGGTGGCAGCGTAATCGTCACGAACCAGCAATCGGGAGCCATCACAACCACAGGCGTAGATTCGCACGCTGTTTTTGCCCAGAGCGTTGGTGGTGGGGGCGGCAGCGGCGGAGACTCCGGCGGGGCTCTTTCCTTCGGTGCCAAGGGCTCGGGCGGCGGCAGCGGCGGCAGTGTGACGATCACGAATCAAGCTCGCCTGGAGACCGCAGGCGAAGGATCGCGAGGGATTTTTGCGCAAAGCATCGGTGGCGGCGGTGGTGCAGGCGGCGATTCCGGCGGGGCGATCTCGTTCGGCGGCACCGGCAGCGGCACCGGCCATGGAAACGCGGTGACCCTGATGAACACCGGCGATGTCCACACCATGGGAACGACGTCTGAAGCCCTCTATGCGCAGAGCATTGGCGGCGGCGGCGGAACCGGCGGCACCAGCGGCGGACTGATTTCCTTCGGCGCCTCGGGCGGTGCCGGTGGCGACGGTAGTACCGTCACCTTGGCCAATGCAGGCAACCTGACGACGACGGGTGCGGATTCCAGCGCTGTGTTTGCCCAGAGCGTTGGCGGCGGCGGCGGCAATGGCGGCGGAACTGTCACTGCCAGCGCCTTTGCCGGTTTTGCCCTTGGCGCCAAAGGGGGAACGGGCGGCCAGGGCGCGGTCGTCGATGTCGATAGCGGCATGGCTTCGATCGGCACGCAGGGGGATCGGTCGCACGGAATCTTCGCGCAGAGTCTCGGGGGCGGCGGCGGCAACGGCGGGTTTGCAGTCGCCCTCAGCGGCGGCATCGGCGGCTCCGTGAGTGTCGCTGTGGGCGGCCAAGGCGGCAACGGCGGCAGCGGCAACACCGTCAACGTGGCCAGCGATAGCACGATCGCCACGCGGGGCGCCGATGCCTATGGTATTCTGGCGCAGAGCGTCGGCGGTGGCGGCGGCACCGGCGGTTTCAGCATCGCCGGCGCGGGCAGCGACGGAGTGGGCGTGTCTCTCAGCTTTGGCGGCACCGGCGGCCTTGGCGGCCATGGGAAAGCTGTCGACGTTGCGACCACAGGCGCCGTTGAAACCTCGGGAGACCGGGCCATTGGCGTATTTGCGCAGAGCATGGGCGGCGGCGGCGGCAACGGCGGCTTCAGTATCGCCGGAGCAGGCGGCGGCCTCGGCGGCGGTGGGTTGAGCCTGGGTGGGGCCGCCGGGGGTGGTGGCTTGGGCGACACGGTGCACGTCGATAGCAGCGGCGCTATCACAACGCAAGGTGAAGCAGCCCACGGGCTCTTCGCTCAAAGCCTCGGCGGCGGTGGTGGCAACGGTGGCTTCAGCATTGCGGCCGGCGGCGGGGGTGTCGGCGCGGGCGCAGTCAGCGTGGGAGGATCCGGGGGATCGGGCGGCGGCAGCAAGAGCGTCACGGTGACTAGTTCCGGCGCAATCGATACGTCGGGCAATGAGGCCGTCGGCCTCTTCGCCCAGAGTGTCGGCGGCGGTGGCGGCAACGGTGGCTTCAGCATCTCCGGCGCCGGCGCGGGTACGGGCTCGGGAACCGTGAGCATTGGCGGCAAGGGCGGCGGCGGCGGCTCCTCGGATGCGGTTCTGGTGGATAGCGAAAGCGACATCACGACGCGAGGCAAGGAGGCCCATGGGCTCTTTGCCCAGAGCGCCGGCGGCGGCGGCGGCAACGGCAGCTTCAGCCTGTCCTTCAGCGGCGCGGGCACGGGCTCGGGCAGCATCAGCGTGGGAGGCTCCGGCGGCGACGGCGGCAGCAGCAAAGGCGTTGCTGTCGGCAGTTCCGGCGTCATCGACACGTCGGGCGAAGGCGCCATCGGTCTCTTTGCCCAGAGCGTCGGTGGCGGCGGCGGCACCGGCAGCTTCAGTATCTCCGGCAGTGGGGCCGGCACGGGCTCCGGGGCCTTCAGTTTGGGTGGCGGCGGCGGCAAAGGTGGCCAGGGCGATACCGTTCTGGTCGATAGCAGCAGCGACATCACGACTCGAGGCAATGAGGCACATGGTCTCTTCGCCCAGAGCGTCGGCGGGGGTGGCGGCAGCGGCGGGTTCAGCATCGCTGCGAGCGGCGCGGGCACGGGCTCCGGCACGATTGGGATCGGAGGTTTCGGCGGTGACGGCGGCAACGGTAAGAGCGTCGCGGTCACGAGTTCCGGCGTGATCGATACGGCAGGCGAGAGCGCGATCGGCGTCTTTGCGCAGAGCGTCGGTGGCGGCGGGGGCAGCGGCAAGTTCAGCATCTCCGGCAGCGGGGCCGGCACAGGCTCCGGGGCCTTCAGTTTGGGTGGCGGCGGCGGCAAAGGCGGTCAGGGCGATTCAGTGCTCGTCAACAACAACAGTAGTATCACAACCCAGGGTCTGGAAGCGCATGGTCTGCTGGCCCAGAGTGTCGGCGGTGGCGGCGGCAACGGCGGCTTCAGCATCGCCGGCAGCGGCGCAGGCACTGGTTCAGGTACGATCGGCGTCGGCGGGTTCGGCGATATCGGCGGTAACAGCAAGAGCGTCACGGTCAATAGCGGCGGCATGATCGACACCTCGGGCGAAGGCGCGATTGGCCTTTTCGCCCAGAGTGTGGGTGGCGGGGGCGGCAGCGGCGGTTTCAGCATCTCCGGCAGCGGCGCCCGGAGCGGCTCCGGGACGTTCAACCTGGGTGGAGGTGGCAACGGCGGCGGCAGCGCCGATGCCGTCGCTGTCGACAGCAGCACCAAGATCGTCACTCGCGGCGACGACGCTTTCGGCATGCTCGTTCAGAGCGTCGGTGGCGGCGGCGGCAACGGGGGGTTCAGCATTACCGGCAGCGGCGCCCAGAGCGGCTCCGGCAGCGTCGGTATCGGTGGCCGCGCTGGAAAGGGCGGGTCGGGCAAGAGCGTGACCGCGTCCAACTCGGGCGATATCGACACCTATGGCGAAGAGGCAACCGGATTGCTGATCCAGAGCGTCGGTGGCGGCGGCGGAACCGGCGGTTTCAGCATCGCCGGCAGCGGTGCCAAAACCGGCTCGGGCACGTTCAGCCTCGGCGGCTTCGGCGGCGAAGGCGGCACGGGCGACGCGGTGTCTTTCGACAACTCCGGAAATGTTGCCACACGCGGCACGCTCGCCTATGGCATCCTGGCGCAGAGCGTCGGCGGCGGTGGCGGTTCCGGCGGCTTCAGCTTCACCGGCGGTGTCGTGACGGACGGTGGCCAGTTCAATGCCGGAGTCGGCGGCAAGGGCGGCGAGGGCGGCGGCGCCGGCCTGGTCGATCTCGACAATAGCGGTAACGTGACGACGATGAGCGGCGGCGCCCATGGAATCCTCGCCCAGAGCGTCGGCGGCGGTGGCGGCGCCGGCGGCTTCAGCGGCACGGTGACCGCCGGGATGGGCAGCAAGCCGAATGTCAGTCTATCCATCGGCGGCAGCGGTGACGTGGCCGGTAATGGCAATAGCGTGTCCCTCGACAATGAAGGGCTTGTCCATACCCAGGGAGTCGCGTCCTACGGCCTCTTTGCCCAGAGCGTTGGCGGTGGCGGCGGTGACGGCGGCGGCAGTTTCTCCGCCGCCCTCGGCAGCCATAAAGGCGGCTGGAATGGGTCGGTATCGGTCGGCGGCCTTGGTGGTGCGGCAGGCGACGGCGGGCAAGTGAATCTCGACAATGCCGGCGAGGTGGTCACTGAAGGGATCAAGTCCCACGGACTGGTGGCCCAGAGTGTCGGCGGCGGCGGCGGCACCGGCGGATTCAGTGCCACCGGCTCCCTGAGCATAGGGAGCCAGGCCAAGGACATCGCAGTCGGTATCGGCGGCACGGGCGGCGCCGGTGGTGACGGTGGCGCGGTTCATGTGCAGAACGCGGGAAGCGTCACCACCCAGACGACGGTCTCCGGGGATATTCCCGATGATCTGCTGGGGGTCACCGACCCGTACGAGGCGTTCGGCAATGGGGCCATGGGCATACTGGCCCAGAGCATCGGCGGCGGCGGCGGCACCGGCGGGTTCAGCTTCGCCGGTTCGTTTGCCGGTCCGGAGGCCAAGAACCTTGGCGTCTCCGTGGGAGGTTTGGGCGGCGCCGGGGGGAGAGGACTGGCGGTCGATGTCGCCAACGACGGTGTGATCGCTACGTCGGGTGGCAACTCTCACGGCATTCTTGCCCAGAGCATTGGCGGTGGCGGCGGCAATGGCGGAGCGAGCGTGGCCGTCGATTTCGGAATCTCAGACGACAAGGGCTCCAACATCAATGCTGCGGTGTCGGTCGGGGGCAGCGCCGGCTCCGGAAACACGGCGGATGCGGTCACCGTGGTCAACAGGAACAGCATCAGCACCCATGGCGCCTCCTCTCATGGCGTTCTTGCCCAGAGTATTGGCGGCGGCGGCGGCACCGGCGGCTACAGTCTGTCCGGCACAGTCACCCTCGAGAAAGACGCCAAGAAAGGCGACGAGAAGGAGGCAAAGCAGGCATTGGATGCCGCGATTGCTGTGGGAGGCGCCGGCGGAAATGGCAACACAGGCGGTTCCGTGGTCGTGGACAACCTCGGCATGATCGACACGTTTGAAGACGATTCCAGCGGCATCTTCGCCCAGAGCATTGGCGGCGGCGGCGGCAAGGGCGGCGCCGCCAGGGCACTTGCCATGGATGTCGATCCGCCGGAGGAGTTGAAGCTGGAATTCAAGCTGAACCCCGAGTCCGTCAAGGACTACCTGACGGATCTGCTGAGCACCTGGAATGTCGCCGTTGGCGGTTCTGGCGGCGGCGCCAGCGACGGCAGCGATGTCACGGTAACCAACCGCGGCGCGATCACCACGCGAGGGACGGAATCGTACGGTGTTTTCGCCCAGAGCGTCGGCGGTGGCGGCGGCGTTGGCAGTGAAGCGGCGACCGGTCCGAAGGTGCCGGACTGGCTCCAGACGATTCTTGACTTTACGCCTCTGACGACTGTGGAGGATATGCAAATCACCGTCGGCGGCTCCGGCGGGAGCAGCGGCCACGGCAGCGCCGTGCGCGTCGACAATGAAGCCGACATCGTGACGTATGGCGACGACTCCATCGCCATCTTTGCCCAGAGTGTCGGCGGCGGCGGCGGCGTGGCCAAGTTCAGCAGCGCCGGCGAAGGCTCCACAGGCACGCTCGGGGGCATCGGCATCGGCGGGGCCGCAGGCGCGGGCGGCAACGGAGGCGACGTCACCGTCCTGCACAAAGGCCGCGTCGAGACCTTCGGCGACGCCGCGTACGGGATTGCTGCTCAGAGCATCGGCGGCGGCGGCGGCATGGGTGGCGACGTGAGTCGCGGACTGTTCAATTTCGGCATCGGGGCGGCCTTTGCCCGATCCGGTGGCGCAGGCGGCGACGGCGGTGACGTGAGCGTGCAGAGTGAAGGCGACATCATCACACACGGAACCGGCGCGAACGGCATCTTCGCCCAGAGCGTCGGAGGCGGCGGTGGAGTTGCCGGTGACGCCGGTTACGGCCTCGGCTTTGCCGGCAGCGTCGGTGGAGCCGGCTCGGGCGGCGCGGTGAGCGTCATGCACACCGGCACCATCACCACGCTTGGCGACCCCTCTCATGGGATCTTCGCGCAGAGTGCCGGAGGGGAAGACTACGGCGGCCCCGTGGATGTCACGCTCAATGGTGTTATTGCCGTTTACGGCGCGGACTCCAGTGGCATCGTCGCACAAAGCGGAGGAGACAAAGGCGCGGGCAACATTTCCATCACCCTCTTGGACGGTTCCCTGGTTCAGGGTGGACCGGGCGACGGCGCGGGAGTGAACTTCGACGGCGGGGCCGACAACACGCTTGCCAACGCCGGTTATATCTCCGCTCTCAGCGGCACCGCGGTCCTTGGCAGCGTCGGCAACGACGTCGTCACCAACAACGGCCTCGTGACCGGCTCGGTCCGTCTTGGCGGGGGTGCGAATGCCTTCGACAACCATGCCGGCGCGAGGTTTGACTCGGGCGTCCAGATCGAACTGGGTGCGGGCAATGCCCTGACCAACGCCGGAATTCTCTCGCCCGGCGGTCTCGGGGCCATTGTCGACACGACCCTGATCGGCGACCTCGTGCTGTCGTCCTCGAGCGTTCTGGAGATCGAGATTGGCGGATTCACGGTCGGGTCCTTCGATTCCCTGACCGTTACGGGTTCCGTAACCGCCGGTGTGATGGGTGAGATGGGACTGATGGGTCTCGCCTCCGAGATGGGCAGCGTCAACTTCTCCTTCCTGCCGGACTTTGACATTGCCTCGGAGATCGGTCTGGGAGAGAGTGTAGCCATTGAGTTTCTCACCGCGGGTGACACAGTGGATTGGACCCTGCTGTCCTACAGCTTGTCGAACGAATCATCGGGTTTCCAGTACGACATGTATGGGCAGGACGGTGGGTTGTTCCTGCAAGCCACCCGTGTAACGAGCACGATTCCCGCGCCGGGCGCTTTGATGCTTACGGGCATTGGCATCGGCCTTCTCGGTTGGAGGCGTGGCAGAACGAGATGTTGAGCGTACCAGGTCCTCGCCGCTCAACCGCGTATGCGAGCAGGAAGAGAGCGTATGCAGCAGCCCTCTGGGTGCATGACCGCAGTTGCGCCCTCCGATGGGGCGACGAGACACGGGCTGGATGCGGTCATTCCTGCGTCAAGCAGGAATCCAGGAACCGGGGAGAAGGAGTGTGTGGCGTGCATCCTGTGGACCTGTCTTGTCGCGCTGATCTCAGGCTATGCGTTCGTCTGCGTCTTGCTTCGTTTTCGACGGCACGGCCTTCATAAGCCTGCGTCACAACCTGCGCTGCTGTCCACAGACCACAGCGAATGCAGACTTCTCTCTTGCTTCGATCCGTATCCGGCGCAAGCAGATGCTGTCGTGTCTTGTTCAATCTGTCCCTTGCAGGCGTCACTTGATCCCCAGCACGTCGGCCATCGAGTAAAGGGCTGGCGGTTTGCCGAGCAGCCATTCTGCTGCTCGCAGGGCGCCGCGGACGAAGGTGTCCCGGTTGTGGGCCGTGTGGTTCAGGGTGATCGTCTCGCCGAGTGTGCCGTAAATCACGGAGTGGACGCCGGTTATGTCGCCGGCGCGGACTGCGTGTATGCCGATTTCGCCTTTCTTCCGCAGGGCTTCTTTGCCGTTTCGGCCGTGGGTGAGACTGTCGGGGTATGGTCGGCCGGTCGCCTTGCAGATGTTCTGGGCCAGGGTCATGGCGCTGCCGCTGGGGGCATCCTTCTTGAATCGGTGGTGTTCCTCGACGATTTCAATGTCGTAGTCATCCCCCAGCATGGCTGCGGCCTTGCCCACGAGGACGAACAGGGCATTCATCCCGACGCTCATGTTCGTACTGTAGACGATAGGGATTCTGCGGGCGGCGGTCTTGAGGGTTTCGTGTTGGGTGGGCGTAAGTCCTGTCGTGCCCAGGACTAAGGATACGCCGGAGGCTGCACAGTGCAGGATGGTCTCTTCCGCGGCCTCGGGCAGGGAAAAATCGACGGCAACCTGGGCGCCAGTGGGCCAGGTCGCGGACAGGGGGAGGTTCAACCTCTCCGTACCTGCGAGAGTCCCCGCGTCCTTGCCGAGATCGGGGTGATCCGTCCTGTCTATCGCACCGACTATCTCAAAACGCTTCGATTCCGCGGCGAGGGAGACGATCCGCCGACCCATTCGCCCGCCAGCTCCGACCACGACCACCTTTGCGCTCATTCGTTGCTCCGTGATTCAATTGCGTCATCTTTGACCCAAGGAATATAGCGATGAAACGCCGGCTTGGCAAGCGGGAAGGACGTATTGATCACCGTGCGGGTTGTCCGACGCAGGTTGCTGCCCCTATATGTTGTGGTTCTGTGTCAGCGTTGTCGATATGTAGGGTTGCATGGCAGGAGGGAGCTGCTGTTGGTGACAATCTGCGGCGTCCCATCCGCGAAGACCTCATGGCGTTGCACACAGTGAGTACTGCTATTATAGGACGCGGATATCACTCTGCGCGGGCGTGGCATAGGGTGGTGGAACTCGGACCAAAAAGGGCAAAATCTCCGAAAAAGTTATTGCCAGCAAGGGGTTGGACGATTATTATGACGTATTCGGTATTAGAATGGACGGCTACCACAGCGTCTGGCACGAATTGAAAAGGTGCAAGGAATGGCTCTTGAGTGGATGTGTGAACAGTGCGGCGGCGCGAGCATATGAGGCATAGGGTGCGCTGCATTTTTGCACACACGGCTGCTGTGGAACGGGCGTTTCTGCTCCAAGGTCCGGGTGCCGGTGAGGTTGAAGATGAGGTTTGGCTTTTTGGGCTCGCTGAAGGGTCAAGCCGCTCTCGGAGGCAACTGATGTAGGCGAAGGGAAGATGACAACCTCAGTCGGGCAGGGGCTTTGGCAGTGGGAACGGGTTACGGTGTCCCACTCTTTTTTTTGGCTTACGGAAAAAGGAGATCATGAACCAGGAACTGTTGAGAATCGTGGACAACATCGCGAGGGACAAGAACATCGAGAAAGAGTCGATTTTTGCCGACTTGGAGGAAGCTATGGTCTCGGCGGTTCGCAAGCACTTTGCTGATGCGGAGAGCGAGATCGTTGTCCGGATCGACCGAAGCAGCGGCGGGGTCACTGCGTTCAAGGACGGCCAGCCCATCGATATCAGGCGGCTGGGACGAATCCCCGCGCAAACGGCCAAGCAGGTCATGATCCAGAAGATCCGAGCGGACGAGCGGGACAGCATCTTCAGCGAGTTCGTCCAGCGCAAAGGGCAGCTCGTCAGCGGATCGGTCGTGCGATACGAAGGCGGCGCGCTGGTGGTCAACCTGGATCACTGGACGGAGGGGATCATGCCGAAAGGCGAGCAGATCATGGGCCAGACCCATCGCCCGGGCGAGCGGGTCCGATGCCTGATTCTGGATGTGAAGGAGTCCGCGAGCCAGGTGAAGATCATCCTGTCTCGAACGCATCCGGACTTCATCCGGCGGCTGTTCGAGTCCGAGGTGCCGGAGATTGCCGAAGGGATCATCGAGGTCCGCGCCCTGGCGCGCGAGGCCGGGTATCGAAGCAAGGTGGCTGTCATGTCCTTCGACGACAAGGTGGACCCGGTCGGCGCCTGTGTCGGCGTCCGCGGCAGTCGGATCAAGAATATCGTCGACGAGCTGGGGGGTGAGAAGATCGACATTGTCCGCTGGAACGACTCTTCGCAGATCCTTGTGGCGAACGCTTTGATGCCGGCGAAGGTCAGTGAAATCGCCCTGTGCTTCGAGCTGGGACGTGCCACGGTCGTCGTAGAGGAGGATCAGTTGAGCTTAGCCATCGGCAAGCACGGGCAGAACGTTCGGCTGGCCGCGAGACTGACGGGATGGGATATCGACATCCTGACCCCGGATGAGTACAACCAGGGGATCGAGCGACTGGCCGGATGTGTCAAAGGGGTCGAGGGAGCAGAGGATGTCCTCGTGGACAAGCTCATCGCTCTGGGCATCATCTCGGTGCTCGACCTGGATGACGTCGGTCCTGATCCGCTGGTTGCGGAACTCAAATTGGACCGTGACTTGGCCGAGAGGTTGGTCGAGAGAGCGGATCGTGAGGCCAAGGCATTGACCGCGGAAGCGGATCAAAAGCAGGTGCAGAAACAACTGGCTCAGCAGGCGAAGGCGTCCAACGCGACGCTCCGAGAGGATGCAGAGTAATACGTGGAGGCTTTTTGGCTACTACAAGGGTCTATATCTTAGCTCGGGAACTTGGGGTCAAGAGTTCTGCGATTGTGAAGAAGTGTCAGGATGAAGGCCTGGATGTCCGGAACCACATGGCCACGATCTCTGCAGGGCTGGCTGCCACGATTAGAGAATGGTTCAGCGAGGGCGAGAATCTCACCACGGTCGAGACCGCGGACCGTGTGGATTTGGCTGAAGTCCGCGTGCAGAGAAAGCCCAAGCACGTGGAAGTCGAGGAGGTGATGGCGGAGTCGGATTCCGAGGGGACCGACATATCCGTGATGGAGCCAACGGAGCCGCTCGTGGAGCCGATGAACGAGCCGGAACCTCTCGTAATGGAGACGCCGCAGATACAGGGTGCAGAGGCTCCGCTCGTCGAGACGGCGGTTCATGTGGAGCCGGAGCCGGTGGTTCCGGCGGTAGCCGCGGCGGGACAAATTGAGGAACAGGCATCTGTTAAAGTCCCCGAGAAGGCTCCGGAACTGCCCAAACCGGTGCAGAAGCCGAAGGAACCGATCGTGGTGGTGCCCGCCGGCCCGATGCTGGAAAAACCCAGACCGGCAAAACTCAGTGGGCCGCAAGTCGTCCGCGTGGAGGCGCCCGAGCCCCTGGATCGCCCGCGATCCCGGTTCAAACCCCGTTACGACGCTCCTGTGACCGAGCCGCTGATTTACCGGGGCGGCAAGGACACTACTGCGGCGGCGTCCGAGACGGCCGACAGGAAGGGGACGAAATCGCGAAGCAGCAAGGACCGCACACACGGCCGCCGGAAGGAGGAAGTGGATGATGATGCTGTCAAGAAAGGCAAGCTGCACAAGAATTGGCGCCAGAGAGACATCGAGGAGAGGCAGGCGCGTCTGACCGCTGCCGGCGGAGAAGGGCTTCGCCTGCGACCGACGCGGCGGATTGCTTCCAAGACCTCTCACGAGAGCACCGCTCCCGTGCGGCCGAAGAGCGTCGCGATCAGCGAACCGATCATTGTGAAGGACCTGTCCGCCGCTCTGGCGGTCAAGGCCACCGACATCATCAGCAAGCTGATGCAGCAGGGGGTCATGGCCACCGCCAACCAGTCCATCAGCAGCGACGTGGCTGAATTGGTGGCCCTGGAGTTCGACACGGAGCTGATTGTCGAGCGAAAGGCCACGATGGAGGAGGAGATTCGGAAGGAATTCGACCAGCGAGAGCGGACGCATCTCAAGAAACGTCCCATCGTTGCCGCTATGCTCGGACACGTGGACCACGGCAAGACGAGTCTGCTCGACCGAATTCGCAAGACGCACGTGGCGGCAGGCGAAGCCGGCGGCATCACGCAGCACACGGGTGCCTATCAGGTGAGCTGGGACGACAAGACGGTGACGTTCCTGGACACGCCGGGTCACGAGGCTTTCACCGCGATGCGGGCCCGCGGCGCCAACATGACGGATATCGTGGTCCTGGTCGTTGCGGCCGATGACGGGGTCATGCCACAGACCATCGAAGCGATCGCGCACAGCAAGGCGGCGGGTGTCGCCATCGTCGTGGCACTCAACAAAATCGACCTGCCGGGTTACGACATCAATCGCATTTACGCGCAATTGTCGGAGCACGGTCTGCCCCCGACCGAGTGGGGCGGCCAGACGGAAGTCGTCAAGACCAGCGCCACGACCGGTCAGGGCGTCGACGACCTGCTGGAGTCACTTGACTACGTGGCCGAGTTGCTCGAGTTGAAAGCGGACGACACGGTCCCCGCGACCGGGTGGGTCGTCGAGGCCAAGATGTCGAGCCAGGAAGGACCTGTCGCGACGCTTCTGATCAAGGAGGGCCGGCTCGAGAAGGGGGACATCCTGCTGGCGGGCAAAGCCTACGGCCGAGTCCGAACGATGACCGACAGCTACGGGAAAAAAGCCAAGATCGCCACCACGTCCATGCCCGTCGCGGTGGCCGGTTTGAACGGCGTGCCCCTGGCAGGCGACCGCTTCTATTGTCTGAAGGACATCAACCGGGCCAAGGCCGCTGCGGAAGAGAGTGAGCTGCGAGCGAGAGAGAAGTCGCTGGCCGAGCGGACGCAGGTCACGATGGAGAACCTGTTCAGCCAGATCGAAGCCGGGAACGTCAAGGAACTGAACCTGATCATCCGCGCCGACGTACAAGGATCGGTCGACGTGCTGAAGAAATACCTGTCTGAGCTGAGCACGAGCGAGGTGCGACTGAACATCCTCCAGGCGATGCCGGGCGGGATCACGGAAGGCGATGTCCTTCTGGCGGAGGCATCCAATGCGATCATCATCGGCTTCAACGTGGTCGCCGATGAACGTGCGCAGCGGGTGGCCGAGTCGGAGGGGGTCGATATCCGGCTGTACAGCATCATCTACCGCATCACGGACGACCTGCGGAAATCGATGGCCGGTTTGCTGGAGCCGGAAGAGCAGGAACGGGCCTTGGGACGCACCGTGGTCCGGGCCACGTTCAAGGTGTCGCGGATCGGGACGGTTGCCGGTTGTCTGGTCACGACCGGCGTGGCGGCCAAAAGCGCCAAGGTCCGTCTGATCCGGAACAACATCGTCGTGCGGGATAGTCTCGCCGTCGAGTCCCTCAAGCATTTCAAGGACGATGCCCGCGAGGTCAAAGCCGGGCTGGAGTGTGGTGTGAAGCTGGCCGGGTTTGATGATATCAAGGTGGACGACGTCCTGGATTTCTATGAGATCGTCAAAGTGGCCAGAACGCTTGGATCCTGAGATCCGTGGGGTCGCCGGCCCCAAGGAAGATACCCTATGCCGACTCGAAGGCAGGAAAAAGTGGCCCGCGTAATCCGGGAGGTGGTCAGCGATGCGATCGCCAATCATTTGAACGACCCGCGGATCACCGGTTTCGTCAGTGTCACGCGGGTGGCCGTCATGGCGGATATGCGCAGCGCGGACGTGTATTTGAGCCTCTTCGCTTCGGACGAGGCCGCCAAGGACAAGACCTTTGCCGCCATCACCCACGCTCGAACGAGAATTCAGTCGTTTCTGGCGGAGGCCCTGGAGAGCAAGTTTTGTCCCGTGCTGCGTTTTCATGTGGACGAGCAGTTTCGCAAAACGTTGGATGTGATGAGGTTGATCGATGAAGTGGCGGGCGAACGCCGAAAGCAAGAAGACACCGAGCCGCAAGAGTGACCGAGCGCCTTCGCCGTGGTCCCGATCGATGCTCGGCGACGCCCGTATCCCGGATTAGTGACGTTGCCGACCTGCTGTGGTATCTGGAAGGGCCATGAAGAATAGCAAGGAATATGCTCAACGGCTTCATAAACTGTATCGAGAATTGAAGCGTGTGCATCCAAAGATCGAGCGGCGGACGTATGAGGATCCGGCCGAGGCTTTGATTTGCGGGATCATCAGCGAGAGACTGAGCGAAGCTGCAACAGGCAAGGCCCTCCGGGAAATTCGAGCGTCGTTCGTGGATTGGAACGATCTGCGGGTCGCGCGGATCGAGGAGATTGCCGAGGCACTGGGCTCCAATACGACTGCCGGGCGGGACACGGCGATAGCGCTGACCGCGGCGCTGCGGGCGGTTTTCGATGAGCACCACAAGATCAGTCTTGCGGTCCTCAAGAAGCTGGGCAAACGGCCCGCCCGCCTGGGGCTCGAAAAACTCCAGGGCGTCAGCCGGTTCGTGATCAACTACTGCATGTTGACGTCCATGGAGGCGCACGCGGTGCCGTTGACGCGGAACATGATCGAATACCTTCGACGCCAGGGGGCGATCTCTCCGAACGCGGACGAAGAGGACATAGAAGGGTTCTTGACTCGGCAAGTCTCCGCCAAGGACGCGTACGAATTCTATGCCCTTCTGCGTCGGGAAAGCGAGTCCCCGAAGCTGGGCAGAAAACCTCGCGCCGCCGACCGCAAGACCGGGAAGGCAAAACGCAAGTGACCGTCCGGTCCCGCGGAGGAACGGCGACGCCCGGACGAACGATAAGTGGCTGTGTACGGAGTGAATGTGGCATCCGAACGAATCTTGAAACTCGGCCTTCCTGCGGGCAGTCTGCAGAAGGCCACCATTGACCTGTTCGACAAGGCCGGACTGCATATTTCCGATTCCAAACGAAGTTACTTCCCCGCCGTGGACGACGAGGAGATCCAGCTCGTCTACCTGCGAGCCCAGGAGATCGGGCGATACGTGGGGGACGGGGTCCTGGACGCGGGCATTACCGGCTTCGATTGGATCTGCGAGAACGACTGCAACATCACGGAAGTCTGCGAGCTGCCGTATAGCAAGGCGACGAGCAATCCGGCTCGCTGGGTCCTCGCCGTGCCCAACGAGTCCGGCGTGACCCGCGCGGAGGATCTCGAAGGCGGAATCGTCGCGACGGAGCTGGTCGGGGTCACGAAGCGGTACTTCGAGGACAAGGGCGTTCGCGTCCGGGTCGAGTTCAGTTGGGGGGCGACGGAAGTCAAGGCCCGCCTCGTCGACGCCATCGTCGAGCTGACCGAGACCGGGACCTCGCTGCGGGCGAACAACCTGCGGATCGTCGACACGGTGATCGTCTCGACGACGCGGTTCATCGCCAACAATGACGCCTGGCGGGACGACTTCAAACGGGAGAAGATCGAGAACATCTCCATCCTGTTGCGTGCGGCGATCGCCGCGCGAGGCATGGTCGGCTTGAAGATGAACGTCCGCAAGGCGGATCTGGACGCGGTGCTCCGGGTGCTGCCGGCGGAGAAGAGCCCGACGGTGTCGGGTCTGGCGGATTCGGAGTATGTGGCCATCGAGGTCCTCATCGACGAGAGTGTGGAAAGATCCCTGGTGCCCGCGCTGAAGCGCGCCGGCGCCTCGGGAATTATTACGTACCCTTTGAACAAGGTGATTCACTGATGAACAAGACTGGTTTGTGGATCGGCGCGTCGAGTGTTGTGATGGGGCTGTGCATTTCATTGGGGACGACCGCCGGCGGGGCGGCCCGTGCATCGAGGCCGGCCCAGCAGATCGTTCCCCATGGTGGTTCCGTCGTCGCCAGGATCGGTGACTACGAGATCACGAGGGAGGAACTGGCCAAGAGACTCCTGCAGGAAATCCGACCCCATGAGGAGGAATTTCAGCAGGAGGTGGAACCGGCGACCGCCCAGGGCACGCTCCGCAAGATGCTGGCGGAGAAAGCGACCAGCATGGAGGGGCGCAAGCTCGGATATCTCCAGGACGAGCATATCCACACCAACATCTCGCAGTACGAGCAACAGCAGCTCGTCGGGAGAATGTTGCAGGCCGAGCTCGGCGACAAGGTGACGGCCGACGATTCCGAGATCGAGCAGGTGATAAAGGCGAATCCAAGAACGACCCGCGAGCAGGCGAAGATGGTCGTTCAACGAACCAAGGTGATGCAGCTCCGCCAGCAGTTCTACGAGGACGTGAGCAAGAAGCGAGGCATGAAGAAGATGAGCGAGAACCTGGCCAAGGCTGCGGACATCCATCAGCGGCTCCTCACGAAGCCGCTCCAGCCGCGGGGACAGGGGCAATACTGGATTACGAACAGCCAGATCATGACCGATCTGTCGGAGGAGGAAAGGAACCTGCCCCTGGCGGTCTACGAGGGCGGACAGTTCACGTTGAAAGACTGGTTCGTGTCGCTGTGCAATGCGGCGCCGCCTCGTCGGCCGAAAGATCTGGATACCCCGCAGGGCGCGGAGAGACTGATGGACGGTGTGTTGTGGCTCCCGATCCTGGCCGCCGAGGCGAGGGCTCGCGGTTACGACAAGGCTGCGGATTTCCGCAGCGCCGTCCGGGCGCTCGAGGATCAGCGTCTGCTATACAAGACGCAGGAGGTCATGACCAAACACATCGAGCAGCCCACGGCCGACCAAGTGAAAGAGTACTTCGAGAAGGACCCGCAGCGGTTCGCGTCTCCTGCGGTCGTGAAGGCGGATGTGATCTGGTGCACGGACAAGGACGTGGCGGCGAAGGTCAAAGACCTGCTGGCGCAGGGCGCGGAGTTCCAGACCGTCAAGAAAGAGTATTCGCTCCAACAAAACGTCGAAGTCTACAGCCTGTCCCAGGGGACGGAAGGTCCCTTCTGGGCCGATCTGTGGAAGGGTGAACCGAATCAGATTCTCGGTCCCATGCAGGGCTTCTACGGCGCCGGCGGCAAGTGGCGGATCGTGAAGGTCCTGGAGAAGACGCCCGCCCAGGAGAAGCCTTTCTCCGAGCAGGTTGCGAACTCCGCCAAATGGGTGCTCTTCGCAGAGTGGCGACAGCAGGCTCTGAAGGACTTCGAGCAGGAGCTGCTCGCGAGGTATCCGTACGAGGTCTTCAGCGAGCAGATCAAGGATCTGGACCCGTTGGACATCGCGATGAAGCAGACGGACCGGTCCGGGCCGGGAGCGGGTATGTGACATTCGTCCGGCTGGATTGATCCGGCGGGCAGGACGCCGAACGGACGGACGCACGGGCGATTGGGACAATGGTTTTTACGCTGCAACGGTATATATTCCGCGAGTTGCTGCGGATCTTCATCCTGGCGACGGTCGGGTTGACGTTGATCCTGAGCCTGGGCCTGGGATTGAGCATGTCGCAGGAGTACGGCGTCGGACCGCGCCAGACCCTCCACATCCTGGTATACGTCATGCCGGTCACATTGACGTTCGTGCTGCCGATGGCGGCGCTGTTTGCCTCGGCCCTGGCGTACGGGCGGTTCGCGAGCGACAACGAGCTGGATGCGTGCCGGGCCAGCGGGATCGGCATGATGACGTTGGTCTATCCGGGTCTGGCCCTGGCGGTCCTGGTTGCGATTGCCAACCTCTTGCTCAGCTTCCACGTCATGCCCTACTTCGTGCACCTGGCAGAGAAGTCGCTGAAAGCGGATGCCAAGCAGATCCTCTTTCGCAATATCCAGCGCCGGGGTTTCTACAACCTCCCGCTGGGCAGATCGGACAACTACCTGATCTATGCCGACTATCCGGATCTCAAGAACAACACGCTGCACGGGATCATCGTGGTCGAGGCCTCCCATGGGGGGACCGAGAACATCATCACGTCGGCGAAGACCGTGGTCGGATTCCATTCGCAGGGGCAATCGAATGAGGTCCGGCTGACCGTGCATGACTGTCGGCAGATGGGCTCGGGCGACCAGTACTGGCAGAGCCGCGTGGGCTTGTTCTCCGTGAGGAGGGAGTTCGGCTCGCTGCTGGGCGACGAGATCAAATTCAAGAAGATCGAGGAGATGAAGCGGATTCGCGCCGATCTGATGCGATTCGATCCGATTGCCCGGCGTGCGCAGGCGGTCTACGCTCAGTTGGCCACGGAGCTTGTTGCTCGCGATGTCAACGAGGCGTTCGCGAGAGGCAGAGGGTATGAACTCCACGGCCCAGCCCAGTCGATTCGACTATCCGCGCAGGGATGCGAGCTGCGGGAGGACGCGGTCATCACGTTGACGCCGCCCGTGCTCATCGAGGAGCGCGACCGTTCCGGGCGGTTCCGACGGCTGCTGGGCAAGAAGACCGCCGAGATTCTGGTGCAGATGGAGACGGGCCAGCCCGGACTGAGTGTCCGCCTTGACAATCCGCAGGTGGAGGAGACGGGCCAGTCGCTCGTGCAGTACACTGCGGAGGACCTGGTGATACCGGAAGGGGCGCGACGTGCCCTGGATGGTCCCTCGGTACTGCAGGTCGCCACCGGCGATCTGGTCGCGTCGCTGGGCCGGCCGCTGGGCCACATCCTGGCGTCGCGGCAGAAGGATCTGCTCGAAGAGATCGGCGACACGCTGACGGACATTCGGGCCGAGGTCAACTCCCGCCTGATCTTCGGGATCGGCTGTGTCCCGATGATCTTGATCGGGATCGGCCTGGGCATCATCCAGAGGGGCGGGCATCTGCTCAGCGCCTTCGGCGCAAGCTGTTTGCCGGCTGCGGTGCTCGTCGTCGCCATCGTCAGCGGCAAGAACATCACGGTGAACCTCGGCGCCCGGAACTACACGGGCGTCATCATCATGTGGTGTGGGCTGGCGTTTCTGATTCTGCTGACGGCCGGCATCTACCGAAAGCTCCGGCGAAGCTGAGGACGGTCCCCTGCAGGGCGTGAAGCATGAAGATTCTGGATCGATATATTGCGAAGAACTTCCTGATCGGATACGCCATTTCCTTCGGCGTCCTGATCGGGCTGCGCGTGCTCATCGATCTGTTCGTCAACCTCGACGAGTTTGCCGAAAACTCCGACCTCGGCGCCTGGACGGTGTTGCGACACATCGTGACGTTCTACGCGATCAACATGACGGTGTACTTCCGCGACATCGCGGGCGTCATCACCGTGGTGGCCGCCGCCTTTTCCCTGGGCCGAATGGTGCGATGCAACGAGCTGGTCGCCATCATCGCCTCGGGAGTCAGCGCCAAACGGATCGTCGGTCCCATTCTCGTTCTGGCGATCCTCTTCACCGGACTGGCCGTGGCCAACCAGGAGCTGCTCATCCCCTCGCTCAGCGACTACCTCGTTCGGGACGAGGATGACATCGAGGGCAAGGAGGCCTACGCCGTGTGGTTCCTGGCCGATGGGAACGGTTCGCTCGTCTGCTCTCCCCGGTTCGACCTTGCCACCGCGACTCTCCACCAGCCCACGATCATCACGCGACGCGACACAACCACGCTCGGCGTCTGGGAAGTGACCGGGCGCATCTCGGCCGATTCGGCCACCTACAATCCGCAAACAGGGAACTGGGATCTGACCAATGGGCGATACATCGGCACAGATCCCAACGAAGTCGCCCGCGCCATGATGTTCTACACTGCCCCCGACCTGCTGCCCAAGGACATCGACCTGCGCCGCAACGTCGGCTTCGATTCCCTGCTCAGCTCGCGTCAACTGGCGGCCTTGGCGGCGCAGAAGACCAAGGTCCGCGACATGGCCCAGCTCGTGAGCCAGAAACACTTCCGGATCACGGATCCGATCATCAACTTGGCGATGCTCATGGTGAGCCTGCCCGTGCTGATCTGCCGTGACCCTCGGACGATGAAGTCCGCGATTCTGGTCAGCTTCGTTCTGACCGCGGCCTGTTTCGTCACGACTTTCGTCTGCAAAATGCTCGCCACCGAGGTCGTTTTCGGCGATCGGGTGATGCCGGAGCTGTGGGCCTGGCTGCCCGTCGTCATCTTCCTGACCATCGCGATTGTTGAGCTGGACTCGATGCGGACGTGAGCCGCGATCACGCTCGCCAGGGACGGGCTCGGTTCTGGCAGCTTGCCACCGTGTTTCTGGCAATGATCGCGTTCTCGCGGATCTGGAAGTCGAACATGCCGACGCAGATGAAATCCGCGCCGCCCTCGAAGGCGTACTGAAATCCGCTGCTGGGGTGAATCGCACCGGCGGCCAGGACCTTGAACGCGATCCACGGTGTCGCGACGGTCTTCATGAACTCGATATCCTTCTCCGGTGTGATGGACCAGATGTTGTCGTGGTCGTCGCCGCTGTTGCTGTCCACGTTGAACTCGACGCGCTTTTCCACCGGGGTTGCGGACCAGTAGTCCCCGTGGTGCAGCGTCTTCATGTAGAAATCGGGCTTGATCCCCGCCTTCTCCACCGCCATGGGGACCTGGATGGAGTGGCCGCCGATGCCGCCGGGGATGCCCTGGCTCTTGATGAAGTCCAGCGCCTTGCCGAGCAGATCGACCCGGCCGCCTTTGACGAAGCTGTCGCCGACGCCGCCCTGGACGTAGGCGGCCGCAGCCCCGACGTCGATGGCCCGCTTGATGTTGCTCGTCAGGTCCGTGGTGCTGGGGTGCACCTGGGCGATCCATTGCATCTTGCCGCCGCGCTCTCGGTTGTACCGGGTGACGCAGTCGGCCTCGCCGGAGAGGATGGCGTTGATGCCGTTCTCCTCTGCCAGTTCGAGCGTCTGCATGATTCGCTCCGGCGTGGCATACGCCTTGAACAGGTCCCGCAGGTACTTCAGGTCCCGGCTGTGCGACCACCCGCTGAACTGGTTGCCGCCGATGATGAGCCGGCCGATCGTGAGATTGCCGATCTTGCCCGTGGGCATGTTCGTGTCCGACATGATCTGCCTCCAGCAAAGAACCCGCCCGCCCCCGACCGACCGAACGCGACGCGGAACGCAGGCCGGGAGTATTCTACCACGTGACGCCCGCCGTCGCCCGCGCAAAATCCGTCTCCCTTTGCGTGTTGCGTTCTGCGTCGTGCGTGTTGCGTCGCTGCATTCGGACTTGTCATGCTGAACGCAGTGAAGCATCTGTCTGCTTCAGACGCCTCCAGACGGTGGGGGGTGCAGGTCCGCATCTGCGCGGGTGCAGTGGGGATTCGCGGAGCCCCTGGAATGTCATTGCCGCGGAAGCGGGAATCCACTTCCTGGGATTTGTCGCACGCCATGGTTACTGGATTCCTGCTCCTCTGGAAATAGACGGACAGACAACGGAACAAAACGCACCAAGTCGTGCACTCGACGAGACTTGCGCACGACGGGGCGAACCAGCACCATTTCCATCCCCTTCGGGTGGGCCATGGGCCCATGAACGGCT
>JAXDBU010000033.1:0-7266 GCA_034678485.1 Sedimentisphaerales bacterium | reverse complement strand
CGTCGCCGGTCCAGGTGCAGACGAAGGGACGAGAACGGTATGTGCCGCCCAGGTCGATGGCGACGCCTTCGGACTGGACGGACGTGTAGGAACTGAACTCGGGCAGCGAGGCAGTGCCTGTGTTCTTATAGAACAGGATGTTGCCGCTGGTATTGCCGGTGAGCAGGTCCTTCAGGCCGTCGCCGTCGAGGTCAACGTACTCGGGGCTGGACCGCAGGTTGGGGACCATCAGGTCGCGGGTGCCCGCCTGGACGTAGAGGCCATCGAACGGCATGTAGAAGAAGTGCGGCGGGATCGCGCCGCCGCAGCCGCAATTCGTGTAGACGTGGATCAGGCCGTCGAGACCACCGACAACGAGGTCCAGCATGCCGTCATCGTCCCAGTGCACCATGGTCGGAGTCGCCCGGTCGCCGACGTCAAGAGGGACGCTGCCGTCGCTGCCGGTCGTGACGAGCGTCCCGGCGTCGAAGGCCGGCTCGTTGTCATCGGCGATATTCAGGAAGATTTTCACTTTGCCGTCGGAGAGGCCGACCAGCAGGTCCTTGCGGGCATCTTCATCCCAGTAAACTGCGCGGGGGAAACACCCCATACAGCCTGCGGACGCGCAGGTCAGGTCGCTGCCGTTGGCTTGGGCATAGAAATAGTCCGCAAAGCACGGATCGGACTCGGCCCCGACATTCAGGTAGACGCGGACCTTGCCCTCGGCGCCGCTGCCGCCGTCGCCGACGATCAGGTCTTTCAGGCCGTCGTTGTTCCAGTCTGCGAACGAGGGAACCGAGTAACCCGACACGACAATATCACCGCCGTCCGCCTGGATGATCTCCTCGGGCCCGAGGTTCAGAACGCCTTCCTCGGCCAAACCCTGCACGCACAACACGAACACAAGAATGCACGCAATCAATGCCTCGCGACGATACATCTCCAACCTCCTCGACGGACCCACAGAAACCCTGTAAAGACAGGACCTCAAGACCCCACAAGCACGCGGGAAAAACACCTTTCCCGGCGATCCCTCCATGCTCCGATAGTATACCAGTTTCGGGGGGAAATGTCAAGAGAACCATCGGATTGTCATGACCGAATCGTGCCGACGCGGATCAAGCCGCGATCCAGCGCACCATCTGGTCACACCGGCTACGTGAGGAATTTACTGAGGACCGCGGCCGTGTGGGTGGCGATGAGCATCAGATAGTCCAGATCGCCCAGCGTGTAGTGGTCGTGGATCATGGCGTTGTCGATGTAGATCACGCCGTAACAGCCGGCTGGCCCGGTAATCGCCGCGATCAGAGCCGATCGGATCCTCGCTTTCTCCTCGACATCGGCGCTCACGCTCGGCATAACCAGCGATTGGCCTCGCTCGACGGCCTGATTGATCTTGTCCGCCAGCTTTAGATCGCCGATCTCCACAGCCTGGCCGTCCCGGCGCTTGCCCGAGTGGTACGTCATGGGACCATTGGGTTGTTCTCGCAGCGCACACCACGTATGAAAGGCACTGAACTGCTTGAGACCGAGGTTCAGCAGAGTAACGAGCAATCCTTCGAGGTTCTTCGACCGGCAGATGGCATCGCACGCATGGGCAAACTCAGACAGCCGTTTGGCGGGAAGGCGCATCGCCGGGGCGTGGCCGGCATCCGGCTTGCGAACGACCGTCTCGTGCAGCGGAGTCGCCAGGCCGGCCTCCAGATTCAGCGTGTCCTCAAATTGCGACGCGTTCGCCGCCTGCGCCGTCTCATCGAGGTTGATTTCGATGACGAAATCCGTAATGCGAATCGAATCGCCGGTCTTGATCGGGGCCAGACGAACCACTTCGCCGTTCAGGTAGGTCTTGTTGGCCGAATCGAGATCCTGGACGTGCCAAGACCCGTTCTCGCCACAGGCAATGATGGCGTGCCTCTTGGACACCGTGCGGTCGGGTAAGAAAACATGGCAGTCGGTCGCCCTGCCGATCTGGATGGGGCCCTGGGCAAACTGGAATTCCTTCGTCTCGCCGTCCTTCTGCTTTAGTACCAGACGCATGGTCAGTACCTCCACACACACACGGGTTCATCATCGTGTTTTATTATTGTTCCTGACGGCCGCTTTGTCAAGCCGGCATTCACGGGTTTTGTGAAGGGAGTGCAACAGCCGACCCGAGAGCTCTCAAGCACCGTCTGTATGTACGGGACCCGCCATTGTCCCGTGCGGAGGAAGATCCCGGCGTGGCTATTTCGAAGTGCGCCGGACCCGGTGGCGGTACTGGTCCAGGATCACGGCGGCCACGATGACGCAGCCGGTAATCAGACGCTTGGTGTATTCCTGGGCGCCGACCTGGGCCAGACCCGCGCCCAGCACGGCGATAATGAGAACACCGAAGAAGGACCGGACGACCGAACCGCGCCCGCCCATCAGACTGGTCCCGCCGATGACCACCGCCGCGATCACCTGGAGCTCGAAGCCCGGGGCGGCGTTCGGGTTCGCCGAGGACATCCGCGCCGTCTGGATCACCGCGGCCAGTCCGGTCAGCAGACCCGACAGCGCGAAAACCGCCAGCTTGTACGGGCGAGGATCGATCCCCGAGAGTCGCACCGCTTCTTCGTTCGTGCCGATGGCGATAAGGTATCGACCGAACACCGTGCGGGACAGAGCCAACTGGCCCAGCACGACGATGAAGACCGCCACAAAGAAGGGCGCCGAAAGGCCCAGCGCGACCGTTTCGGTGACTGCGTCAATCGAGTTGATGTAGATGGTGCGAGAGTCCGTCACGAGGTAGGCGGCGCCGCGGGCCGCCTCCAGCATCCCGAGGGTGACGATGAACGAGGGCAACTTCCACCGGACAACGACCAGGCCGTTGGCGGCGCCGCACGCCAGACCGACGAGCAGGCACAGGAGCACCGCGACGGCCAGGGGCAAATGCCAGTTGACCATGGCAATCCCCAGGATCGCCCCGGCCAGCGCCATCACCGATCCGACCGACAAATCGATCCCTGCGATGATCAGCACAAACGTCATCCCCACCGCCGCGATTGTGATGTCGGCGACCTGGTTGGCCAGCGTCCGGAAGGTAGCCTGGGTGAGGAAGTTGTTCGCCGTCAGTCCAAAGACGACGATCAGCACAACCAGCGCGATCGCCATGCCCAGATAGTCGGCGAGCAACCCGCGCACGCCTGTCTTTTCTCGATCATCCGCCATTCTGGAGAACTCCACTGTTCACGTATTCGCTGAACGCGGCGGCCATGATCGCCTCTTCGCTCCAGGCGCCCCGATCGAAGGTCCCCGCCACCTTCCCCGCCGACAGGACGAGAATGCGGTTGCAGATCGCCATCAGCTCCTTGAGGTCCGAGGAAACGACGATGATCGCCTTGCCCCTGGCCGCGAGGTCCGCCAGCAGGCGGTAGATCTCGAACTTGGCTCCCACGTCGATTCCCCGAGTGGGCTCGTCGAAGATCAGGATGCCGCAATCCCGGTGCAGCCACTTGGCGATGACGACCTTCTGCTGGTTGCCGCCGCTGAGCTGGCCGACGGCTTGCTCGACGCAAGAGCACTTGATGCCCAGCGAACCGACGTATTCGCAGGCAACTCGCCGCTCCTGCGAAGCATCGATCCACCCAAGCCGGCTCAAGGCTCCCAGACGCGCGATAGAGACGTTCGCCCGCACGGGCAAGGGAAGGAACAGCCCCTGCTCCTTGCGGTCTTCGGTCAACAAGGCAATTCCCTGGCGGACCGCATCGCTGGGTCTTCGGATGGAGGCAGGTTCCGTGCGTCCGTGCAGGTAGACCGCTCCGCCCTCGGGCGTGTCGGCGCCGAAGATCGCTCGCATGGTCTCGGTCCGGCCGGACCCCATCAAACCGGCGACGCCGAGGACCTCGCCTTGAAATGCCTCGAACGAGACGCCCCGGACCCGGTCGCCGCGTGTCAGTCCGACGACGCGAAGCGCGACTGCTCTCTTGAGACCGCTCGGTGCCAGGCACTCGTTGCCCAGGTCCCGACCGACCATCATGCGAATGATAACCTCGGGTCCGAGCCCGCGCGTCGCGTGGGTGCCGACGAGCTGTCCATCACGAAGAACCGTCACCCGGTCCGCAATGCGCAGCACCTCTTCGATCCGATGGGAGATGTAGATGATCCCCACCCCCTCGGCCTTGAGCCGGCGGATCTGGGTGAAGAGCAGTCCCACCTCGCTGTCCGTCAGCGAGGCCGTGGGCTCGTCGAGCGCGAGAATGCGGCACTGTCTGGACAGTCCCGCCGCGATCTCAACCATCTGCTGGCGACCGACACCCAACGATTTCACAGGCGTTCCCGGGTCCACGTCGCCCAGGCCGACCTTCGCCATGACCTGGCGCGCCGCATCATGGAGCTTGTGGTAGTCGATGAATCCCAGTCGATTCGGCAGCCGCTCCATGAAGATGTTCTCAGCGACGGTCAGGTTGCCGATCAGATTCAGCTCCTGCATGACCATGCGGACGCCGGAGGTCTCCGCATCCGTGCGGGACGTCGGCTCGTAAGGGGCATTGGCCAGCAGCATGCGCCCGCTGTCGGGGACTTCCACGCCGGCGATGATCCGCGTGAGCGTGCTCTTGCCCGCACCGTTCTCCCCCACGAGGGCGTGCACCTCGCCCGCGCACAGATCGAAATCGACCCGCCGGAGCGCCTGCACGCCCGGGAAGGTCTTGGCGATGCCCGTCGCAATCAGGAGTCTATCGGTCGTGGGATCCATACGGCAATACGTCAAATCCGAGGCACACAACTCGAAATTCGAAACAAGCACAAATGATCGAAATCAGAAATTCGAAACGCATGCGCCTGGTGCCCTCCCTGTTTCTGTCGTTTGAATTCCCACGTTTCGAATTTGTTTCGGGTTTCGGATTTCGAGTTTTCCTTCTGCCCTCAGAGCATCTCGGCCGTGACCAGATCGACCGGGGTTTCCCGGTCCGCCGGCGGGGCTTTGGTCCTGAGCATCTCCAACGCGTAATCGATCCCGTATTGGGCGATCAGATCCGCGTGCTGATCGACCGTGCAGAGGATCTTGCCCTCTTTGAGCAACTGGCGGACGGCGGCGATGTTGTCGAACCCGATCACGTAGATCGCACCGACCTTGCCGGCCTCCTTCACCGCGGTGACCGCGCCGAGGGCCATGCTGTCGTTGGCACAGAGAATCGCCTTGAGATCGGGATGTTCGTTGATCAATGCGGCCGCCACCGGCAGAGCCTTATCCTGTTCCCAGTACCCGGTCTGCGAGCTGACAATATCCAGGCTGCCGGCGAGCATGGCCTCCTCGAAGCCCATCTTGCGCTGGATGCCGTTATAGGCGTTGGGGGCCCCTTCGATGATGGCGACTTTGTCGCCGCTCTGGAGCCTCGTGGACAGATACACGCCCGCCAGCTTGGCGCCTTTGCAGTTGTCCGGACCGACGAAGGGGATCTTCACGGCCTTGTCCTTGAGCACCTCCGCGTCGAACTTGTTGTCGATGTTGACGACGGTGATGCCGGCGTCCATCGCCTTCTTGCAGACCGGGACGAGGGCCTTGGAATCGGCCGGCGCGATCACGATCGCGTTCACATCCTCCGCGATGGCCAGCTCGACGTTGCGAATCTGCTCGGCCACATCCGTCTCGTTCTTCATGCCCACGACCTTCAGGGAGTAACGGTCCTTGTGCTGGCGGGCGTGGGCCTTCGCGCCGTCTTCCATGGTCTGGAAGAACTCGTTGGCCAGGGACTTCATCAGGAGAACGACCTTCGGCCTGTCGTCCTTCTTCTTGCAGCCGCCGATCAGGCCGGCAACCAAGAGCATCGCCAGAGCCCCGCACATCCATCGTTTCGTGTTGTTCATTCCATTCTCCTAACTGCTAATGCGAGTTCCGGAAAGTGACAGATCCGGCCTGCTCGGCCATCTTCCAGAACTCTGTCTCCCAGGGATCACACATTTGCGGCAATGAACTCTTCCAGCTCTGGTCGGGTGGGCATCGAGGGCTGGGCCCCCAGACGAGTGACGGAAAACGCCGCGACCCAGTTGGCGAACAGGGCCGCCTTGCGAAGCCCCTGGCCCTGCGCCAGGCCGACCGCCAGACTGCCGGCGAAGGCGTCGCCCGCCGCCGTCGCATCGACCGCCTTGACTTTGATCGCCGGGACGAATTCCATCGTACTGCCGTCCGCCAGCAGGAAGCCTCGGGCGCCCATCGTGACAATCACCGCCCTGGCCCCACTTCGCACGAGCTTCCGAGCGGCCCTGCGGGCAGTGCCGTCATCGACAACCTCGATCCCCGTCAGGATCCGGGCCTCCGTCTCATTGGGCGTCAGCACGGCCACTTTGTCCAGCAGCGATGGACTCAATGGCTGGGCCGGCGCCGGGTTCAGGAGGAAAGGGACGTGCGCTTCGTGAGCGATGTCGGCGGCGCACTCGACGGTCGCCAGGGGCACTTCGAGCTGCGCGACGACCGCACCGGCGGACCGAATCGCGTCCCCGGCCCGCCGGACGTCCTCGGGCGAGAGCCTCGCATTGGCGCCCGGGGCAACCACGATCGCGTTGTTGCCCGCCTCGTCCACCGTGATGAGCGCCACGCCGGAAGGCGCATCGGAGGTCAGGCTCACATACGTGGTATCCAGACCCTCCAAACGGAAGTTCTCCAGGGACTTGCGCCCGAACAGGTCGTTGCCGAGCCGGGCCACGAAGTGGACCTGTGCCCCAAGCTTGGCCGCCGCGACCGCCTGATTGGCCCCTTTGCCGCCGGGGACCATGAGGAAGTCCCCACCGAGGATCGTCTCGCCCGGGATGGGAATCCGCGAGGACTTGACGACCAGGTCCATGTTCGAGCTGCCGACCACCACGATGCCGGCGACTTCGTCCTTCATTTGCGGCTCTCGATCTTTGGATTCTGACATGGATCATCCATCACTTGGTCAGCCGCTCGACGAGCCAGTCCTCGTAGCGGCCGAGGTCCGTCCATTCCACTGCGCAACGGACCTTCTTGCCGCCCTCCTCCACCCGCGTAAAGCCATCGTCGGTGACACGGAGGGGCAACTCCCGCACCGTGGCCAGGTCGGGATCGATCGCCAGGTAGACCGCGACCGTATCGAAGAGGGTCGTGCTGCTGCCGGCCAGTTTGCCGTCCACCTCGCGGGTAATGTCGGCTTCGCTGAGGTCCTTGCGATCCTGAAAGCCGTCCTTGAACCACTGACGGTAATTCTCCATCAGATTCCTGGTGACGGCGCTGTTTCTCTTGAGCACCTTCTGGTACTTGTCTCCGCCCAGGTGGATCAGGCCGCAGGTATCCAACGGCGTGATCGTCATGGG
>JAXDBU010000032.1:0-58919 GCA_034678485.1 Sedimentisphaerales bacterium | reverse complement strand
CGGCCCCCACAGCAAACTGCTCACGTACTGGAAGCCTGCGGCGCGAACCAGTTCCAGGACATCGACCGCCCCCTTGAGGCCATTATCGAACCCAACGGCCGGCCGCAACCCGATGCAGGGCCGCTCGAAGACACGTTCGATCAACTCCTTGGCTTTGAATATCTCTTCCCTTTTCTCGTCCGCCGAGACGGCCCGCCCGCACAGCGCGTTGTCGCGAAGCAGCTTGTGGCTCCACGTATGCGAAGCCACCTCGAAGAGCGGATCGGCGAGGAGTCCCTTGTATTCGACCACGTTCGCCTCCAGCGTTCGGCCTGTGATGAAAAACGTGGCGGGCACTCCAAGACGCTTGTGGACCTCGACAATCTTGCGACACGCCTGCAAGCAGGTGGGCGACTCCGTATCGTACGCCGCGATGTACCGTACAGTCGTCGTGGGCAAAGGGCGATCTGCCGCCCGGCCCTTCGGCGTGCCAACAAGAACGGCGGCTCCCAACGCCGTACCCATGAGCTTTCTTCTGGAAACGCGATCCATACCGATCTCCTTCAGCGCAGCATTGCGCAACGCTCTATGGAACACCGCCCGTGCCGGGACTGTCAAGCGCCGGTTTCGCCGCCGGCCACGGACCGACCACGCACAGCTCTGGCGCACACCAAGTGCAACCGACCGATAACCATGGCCTTGATAGTCCTCCCCCACAACATATTGTCGGTTGTCTCCACGACAACGCGAGGTTTCGCGAGATGCCAAGCACTCTGTAAGCGCAATTCAGACAATCACTTGCGTCCAAACGAGGCGATTTTCCTTGCATGGGGTGCCCGTTTTCCGCTATAATACGTTCACAATTGAGATTTGAAGTGGCTGAGTCCTGGGGGGCAAATAATTGGCTATGGCGCGTTTTTACTGGGAAATCTGGCTGCCGTTCACAATCACCAAGCGACGCATTCTGGTCTTGGCAATCGCCAGTTACCTGGCCCTGTGCTGAGCCTGTGGCGCCGGAGTGCATCGCATCGGCGTTTCCCCAGGCATCCCTCCCATCCGCACTCGCGTCTTCTCTGTATACAAGCACGATATCTCCCCACGAACCCCCGGCATTCTGCGCGCGTGCGCCGGGCGAGAGCCTCCTTGACGATAGGGAAGATCAGGCTTAGCATACATGTTTTGACGCAGTGAACACCGTTTCATAGGAGTGACCATGCAGGCGAGATTGAGGTTTTTGGGGGCAGCGCAGAATGTAACCGGGTCCCGGCATATGCTGGAGCTGGACGGCACGCGGCTACTGGTCGATTGCGGACTGTACCAGGAACGGCAATTCGCCTCGCGAAACTGGGACCCGTTCGCGGTTCCGCCGGCCAGTCTCCAGGCGGTGCTGCTGACGCACGCCCACCTCGATCACTGCGGTCTGCTGCCCAAACTCGTGAGGGACGGGTTCCAAGGTCGAATCTACTGCACGTCGGCAACCGCAGAGATTGCGAGAATTATCCTGCTCGACGCCGCGAAGATCCAAGAAGAAGACGCAGCCTACAAACGGAAGCGTCACAAGAAAGAGGGGCGCGTGGGCCCGCACGGCGACCAGGCGTTGTATACGGCAGGCGACGCAGAGAAGTGCTTCCCGCTTTTCACGCCCGTCGAATACGGCGAGACGGTGAGAATCACACCAGGCGTGGAGGCGGTGTTCTCCGAGGCGGGGCACGTTCTGGGCTCCTCGTTCATCAATGTGGGCATCTCGCACAACGGCGACTTCCGCAACGTCCTGTTCTCGGGCGATGTCGGCCGGCGGGACCGGCCGATTATCCGCGACCCGGACAATGCGCGAGACGGGGACTACATCCTCGTCGAATCCACCTACGGCGACCGCGTCCACAGCGGACCCGAGGACATCAAGGCCGCGATCCGCAAAGTCATCCGCGAGACCCACGCCGCCAACGGCAACCTCATCGTGCCCAGCTTCGCCCTGGAGCGGGCTCAGGAGCTGCTTTACTACATCCACGAGCTGCGACACGAGGACGCCATTCCCCGGCTGAAGGTCTTTCTCGACAGCCCCATGGCCAGCGCCATTACGAGGGTGTTCCGTCACCATCCGGATCTCTACGACGGCGGTATGCGCCGGCTCATGCAGAACCACGACTCCCCGTTCCAGTTCCCCGGCCTGACCTTCACCGACACGACGAGTGAATCCAAGGCAATCAACTCGATCAGGAGCCCGATCATCGTGATCGCGGGCTCCGGGATGTGCACTGCAGGCCGCATCAAACATCACCTGGCCAACAACATCGCCCGACCCGAGAGCACGATCATGTTTGTCGGCTACCAGGCGGTCGGCACGCTCGGCCGGCGGATCGTCGACGGCGACAAAGAGGTACGTATCCTCGGCGCCCATCACCCTGTGAACGCCAGGGTCGTTCAGATTCACGGATTCAGCGCCCATGCGGACAAAGAGGAGCTGCTTACTTGGCTCAGCTCGCTCAAGAAGACGCCGCGACGGCTCTTCATCGTTCACGGCGAGGCCGAGAGCGCCAAGAGCTTCGGCCGGTTCATCCACGAGAAGACCGGCTGGGAGGTCACCGTCCCCGCCTACCAGGACGAGGCCATTCTGAACTGATCATGCCGATCAATCCTCCGGCAGCGGCTTGCCCTTCGTCTCCGGCGCCCAGATCAGGGCGACCAGTCCCAGCACGAAGATGAACGACAGCACGGTCGCCGCCTTGCGGAACGGCTCATCCACGCCCGCCTGCGTCAGTTGACTGTTTGCATATGCCAGCATCATCGGGAAAGGAGCGGCCAGATAGCGGACCGTGTTGTAGCAGAAGCCCACGCCGGTGCCGCGCAGCCGCGTGGGGAACAACTCGGGGAAGTAGATCGAATAACCGCCAAAGACCGACAACTGGGCAAACCCCATCATCGGCAACATCCAGTAGGCATTCGGTCCGGATCGGAGGCTGTTAAAGACGAAGATCGTCACAACCAGACAGAGAGTGAACGCACCAAAGAAGGCTGGACGCCGGCCGAAACGTGTCGCGATGATGGTAAAGGTCAACATGCCAAAGAAGGACCCCACGTCTTGCAGGGCCGTACCATAGCCGCGCACGTTGTCGACAACCCGTTGCGGCTGCCCCTGCAACGCGGTGGAGATCAGTTCCGGCGAGAAGAAACCGATGCCCCATAGCCCAGCCATGCCGGCCAGGCCCAGGCACACTCCGACCAGCAGATTGCGCCGCCAGACCGGATGGCGAACCATGTCGGGAATCGAGCCGAAGCGTTTGGCGGCATCTTTGCTCTGGGCTGCCCGACGTTTCGCCTCTTTCCAGCGATCCGGCTCCCGCAGGATGAGAATGATCGGGACCACCAGGAGCGCGGGCAGAATCCCGATGAAGAACATGATTCGCCAGCCGGACATGCCGAACAGGACGTCCGCCTCCCCCGGGTGAACCCTGGTGCTCACCAGGGAGCCGGTGATATTGCCCAGCGAGGAGAGCGTCTGGAGTGAGCCCAGCGCCACCGCACGGAACCGAGCGGGGACGCTCTCGGCCACCAGCGTCGTGGCTGCTCCAAACATGCCGCCGACGCCCAAGCCGACGAGAAAGCGGTAGATCAGGAACTGGGTACCGCTCTGGGCGAAGCCCGATAGACCCGTGAATCCAGAGTAGATCAGTAGCGTCACCGCCATGGTCTTGACGCGTCCCACACGGTCGCTCATGATCCCGAAGATGATGCCGCCGGTGGCCCAACTGATCATCATCAGACTCGTGGCCCCCGTGCCCCAGTTCTTCACCGCGGTATCGGCGGCCGCAGCGCCGCCCAGCACCTCGCGCAGGGCGGGCTCGCGGCAGAGGGTAAAGATCCGCTGGTCCATGCAGTCGAACAGCCACCCACAGGAGGCGATGATCACCACCATCCAGTGATACCAAGTCAGTTCTCTCCACCAGGGCTGCTCCAAGCTGATTTCGTTCGGCGTGGCGGATTCAGCCATCTGCTCATCTCCTTATTTCAGGTCCAACTCCATCCCGTGGCGCACGCCTGCGCCGGCAGATCATCCCACCCGCGAGCGCACGCACTGAAACCGTCCCGATGTCCGACGGCCCAAGAGGGTCGTAGTGTACCGCGAAACCATTTCCCAAGGGAAGCGGTTTCTTTGCGGGACACATCAGCCCGGACGCTCCTGTTTTTTGTGTTGTGGCTCGAGGAACGCAAGGGTATACTGCCTCCAGCTTTGCGACGCCTCCAGGGCACCGTGGGGCGTTCGCCTTGTGGGAGACATCGGCATAGACACGAAGTCACAAGTCATCGGAATCTCGAACCTCAAGAAGGGGGCACACCCATGACGAATGAGCACATCGACCAACATCCTACCCGAACCACCTGCTGCCCGTGCGGGCACGACCACTCCCCCGCCGGGATCAGCCGTCGGGGCTTTTTGCAGAGCGTCAGCGGCGCCGCGGCCATCGGCACCGCCCTGAGCGGCCTGACCTGGTCGGCCGTCTCGGCGGCCGAGGCAGGCGACCGGGCCGGCCCCCAGCGACGGGCCCTCGTGGTCAGGCCCATCCTGACCTACGACACCCCGACGCCGCGACCACAGACGAGCTGGCGGTCCTGGGGCGGCATCCAGAACCAGCAACAGGCCCAGGAAGAATTGGGGCGCATCGAGAAGGAACTCCAGGACATCAAGAGCCGGGCGGACTTCCCCATCGAGATCGTCAAGCCTGTCGGGGTCCGCAACGCCGACGAGTTGTCGAAGCTCAACTACGACGGGAAAGCGGATGTCAGCATCGTCTACGCCGCGGGCGGCGGCTCGAACCTCTTCGATGCGATCGCCAAGCAGAGCAAGAACATGATCTTCTTCTGCCGGCACAAGTCGGGACCGGTCTACCTCTGGTATGAGATCATCAGTCCCCGCTACCTGCGTCAGCACACGGACACCCTGAAGATCCAGGGACTCGACGACGGCGACGTGGTCGTGGACAACCTGGACGAGATCCTCTGGCGACTGCGGGCCCTGTGCGGCCTGCAGAACACCTTCGGCACGAAGATCCTGTGCATCGGCGGCCCCTCCGCCTGGGCCCAGCCGGAGGGAGTGGTGCCAAACCTCGTCCGCAACGTGTGGAAATTCGATCTCCAGACCGTCTCCTACGATGATCTCGGCAAGCTCATCAAAGAGGCCCGCGCCGATGCGTCCGCGGTCGCCCGAGCGAAGGAGCGGGCCGCGGCGTATGTCAAGGCCAGGGGCGTCAAGCTCGAAACCAAGCCTGAGTTCGTCGAGAATGCCTTCCTGCTGGAGCAGGTCTTCGTCGGGCTGATGAAGAAAGCCGAATGCCAGGCGATCACGATCAACGGCTGCATGGGGACGATCATGCCGCTGGCGGAAACGTCGGCCTGCCTCACACTGACGTTGCTGAATGATGCCCAGTACATGGCGTTCTGCGAATCGGACTTCGTGGTGATCCCCTCCGGCGTGTTGCTGGCGAATATCTCGGGTTACCCGGTATTCCTGAACGACCCGACCTATCCGCACGACGGCGTCATCACGCTGGCCCACTGCACCGCCCCGCGTAAAATGAACGGCAAGGACCTCGAGCCCGTTCGCATTCTGACGCACTTCGAGTCCGACTACGGCGCCGCCCCCAAGGTCGAGATGGGCAAGGGCAACATCGTGACAAACATCGTGCCCGACTTCCTGGTCAAACGCTGGGTCGGATTCAAGGGCGAGATCATCGATGCGCCGTTCCTGGACATCTGCCGGTCGCAGATCGACGTCCGCTTCACCTGTGACAGCCAGTTGCTGGCCGAGCGGATGCCGGGATTCCACTGGATGACCTCCTACGGCGACTACATGAAGGAGATCGGCTATGCCTGCAAGAAGGTCGGGATCAAGTGGGAGAACCTGACGGCGTGAGCTCTGTGTCGCCGGTCCCCTTCGTCCTATCGGTCGTACGGGTCCCATGGGTCGTCAAACGATCACAAGCTATTGCGGAGCCGGACCGGCAGTCTCGTCCGGCTCCGACCTTTTCGTCACAGGAGGCAAGAACATGAGTGAGTCGCGTTCGGTCATCGCTGTGCTGGTGCTCGCGTGTCTGACGGCGGTGCCTCTGCAAGGCGCTGCGACGGTCTACGTTTCGCCCAGTGGAAACGACGCCTGGTCCGGACAGATCGCACAGCCCAACGCCCAGGGAACCGACGGTCCCGTCGCCACGCTCACGCGGGCACGAGACATCCTCCGACAGAAGAAGACGGATCAGGGTCCGTCTCGCGTGGTGGTCGCGGACGGTCGCTACCTGATGACGGAACCGTTCGTGCTCGCCCCCGAGGACAGCGCCGTCATCTGTGAAGCAGCGCCCGGCGCCCACCCGGTGTTCTCCGGCGGCAGAACCATCCGCGGATTCGAGCCTGCCCAGAACGGGCTGTGGCGTGCCCGCGTGCCCGGCGCCGCCCGGGGCACGTGGCAATTCGAGCAGTTGTTCGTCAATGGCCGGCGGGCCGTGCGAGCCAGGACCCCGAACAAGTTCTATGTCCACATGGGCGAGACCGCCGAAACGTCCATCGAGGGCAAACCCGGTCAGTTCCTGCGGACGACGAGCGTCCCGCCCGAGACCATTGCGCCTCTGCGAGGGCTTAGCGAGGCTGAGATTCGCGACGTGGTGCTCATTGCCTATCACAAATGGTGCATCACACAGCGACGCCTCCAGAGCGTGGACTTCGAGAAGAACCAGGTCGTCACGACGGGCGACCAGTTGAAGAGCTACTCCGGCTGGCCGGCGGGCACGCGGTTCCACCTGGAGAACTTCCCGGCCGCCCTCGATGAGCCGGGCGAATGGTTCCTCAGCCGCGACGGGATGCTGTACTACAAACCCCGTCCGGGCGAGGACATGACCAAGATCGAGGTCGTCGCGCCGGTGGCGACGAAGCTGGTCCTCATCAAAGGCCAGCCCCAAGCTGGCAAGTTCGTCGAGCGAGTAACACTGAAGGGCTTGGCCTTCCAAGATCAAGGCTACATCCTCCCCACCGGCGGGTACGAACCCTACCAGGCGGCCTACGCCACCGAGGCGGCCGTCATGATCGACGGCGCACGGGACCTCGCGATCCAGGATTGTGAGATCGGCTGCGTCGGGGAATACGCGATCTGGTTCCGCCAGGGATGCCAGAACTGTCGGATCGAGCGGAGCTATCTGCACGATCTTGGCGGCGGCGGCGTCCGCATCGGCGAGGGCGAGATCCGTCCCGATGAAGCCTCTCGCACACACCATATTACCGTGGACAACAACATCATCCGCACCGGCGGCAAGATCCAGGCGGAGGCGGTCGGCGTCTGGATCGGCCAGAGCGCCGACAACACGGTCACGCACAACGAGATCGCCGACTTCTTCTACACCGGCCTGTCCGTCGGATGGCGTTGGGGCTACGCGGACAGTCTCGCCAAACGCAACAACCTCAGCTTCAACCACGTGCACCATCTGGGCTGGGCGGTCCTGAGTGACATGGGCGGCATCTACACGCTCGGGCCCTCGGAAGGCACGATCGTGAGCAACAACGTCTTCCACGACGTTTATGCCTACTCCTACGGCGGCTGGGGCCTTTACACCGACGAGGGCAGCACCGGCATCGTCATGGAGAAGAACCTCGTCTACAACACCAAGACCGGCAGCTTCCACCAGCACTACGGCAAGGAGAACATCATCCGCAACAACATCTTCGTCAACAGCATGTTGCACCAGGTCCAGGCCAGCCGGGTCGAGGAGCACCTGTCGTTCACGTTCGAGAAGAACCTCGTGTACTGGCAGACGGGCCCCCTGCTCGCAGGCTCCTGGAAGGACATCAGGATCAACATGGACAACAACTGCTACTGGAACGCCGCAGGCCAGGAGGTCCAGTTTGTCGGCCTGACACTCGATCAGTGGCGACAGCAGAAGAGCCACGATCAGCATTCGATCATCGCCGACCCGGGCTTTGTCGATCCGGCAAAGCTCGATTTCCGTTTGAAGCCCGGCTCCCCTGCCCTGAAGATCGGCTTCGAGCCGTTCGACTACACGAAGGCAGGCGTCTACGGCGATCCCGCGTGGATCGCGAAGGCAAACGAGGTGAAATATCCGCCGTTGGAATGGCCGCCCCAGGCCCCCAAAGGCGCTGATTAGACGCGTTTGTAGTGACGCCGTAAGGCGTTTCTTCGCACGTGCGTTTCGCCCATGTGTTCAAGAACACGGGCAGGATGCCCGTGCTACTTGTCGGAAAGCCACGACGGGCCGGATTTCGTGTCCACTTTTAGAGGGACGTCGAAGTGGAGGGCGTTGACCATCTCGTCGGCGATCCATTTGGCGTGCTGCCCGACTTCCACAACCGGGGCTTCGAAAACCAATTCGTCGTGGACTTGCAGCAACATCCGCAGGGGCAGTCGCTCGGCCTGGATTCGGCGGTGGATTCGGATCATGGCGACCTTGATGAGGTCCGCGGCGGAACCTTGGATCACCGTATTGACCGCGAGACGTTCTGCCTGAGCCCGGCGACCCTGGTTGGTGCTCTTGATATCGGTGATCGGACGTCGCCGACCGAGAATCGTCTGGGCGTAGCCCGTTCTCTTGGCCTTGGCGATGCACTCGTCGATGAAGGCGCGGATCGAGCCGTAGCGGGCGAAGTACTGGTCGATGAACTGGCGGGCCTCCGCGATCGTCATGCCGATGTTGCGGGCCAGGCCGAGGGCCCCCTGCCCATAGATGATGCCGAAGTTCACCGTCTTGCATCGCGATCGTTGTTCGCTCGTCACTTGGTCGAGCGGGACGTTGTAGATCTGGGATGCGACGAAGCGGTGGATGTCCTGATCGGCCGCGAAGGCCGCCCGCAGTGTTTCGTCCTTCGAGAAATGAGCCAGCAGACGCAGCTCGATCTGGCTATAGTCGGCGCTGAGGATACAATCGGTCTTGTTCTGCGGGACGAATGCCCCGCGAATCCTGCGTCCGAGTTCCGTGCGGACGGGGATATTCTGGAGGTTCGGATTGCTCGATGACAATCGGCCGGTGGCAGCCACGGTCTGGTTGAATGACGTGTGGACCCGCCCGGTCCTCGGGTGGACCAGGGCGCCGAGCGCATCAACGTACGTGTTCTTGAGCTTGGCCAGAGAGCGGTACTCCAGGACCATGCCCGGGACGGGATGCTGGTCGGCGAACTGTTCGAGGACCTCTGCGTCGGTGCTCCGGGCGGCTTTGCCGATCCGCGGCGGCTGGAGCCCGAGCCGGTCGAACAGGATGTCTCCGAGCTGCTTGGGCGAATCGACGTTGAAGACCGTCCCGGCCTCCCGGTAGATCTGCTCGGCCACGTGGCTCAGCGCCTGGTCCAGCTCGCCCGACATCTGACGCAGCAGACCCGTATCGACGGAAACGCCCGTGCACTCCATCTCGGCCAGCACCTCGACGAGCGGCATCTCGACCTCGTGGAACAGCTTGTTGAGACCGGGCTCGCGTTCCAGGCGGTCCCTGAGGAACAGGTACAGTTGATATGTGATGTCCGCGTCCTCCGCGGAGTACTCGCACGCCGCGGCCAGGTCCACCAGGTCGAACGTGAGTTGGTTCTTGCCCTTGCCGAGCAGCGAGACCAGCGGGATGCACTCGTAATTGAGAAAGTCCAAAGCCATGTTGTCCATCGAGTGGGACAACCGTTCGGGATCGAGCACGTAGGAGGCGACCATCGTATCGAAGTAGATCCCGGCCAGCGGCATCTTGGCGTTCCGCAGAACGAGCATATCATACTTGATGTTCTGGCCGATCTTGCGAACCGATGGGTCTGCCAGGACCGGCCCGAGTTCCCGCCGGACCATTTCGATATTCAGGTGCGGCGCCCCGAGCGGGCCGCGGACCGCCAGGTAGAACGCCTTGCCGGGCTGCCAGCAGAAGCTCAGACCCACGAGTTCCGCCCGCATCGCGTTGACGGAGGTTGTCTCAGTATCGACCGAGATGAGTTTTTGCCCTTTGATCTGGGCCATGAAGGCCGCGAACTTCTCGGGCGTATCGACGAGCGTGTACTCGTGCGCCACCGTGGCGGCGGACCCGCGAACGCTGAAATCCTGCTTCGGCAACGACGGCGAGGGACTGCTCGCGGGCTCAGCCGGTCCGCTCTTGGCTTCAAGCTGACTCAGCATCCGACTGAAACCGAGCCGGCTATAGATTTCCGCGAGCCTATCCTTGTCGGGCTCCTTGACGGTTAGAGCATCATAGTCGAAGTCCATCGGGACGTTGGTGTCAAGCGTGACGAGTCCCCGGCTCATGTACGCCAGGTCTTTCGAGCTGCGGAGGTTCTCGCCTCGCTTGCCTTTGATCTCGTCGGCGTGGGCGTAGAGGTTGTCGAGGTCGCCGTACCGGCGGATCAGCTCGCGGGCTGTCTTCTCGCCGATCAGCGGCACGCCGGGGACATTGTCGATCGCGTCGCCCTCCAGGGCCAGGCAGTCCACGATCTGAGCGGGCGTGATCCCCATCTTCTCCTTCATCGTCTCGGTGTCGGCGATCTCACCCTTCTTGATGTCGTAGACGCGGATGCGACCGCCGATCAATTGCAGGATGTCCTTATCCTTGGAGCAGATGAACACGTCGAAGCCGTCGGCGTCTGCCTTCTTGGCCAACGTACCGATGATGTCGTCCGCTTCGTAACCGTCCAGGCACAGGACGGGAATCCGCATCGCTGCCAGGATCTCCTTGATCCGCTCGACCTGGATCGGCAACTCCTCCGGCATGGGTGGCCGGTTCGCCTTATACTCCGCGAAGACCTCTGACCGGAGCGTCGGGGCTGGACTATCCATGGCCACCGCGAGCAGGTCGGGCTTCTTCGTCTCAATCAACCCCAAGAGGGCAGTCGTGAAGATAAACGTCGCCTTCGTCGGCTCGCCCGAGGGGCTGCTGAGTTGTTGTTTCATCGGGGCAAAGTGCGCTGCGTAGATGTGAGCGTGACCATCGATAATATACAGTGTCTTCGCCATATGCCCCACTTTATGGGTGTCGCATGCCTCTGTCAAGTGAACACTCGACAACAGAGCATTTGCAGTCAGTTGCTTTCGGGCACGGGATGATCCTCCTAACAACAGTTGGACGGATCCGCTTCATCGCACGAATCGCTCTGCGGCAGCGATCACCCATCCGCAGCATCCTCTTGTTGCGTCAACTCCTCGACGTCGCCTTTGTCCTTGGCACGCGGCGTCGCTCGCTTATTCCTTATGAGGTCGTCGAAACCAATAAACGTCACCTCAACACCACCATAGGTGCCCCGCACAACGTTGGCGCGTGCCTCCTCGTAGGTGACGCCATCGATCTCGTTGATCAGATCGACCCGGGTTGGGACGACTCCGAAAGTCAGAACGGTGCCAACGGTCATAAACGCTTCGAAAGGCAAATCCTCTTCATGGAAGCCGAACGCGATGAGCGCCTGCCGAAGGTGACCGACGTTGTCCTCGGTCCGGCGGAAGAACACGTCGATGTCTTTCGTGAACCGCGGATGCCCGTGATGGGCCACGGCGTAGCCGCCCACGATCATGTACTCAACGCCGTGCTCTTCGAGTAACCGTAACAATTCTTTGAAGTCGGGATGGATACTCATATAGGAACTTCCCTGCTTCCAGTCGCAGTCTCTCCACTTCGTCCAGACGCTCTTCGGGGGTGCGGGTGCGCCAGTAGGCCCGATCCTGTCGGGCTTGTTCCGTATGGGTCGTGATAGTCAATTTCATACTCATTCCCATACCCAACCGACTCTTCGATTCTCACAACTCAAGGATACCTCGTTGCCACCTCACAAACAAGATTGAAGTTGATGTTCCGGTGGAGGTGGAGTAATCTCTGGACGATCGTGCGGGCGGGTAGCTCTGTCGGTTTACGACCCTGCCTGGTCGCAGCCGGAGGCTGAATCGGAAATAGCAGTTGGTACATCTCAAGGGGATAGCGCGATGGCGAAGGACATGGAGCAGCTTTATCAGGAGCGGGTGAACCGGTATGTCACGGCCATGCGGAACGAGAAGCCGGACATGATCCCGCTCCGGCCGTTCGTGGCTGAGTTCACCGCCAAGTACGCGGGGTTCACTTGCCAGGACGTGGCACATGACTACAACAAGGCATTCGAGGCCGCAGTCAAAACCGCCAAGGACTTCCAGTGGGACGCGGTCGTCGCGAATATGGTCTACGTCTGGACCGGTCTGGCTCAGGCCGCAGGGCTAAAGTACTACGGCATTCCCGGTGTTCACATCCCGCCGGACAAGGGGTTCCAGTACAGGGAGCCCCCCCAAGAAGACGCGTTCATGAAGGCCGATGAGTACGATGCGTTGATCGACGACCCGACGGGCTTTCTGTACAACGTCTGGCTGCCTCGCGTCTCGACCGAGGTCAGCAAGATCGGCGAGCCCTCGACCTATCGCAACAACCTGGCCTTAGTCAAGAGCGCGATGGCCATGATGCAGTACTTCTACGCCTTCGGACCGCAAGTGGCGAGGTTGCGGTCGGAGTGCGGCACCGGGTCCGCCATCGCGGGCATCTTCAAGGCCCCCTTCGACATCCTCGCCGACAAGCTGCGTGGCTACCTCGGCCTCGTGAACGACATGCACACGCAGCCCAAGAAGGTGCTCAAGGCCTGCGAGGCCCTCATGCCGCACTTGGTCAACGTGGGTCTGACCACCTGCGATCCCGGCAAGCTGGTCCCCATCGGCTTCTGGATGCATCGCGGCTGCGTGCCCTTCTTCAATCCGCAGCAGTTCGCGTCCCACTACTGGCCGACGCTCAAGCCGTGCATCGAGGAGTTCTGGAAGAACGGGCACCAGACGCTCTTCTACGCCGAGGGCCGCTGGAAGTACCACTTCGACACCTTCCGCGAGCTGCCCGACCGCAGCATCGTCTTCCACTGCGACCAGGACGACATCTTCGAGGCCCATCGCAAGCTGCACGACAGATTCGCCCTCAGCGGCGGCATCCCGAACATGCTGCTCAGCTATGGCTCGCCCGAGGAGGTGCGCGACTTCGTCCTGCGGGTCATCAAGGAGGTGGCCAGAGACGGCGGCTATATCATGGACGCGGGCGCCATCATGCAGGACGACACGAGCATCGAGAACATGAAGATGATGACGCAGGTCTGCCGCGAGCACGGCGTCTACTCGTCAGGCTCGTGCCAAGCGCCGACCGCGACGCCGCCGTGCGACCTGCCGTCGTCGGTCGAATCGCGAAAGAAGGTCCAGGGCATGGCGGGCCGACCCGCGCCGAAGGTCAAGCCCGGCGCGTGCTTCCCATGGGAAGAGCGCATCAAAGACCTTCCCAAGATCACGGGCGACAAAGCGATGGTTCAGAGGATCTGGGAGGACATCGACGCGCTGGGCAACACGTACATCTGGCAGATGCTGCTGTCGTTCTGACCCGTTCGTAGTGACGCCGCAAGGCGTTTCTTCATATGCTCTTGCGGTCACGCCCCAGATTTGCCGGGGACCGGAGGAATTCGATGAACCGCGGAATGGGACGTAGGATCTTCCTGAAGCGGACCGCGATGGTCGCCGCCGGCGGTATTGCCCTGCCCTATTTCGTTCGTCCCTCGGCGCTGGGCATGGCAGGCGCCGTCGCCGCCAGTGAGCGAATCACGCTCGGCATGATCGGGACCGGGGAGCACGGCCGGGAGATGAACCTCAAGACCTTCCTCGGTCAGCCCGACGCTCACGTCGTCGCAGTCTGCGACGTGGACCGCGAACAGCGTGAGATCGCCCGCCAGATGGTCAGCGAAAAGTACGGCAACAAGAATTGCTCCGCCCACAGCGACTTCCGCGAGGTCCTCGCCCGCGCCGATATCGACGCGGTGATGATCTCGACGCCGGACCATTGGCACGTGCCGATCGCGATTGCCGCCGCCAAGGCGGGCAAGGACGTCGAGTGCGAGAAACCGACGCTCACCATCGAAGAGGGCCGCAGGCTCGTCGAGACGATGAAGCGATACAGCCGGGTCTTCCAGTGGTCCACCGAGGACCGGGCCGTCGACGTCTATCATCGCATGTGCGAGCTGGTCCGCAACAGGCGGATCGGCAAAGTTCACACGATCAAAGTCGGATTGCCGAGCGGCCCGAGCGAACCGGGCGACCCCAAGCCGATGCCGGTGCCCGACGGCTTCGATTACGATATGTGGCTCGGTCCCGCTCCCTGGGCGCCCTACACGAAGGGCCGCTGTCACTGGAATTTCCGCTGGATCTTCGACTACTCCGGGGGCCAGCTCACGGATTGGGGCGCCCACCTGCTCGACGGCGCCCAGTGGGGCAACAACACCGAACGCACCGGCCCGGTCGAGGTCGAAGGCAAAGGGGTATTCTGGAGCAACGGTTTGTACAATACCGCCAAGGAGTATCACATCGAGTACACCTATGCCGACGGCGTGAAGCTGTTCGTCGATTCGGGCGAACCGAGCCTGCGGTTCGAGGGCGCCGACGGCTGGATCGGCAACACCGGCTGGCGGGCCCCCTTGCAGGCCCAGCCCGCCTCCATCCTGAAGTCCGTCATCGGGCCCGACGAGGTTCACCTGTTCACATGCCCCCAGGGCGAGCAGCGGAACTTCCTCGACTGCGTCAAGTCCCGACAGGCATGCTACTTCCCGCCGGAGATCGGCCAGCGTTGCTTCACGATTGCACACATCGGCAATATCGCCATGCGGACCGGCAAGAAGCTCCGATGGGACCCGCTGGCCGAGCGGTTCACGAACGACGACGAGGCCAACCGCATGCTGGGCCGGGCCATGCGGAGCCCATGGAATCTGCTGTGAGGAACGGTGAGATGCTGGGGCAAGTCTCACCCTATGATTGTGCCGACAATGGGATCATCTTGTCATGCTGAACGAAGTGAAGCATCCGGCCGGCGAAGGGAGAGTCACGCATATCCGATAGCGACTCTCCGTCCGCGACCCAGATCCTTCGCTTCGCTCAGGATGACAAATGACGAATGCGAAAGGACGCAGCTATGGTGAAATGCGACAGATCGATTACGGCAGTCCTCGTCGTTCTGGCCGTTTGCGCGGTCCCCGTGGTCAGCAGGGACTGCAGTACGTGCCACGCGATTCAGCTCACAGGCGACGATCTCTCCGCGTGGCGGGCGGACACCGGGCAATGGACCGTGGTTCGCGATGCGACACTGGCTCCGGGCAACGAGAAGATGCTGGCGACCGAGCCCGGGGTTGGAGCCATCGTCAACGGTCCGACCGGCAAGACCGTCAACCTGTTCACCAGGCAGGAGTTTGGCGACATCCGCGCCCATATCGAGTTCATGGTGTCGAAGGACTCGAATTCCGGCGTGTACTTCATGGGTCGCTATGAAGTCCAGGTGTTCGATAGCTGGCAGAAGACCGCGGAGTATCCCGGCATCGAGTGCGGCGGCATCTACCAGCGTTGGGACGAGAATCACAGCCCCAAGGGGTTCGAGGGCCATTCACCTCGCGTCAACGCATCGAAGCCCCCCGGCCAGTGGCAGACGTTCGACGTGGTCTTTCGGGCCCCCCGCTTCGACGAGGACGGCCGCAAGGTCGCCAACGCAAGATTCGAGAGCGTGACACACAACGGCGTCCTCGTCCACCGCGATCTCGAACTGACCGGGCCGACGCGGGCCGGCGCCTATAACGATGAGAAGCCCCTGGGGCCGCTCATGCTCCAGGGCGACCACGGCCCGGTGGCCTATCGCAATCTGTGGGTCGCACCCGCGGGACCCAATCCCTTCTTCGCAATGGACACCGCCACAAAAGACGCAAACCATTCGACGGCCGCACAGCAGGCCGAGATGCTCAAGGAGCTTGGCTACGCGGGCATTGGCCCGGGGTATGAGGGCGTCGGCCCGCTGACCGAGATGCTCAGGGAACTGGATTCACGGAACCTGCAGCTCTTCGCGATGTACGCCGGCATCAACATCGATCCCGGCGTACGACCCTACGATCCTTCGCTCAAGGATGCGATGAAAGTGCTCGAAGGGCGCAATACGATCCTGTGGTTGTTCGCCCAGAGCGGCAAGGACAAACCTTCGACGCCTGAGGGCGATGCCCTCGCGGTCGAGATCCTGCGCGAGCTGGCCGATGCGGCGGCGGCACACAAGGTACGAATCTCGTTGTATCCCCATCATACCTTCTGGCTGGAGACGGTCGAGGACGCCGTGCGGGTGGCGGAGAAAGTGCATCGCCCCAACGTAGGCGTCACATTCAATCTGTGTCACTGGCTTCGCGTGAGCGAGAACCGCAGCGCCAAGGCTGCCATCGAGAGGGCTATGCCGTATCTCTCGGTCGTGAGCATCAACGGCGCCGACACCGAAGGCAAAGACTGGAAAACCTTGATTCAAACGCTTGATCTCGGTACCTTCGACGTGCGTGGTTTCCTGGAGACGCTTCGGGACGCCGGATACACCGGCCCCATCGGTTTCCAGGGCTATGGCATCGGCGGCGATGCCTATGATAATCTCAAACGCACGATGGCTGCCTGGGAAAAATGTTCCCAGGTCCTCCGCGGCGACGTGAAAGTGTTCGGGGAGCCGAAGAAGGCGCCCTGACAACGGTGGTCCCATGAGTCCTATTTGATCTCATAGGTCCTATAGGACGGATGGGGCCCATACGACGAATAGGACGAAGGATGGAAACACTCAAGCTCCTGCGTGATTATTTTCCGACCGCGGTGTACACAGGCAAATGCCTCGTGTTCATCAGCGAGAACTGGCGGGTGGAGCTGACTGAGCACAAGGACAGCGATTACACCAAGGGCGCATCGCAGGCGTCCGTCATCCGTGTGCGACTCTTCAAGCGGGCCTTGAACGAAGAACTCGTCCCCGGGCTGTACGAGGACTTTCAACTGCCCTCGCTGGGAGAACTGGCCGAACAGATCGAGAAGTACGTGCAGATGGCCATCGGCACCAATCTGCGAGAAAACGTCGAGTGACTTATGTCGCAGGCGGCCATTCAGCAGGACAGCGACGGCGTCGTCTTCACCGCCAAGATCGTCCCGGGCAGCAGTCGAACGACGGTCGCGGGCGTTCTGGCCGATATGGTCAAGATCCGGGTGGCGGCCCCCCCTGAAAAGGGCAAGGCCAACAAGTGTCTCATCGCGTTCCTGGCCCAGCAGCTCGGCGTGAAGAAGAACTCAATCGAAATCCTCGCCGGTCAGACCCATCCGGTCAAGCAGGTGCGGGTCGCCGGCGTATCCGCAGTGGAGTTGATCGAGAAACTGGGCCTGGACGGATAGCAACGATCCCCGCCGCCGGATGCTTTGCTGCAGAGAGAAATACTGAGCAGACGGGACTACTCCGACTGCTCAGGCAGCTTCCTCAATTGGATGTTGCGAACGGCCCCGGCGGTGTTCCATGTGGCGATCCCCAGCGGCTTCGACTCCTCAACCTCAATCCGGGTGCCGATCTTGTGGTCCGCCGTCTCGAAGTCCACGAGCTCTTCGCCGTCCAGCCACGCCTGAATCCGATTGGCGGTCACGCGCAGACGCACAAAGTACCACTTGCCCTTCTCAAAACTGATGATCCTGGTTGTCTGGTTCTCCGAGGCATCGTAGTAGTCGATGCTGGACAGGCCGCAGACGCTGCCGCCCCAGCCGCCGAGGACCAGTGTGCAGCAGTTGTCGCCCACGGGAAACGTCAGGCCGCAGAAGAAATCGCTGCCGTCGACCCGCATGGCCTCCAGCGTGATCTCGTAGTTCATACGGACGACGGGGCCGGTCCAGGTGATCCCGGTCATGTAGCTGCCCATCGCCATGTGGATGGCGCCGTCCTTGACGGCGACCTCGCCCTGCCCGCCAAAGTCCGTGAACTTCCACTGCCCGAGCGATTGGCCGTCGAAAAGGCGGATCGGCTCATTGACCTGTGCCGGCTCTTCCTGCAACTCCCTTGCGGAGCGACAACCCATCAACCCAAGAGCGGCGGCCACAAGGAAAAGGCGCTGGATTGCCGGACCATAGGTTCGGTTCCACCTCGCCGGAAAAGTCCGACAACTCCCTGTGAAATGGGCAATTCTCATAGTGTGCTCCTGACAAGCCAGATTTCGATTGAACAGCCTAAGCACAACACTACAATTGCACAAGAAGAAATCAGAGGGACCGCTCATTTTGCAGGCCCTTTGCGCCGACGCCTCAAGCAGGTGGAACCGCGTGACGATAAGAAACGTATGAATAAGTACTTGCGTCGAGGCAGGCATCGTCCGGCGCGGTCCCCTCAAGACAATAGGCAAGGGGTCGGGCAAACAGTCGGGTAAGAGAGGGATACATGAAGAGAATCCTCCTGAGCATCGTCGCACTCCTGTTCCTTCTACCCTGTGCGACCTTCGGGCAACGAGTACGTCTGGCCAATGCCGGCAAGACAGGCCTGAATGTCACCTCCCTGGAACAGGTCCTGCGGCTCTCGGAAGATCAGATCGATCTGGCCACCGCCACGCTGATCGCATCGGAGTATTGGAGCGACATGGTCGCGGGCCGCCGCTACCTCGACGAGCTGGACGCGATGGCAAGGGAGATTCTCGCTCGATTACACCAACAGCGGATACCCGTGGACTCGCGAGCCATCCCGATCATCAACCAGTATCTCTTCGAGGAACTCGGCTTTCAGACCATCTCCCATGCCGACGATCCCAACGACCTGTTTCTTCATTCCGTGATGGACCGGCGACAGGGCTACTGCCTAAGTCTCTCGATCCTGTACCTGTGCATCGGCGAGCGGCTGGGGCTGGACGTCTACGGCGTCGTCGTCCCGGGCCATTTCTTCGTCCGCTACGAGAACGGCCGCGTCCGATTCAACATCGAAACGACCAGCAACGGAGCCAGCCCGCCTGACGACCACTACCGGACGAAGTTCAACGTCCCCGAGGGCGGACGCAAGTCCATCTACATGAAGAGCCTCAACAACCGACAATCGCTGGGCTGTTTCTTCAACAACCTGGGGAACGTCTACAGCGAGATCGGGGACGTGAATACGGCCATGCTGGCCCTCGAGCGGGCCGTCGCCATCAACCCGACGCTGTCGGAATCGCGGGCCAACCTCGGCAACATCTACCTGCAGAAGAACCGCGTCAACGACGCGATTCGCCAGTATCGCGCCGCGCTGGACCTGAACCCCGGTGATCCCAAGACCCACAATAACCTCGGCAACGCCTACCTGGCGATTGACGAGCTCAACGCCGCGGCCTCCGCGTACCGCCAGGCGATCCAGCTCGACCCCAATTTCGTCGACGCCTATCGGAACATGGCGCTGCTCCTGACGAAGCAGGAGCAGTACAGCCAGGCGATGGCTCAACTGAATCGGGCTCTCGCCATCAACAGCGAGAATGCGCAGATCTATAATCAGCGAGGTGAGCTGTATTGCCGGATGGAGGAGTACAACAAGGGCCTAGTCCAGTTTCGCAAGGCGGCGAGTCTCAAACCGGATTCTGCGGAAGCGTATTACGGCATGGGGATCTGCTATTGCGGTTTGAAGCAGAGCGATGCGGAGATCGAGTCCTATACGCAGGCATTGATACTCAAGCCGACGATGCTGGCAGCGCTCGTCGATCTGGGCACGGCGTACTTCAACCAGAATCAATACGACTTGGCGATCCAGTACTACAGGCAGGCGGCGGCAACGAAGCCGGACGATTCGAGGATCCTGTTCAACCTCGGCTCCGCGTATCTGAAAAAGGAACAGTGGGATATGGCCACCGAGGCCTACTTGCGAGTCGTCGGAATGGAGCCCCAGACCGGCGACGCGTACCACGCCCTGGCGTATGCCTTCTACATGCTCGGCAAGTACGATCAGGCATGGAGTCATGCGAATACGGCCAAGAGACTCGGGACGAAGATCCCGGAGGATCTGCTCAACGCCATCCAGAGCCGGCTGAAACGACCCATCAAAAGTTGAGCGAGAAATTCTGCGACCCTCTTGACAGGATCGCAGGCCTCCGGTAGAATGTCAAGGCAAAGTGGGAGTCGGCAGCAGAGCTGCCTGAATGTGATCAATCCCAATAGAAAGCCAATTGTTGGAATCATTGGCGGAATCGCCTCCGGCAAGAGCACCGTAGCGGCGGAGTTCGGGAAGCTCGGCTGTGGAGTCATTGGCGCCGACGCGATCGTTCATGAGTTGTTGACGGAAGAAGCGGTTCGCGATCAAGTGTGCGAGCTGTTCGGCCGGCAAGTGCTTGGGCCTTCCGACGGGATCGATCGCAAGAAGCTGGCGCGTATTGTATTTGCCGACGAACGGAAATTGGCTGCCTTGAATGAGGTGATCCATCCCCACGTGCTGCGACGAGCGGAGGAGTTGATTGCCCAGTACAGCGCGTGCGCCGACATCAGAGCGATCGTACTGGATATACCGCTGTTGGTCGAAGTGGGCTGGGCGAACCGCTGTGACAGGCTGATCTTTGTAGAATGCGACCGCGTGCGGCGGAACGACAGGGCCCGGCGGGCCGGCCGGCTGGATGGACCGGACATCGATACCCGCGAAAATTTTCAGATTTCTGTAGACAAGAAGGCTGAGCTGGCCGATAATACTATAGACAACAATTCTGACTTCTTGACACTGGTCAGGCAAATCCAAGATATCTTCTCTGACATAGCCGGAAACAGGTAGACAGGATTCTTCGGGAGCTGTGTTGCAGGCGACCGGGCTGCGAGGTTCTGGGGTGCAGTCCGAGGCGCTCCTTCCGGCGGGGTCGGAGAGAAGATGCTTCACGTCGGCGGCAGGCGTGTTGCCCGTATCTGTTGCGGAGGCAGATGTGTACCCGCATGAACAGGGGCAAGGGTGACTGTAGGGTTTTGTATCAGAAAAAGGAGTAGTTATGGCCAAGGCCAAAACAACCAGAAGAAAAGGCAACAAGCGGAAGGCTGCCGGGGAACAGACGCCGGAAACACAGCTCGAACAATCCCAGGAGCTGCAGGGCACCGCCACGGACGAGGGAACAGCCGACAACCCGATGGCCGAAGCCGTAGAGGCGCAACCTGAAGGCGCCGAGATCACCGAGGGAATCGAGGAAGAATCCACTCACGCCAAGTACGAGCGGATCAAGAAAGGGAATCTCTACCTGACGGATCTGCAGCGTCTCAACGTGGGCGAGCTCCACGAAATGGCCAAGAAGGAGGGGATCACGGAATACAGCGCCCTGAAGAAACAGGACCTGATCTTTCGGATCCTCAAGGAGCGAATCCGCCAGAACGGCCTGATGTACGGCGAGGGCGTCCTGGAGGTTCTCCCGGATGGATACGGGTTCCTCCGCAATCCGACCTACAACTACCTGTCCTCTTCGGATGACATTTACGTGTCGCCATCCCAGATTCGCCGTTTCGGCCTGCGGACGGGCAACATCGTTTCAGGACAAATCAGGCCGCCAAAGGATTCTGAGAAGTACTTCGCCCTGCTCCGCGTCGAGGCGATCAACTTCGAGAATCCCGAGCTGCTCGCGGACAAGATCGTCTTCAGCGATCTGACGCCGCTGCACCCGGAGCAGCGACTCATCCTCGAAACGAGCGGCGACGAGCTGAACATGCGGATCATCGACCTCGTCACCCCGGTGGGCAAGGGCCAGCGCGGCCTGATCGTCGCTCCGCCGCGAACCGGCAAGACGATCCTGCTCCAGAAGATGGCCAACGCCATCAGCACGAACCACCCGGAGGTGAAGCTGATCGTGCTGCTCATCGACGAGCGCCCCGAGGAAGTGACGGAAATGGAGCGCAAGACCGCCGACAGCGTCGAGGTCATCAGCTCCACGTTCGACGAGCCCGCCGCACGGCACTGCCAGGTGGCCGAGATCGTCATCGAGAAGGCCAAACGGATGGTCGAGTACGGCCAGGATGTCGTCATCCTGCTCGACTCCATCACGCGTCTGGCGCGAGCCTACAACAACGAGACGCCGCACTCCGGTCGCATCCTCACCGGCGGTGTAGACGCAGGCGCCATGCAGATGCCCAAGAAGTTCTTCGGCGCCGCTCGAAAGGTGGAGGAAGGCGGCTCGCTGAGCATCTTCGCAACCGCGCTGATCGACACCGGCTCCAAGATGGACGAAGTGATCTTCGAGGAGTTCAAGGCGACCGGCAACATGGAGCTGCACCTGGATCGCCGGCTCGTGGATCGGCGAGTCTGGCCGGCCATCGAGATCACGCGAAGCGGAACGCGACGCGAGGAATTGCTGCTGGATCCGAAGGAGCTCGAACTGGTCTACCGTCTGCGCCGAGTGCTCAGCGATCTGAATCCGGTCGAGGCGGTCGAACTGCTCAAAAGCCGGCTCGCCAAGACACGAAGCAACGCCGAGTTCCTGATGACCATGAACCTGGACTGAGACCCCGGCCTGAATCGCGGATTGCCAGGATCACACAGGCGGTCTGTGAAATGCGACGGATCGTCTTTCGACAAGTCGATCCCTTTACAGGCCATCGCGGCACGATTAACATGATTTCCGGCAGGCGTGCGTCTGCCGGATTTTTTTTGCACGGTTTCTACGCTGGATGGGTCATGACAGAGCAGTTGTCGAAGATATACGATCCAAAGTCCGTCGAGGAGCAGGTCGCTCAACTCTGGCAATCGGGGTCCTACTTTCATGCGGAGCCCCTGCGCAACGACGAGAAACGAAAGCCGTTCACCATCGTGATTCCGCCGCCGAACGTAACCGCGGCCTTGCACCTGGGACACGCCCTGAACAACACGCTCCAGGACATCCTGATCCGCTTCCGTCGGATGCAGCAGTGCGAGACACTCTGGATGCCCGGCACGGACCACGCGGGCATCGCCACGCAGACGGTCGTCGAGAAACGCATCCTCGCGGAGGAGGGCAAGCGACGCACCGACTTCCAGCGGGAGGAGTTCGTCAAACGCATCCAGGCGTGGAAGGACGAATACGAAGCGACGATCCTCGGCCAGCTCAAAGCGATGGGCTGCTCCTGCGACTGGGAACGCACGCGGTTCACGATGGACGCGGTTTGCGCCAAGGCCGTCCGAGCAAACTTTTTCAATCTGTTCAAAGACGGTTTGATCTATCGCGGCAAGCGCCTCGTGAACTGGGACCCCGCCACACAGACGGTTCTCGCGGACGACGAGGTCGAGCACGAGACCGTCCAGGGCCATTTCTGGTATATGCGCTATCCGCTCGCCGAACCGGTGGAGATTGATGGGAAGTGCGTCGAACACGTGACGGTCGCCACGACGCGACCCGAGACCATGCTGGGCGACACCGCGGTCGCGATGAATCCCAGCGACCCGAGGGCCCCCTACCTCGTCGGCAAGCAGGTGCGTCTGCCCATCGTCGGGCGGATCATTCCGATCATCGCGGACGAACATGTCGTGCTGCCAAACCCCGAGAGCGAGGACGAGAAGGCCCGCTTCTCGACGGGCTTCCTGAAGGTGACGCCCGCCCACGATCCCGATGATTGGGCCATCGGGCAAAGGCACAACCTGCCCGTCATCAACATCATGGCGCCCGATGGATCGATCAGCGACAAGTACGGCTGGCCGGACGCGACCGAGCCCGAAGCCCGTAACCTGCTGGGCATGGATCGCTTCGAAGCCCGCGAGGCCATCGTCGAGTGGTTCCGCCAAGAGAACCTCCTGGAGGAGATCCGCGATTACGCCCACGAGGTCGGGCACAGCTACCGCAGTCATGTCCCCATCGAGCCGTACCTGTCCGACCAGTGGTACGTGGCGGTCAAGAAGCCCATCGAACATCTGGCCGCCAGGTTTGGCAGCGAGCTCATCGAAGGGACCGATGTCCCGGTGAATTCGCTGGCGGGTCTGGCGCTCAAGCCTCTGCTCGACGGCCGACTGCGGTTCATTCCCGAACGATACGCCAAGACCTATCAGACCTGGCTGGAAAACCTGCGGGACTGGCCGATCAGCCGACAGCTCTGGTGGGGACACCGCATTCCCGTGTGGTCGAAGGCGGGCCGGAACAGCGGCAAAGACACATCGAGGCGGATTCACACAGTTCAGGCGGAAACCGATGACGGCCGCGTGACCTTCGCCTGCATCGCCCCGGAGAGCGAGGACGCGGAAAAGAGACTGGAATCGCAGGGGTGGAGCCGGGACTGTGACGTGCTCGACACCTGGTTCTCGTCGGCCCTGTGGCCGTTCAGCACGCTGGGCTGGCCCGACCCGACGCCGACGCTCCAGGCGTTCTATCCCGGCGACGTGCTGTGCACCGCCCGCGAGATCATCACGCTGTGGGTCTCCCGCATGGTGATGATGGGCCAGTACTGCGCGGGCGATATCCCGTTCCGCGATGTCTATATTCATGCGATGATCCAGGACGGCGAGGGACGCAAGATGTCCAAGAGCCTGGGCAACGGGATCGATCCGCTGGTCGCCATCGACAGCCACGGCGCCGACGCGATGCGGTTCACGCTGGCCAGCATGACGACGGACACCCAGGACATCCGCATGCCGGTCGCGTCGATGACCCTGCCCGACGGACGGACCGCGAACACCTCGCCCAAGTTCGACCTGGGGCGCAACTTCTGCAACAAGCTGTGGAACGCGTCGCGATTCGCCATGATGAACCTGGAGGGCACCGACCCCGGCGCGTTCGACGCGAGCAAGATGGACGTGACCGACAAGTGGATCTTGTCCCGCCTGGCGACGACCCGCGACGAAGTCACGCAGTCCATCGAGTCGTTCAAGTTCAGCGAGCCGCTCAACCAGATGTACCGCTTCTTCTGGAACGACCTGTGCGACTGGTACCTCGAGTGGGCCAAGTCTCGCATGCGGGATGACCGCAGCAAGGGCGTCGCACAGAACGTCCTGGCCTTCGTCCTCGACCAGACGCTGCGACTGCTGCACCCGTTCATCCCGTTCATCACGGAGGGCATCTATCAGAAGCTCAACGAGCTGGCGCCGGTTCGCGAGCTCCGCGGCCTCGTGCCGGGAGGCAAGGCGCAAGCCCTCGTCATCGCGCCCTGGCCCGACAGCATGGCAGCTTTGAAGGACTCGCAAATCGAGACGCAGATCCAGGTCGTCCAGGACGTGGTCCGCGCGATTCGCGACATCCGAAGCAAGTACAGCATCCCGCCGAGCACGAAGCTCAAGGCCTCGGCCGGCGCGCCGCAGGTTACCGCCGCAGTCCTCTGCGCAGGCAGTGATCTGGTCTGCCAGTTGGCAGGGTTGGAGACCTTCCAGGCTGCCGAAGGGCTCGCCAAACCGAACAACGCCGCGACCGCGATAGTAGAGGAGACGCACGTCTACGTGCACGACGTGATCGACCCCGATGCGGAGCGGGCTCGATTGGCAAAACAGAAGCAGGAAATCGAACAGGCGAAGAAGGGTGTGGAAGCCAAGCTGAACAACGCGAATTTCGTTGCGAGGGCCAAACCCGAGGTCGTCACCCAGGCCCGAGAGAAACTTGCTCAGCTCCAGGAACAGCTCCAGGCGGTCGAGAAGCATCTGGCCGAACTCGGCGGGTAGGAGTGGACTTCTGCAAAATGGACAATTGGGCCTATATTCTCCAAGGAAATCTCATTCTTCGATTTCCTTGGAGAATCGACGTAGGTCTTTATGATCCGTATGGTGGTGAGGATTCAGGAAGGAGAAATCGAGGAACAAGATTCTTCCTTCCTAAAGTAGGCCCAATTGTCCATTTTGCAGAGGTCCAGTCAGGAGATACAGGGGGATCGAATGGAAGTAGAGGTTGAACTGTCGCGGATCATCATCAACGAAACGTCCGATCAGCAGATCATCGTGCTGAAGGAGCGGCACGGGACGCGAGGATTCCCCATCGTGATCGGGATCGTGGAGATCTTCGCCATCGACCGGCGTCTGAAAGGGATCAAGCCGCCGCGTCCGATGACCCACGACCTGTTGGCGAACGTCATCGACGGTCTTGGAGCCAAGGTCGAACGGATCGTCATCACGGACCTCCGCAACCACACGTTCTACGCGACCATCCATCTGGCCATCGACGGTCGCACGGTCCAGATCGATTCGAGACCCTCCGACGCCATTGCCCTGTGCGCCGCCATCCAGGCCCCTATTTTTGTGGCCGAGCACGTTTTCGATCTGACGGATCAGTGAAGAAAGTCGCGATCAGCAGCAGGCCGACTGCGATGCAGAGCATGGCATCAGCAACGTTGAACGTGTGCCAGTGCCGGCCGGGCCAGTACACCACGTCAATGAAATCGCGGACTTGGCCGTGGTTGAAAAGGCGATCCCACAGATTGCCGCTGACCCCCGCCGCGAAGAGCCCTAGCGCCACGTGAAGGATGCGTTGTCGCGTTCCCGCGAAGAAGAACCACCCAAGGATAATGAGCATGGCCAACGAGGAGACCCCGACCAGGAAGATCATTTGCCCGTCGGCGATTCCAAAGGCCGCTCCTCGATTCAAAGCCAACTGGAAGGAGAGAAAGCCGTCGATGATCGCGGCTCTTTGCAGCGGCGTGTCCGCCAGCCAGGCGAATACCGCGTGTTTCGTCCACAGATCCAGCGCAAGACCCAAGAGCAGCGTGGGCCAGAAGATCAGGTGCGCCGTGGCGCTGGGCAGTTCGATTCGCTGACGGCCGCTCAGGGAACACCCCGTGGCGACCCGGCCGGTAGTATCTGGATTGCCTGTCTCCATAGCTTCAGTAGTTCAGTCCCTGCAAAGGATTCGGTTGTTTCGAACTCTCGCGAATCAGCTTCTCCAGCACATGGCGTTTCGGCTGATCCGGTCTGATGATCAGAGAGCGGCGCCAATGACGCAGTGCCTGCTCCTCCCATCGGCGATCCCCCGACTGGTGAGCTCTGAGCATACAGGCCACCCCGAGGGCCCGGTAGGCTTCCCAGTCGTTGTCGTCCAGATCGATCGCTCGGAGGTACGTCTGTATCGCCTGATCCAGATCCCCACGCTTGATGAAGCAGTAGCCCAAGTGCCGCAGAGCGGCGCCGTCCTGGGGACGCATCTGCGTCAGCAAGACCAGAACCTCCCTGGCCCGGTCGTAACGACCTGCTTTCAGGCACGCTCTGCCTAAGGACAACAGCGTGTTCGGATCGGGACTGCCGACCGCCGCCAGCATCTCATATACCTCAACCGCCTGGGCGTAGTCCTGACGCCCTTCATAGGCACGTGCCAACAGGGGCAGCAACTCCTCTCGATGGCAATCCGGCGCCCGTTCACAATAGGCCTGTGCCCTGGCGTACTGACCCGCTTTCACACAACAACCGGCCGCACCCGCCAAGGCATCGAGACTGTTCGGGTCCAGCGCAACGGCCCGGCCATAGGCGTCGGCCGCCTGGAGGTGCTTCTCCAGCTTCTCATATACCCGGGCGAGATTCATCTGGTTCTCAAACGACGAGGGCTCCAGCCGGGCCGCCTGTCTGAATGCAACCAGGGCCTTCTCAGATTCGCCGAACTTCTCGCAAATCTCGCCTAACTCCACGTGGGCCGCAGAAAACGCCGGGTCGGCCTTGATCGCCTTGTTCAACTTATCGACCGCCGGTCGATCCTGCCCCGCTTCACGAAGGGCCACGGCGTCCGCGTACCAATCCGCCGCAGGCCTTCGCGACGTACAACCGGCGAACAGACACAGGACCACCAGCAGGCCACCCAATCGCGTCACACTCACCTTGTTGTTCTCTACGGACACCAACGGGACGCCTTTCCAGAGGCCCGGCTGTCATCCTTGCACAATCGTTTCTCTTGTCGAAAGGTGGATTATACCAGAGCCCCCCTGCCAGTCAAAGCGATTGCCGCTACCGGCACATCGAGCGAGAAGCGACACAGACCGACGGAGCACAAACGGCGATGCCCCCCGCATTCGTCAAACATTTGACAGGATCCAAGGGCACGTGTATGATAGCGGACCCGTAGGCAGTCCGGCGGGACCGCTTCTGCGCATCGGACCGGGCCTCGGACGCGATGTGTCGCGTTTCGGGCTTCTGTACTTGTTTGAAAGGCATGTTCTACATGACAAAAGAGAAGATCGCCCTGAAGAAAAGACCTTGTGTCCTCATCATACGCGATGGCTGGGGTTACAATCCCGACCCGAACGAAGATCAGTATAATTCCATCAAGCGGGCTCACGTGCCGACGGACACCATGCTGATGGCCGAGTACCCCCACTGCCTGGTCCACACCTACGGGGAGTGGGTCGGCCTTCCCGATGGGACCATGGGCAACAGCGAAGTGGGCCACCAGAACATCGGGGCCGGACGGATCGTGCCTCAGGAATCGGTCCGACTGACCTTCGCCATCCGCGACGGGTCGTTCTTCCAGAACGAGGAATTCATCAAGATGATCGAGTACGTCAAGGCCCACCAGGGCAAGATGCACGTCATGGGCCTGTGCAGCGACATCGGTGTGCACTCGCTCCTCGGCCACCTTTACGGCCTGCTCGAACTCGCCAAACGGAGCGACTTGAAGGACGTCTTTATTCACGCATTCACAGACGGTCGGGATTCGCCGCCCGACAGCGGCTTGGGCTACCTCACCGCCATCGAGAAAAAGGCCGCAGAAATCGGCGTCGGCAGGATTGCATCGGTCATGGGTCGTTTCTACGCGATGGACCGGGACAGCCGCTGGGACCGCGTACAGAAGGCCTATGAGTGCATGCGGTTCGGCAAGGGTCTCAAGGCCCGCAGTGCGACGGAGGCCGTCAAGGACAGCTATCAAAGGAGCGTAACCGACGAGTTCATCGAGCCGACCGCCATCACTAATGAGGACGGCGAGCCGCTCGCGACCATCTCCGACGGCGACGGCGTCGTCTTCTTCAACTTCCGGGGCGACCGACCCCGCGAGATCACCCGCGTGTTCGTCGATCCGGACTTCAAGGAGTTCACCAGAACGGTCAAGCCGGACGTGTACTTCGTCTGCATGACCGAATATGACGCCTCGATCCCGGCGCCGGTGGCGTTCCCGAAGCCGCCCAAGATGAAGAACATCCTCGGCGCCTATTGGGGCTCGCTCGGGATCAAGCAGTTCCGATGCGCCGAGACCGAGAAATACGCCCATGTGACATTCTTTTTCAACGACTACAACGAGAAGCCCTTCAAGGGCGAGGACCGTCAGATCGTCCCATCTCCCAAGGTACGGACCTACGATCTGAAGCCGGAGATGAGCGCCTATGAAGTGGCGAACGTCGTGCTGGAGCGACTCGACTCCGACAAGTACGACGTGATAGTCGTGAACTTCGCCAATCCGGACATGGTGGGCCACACCGGCGATTTGAACGCCGCGATCAAGGCGGCCGAGACGGTGGACCAGTGCGTCGGCAAGATCCTCGACAGGGTCAAGAGCATGGGCGGCGCCGCCATCATCACCGCAGACCACGGGAATTTCGAGAAGATGATCGACGGTTCGCCGGACAAGCCCCACACAGCCCACACGGTCGGCGACGTGCCGCTGGTCGTCTTCGACGACACGTACAAGGGCAAGACGCTGCGGGAAGGCGGCACCCTGGCCGATATCGCCCCAACGCTCCTGGAGGTGATGGGCCTGCCCCAGCCCAAGGAAATGACCGGACGAAGCCTGCTGCAACGGTAGCGGACGGCCGGGGCCGGATCAGATCTATGAGTCGAATCGTTCTGCTCGATCGCAACATGGTGAATCTGATCGCCGCCGGCGAGGTGATCGAGCGCCCGGCCAGCGTCGTCAAGGAGCTGATGGAGAACAGCATCGACGCAGGAGCGACCGCGATCACCGCAACCGTCGAGGAGGGCGGCCGCAGGTTGATTTCCATCACCGACAACGGCGCAGGCATGGACGCCGACGACCTGGCGACCGCCTTCGAGGCCCATGCAACGAGCAAGATCCGCGAGGCCACCGACCTGAACCAGATCTCGACGCTCGGTTTTCGAGGCGAGGCGCTGGCCAGCATCGCATCGGTCGCACAGGTCCGCGCGGTCAGTCGAACGCCCGGCAGCGACTCGGCCCACTGCATCGAGATCGACTGCGGCGACAAGCATCCCGTCGCCCCTTGCAGCGGCGACGTCGGCACGACAATCCAGGTCCGCGACCTGTTCTACAAGACGCCCGCCCGCCGCAAGTTCCTGCGAACCGCCAACACGGAGTTGGGACACATCAGCGAGCAGTTCGCAAGAATCGCCTTGCCCCAGGGGCATCTGGACCTCGCGCTGATCCATAACAGCCGGGAGCTGTACCGCCTCTCGAAGACCGACAGTCTCAAACGGCGGGTCGCTCAGCTCTTTCCCATGCTCGTCTCGGCAGGCCGCGACGACCTGATCGAGACCGAGACCAACGAGAAAGGCATTCGCATCCGCGCCCTGCTCGGCCTGCCCGACCTGTCGCGGACGAGCAACCAGTACCAGTACGCATTCCTCAACGGCCGATTCATTCGTGACAAATTCATCTCCCACGCGGTCAAGGAAGCCTACCGAGGCATGCTCGACGCGAATCGATTCCCCGTCGTGTTCCTGTTCATCGAGATGCCGTTCAGCGAGTACGACGTGAACGTGCATCCGACGAAGGTCGAGGTGCGATTCTACAACTCAAATCTGGTCCATTCGCAGGTCTTGGGCGTGCTGCGGGAGCGTCTGCTGGGCACGAATCTGAACATCGCGGCGCAACTGCCCGCTCGGGAATCGGCGCCGGGCGATGAGGATGGCGTGGGTCGAGATTTGAGAAAGCAGCAGATCGCCGATGCGATGGCGGAGTTCTTCAAGAGACATCGGCCCGTCCACCAGCCGCAATTCGATCTGCGTGCGGAAATCGCCGGCGACCGTCGCGACCCGGACTATCGAAGGACCGTGATCGACGAACCTGTTCTGACTCCGGTCCCGGCGCCCCAGGACGCCAAGTACCTGCAAATCCACGACAGCTACATCATCGAGCAGACCGACGAGGGTTTCGTCATCATTGATCAGCACGCGTTGCACGAACGGATGATGTACGAGACGCTTCAACGCCGGTTGCAGCGGGAGACCCTGGAATCGCAGCGACTGCTGCTGCCGGAGAGCATCGAGGTCTCCGAGGCTCAGATCGGAGCGATCGAAAGTCACGCCGGCGTCTTCGCGCAGTTGGGCATCGAGCTGGCGCCATTCGGCCCGAGAACCTATGCAATCCAGGCGTTTCCGACCCTGCTGGGAAACGTCTCGCCCATCGAGTTCGTACAGAGACTCCTCGACCTGCTCGTCGAGCGCGGCAGCACGATGGCTAAGCAGGACCTGTTCAACGAAATCCTCAGCATGACCGCCTGCAAGGCGGCAATCAAGGCCGGACAGAGACTCACCGACAGCGAGATCCGACAACTGCTCGCGGACCGTGAACGATTCGAATCGACGAGCCGCTGCCCGCACGGCCGGCCCACGACGATCCGATTCTCGATCGGCGAACTGGAAAAGCAATTCAAGAGGACCTAATGGGCAAATGGTGGCTCCTATCGGCGGTGATGGCTTCCTCCGGCGTAGTGTTTCAGGCTCTTCAGCGCAATCGGCTGACTGATCCGTACATCCTGGGTATCTCCAGCGGCGCCGGACTTGGCGCAATGATCACGGCAATCGGTGGGTAGAACTGGACTCTGTGGGGACGATCCCCCATCGTGGTCTCTGCACTCGTCGGTGCTCGGGGGGCGGTGTGGCTCATCCGGGGCATCGGTCACGTCACCGGCAAGCACCAAGTCACCGGGTTGCCCCTGCCCGGGGCCATGTTCCTTGTCATCGCCGACACGGTCTCCTTCGTCTACAGCCCATGCAGGCCGGTCCTGAGTTGTATCGGTATCCCCGTGCGGGCGGGAACCTCCCTCGCAGCGGCTGGAGCGAATGCCGCAGGCAGAAACACACACGCATCAAGATCAGGGTCGGGCTGCTCAGGTCCCAATCCTGCACCGTCCTGCCGGAGGGGCGGGAATGATACCCCTACAACATACGGGGGATTTCCGGGGGTCGTTGCGCCACAGGAGATCCAGGAGGCTCTGGGCGTCCGAGTCTTCTCCGGGACCGTCGGACGGGGGAGGTTCATCATACCCCCTGGGAGCCAGGGCAAAGGGCCTCGGTTCTTCCGCCCCCCAGGTCTGACCGGTACCGTCCGCCAGGCCGTGGCGAGAGAATGCCAAGTTCTCTTTATGGGACGCCTTGGACAACGGGGAAGAGGCTTTTTCTCGTATATCGCGTGATTTGTGCTTTTTCGAGAGATTAGGCTATGATGAAGAGTCGATCCGTGGTATAATACACAGTTCTAAAGATCAGACCAAATTCGTCTTCCTGCATGTGAGAGGTAACTCAGAAGTGGCTGAGAAACGAAAGAGAACATCACGCAAGAATGGTGAACGTGAACGGACCCTCAAGCCGCGCCTCTCGGCCAAGGAGCTTGCGCAGTTCAAAACGCTGCTCCTGCAGAAGCGGCGGGAAATCCTTCAGAACGTCCACGAAATCGAGGGAGAAACCCTCCGGAAGTCGAGACTGGATGCCAGCGGCGATCTGTCCAGCATGCCCATCCACATGGCCGATCTGGGAACGGACAATTTCCAGCAGGAATTCTCTCTGGGGTTGATGGACAGTGAGCGGCGGCTCATCGTCGAGATCGACGATGCCCTGCACCGCATCGAGACCGGCAGCTACGGGATCTGCGAGGGCACCGGCAAACCGATCTCCAGAGCCCGGCTCGACGCCCAGCCTTGGGCACGCTATTCCGTAGAGTATGCCAAGATGATCGAGGAAGGGCGCGCGCCGGAATTCGAATGACGGACCTGCGAGACCAGGATTCAAGGAAGGAGGACTGTTCAGAACCAGCCAAGCGGTTCAGATGCCCGGTTTGCAGACGGCCTGTGAACGCCTTGCCTGGGGGCTCGTCCGGACTGCCCCGTTTCTTTCCCTTCTGCTCCGAACGGTGCAAGCTCATCGACCTGGGGGCCTGGTTCGATGCGGACTATCGTATCCCCGCGAAACCGGACGAGGAGTCGGAGGAATCGTTCGACACAAGCTCGCCATCCGCCCAGATCACGCCCGGCGGATGATTGCATGACAGGTATGGACACCAGGGCTGTTACGCTGTAGCATGCTGTGGATTCCAGCGGTTATTCCGTGTTGCAGCGATGCGGTCAAGAGGTCATGAAAGGAGGCAGCATGGTCGACGCAAGAGAGCCCGCCTACCCGTTCGGCAGTTTCCTTTTCCCACACGTCTTTCGGTCCTTTCGCATGGCGATCCAGCCATCGACGCTGGTCGTCGCTTTCGCCGCACTGACGGTGATCTGCCTGACCGGCTGGCTCATGGATCTGAGCCGAACCGTGATCGTCGTCGACAGCCCGGCGACCATGGAGAATGAACATCTCGTGTACGGCCGCACAACGGAGCTCGATCTGTACGCAACGTCCCGGACGAGATTACGTGCGCTGCTGGAATCCCCTCCGGCCGAACACAATCGTGCAGGCGTATTCGCAACGTTGTGGCGATTCTGCGCCGTCCGATGTCGCTCGGGCAACGTCTGCCAATGCACCGACGCAATTGTCTGGGCCTTCACGTATCACACCGTGTACAGTGTGATCTTCTTCGCCGTCGCCTTCGTTGCTTTGTCACTGGCAGGCGGCGCGATCTGCCGGATGACTGCCTTGCAGTTCGCCCGCAACAAGCGCCCCCGCCTGATCCAGGCGGCGAGGTTTGCCTGGACGCGGCTGGGCAGTCTGCTCGCTGCTCCGATCGCGCCGCTGGTGATCGCAATCCTGTTGGGACTGCCCATCGTCCTGCTCGGTCTTATCGGGAGTATCCCGGTGGTGGGAGAGTTGCTCACCGGCATCCTCCTGCCTCTGGCGTTCATCGCGGGACCTTTCATCGCCATCGTCCTTCTCGGCGCGGCGGCCGGCCTGAATCTCATGTTGCCCGCGATTGCCTATGAGGATTCCGACTTCTTTGACGCCGTCAGTCGGTCGTTCAGCAACGTCTATGGGAAACCGTGGAGGATGGGTTTCTACACCTTTCTGGCTGTTGTCTATGGGACCGTCTGTTGCCTGTTCGTCCGGCTCTTTGCCTTCCTCACGCTGTGGGCAACTCATAGATTCCTGCAACTGGGCCTTCGCGACGACAAACTCCAGGCCATCTGGCCGGCGCCGACCTTTCCCGACCTTCTGGGGACGTTCACCGCACCCGACTCCTGGTCTCTCTGGCTGGCGGCATTCCTCGTCAGGATCTGGGTCCTGGTGATTGTCGGACTGACCATCTCATTCGTCATCAGTCTGTATTTCTCCGCGAGCACGATCCTCTATGCCCTGATGCGCAATTCCGTCGACGGGACCAGCTTGGACGAAATCCACCTTGAGGACAAGGAAACGGCCGAAATAACGGAAACGTCCGAATAACCGCGACGCTGCCGTCCTCCCCCGGCCGGCAGATGGAGACGCCGCAGACCCCGCTGCGACTGAATTGCATTCCCGTCCGTGCCGATGATACGGACGGGCCCAAGTGCCCTCTTTGCTTGACGTTGCGGTATGACCGAGAAGCCAGGTGTGATGCCGGGGGAATATGTGCGATCCACACATCGAGACCGACGCGCCGCCCAGTGACGGCGGGCCTTCGCGTGTCCCCGTCTCGCCGGCTGGTTTCCTGCTGACTTTTCGCAAACCGCTGATCGTACTGGCGCACATCCTGGCCTTCGCGGCGTCCCTGATGTTCTCGTTCCTCGTTGCGAATAACATGCAATTCCGTCACGAGTGGCTCGTCGGGCAATACCCCCTCCTTCTGCTGTTCGTGCTCCTGGTCAAGCTGCCGGTATTCGGGGCCTTCAAGCAGTATCGCGGGTGGTGGCGATACGTGAGCATCTCCGACCTGCTCCAGATCGTGCGGGCCTCGCTGGTCAGCACACTGATCATCGTCGCGATTTGGTTCGTGGTGATCGTGCACGTGCCGGCGGTCCGTCGGATTCTCCCGTCGGGGATTGCGGCTGTCAGTCAGGGTATCTTCATGGCCGACCTGTTCGGCACGGTCCTCCTGCCGGCCGGCCTGCGAATGATTACTCGCCTCTACCATGAGGAATACCGCACGACGGAGAATCGCCGGCTGACACGATTCCTCATCGTCGGCGCCGGCAACGCCGGAGAGGGCCTGCTCCGCGAGATCCATCGCATGCCGGTCACCCAGTACGACGTTCTCGGCTTCATCGACGACGATCCTGCCAAGCAAGGGATCAACATCCACGGCATTCCCGTGCTCGGGACCGTGGCGCAACTGCCGCGGATTTGCGGGGAACGCAACATCGAAGAGATCGCCATCGCCATGCCCTCGGCTACCCGCCAACAGCTCCGGCGGGTCATCCAGGTCTGCGAAGGCGCCCAGGTCCGGTTCCGCACGGTCCCCTCCATCACGGACATCGCATCAGGGAAGTTGCGGGTCTCTGAGATTCGAGACGTGGACATCAACGACCTGCTCGGGCGGGAGGTCGTGCAGCTCGATCTCGATCAGATCGAGGCATTCGCCAGGGACAAGATCATCCTGGTCACCGGGGCCGGCGGGTCCATCGGCTCCGAGATGTGCCGGCAGATCTGCCACTTCGGTCCCACCCTGCTGCTGCTCGTCGAGCAGGCGGAGAACCCGCTGTTCTACGTGGAGCGGGACTTGAGCTGCCGGTTCCCGAACGTGCGGACCGAGCCTCTCATCTGCGATATCACGGATCGCGCACGAATCGACGCGATCTTCGAGCAATACGGGCCCCAGGTCGTCATCCACGCCGCGGCGCACAAGCACGTCCCGCTGATGGAGGTCAATCCCGGGGAGGCCGTCAAGAACAACGTGCTGGGCACTCAGGTGGTCGCCGACGCAGCCGACAACCATCATGCCACGCACTTCGTCATGATCAGCACGGACAAAGCCGTGAACCCGACGAGCATCATGGGCTCATCCAAGCGGATCGCCGAGATGTACATCCAGGACCTCGGCAAGACCAGTCGGACGCAGTTCATCACCGTCCGGTTCGGCAACGTGCTCGGCTCTGAAGGCTCGGTCGTCCCGATCTTCAAACGGCAGATCGCAGAGGGCGGACCTGTCACCGTGACGCATCCGGACATGAAACGCTACTTCATGACCATCCCCGAGGCCAGCCAGCTCGTGCTGCAGGCCGCCGGCATGGGCCAGGGCGGCGAGATCTTCGTCCTCGACATGGGCGAACCCGTGCGAATCGTGGACCTCGCCAAGGAACTCATCACGCTCAGCGGATTTCGTCCCGGCGACGATGTCGAGATCGTCTTCACCGGCCTGCGCCCAGGCGAGAAGCTCTTCGAGGAGCTGCGCATCGAAGGCGAGGACATGCAGCGGACCCGCCATCCGAAGATCAGCATCTGGCGGAATATCCCGATGGACCGCGAGGCGCTCCGCGCCGGCATCGGCAAACTGCTGGATCTCGCCAGGCAACAGGATCACGCCAAACTGACCGAGTGGATCAAGACCCTCGTGCCGGAGTACACGCCCAACCACGACTACTCGTCGCGGACCGCGGGGGCGATCCAATCGTAGCTCGGCAGTGTGCGGCCGTCCTTCAGACGGATGCCGGAGGAGTGCATGGGACAAACCCCGTCCCGGCCGGTCGGGCGGGTGCCAATCGCCTCGATGCATAGACTGTCGAGCGAGACGACTTCCCCGCTATCCGTCCGCCCGTCGGAATTCCTGTCGAACCAGACCGCAATCCCCTTCAACTCCCCCGCCGTCAGAAGACCATCGCGGTCGTCATCCAGCAGGTCCATGGCCCGGTAGCCATTCGTGAAGAATAGCCACCACGTCACCGAGCCGAACAACTCCCGGCCGGAGGCGATCTTCCCGTCGCCGTCCGCGTCCCAAACGAGCAGCCCGGTGGTCGGCTGGATCCAGGATCGCGGTTCGGCGAGCCCGTCGCCGTCCAGGTCGAACCGCACGATCCGCTCCGACGCCACCAGCTCCGCGAGCGATAGGCTGTCCTGCATGCTGAACACGATGGGCGTGATCGCACCGATGGGCAGCGCCGCCATCTTCGCCAGATTGGCCTTCATCTCATCGATCCGCGCCTGCACCTCCGCGGGAATCGACTGCTCGGCTTCCCACAGGCGGACGTAGGCGTTGCCGGCCTCGTAGCTGATGATCCCTCTGATCCCTTCCAGCGGCAGATGCTGGAGCTGCAGATCTTCCTGAATCGAGAGGTTGTACGACAACAGGTAGATGTCCTTCACTGCGGCCACGGCGATGGTCTTGAGCGATGCCGGCATCGGGGCCGTGCTCGAATCTCCAAAGAACTCCAGGTACTGCTCCTCCAGACTGGCCAGCCCCAGGTAGTACAAAGCGTTGTTCGGGTCTATCGCGATGGCCCGGCAGAAGTTCCATTGGGCTGCCCCGGCGTGCTGGACGAGTTCGTCTACCCCCGGCTGTTCCGGCCGCCAATTCTCAGACTCGAGCCTTGTCTCTATGGCGGAGACACGAGCCCAGAAGGCCGTCTGGTCGGCAGCAGGGACGTCACCGGTCGATTGGCGTCCGTATTCCTCCAAGGCGAGCCGTTCCGCCTCCGCTCTTCGCATCCGCCAAAGGTAGTCCCCCCACCACCAGTGGGGTACTGGATGAGGCGGCGTGTAATTGCCGAAGGCCGCGACGAGGAAGGCCTTGTTGACGAACGCCAGGTAGTGAATCCGGGCGAGAACATAGTAGGCGCTGGCATCCGCCGGGTGTTCCTGAACGTACGCGGCAGCGTTCTTAATGAGCTGATCGGCCGGGAGGTAGACCGGTGACGCCCACCGCCCCGCCGCCACTCCGGCCCACACCACTGCGACCAACACAGACCCAGTGCACCACTGCACTCTGCTCATATGGTCCCCTTTCCTTTGTGGAAATGGTCGTCGCACTCGACCACTATAGTATCTATTGTACCACAGGAGGACCTCTCACTATACTATAGATCCGCGAATCGCGGAGTCGGCAACGTGCATAGCAATTGACGAGGATGGGGTAATGGCAGCGGAATCACCGCGGTGCTTTCGGGGTTTCACCCGCAAGACGTTCAGTTTCCTGCGGGACCTGGAACGCAACAACGACAAGACATGGTTCACTGCCCATCGGGCCGTCTACGAGGAGCACGTCCTGCAGCCCCTGCGGGACCTCGTCACCGACGTCTCGGACTTCATGCTGGGGATCGACCTGTCGTTCGAGGTGACGCCCGCGGTGGGCAAGACCATCTCGCGGATCTACCGCGACACGCGATTCTCCAAGGACAAATCCCCCTTCCACGACTGCGTGTGGATCGTCTTCAAGCGGTCGGGCAAAGACTGGGCCCGCTGCATCCCCGGCTACTTTCTGGAGATCGCCCCCAAATCCTACCGTTACGGCCTGGGCTTCTACGACGCCGCACCGGACCTGATGGCCCGCTTCCGCCAGCAGATCGACGACGACCCCGAATCGTTCCTCAAGGCGGTCGGCTGGTTCGACAGGCAGAAGGTCTTCACTCTGGAGGGCCAGCGGTACAAGCGCCCCCTCGGCCAGGACAAGCCCGAACCCATCCGCACCTGGTACGGCTACAAGAGCTTCTACCTGACCAGCGAGCACAAGATCGACGATGCGATCCTGTCGCCGAAGTTCACTAACCAGCTCATGAGCCACTTCGGCCTGGCCACTCCGCTCTACCGCTACATCCATCGCATCGTCGCCCAGGTCCTCGCCGAACGACGCTGACACAAGACAGAATCTCCAGATAGCAGGATCATCTCACGCAGAGACGCAGGGACGCAGAGGATCATTCTTCGAGGCCATTGACGATTCGTTCGATGCCGTTCTTCATCAGAGCTTCGCCGAAGTTGAGGAGATAGCCGAGCTTCAGGCGGGTCAAACGCAGGTAAGTATGGACCTGCTTCTCGTGTGCTTTCGTCGTCTTCTCGACGCTCTTGAGTTCCAGGATGACCTTGCCGTCGGGGACCATGTCGGCGCGGAAGCCTTCCTCGAATCGAATGCCTCGATACGCGATGGCGATGGGTTTCTGCCTCTCGACCCTGAGTCCTCTTTGCTCCAGAGCGTCGGCCAGACACACCTCGTAGACAAACTCCAGCAATCCAGGACCGAGTTCCCGATGGAGGGCGATGGCCTCCTCGACCACGATGGTCCCGATTTCGTTTTCCGTCATTCTCTGCGCCTCCGCGTGATGCCACTTGAAGACCTGTTTCGACATTCATTTCTCACGCAGAGACGCAGGGACGCAGAGGTTCAAGAGTCCTCATCGATGTTCTTTTCCCGCATTCTCAGCGTCTCAGCGTCTCCGCGTGATATCTCTTGCAGTTGAATCGCTTCTCAGCCCTGCGTCGCCCCCTCGACGATCCGGATCTCCTCCTCCGTCAGGCCGTACAGCTCGTACACCAGCCGGTCGATCTCCGCGTCCGTCGCCGCGATCTGACGATCAATGGACGTATTCTCCGTGGGTGTCCGCGTTGTCCTGAGTCGCTTGAACAGGTCGGAAATGACGCGCGTGAGTTCCACAACTCGACTTCGGGAAGACTTCGCGAAGTCCGAGTTTGGATCGGGCAACGGTATTTCCCGCGTCTGTCGGATGATGATCTTCGGGAAATCGTCTCGCCGTGCAACACTGTTGACGTTCACGAAATACCACGAAATCAAGCGGCTGTTGAGAATTGCCACGAGATATTCCAACGGCGGCACATTGGAGACACCTGAGTTCGCTATTATGCTTTGAACGGACTGACTTGTGAGAAACGGCTTGTTTGTGACACCAGCCTGAAGACGCAGCGTCCTACTCAATACCTGGCGGAGGAGAATTCGCGGGGAAGAGAAATACTCAAACGGCTTCGAGGCTTCGATGTCCCGCGGGTACGCTATGAAGCCCAGCTTCTCTTCTTCGATACTGTATCGCTGCAATGTCCCGGCCAGTGCGGGCTGTGCATTTTCCAGCCCGCGGGGGGTCTGCTCGGGGTTGAAGACTTCGACGCCACGTTTCACGAGAGTCCATTTTCCGAGGGATGATGTCTGAGACCTGACCTTCTCCATGATTCGCGCCTCGACGGCTGAGCACGTTACAAGAAACTCGATGTGTTCACTGCGCGACCAGTCCAGGTAGTTGGCCTTCTTGGTGAAGTTGCCGAAGTCACTCAACGATGAGATACGGAAACGATGTGGGAAGACGACAAGCACAACATCGTGAGCCGAAACCCTGGTTTGATTCGTGATCCGTTCCGCAGTTACTATCACCGTGTCGATGTACGCGCGGAAGACATCGAATGGCAGAGAAACAAAGGTGAGTGGGCGGAACGTTTTCAAAAACAGGGAGCGGAGCGGTTCTGCCGACGGAGCAGAAACCCAGCCAGATGGAATGATCATCCCAAATTGCCCTCCGTTCCTCAGGATTCCTTGAGCCTTCTCCACAAACAACAGGAATGTGTCGAGCGAATTGGCGGGTGTTTCGTACCTCTCGCGGAAATACGTTGCCTCAGATTCATCAGCATACGCCCCATACGGCGGATTGCCTATCACGGCATCAAATCCCTTCGCTCTGAGGACATCGCCAAATTCCGTTACCCAGTCGAAGACGTTGATGCGGTAACGTTCGTCCTCGTCGAACATGTCGAGTTGCTGGCCTTTGTAGAAGTCGGGGCCGATGAGGGAGTTGCCGCATTTGATGTTGTTCGAGAGGTCGGGGAGGGCCCGCTCGTTGTGGAAGAGGACGAGGTCCTTTTCCCCTTCGAGGACCCTCAGGAGCAGGGACAGCTTCGTGACCTCCACCGCCTGCGTGTCGATATCGACGCCGTAGATGTGTTCGAGGAGGATTCGCTTGCGTTCCTGCGTGGTGAGCTTCCATCCCAGGGGGCCCGACTGGCAGATCGGGGCCTCCTTGATCGCGGCCCAGGCCTTCGGATCGTTCTTCTGGTAGTAGTCGAGATACCAGTCGAGGAGCAGTTGGTAGGCCCCCAGCAGGAAGGAGCCCGAGCCGCAGGCGGGGTCCAGCACGCAAAGCGGACGGTCGAGCTTGGGCGGCTTCCTCTTGCCCATCGTGACCGTCGCGCCTTCGAGCAGCTTGCCGACCGTCTGCTTGACGATGTAGTCCACGATGTAGGAGGGGGTGTAGAAGACGCCGCCCGCCTTCTTCACTTCGGGCTTGTCCTCGACCTTCGCGTGGTGACCGGCGGTCAGGACGATCACCTTGCCAAGGAATTGCTCGTAGACCTGGCCCAGGATCTCCGCAGGCAGGACGGAGAACTCATAGGGGCTATCCGGATAATACAGCGAGCGGATGATCTCCTTGAGCGGCTTGTCGTCGATGACGAGTTCCGGCGTCAGCTCATCCGGTCCCTCGTGGCGGTCCTTCTCCCGCTGGAAGTGGAAGAGGCCCGAGTTGTAGCGGTCGTCCGCCTTGCGAAAGAGCGACATGAGACGCGGGTAGACGTCCGATCCGTTGACGAGGCCCATCAGTTCGCCGTATCGCTCGATGCCTCGGTCTTCGCAGATTCGCAGGAAGATGATGCGGTCGATAGTGATCTGCACGGCCCAGTTGAGCTGGCGGTTGCTGAGTTCCGTATTCCGCAGGGCGATGTTGCGCGCCAGCTTGTCGCGCCAGTCTTCGATCTCCGCAAGAAACGCGTCGTCCACCTGGGCGGTGCCTTTCTTACGTTTCTCGGAGACGGCATACTTGTCGAACGAGCCCTTCAGGACCGCCTCGCGAGAGAAGATGCCCGCGATCTCGTCCCAATGGTCGACATAGTCGGAGTACCGATAGTATTTGACCCGCCCTTTGGAGGCCTTGTCCGAGGGCGCGGGCCTCTCGCGGCAATCGTAGACCGCGAATTCCTCGAAGTCCGTCAGGGCCGAGAGGGGTAGCTTGGCCGACCAGGCGTAGCGACGGACCTGGTAGGCGGGTTCGGGCGTGTCCTTGAGGTTCACCGTCGGAGCCTTGGCCTCGACGAAGAACTTCCGCGTCCCTCCGATGCGGAAGCAGTAATCGGGCGCCTTCGTCGCCGAGCCGATGCGGATGGCGTCCTCGTGGATCACGTCCTTGTAGGCTTCCGCGTAGCCCTGCGTGTTGTCCACGTCCCACCCGAGGGCCTTGAAGAAGGGGTCGATATACTCCCGTCGCAACTGGGTCTCGCTGTAGCGACCGTGAAGGTAATCCTCCCGGTTCCGCTCGAACATCTCGATCAATCTCGCCACTTCCGCCGGCAACGCCATATCCTGGAACTCCTTTTTTCCATTCCTCTTCGCTCTGGGCGGGGATTCACATGGCCCCGCAGGGAGCATATCGACACGACGAGACGAGATTGTTTAGGCAGAAAGCGCGGCCGCCGCTCGCTGAGTCGGTAGTTCGCCACAGGCGGGCTCAGCTATTTCACCAACCTGGCGATCTCGCGGAAGCGCGGGTGCTCGGAGGTCTTGAGCAGCTCGAACAGGACCATCTCCGTGCTGCCGATGCCGGCCCCTTCGTCCGACAGGCGCGTCAGCGCGAGTTGCCTGTTCTGCTCCGTCCGCGACGAAACCGCGTCGGCAACGACCGTGACATCGAGGCCGTCCTCCATCAGGTCCATGGCTGTCTGGTAGACACAGACGTGGGTTTCGATACCGCACAGAAGGATTTGCTCTCTGTCGAGGGCGGTGAACACGTTGCAGAACTCCTCCTGGCCGCGGCAACTGAAACTGGCCTTGTCGATGGGCTCCTGGCCCGCCAGCAGCTCGGCAATCTCCGGCACGGTCGGCCCGAGCGACTCGGGGACCTGCTGGCACCACAGGATGGGCATCTCGAGAATCGTCGCGGCCTGGATCAGGATACGGATGTTCTTGAAAAGGGATTCCTTGTCCACCATGAGCTGGGCGAGCTTGCCCTGTACGTCGATGACGACCAGGCAACAATCTTGGATTTCGAGCATTCCCTTGCCTTTCCTCTGAAAAAAGGAGGAAGCGCATCCGTGCGCTACATCCAGTCACTTGGTGGTACGAAGGAGGACGATTGTCAGACTGGCCTGCGCCGATCCCTGGGCAGGAGTGTGTGTGGTTTCGGTAGGTTCTTCGGGTCCGGTCAGCTTCGGCATGGGAACGGTGTCCATCGCCCAGAAGCCGCCCGAGTCTTCGGTAATCGCCGGGAGGTCGCCGCCCGGGGCACTGCGTATCACGCGATTCATAATAGCGTACACTGCGGCCGTTTCGATCGTCTCGGCGGTAGTGCCGCGTCCGACGACGGCAACGGCCTGTTCCGGCGTGACCGATTCGATAGTCACCGGAGTCGTCGCGCCGTCGGGAGATTCAACACACAGCAAAGCCGAGTCGAAATCCTGCCAGACGCCGCCGAGCGATGCAATCAGACGGTTGATGCCCTCGCGCGAGCCGGTCACCCGGTAGGCCCGCTGGTCATCGCCCGTGCCGGCCTCCGCGACATTCGCCAAGCCGCAAGTCCGGATTTCCCGCCTGAGGAACGCATCCGTCGATCCGAATGCCGCGGTCCGCAGTTCCAGCCGACCGGAGAATCCCGCGTCCGCGACCCCAATCGCCGGCGCCGGCCCCCCCATCTCGTCCGGCGCAGGCTCCAATGGGACCGACTCTCTGCGGGCCATGGGCAATGATCCCGTGCCGGGGACGGGCGCCACGACCTGATAGACAACTGCCCCGAGGATCGCCAGCAGCGAAATCATGGCCGCCGCGGCCACGAGTTTGCGGAACACCAACTGCACAACGCCTGCGGCGCGTTTCGCCGAGACCGGGTGCTCCTGAAGGAGCGTCTTGCGCTCGAGCGTGTGCTTGATCTGTTCGAGCAGGTCGCCGGGAGCCTCGGCCGGGGGCAGTGAGCAGAACAGGATCCTGCAATTCTGAAGCTGCCGCAGACGCCGGGCCACCGCCGGATCGTGAGCCGCCATGCGCTGTACCTCCGTCCGCTGACGGGGGGACAGTTCCCCATCCATGAAACTGCTGAGCAGTTCATCGAGATTTGGGTTCGGCTTCATTTCAGCATGGCCTCCAGTATCTCCCTCAGATTGCCCCGGGCTCGGCTGAGCCGGCTCCGAACCGTCCCAAGTTCAATATTCAGGACCTCGGCAATCTGGGCGTAATCCATACCCTCGATATCACGGAGCACGACCACGGCCCGCTGGGGTTCCTCCAGTTGGAGCAGGCACTTCTTGGCCAGCTCGCAGAGCTCCCGGCTCTGGACCACGGCGGCGGGATCGACCGCGCGCTCGTCGCTGAGGCAATCCCTCAGCATCAGCGAGGTCGTTCCGTCCGGCTCCGTTTCTTCGGCGTCCAGGGATCGAGCGGCCGTCCGGCTGCTTCGTTGGCAGTGGTTCAACGTCAGATTCACTGCGATGCGAAATAGCCACGTGTAAAAGCTGCTCTTGCCCTGAAACTTGTCAATGCTCTCTATCACTTTGACAAACGCTTCCTGGACAAGTTCCGCTGCATCATCGGGATTTCCGCACATTTTCAGGATGACGTTGTAGATACGGTTCTGGTACTTGAGGATGAGCCGCTCCATGGCCGTCGTGTCGCCCATCTGCGACTGCTGGACGAGCACGGAGTCGTCGATATTGATATTCGCCGCTCTCAAGTACACCATCACCTCAGAAGAGCCTGTCCACGAAAACACCGCCCTTGCGACCGGAGATCACCAGCTTCGGGGGACTGTATCATCGCAGATTCCCCCGTCACGGTCAATTGAATTCGATCCCCGTCACGAACATCGTCGCGCAAACCATCGCTCACCATCTCGGCATATAAAAAAAGGCAGGTCCGAAGACCTGCCTCGATCAGTCTATCCGTGCGTTCGTTGGGCGGCCGTTCGATGCGGATCACGCCACATGCCTTCTCCCGGACAGCGTCGCACTATCAGCGTGTCAAGCTCCCGCCGCAATCACCGGCAACTCCGGGACCGTCGGGGGCCTCTTTGACCAACCAGTTGGCCACGAGGATATTCAGATCGGTAATGCCGACCCGATAATACCCGGTCGTCGCGGAACCATCCTGATCGTGGGCGAAATCAGCACAGATGCCATTCGCGACGGAGGCGATGCCCGGCCCAAATGGGGCCTCTTTGACCTCCCAGGCTGCCACGAGAAGGTTGAGGTCCTGCACGCCGACGTAGTAGGAACCCGAGTCGGACGTCTCCTTGCGGCCATCCGCGTCACCGTGGCACTGGCGGGGATAGGCCCAGCAGGCGGGCTTTCCAACAGCCACCCATTCAGCATAATCCGCGTGGGTCGACGGCAACAGCTCCTCATCATCCTCCACTATACCGGCAATGGCGATACCCTTCGCCTGATCCAGTACGGGGACAGCATCAATATCCGGGTTCGTAAGCACGATCCCGCCACGGGCTTCATTCAAGGCAACGCTCACCGTGGCCGACTCGCTCAGCGTCAGCTTGAACAGCAATCCGCTGTTCGGAGGCGCGTTCACCGAGTCGTCGCCTGTCGGATAGTACAGGGCGCCCATCTCGACGGTGACGCCGCTGGTGTACAGCCCGCCCAGGGTGTCGTCGGGGTAATCACAGGGATCAGCCACCGGCGTATACCCGTTCGGGTCCCAATTGGTCACCTCGCCGGTATCCGCATCAACGGTGATATAGCGGGCGAAATTGCCGGGGAAGATGCCGTACCCGGGATTGGCAGCGGTGCTCTCGCCACGAACGAAGTCCGATATGTTCGTGATCGTGCCCTTGTCCACGGTGATGTCCAGGGCGAAAGCTCTGACCTTCTCGCCATCGGTCTCATACTTGACTGCGGCGGTGGTTCCCTCGGACTCGACGATGATACGGACTTTCGCCATCGACGCAGTCGTACAAAGAAGCACTGCCAGAAGCAAGCTCAGCTTCCTCATCCTGATACCTTCCTTTCTGTTTTCAATCTCTTGTTCTACAAAGCAAGGCGCTCCGCAGCATCTTGCCCTTGGCGCCGACAGACGGATCTCGGCGCCGCGATGCCGGAGGCACGATTCGTAGACCCTGACTACTTACTTTCCCAAATTACCAGAAAGGGCGGAAGAAATCAAGCCCAAAACGGACGAATCGACCGGCACAAAGCCAAATGGTCGCCCATGCCGATTTGGCAAGCCCATCTCTGTACGGGGCCCCCTCCGCGGGGTATACTCCTGCCATGCATAATTTCCTCACGGGACGCCTGTTGTTCGTACGGGTCTGCCTGTTGCTCAGTGTCGCCATTCTCACGCTGGTCGGGGTCCTGACAATCTACGCGGTGGGCAATCCGACCGAGCCCAGTCCGGCCGTGGACAAAGACATCCTTGAGCTCGCCGGGCTCTGGAAGAAACAACTTGTGTTTGTCGTCCTGGCCCTGGGCGGTTTCGTCGCGGCCAACGTGGTGAACTACCGACGGCTGGGACGCGCCAGCTACGCAATATACGCGATCGTCTTGACACTGCTGGCATACCTCGTGGTCAGCCGGTATGTCGTCCCACTTCCGTTCGCCGGGCCCGGTCGTAACGACGTCCACCGCTGGATCGTGTTTCACCCCTCGATACCGCGCATCCAGCCTTCGGAGTTCTGCAAGCTCGCCTACGTCCTGGCACTGGCGTGGTACCTGCGGTACCGGAGCAACTACCGCAGTCTCAAGTCGCTCATCGGCCCGTTTGCACTGACCCTACTGCCGATGGTGCTGATCCTGGTCGAGCCGGACCTGGGAACCACACTGCTGATGATGCCGGTCTTCCTCACGATGCTGTTCGTCGCAGGGGCGAGGGTCAAGCATCTCGTCCTCATCCTGCTTGCAGCGTTGCTCATCAGTCCCCTGATGTATCTCAAACTCCAGGGATACCAGCGTCTGCGAATCAGCAGCGTGCTGCTGCAGAACCCGTGGGTCCGCGAGAAAGCAGCAGAAAGTCCGACGCTCGGCGAAATCCTGGTCGGAGGCAAGTTCACCGAGCGACTGTGGCAGAACAAGTGGGGGTATCACCTCATTCGCTCGAAATTCGCAGTCGCCTCCGGCGGATTGACCGGCCGGGGATTCGGACGCGGACCGTTCATCAAGTACAATTTCCTCTCCGAGCGACACAACGATTTCATCTTCTCCGTCGTCGCCCACCAATGGGGCTTCCTCGGGAGCCTCGCGTTTCTCGGGCTGTACGTCATTCTGGTCCTGTGCGGCCTGGAGATCGCAGCCAACAATAGCGATCCCTTCGCTCGCCTGGCGGCCTTGGGCATCGTCGCGATGTTTGCGGTCCAGGTACTCGTGAACGTGGGCATGACTCTCGGCATCATGCCCATCACCGGGCTCACGCTGCCGTTCGTCAGTTACGGCGGATCGAGCCTGCTCGTCAACATGATGGCCGTCGGCCTGCTGAACAACATCGGTCGATGCCGCCCCTTCAGTGTGGCGCCCCGGAAATAGGCGTGAAGTCACACCGGAAGGTTATGGGACGCAGCAGCATCTAAATCCTTGTGCAGCCACGCCTCCTGCGGCAAGAATGCCTAAAGCAGGCGTGAACTCCACCCGACATATCCATTGCAGACTGCTTCTGCGAGTTGAAGGAGAAACAGATGGTTGAGGACAGGTCGGTCGCGGTGTTTCTGGCGATAGTCCTGCTTGCTGCGCCCGTTGGGTCGCAGACACCCGTCCTCACGGCTCCTTCCACCGGCGGCTCGGCGTTCGCTGCCGGAACAGTGGAATCTTTATCGGCGCCTGCTGCAGCGGAACGATTCCGGGAGATCGGTCACGAGCTGGCCCGCTCGCAGGCGATTACCGGACCGCAGGTCGATCGGGCAATCATATTCCTCACTGCCGCCGGGATGCTGGACCGCACGGCTGCGAACGTCGATCCTGTGCTCGTGAGACTGGCCCTCCAGCACACCGAACGGGATTACTCGGATCACCTGATTTTCTGGCTACAGAACTACGTCAGTGGATCGGCCGATCGCGCCGTCGTCATGGATGCAATTCGCTATCTCCTCAATCGCCAGAGCACGGTTGAACAGCGAAAGGCCATGCTGGAGAGCCTGGCGAGCAGGATCGGCAACAGAAATCCCGCAATCGACTCGGAGATGGCGACGCTCCTTGGGCTGCTCATGATCGAAAAGGGCGACAAGGAGGCCTCCAAGTTCTACCTGCTCCAGGCGTATGGGAACAACCGGTACAACAAGACGGCCTTCGCCAAACTGGCGGAAATGGCTCCTCGCGAGATCGGACCGGCGGTTTACCTCGAGCACCTTCGCCTGGTGCTGCGGGAGAATCCCCTGAACATCAACTCGGCCGCGGCCTTCGCCCAATATGCCGAACGGCTCCAGCTCTATGACCTTGCTGCCTCGTCCTACCAGTATTGCGTGGAGCTGTTCCGGTACCTGTACCCGTCGCAGCCCCTGCCGCCACATGTCTATCTGCCGTGGGCTATGAGCTGCTATAACAGCCGTCAGAAGGTCACAGGCTGCATTCAGATCGCAGAGAGCATCCGCAATAGCGGCCAGTTTGACATCCTCCTGGAGTCAATTGCCGCCAAGGCGACGGCAAAGGCCGGCAAGACCGAAGAGGCGGCACAAGTCCTTCGCCAGGCCGAGCAGAAGGCCGAACAGTTGCTCCAAACCGTCACGGAGCAGCCGCAGCAACACCAGGACGGTGCTTCCTCTGCCGCGCAACAGATCAACAGCAAACAGATCGCATGGTTCTACTGCTTTGGCAATCCCAATCCCATGAAGGCGGTCCTCTGGGCCAACCGTGCCTATTCCGTCGAGCCCAACTCGCCTGCCACCGGGGCACTGTTGGCTTATGCGCTGAGCATGAACAACCAACTGGAGTTGGCCAAGCCGCTGCTGGGGTCGTTCGAGCACACCCAGATCGCCGACCTTGTGCAGGCGAAGACCCAGTCGGCCGACGGGGATAAAACCGCGGCCGTCCAGACGCTCCGGATCACGATCACCAAGGACCCCGGGTCGTTCGCGGCCGAGAAGGCCAAAGAGATGCTGCGAGAACTGGGCAGTGAATATGTCCCCCCAGCGGACGGCGAGGCCCTGATGACCTACCTGTCCCAGAACCTCGGCAAGGCGGTCATCCCGCAGTTCCTGCCGCCGAATAGGATCATCGAGGCGCAACTCACCATTCGAGGCACGGATTTCTCGTACGGCAACGACCTGGAGGGCGTCGTCGCCATCACCAACCGAGGAGTCGAACCCCTCCTCATCACGCCCGACAGCGTGTTCCAGGGCATCCTCCGCGTCGATGCCCGCGTGAGCGGGGACATCAAAAGAGAGATTCCCAACGTGTTGTCGCAAACGGTCCGGACGGACATGGTCGTGGTCCCGGGCAGGAGTCTCACCTACTCCGCGAGGCTCTCGACAGGTGAACTCCACGAGTTGCTCACAACCTACCCGCAAGCGTCACTCGACATTGAGTTCACCCTGTACCTCGATCCCGTCAAGACATCGACCGGCACGATCAGCAATCGCCTGGTGGATGTGAAACCCGTCACGGTTTCGATCAAGCGTCCGGCCGCCGACATCACGGCCGGCTATGTGCGAGGTCGCTTCAATGCCCTGTCTTCAGCGCAACAGGGACAGCGAATACAGACCGCACGCCTGTTCACCGGGTTACTGAAGGAGCAGCAGGCGATGGCCAAGCACGGCACGCTCTACCCCTACCGATATGCCAAGTGGTTGCCTGAGCTGCTTCGGTCTTCCCTGGTGAGTCCCTCCGGCCTGCTCCTGAGTCCGGGGCCGGACGACTGGGTGGTGAGGGTCAACACGATGGCCGACATGCTCTCGATGTCACTCGATCCGGAACTCGCCACAGCAGTCGCTAAGAACCTCAATCACGCCTACTGGCCGGTGCGTTTGATGGCCGTCTACCTCCTGGCGAACAGTTCCAGCGACAATCTCCAGCCGGTCCTGGATTGGGTCGCGAAGGAGGATCAGAACGAACTGGTCCGAAACATGGCTTCGTCGCTTCAGGCAACCTCGACGTCGGCCATGCCGATGAGCTTGCCGACCGAGCAGCTCACCACCGTCCGGCCGTAATCGCACGGGCTCGCCCCCCCGATCTCGATTCCCTGCCGTCGAGAGCCCCACAGATCCATCGATCCATACGCCACTCATATCCCCTGCCGGCGGGGGAGTATCGCGGACGGACGGAATGCATTTCTGCCGCTGGCCCAGGAATTTTCGGTTGAGTTTTTGCGTAGTTCCGCTATGATTCTCTCTTTCTCGGTATAACGATCTGTAGGGGTTCTTTGAAAGGGCTGTCGGATGCCGGCAGAAGTCAACAAGGACAAATGCACCGGGTGCGAGTCCTGCGTAAGCGAGTGCCCGAGCAGTGCAATCAGCATGGTCAATGGGAAGGCACAAGTGAATGCGGATGCCTGCGTGGATTGCGGCGTGTGCGTCGATGCCTGTCCTGTGGAAGCCATAAGCCTCTGAGAATTCGCGATTTACGATTGACACGTTGCGATCTGGACCGGCGAGCTGGCTCCAAGCGCCCAATCGCAGAGGCAAAATCGTAGATAGTGAATTCTAAGTGTGGCCCCATCGTCTAGGTAGGTCTAGGACACCGGGTTTTCAACCCGGCGACAGGGGTTCAAATCCCCTTGGGGCTACTGGGAATTGCGGCAAGGTGTCGCAAGTACCCGCAGTAATCAGCAAATCCGCGTTTTCGGGGCATTCCGCCGGGGTGCCCGGAAACTCCTTGCGGCTCTGTGCGCTCTGTTCCGATCCTGTGCGCGCCGGATTGCGCGCCGCCGCAAGGGGGGGCTGTGCAGCCTGCTCGAAATCGGAATCCCTCACCTGTAGGTAATGCCTCATCGCGATGGGCTGACTGTTCCCGATCCATGCCGTAACGACGTGCAGGGGGAAGCTCTGGGTGAGCTCCGTCTCCCGGCTCGATCTGAGGTTCTGGAAGAGTCTGGGCCACGGCTTGAGCCCGGCCCTGGCGAGAATCCGCATAAGCTGGGTTCGGAGATTGATGCCCGTCGTGCGATAGCGGGTTATGACGTATTCCGTCCCCGGTTCGGCTTCCTCGAAAGCCTGCATCAGCAAAGGTCGTAGCTCGGGGAAGATGGGCACAACGCGAGAATCCCCCCCGCTCTGGTGTTCGGTCTTCGGGCTGTGAACCGTGAACCGGCCCCGCTCCCAATCCACGTCCTGCCATCGCAACAGCAGCATCTCGCTGGGTGTGCGAAGGCCGCCAAACCTCGCCAGAGCGAATATCAACCGCCACTGGACATCCGGGCATGCCTCCAGGATCCTCTCCGCGTCCTGGACGCTCAAGAAGTACAACCGCTTATCGTTCCCCTTGGCCGATGATTTCAGCCCGGAGAACGGATTCGACGTGACGATCTTCTGCCGGACGGCAAAGGCGAAGAACTGCTTGGCGTTCTGTGCCCTCTTGCGGCGCGTGGCTTCTGCGAAGCCCTCCTTTGCCATCCACGCGCCCCACAGTTCCGCGTCGCCCTCGTGGATGTCCTTCGCGGGCTTGTCGCGGCCAAAGTATTCCAAGAGGCTCTGCTTGGCCTGGTCCCACACGAGAACCGTGCTGGGCTTGATATCGGCACGGGCGCTGAAGTAGCGGTCCAGCAGCCCGCCCAGGGAGACACTCTTGACCGCTTCTCGGGGGTCCACGAGTCCGACCGCGGCAAGCCTCGCGTGCAGGCCGTCGCCGATCCCGCTCACCCATGCGGACACTTCGGGTTCGACTGTGCCGTGCGCCAGCTTGGCCGCGGCAAGCGCCTCGATCTTGTCGCGGACGATGCCCGCCAGCTTGAGCGGACACTTGCCCAGGCGAATCGCCCGGCGCCGGCCGTCCGGGTCCGTGAAGACTATCCGCTTACGGCCGCCTGGATCGTGAACGATGGATGCCATAGTCAATCACCTCGTGGAGTCTGAAAAAGGGCCGGGGTGTGGAGGCCGTCGAAAGCCTTGGCTTGCGCCGCCCCGGCCGAAGGTTTGACAATAGCAGGATGGATTTCGACTTTGCCCACATAGCTACTGACGCACGAGCTGAAGAAAAGCTCACGCGAAAATCGAGATTCTATTTGCCGATCTTGGCCCGCTGAATCCAGGCGCGAAGGTCCGCTGGATCATAGCGAAGCCCACGGACGCCCAGCTTCACGGCCGGAATCTGACCGCTCTTCGTCAGACTGTACAGCGTCCTCGCGCTCACCGTCAAGACCTTGGCCGCCTGGCTGGTCGTCAGCAACATGGGCTCAAGGGTCCGCTCGTTGGGTAACTCTGTTGCCAGATCAAACATTGTGATTCATCCTTGTCGTCTTTGTTCTGCTGCTCTGCGGGTTTCTGGGGCCGGCCTGCCCAGAAACCCGGCTTCGATTATGACCGCGTGACATTGACGCCCCATGACCGCTCAGGACGGCTGATCCTGACTGGGGCCGGCCCGTTCACCCCGGCTTCAGTCGGGGCTCGTGACATCGGGCCCATCGTCCATCGCGTCGGCTCGGGCCCGCTCGATTCGCGAGCAGACGTCGCGGAGCTGGCGTCTGGCCTCGACGAGCAGCTCCGCTGCCTGTGGGGCAATCGCATCTTCGGCCGCCACGGCGCTGTTGACTCCGCGGGTCAATAAAATGTGGGCATCCCTGAGGGCCAAGAGGTCACTGAAAAGAGCATCGACTTCAGCCAAATGACGCCGGGCGGATTCGTACCGCTGACTGACTTGTGACAGAATGTCACCCGCCCTCCGCTTGCACGCTTGATATTCATCCAAACCCTCGCGGGCCTCTACCGTGAGGGCTTCCACGTTGGCGAGGATGGCGTCCGTCCGCGCGGCCAATGCCGCAATCGTGCGACGATGTTCGCCAATCTGGCTTCTGAGGTCCGATGCGCTCATCAGTGTCACTCGCTGGCGAGGATGGCGCCGCCCTGGCTCAGCGTGTCCCTTGCGGCCGTGAGCTCGTCGCTCACGGCATTGAGGTTATTGAGAAGATCGAGGTGCATTCCCCAAAAACTCTCGGCGATGGCCCCGGCGTTTTTGGCGGCCTGCGAAGCACGGGAAGCGTTCTCACGGAGTGCGCCAAGCACAGATTGGAGGGAGTCGTGCCGCGCCCGTAGTGCCAGGATACGGTTGCCGAGTTCACCCCCCATCAGCGCCGCAACCGCCGCCGGGCGCCCCTCGTTCGCTCTGCGGATTTCGGCAAGCGCAGCCCGCATGGCCTTTTCGTCGCCAAGATCCAGCCCGCGTGCGTAGGCTTCTTTGGCTGCGGCCTTGGCGGCATCCGTCGCGCGGATGGCCTCAAGGGCATGGACAATCTCGGCGCCGATCTGCTCGACGGCCTGTGCAATCGCGTCCCGCTCAGTGCAAAACCGCTCTTGTTCCGTGACTTGTGTTTCATCTACCGTTCTCATTGAATCTCCTTCGAGGGCTTTGTCGCCTCGTCATCCTTGCATGAGACACGCCTTGACCGCTTCGGCCCGGCTGCACTTGTGTTCGGCCTGTTGTTCGTGTTGAATGTGGATGCTACACGTTCACCCCGGCCAGTCGTCTTTCCGCCTCTCTGATCTCGCGCTGCAGGACTCGGTTGTTCTCGGCAAGCACTTCGGAATCATCGCCGCCATTTCTTATGAAGGATACATAGGCGTCCGGTCCGCTGAACGAATCGCGCAGCGCCGGCGTGGCTGCGAAGTGGGCCTTCAAGTCCTCATCGCCCGCCGTTGTCTCATCGAAGGCGGGTTTACCGACCGCTGGTATCGAGGCGTGGAGGTTCGGCGTAGTGACCACTGTGAACTCGCACGTATCGAGATCGACCGGCGGGAGATCGACAACTGTGGATCGACGATGCCGGACGCCGAAGCGTTGTTTTGCGAGATCTCGTTCAAAAGGTGTTTTGGGATTCATCATTGCTCCTTTTCAGCTTGGTGGTTTGGTGTTTGCTTCTTGGTATCGTGCAAGAGGACCCGGAGTCTCCTCAGGATTCGCTTCTCGGTCCGGCAGATTGCGGCCTTTCGCATCCACCGAATAACGGCATGAAGATCGAAAGACCCGTCGTCGTTTCGGACCAAGCCGTTCGCCTTCGTCCACCTCAAGATGCTCTGCCGCGTGATGCCCGTGAACCTTTCAATTTGGCTCACGGAAAGTCGCCGCGGGTCAAGCTCCTCGCCGGGCCCGCCGTCGCGTTCGATCTGGAGCAGGCGCGCCAGCATCCGCTTGCAGGGCAAATCCGCTCGCTCTGCCCCGTGAAGGAGGGGCCCCATGGTCTCTTGCAAGAGTTTGCGCGCTGTGGGTCGTGTCGTGTTGCTTTTCATCGCGTTGACTCCAAAACCGCGTTTTGCGTGGTAAAACGCCCAGAAAAAAAACGAGAACCTCGCGAATCCGGCCCCGCTTTGAACCGCTGTTGCGACCCCTTCGGGTAGGACCCGCGTTGTAAGTAGTGCACACAAAAGGGCTTACATACGCCGTGTTTCGGGTGTGCGTAGAGGTGTCGCTTTCTCGAATCCGGCCCACTCTTTTGCGACGTATAGTGGTAACACCATGTTACGTGGGGATTGGCCTGCGCCGCCGGGCGGGTTGGGGGGCGGGTGAGAGATACCGAGCACCCGCCCCGCCGGACCCGCTTGCCAAGGAAAACCGCTTTGTCTTGGATGTTCATGGTCATCAGTTCGCACACTACCCACAGGGTCATACAGCCGACGAGGTCGCCACGGCCGATGCCGGCCCGGCCCGTGCAGGCTGCCCCCGGCGTGCGTGCAGGTGCTTGTTGAGCAAATAACGCCAGTAGCGTTCGGGAGTGCCGCCGCTCGTATAGTACCGCTTGCGGTGCTGTCCAATCCGGGCCGCGTCCGCTCTGGCCTTGCCCATCAGCTCCTCGATCTGGCCGGGCGATAGACCCGCGTCGATGGCCTCCAGCAGGGCCGCCCGATAGTTCGCCAGTTCCCGCACACCTTCGCGGTTCTCGTCGGTGAAGGGGGCCCTCAGCAGCGAGAAGATCTCCATCGCAAAGTCATCGGCCTGGACAGTGTAGCCGTGGGCCAAGGCATCGACGGCGCGGGGCAGAAGGCTTCCCACTGGGGCTGCATCGCCGCCCGGCCGTAGCGGGACGATCCGCGGGCCGTCAGAAACACGCGGGGGCGGGGTGATAGCGGGTTGTCTCTCACCGGACTGGGGAAAGTGCCTGCCCGCCCCCGTCGTGACACCTTGTGGCTTCTCTGACCTTGGCCCTTGGCCTTCTGGCGGGGCGGTGGACGGGGTTGTGGATGACTTTGTCTTGGATTGCCCCTTGGCCCCTTGGCCAGGTTGAATTTCTCTTTCTTCTTTGCCATTTGCCAGTTCAGCTTCTTGAAGGCGCTCGGCCTTTTTCGCACTTTTCCGCAAATCCTCGGAAGTCCCCCTCGGACGCCTGTTTTTCAGAGGTTTACTGCTCGTGGCCCGCTGTCGGCGCCCGTGCTCTTCACCTTCATCAGCTTGACCTTGCGGTTCGTCGTCCTCGCTTGGATCGAAGCCGGGCAATGGTTGTCGTTGAATCAGACCGCTCGCCAACAGGTCCCGAAGCGCCCGCTGCATGACCTTCAGATCGACGAACAATCGTTGTGACATCCCCCGGTCCGTCAGGGGCCTGAGGTTCTGGTCGAGCAGCCATCCGCGAAAACATCGCTGTAGTGTGGCCGTAAGGCCCACGAGGGCAAAGTAGATGCCGACGTTGGCGTGATACCGCTCAGGGCTGATCGCCCTCAGGACGGCCATCAGTTGCAGGTACTGTGAAGACTCCGTGCTCTTGAGCCCGCCGGCACAGACGAACATCCTGACGAAATCCAGCCCGCCCTTCCGGCGATACCCATCCTTTCGGACATAGCCGCTGCCGTCGATCTCGAACCAGCTTGACCAGTTCGTCAGGTATGTGCCCGTTGGCTGCCGAACCTCTTCAATTGGCGTCGCCTGGGTCGGTGGATTCTTGCGCGGCTTCGTCACTCTGGGTATCCCTCCATCCCATCCCGATCCGACATCGTGACCCGTTCAATCAGCCCGGCCGCCATGATCCGGCGCAGGTCCCGTCCGATCCTGGCCGGGTCCCATCCGATCGCGCTGGCAATCTCGCGGTCCGTCATCGGTCGCCCGTCGTCCGCAAGAAGACTGCCCCTGTCCGGATGCCTTTGCCGACGGGCGAACAGGACAAGCTCCACGACAAGGCCCCGCAGTCGATCCCCCTCAAGGTCCTCCCCGAGACTGGCCAACTGCCGATGGCACGAAATCGCCTCCTCGGGTCCGCCCGTGAAGATCCACCACATGGTTTCTTCGGGGCTGTAGAATCCGGCACGGCTCATACAATCGCCTCCTCCTCAAGCTTCGCACGGTGGGCCTTGTAGAAGGTGCTCTTGTCCAGGCGCACCACGGCGTACCAGTTCTCCCCGCTCTTGCCCCGCTTGGTCAAGTCGATGCACCAGCCCATCGGCACAAGCCAACGGCGTAGCTCCCAAATCCTGGACTGGTACTGGGCAGATACTTCTACGAGCTGTGACGTGCTGACGTGTTGGCCCTTGCGGTAGGCTTCGCGGAACAGCTTGAGCATTTCGCGCGAGAGACGAGTCAACCGCCGTTCGTCGCCTGGCTGCACGCTCGGATTCAGCATCAGTTGCCCGTGAAAGTTGCGGTACGGGCTCGCCTGCTCGGGCGGGCATCCGGCCGGCCGATCCGTTGCCGGGCGGGGTGTCACCGTCTGCGGGGTGGAGGTGTCATCGTTCACGGCCGCCCCTCCGCAGGTGTGGAGTCGCTCGTCACCGTCTCCCCGGCCGCTCGCTTGGCGACGATCTGCATCACAACATCCGGGCGAAAGACAAACCGATCGCCAGCTCGCAACGCGGGAATACGTCCAGCTTCCACTTCGGCCCGAAGCCACCGGCTCGGCACGTGAAGCAGGCGGGCCATCACGCCGATAGGCACAACTCTATGTTCTACTTCGTTGAGCATGACTCGATTCTGACGCCATGCTCTTTTTCGCGGTAGGGCGCGGATGGGTACGCCAATGGGTACGTGAAAGGTTATTTTGGGAAGTAGTAACCCCTGCTGCCCCGTGCATTTTTCAGGCCGTAAGGCAGAAGTTCTTTGCGCACTCGCTTCCAGGTCCCTTCATCCAGGGTTTTCGGTGTGTCCTTCGGCAGATTCGCTTGCGTCTCGTACCATTCTTGGATCTTAGGCAGCGTCATCGCGACACCCTCTTCCAGAGACAGCAGCTTGTCCTTGATGATCTTCGCTCGCGTCGTAAGAGGCATCCCGCCATCCGCTATGCCTGATTTCGTCATCGGGCGTGCCCCCTCTTTCCTGAGCGCCCAGTTCTTGGCGGCATCGCGACACTCAGGCGAACAGGGGACCTTTTCCTGACCCAACACAATGTCTGCAAACAGCTCCTCTGTTTCACGCCGGCAGTCACCCTCTGCGAGAAACTCCGCAATATCGGGCCACGATGCCCGCTCGAAATCCTTCTCTGAGTATCCAAACTCGATCAACTGGCGGCGTAGTTCACCATAGGCAGCCTGAATGACAAGGTGTCCTTTGACGCCATTTCGTGTCTCGTGGATGGGCCATTGTTTGAACCGTCGGAAGAACGGCGCGTAGAGCAAGACCGCCGCTGCCAAGGACAAGGACAAGGACCAAATATCGTCTTCGGGAGAATCGCGCTCAAAAGGGCATCGCCGTGCGATGATGGGTGTCTCATAGTCGCATTGCCGCAACGGTACTCGGACATCGCGTGACCAAACCATCCTCACGCATTTCCCATCCTTGTTCGGCTGTGCGGCCGGGGGCTGCTCGCCGGCCGCCGGGGCGGGTCGTGGTGTGCTTGGCTGCTCGCGCCTGCTCGGCTTCGATGATCTCGCTGTGCGTTCTTTCATGCTTCACCTGTTTGTATCAGGGCGGGCTCGGGTCCGAGTCGCCAACAGGTGAAAGCAACTCGGGGCCCGAACCACTTCGGCGCCGTCGCGCCGCCCTGATTCAAGATACCGTTGTCATCGCCACAGAGCAAGGGGCCGGCCCACGTCCATGCGGGCCAGCCCCCGGCCTGTGGATGCTCAGCCGATCTGCGGGCCGTCCGACTCGGGGCGATATTGGCCCAAAACCGCAATCGGAGGCAAATAATTGATGGTTCCTCGATGGGAACCATCAGGGACCACACGGCCAAAGGCACTGGCCCCGGCCTGTGGATGCTCACTCGATCTGCGGGCCGTCCGCCCACTGCCGAAGGAATCGTCGGGCGGCCTGGATCTCTTCGGCCGTCCGCCCAGGCTGTCGAGCCCAGGCCAAGACCAGCTCTGCCCCACAGCAGGGGCTCAGATCATCCCCCGCCGCCCAGGGGCCTGCTGGCAGGGCATCCGCCGGGCCGTAGTCGCCCGATTCGCCGTCTGCCTTGATCCTTGGCACGGGGATTCCGTAGCTGCTCGCGGTGCTGTCTGTCGTCAGTTCGACCCGCACGCCGGGCCATCCCGCTTCGATTGTGAACGTCATCGGTGAAACCTCCAGATCTACGTGTTCAGCAGCGCGCTCGTGAAGCCGACAATCCAGACGTCATCGTCGCCCGTTTCCGCCTCGAGGTGTCGATTGCAGACAGCCTGCTCCCAATCCGCAAGGAGGTCGTTCCCTATTTCGCCCGCATAGAAGCCGGGCTCCCTCAACTCGGGCTCGTGCTGAAGCAACGCGCTCGCCAGAACAACCGCCAGCTTGGTCCGGTCGTCGCACTTGAGTAACCACGCGACGATCCGCAGACCGGCCCCGCTGGCCTTGTCCAGCCGAAGACGCGGCTGTCCGTCGTCGCCCTCTTCCCGCTGGATAGCCTCCACGGCCTTCGGCAGGGCGCGTCTCTGGGGGGCCCCCTCAGTCGGACGCATTTCCGCTTGTGGTGTGGTCTTCGCGTTTCCGTTCATGTCTCGATCTCCTCAAATCTGATTCAGCGCCGCCCCGGATGCCCTACACAAGGCCGCCCGGACGGCACAGGATTAACGATCTACCGTCCGTCCGGCCCGAAGGTCCGGTCCTGGTCCGTTTCGGGGCTGTGGGCCTGCCGTAGCGATTCCTGGACGGCTCCCCGCCGGGAGCCTGCATCGGGCGGATGGATGGAGCTTCGGACGGTGTGCAGGATCGACCGCCGGATGTCCGGCGTCAGGTCGTACCAGTGTCGCACGATGACAGCCAAGTCGGGGTCAGAATGGTCTTTCGGCGCGCCGTTTGGCGCGCCGCCCTTTTCCGAAATCGGGGTTTTCGGGGCCGTCAGTGAGGTATGTTCAA
>JAXDBU010000031.1:0-29876 GCA_034678485.1 Sedimentisphaerales bacterium | reverse complement strand
TGGTAAGATGATGGTACGACATCGCGAGCACTCCGTAGTCTGAAGTCCTTGAACAACTCCAAGCTACCGGATTCGACTCGCGATGTCGCTTCTATATTCCTGTTGCGCTTACCATGTTAATTCGCCTCATAGGCCTGGTATACCGGGGACAGCCACCGATTTCTATCGTCCGTTGTCCCGTTCTCTCCGGCGTTGTCTGGGTTTTCGCGTCCATCCGACGCATTTTCGACCTCACTGCATTTGCCCCGGCCTGCCAGGGGCTGTGACCTGCTTCTCTGGGGCAGATTATCGCGGCAGCCGGGCCGGCAGGCAAGAAGAAACACAGGGCGAATGTGAGGTCGTCTCAAAGGGCCACCGAGAATGTCATTGCGAGCGAAGCGAAGCAATCTCTCACGCCGGGAGTCGGGATTGCCTCGTCGCGATGCTCCTCGCAATGACATCCGTGAGACTCCTCCGACGACGTTGCGTTCGCCCTGCCTACATGCCGTAATCCTCCGGAAAGTTGAGGTAGGCGAACTGGCCGTGAAGCTCGTATGCCTTGCGGTCGCGGGCCTTGGCCGCCTCCACCTCGTCGTCGAACAGGCCGAGATAATAGTACTTACCCCGGCACACGATTGACGCCAGCCACTTGTTGCCGTGACGATGGACCCCGACGAATCTCGACGAGCCACGGCGGGAACCCTTGTTCGCCTGATTCTGGCGGGACGTGCAGACCCGCAGATTGATCCGCCGGTTGTCGAGGGAATCGCCGTTGGCGTGGTCCACGAAGGAGCCCTTGCGGGCCTTGGTGATCTGGCGGTGCATGTACACCGTCCGTCCCTTCTCGTCGTGGCGCATCGCGTAGATCTTGCGACCGATCCGGCTGGGGGACCATTTGTGCCTGGCGAGCTTCTCGAAATCCTCGCGATCGACGAGGGTGCTCAACCCATCCGCCAGCGAGATGCGCCACTGGCGCTCTTGTGGCGCGGGCGCGAGCATCTTGCGGCCGGCGGCCTTGTCCACCGGCTCGGTCGGAGCCGGGTCCTTGCGTCTGAGCCGGTAGTTCCGGCACGTCCCGCCGGGCGAGACCCCGGTCATCTGCCCGTCGGACTCAGCGCAGTGGAAGCAGATCAGCAGTCCCGGGAAACGATGCAGCGCCAGGCGCAGCAATCGCCCGGTCGGCCGTCGCGCGTACGTGCAGGTCAGACAAGGTCGTTCGTCCATCGGTGCCTCCATCATTCGCAACCGAAATCTCGCACGCCGGAACCTGTGCCCCGACACATCGCACCACGCGATGCTGTGTCTATGGTATATACACCATAGCTTCATGTCAACATCAATACAACATGAAGCCGAAGGTTTCTTCGCTTCTAACACCCTTGGCCGCAAGGAGTAGCAACACCCAGGGGAACAAATCGAAACCGCGGAGATGCCAACACGGCAACTGCCTCTCCAATCCAGCGAGATTCAGCCGGAATTACCGTGGCATGCGGCGTGTCCCAGGAACTGGATTCCCGCGTTCGCGGGAATGACAATCCAGGGTTTCCGCGAACGCCTATCGGACGCGTGCAGGCGGAGTCAGGACTGAAGAGCGCTCGCGGATGCCCAGGCCGGGGCGGTCGTTGAGGAGCAGCCTGCCTTGCTCAACACCCACGCCGGTGAAGGGGTCGTTCGAGATCAGGAGATTGCCGTCGAGGTCGGCCCAGTCCACCATCGGGCTCAGGTGCGCCGCGGCGGAGATTGCGACGGAGCTCTCGATCATGCAACCCAGCATGATCTTCATCCCCATCGCGCGGGCGACGTGGATCATGCGGATCGCTTCCTGAATGCCGCCGGACTTCATCAGCTTGATATTGATGCCGTCGTAGGCCGACACCAGGCGCGGGATGTCGCTGGCGGTCTTGACCGCTTCATCCGCGAGGATCGGGATCTCCACTCGCTCGCGCAGCCAAGCGGTCTCCTCGATCATGGCGGCAGGCAGCGGCTGCTCGATCAGCTCGACGCCCAGGTCCTGAAGCCAGCGGATCTTCTCCAGTGCCTGCTCCTTGGTCCTCCAACCCTCGTTGGCATCCACGCGCAGCGGTTTGTCCGTCGCCTCGCGGACCGCGGCGAGGATCTGGGCGTCGTTGTCGCGTCCGACCTTGATCTTGAGGACCGGGAACTCCTTCGCCTCCTCGACCTTTTGCTTGATGACCTGGGGCGTATCGATCCCGATGGAGAATGTCGTGACCGGCGTCTTGCCCGCGTCCAGGCCCAGCAACCGACAGAGCGGGACATTCAGTTTCCCGCCCACCCAGTCCAGGATCGCCATGTCGAGGGCGGCGTGGGCACACACCTGTCCCGGCAGCGCCTGCTCCCACTGCTCGCGGAGGTCCACGTACTTGAGCCAGTCGCCCGCCTCAATGAGCGAGCGGACCTTCTCCAGATCGGCCTGGGTCTGTTCGGGGGTCTGACCGTAGCGGACGTTGGGGGCCGCTTCACCCCAGCCAACGACGCCGTCCCGCTCGACGCGGACGAACACGTTGTCCTTGAAGTCGCTGGAGTTTCGAGAGAGGGTCCAGGTGTGCGTGAGCATCAACCGCTTGCGGCTGACGTCGAATCGGGTCGTCCCACTTTCGGTGCGTCGCCCCGCCGCCACAAGAGCAGGCCACGCCGGACCCGCCAGAAGCGACGCCCCCAGCATCTTCCTTCGCGAGATCCCCATACTGCTGCATCCTTAAGCGAGTCCATGTCTGACGACCGCGATTATGCGATCAGCGGTCCGCCTTGGCAAGTGGCATCACGCCGGCACGAGCCTGCCTGTACAAGGGCTCCGTCCGCAGAGAAAGTCTTGCACGGGCGAAGATAATTCTTGACCTGGCGTAACGGGCATGGGTAGCATCCAGTCGTAGACTGAAGTCCGGGCTTCACGACGCCACGCCGCGGAGAAGCCATTCCGCGAACGGTGTTGCACGTCTGGTGGGCGTCCAAGCCTGGCGCCAGAGGGGATTGAAGTGCCGTACATGCGGCACGGCGTTTCGGAGCGAGGGCACAACGGAGGGGGTTTGTGTTCTTTCATTCGTTGACACACCGACCGGTCATCGTCGAACACACAGAAGACTGCCTTGCGTACCCAGCCGCCCTTGGCGATCAAGGGGCTTCGAACGTTCACGTGGTGTTTCCCGGAGGATCATGTCATGAGAACGCACAGCCTGTCTCGGTTCATCGTCGCTCTTTGCCTGGCCATTCCCAGCATGGCCTGCGGAGCAGCACCCTCCATTAGTTCCGTCTCTCCCTCGTCTGGCAAGCAGAACCAGACCCTCACGGTGACCATCTATGGGAGTGGTTTCACCGGGGCGACGGACGTCAGTTTCGGCGCCGGGATCACCGTCAACAGCAAGAACGTCGACAGCGACACGAAGATCACGGCGAACATGACGATTGCTTTGGACGCTTCCGTAGGAACCAGGGATGTGACCGTAACCAAGCCTGACTTCCTCCCAGGAACAAAGTACGCCGCCTTCACTGTGGATTCTGGAAGCGTGAAGGTGACCTCGGTTATCCCCAGCGCCGGCAAACAGGGACAGAGCATGGTGGTAGCGATCTACGGGGAGAATTTCACAGGCGCCACGGACGTCAGTTTCGGCGCCGGCATCACGGTCAACAGCAGGAATGTGGACAGCGACACGAAGATCACGGTGAACATCACTATCGCCGTGGACGCTTCCATAGGGTCCAGAGACGTGACCGTAACCATTCCGGACTTCGGCCCAGGAACAAAGCCTAATTGCTTCTCAGTTCAGCTAGGTGCGAGGAGTCTCACCATATCCTCCACGACCGGCGGCCAGGTGACCAGCCCAGGCGAGGGCCGATTCGAGTACCCTGCTGTCACTTCGGTGGCCATCGTGGCCAGCGCGGATACCAACTACCAGTTCCTGAACTGGACCGGCACCGCCGTCACCGCAGAGAAGGTGGTCGATCCCACGATGGCGAGCACGAGCGTGACCGTCGACGCGGAGTACACACTCCGGGCCAACTTCGGGGCCGACCGATACACCTTGAGCATCACTTCCGGTGACGGTGGCTCCGTCACAGTCCCCGGCGAAGGGGACTTCCAGTACAATCACGGACAAGTGGTGACCGTGGTTGCCACGCCGGATGCCGAGTGCCAGTTCACGACCTGGACCGGCACGGCAGTCGACGCAGGAAAGGTGGCCAACCCGACTTCTGCCAGCACAACGGTAACCACGGACGCCGACTACACCCTGGTGGCTGACTTCACATGCGGGCAGCCGAAGCCTCCCGAGGTCTCCACCTGGGAGGCCACAGATGTCAGCGCGACCAGCGCCACGCTGCACGGGCATCTCGTCGATGACGGCGGCAGCGCCTGCCAGGGCCGGTTCCGGTACGGGTTGGAGGGCAGCGAAGAATCCACCACTGACTGGGCGCACATTGTGGAGGGCCAAACATTTTCATGGTCTCTGGAGAAACTCATACCCGATTCAACCTATCGCTTCGCGGCCGAGTCCAGGAACGATACCGGAATGAGCCAGGCCGAATGGCAGAGCTTCAAGACTCCCCCGCTTGCCGCCATTCACGTGGACGACGATGCCGCTGGCGAACCGAACGAGGACGGCACCGAGGCCCACCCCTATGACAGCATCCAGGAGGCAATCGACTCCGCCGGGCTCGGCGCCCTCGTCCTCGTACACGAGGGGGTGTATCCCGAGTGCCTCGATCTGGCGGACAAGGACATCACGGTCCGCGGTCTGTGGCTGACCGATCCCAACGTCGCGCAGATGCCCGTGGTGGACGGCAATGGACTGAGTCCCGTCGTGACCTTTGCCGGTCGAGGGGGCGCGGGCTGCACCCTGGACGGGTTGTTGATCACGGGAGGCAAAGGCGACGGCAGTGCAGCTATTTCCTGCGTCGGCGCGGACCCGGTGATTGCCCACTGCGTCATCGGCGGGAACACGGCCAGCGGCGCGGCGGGATCAGTCCTGTCGTTCGAGGACAGCAATGCGGTGATGGTCCACTGCACAATCACCGGGAACCTCGGTGATTCCGACAGTTCCCTCATGGCAGTGACGGACTGCAACGTGGCGGTCTCCAACTGCATCCTTTGGGACAACACCCCTGCCACGATCCGCACGGTCTCGGGTTCCGTGCCCGGCATCACGTACAGCGACGTGCAGGGCGGCTGGCCGGGCATGGACAATCTCAGTCCGGACCCGCTATTCGCCGACCCGGGCGTCTGGAGCAACGCCGGCACGCCGGCAGACCCGTCGGATGACGTCTGGGTGCCCGCCGACTGTCACCTCCTGAGCACCAAGGGTCGCTTCTGGCCCGATTTTTCATGGTGGTTCCCGGACAAGAAGACCAGTCCCTGCATCGACGCGGGCGATCCCGTCGCACCTGTGGGTGATGAGCCGACGCCCAACGGCGACAGAGTCAACCTGGGCGCCTATGGCGGCACCTCCCAGGCCAGCCTGTCCAAGTAGACGTGCCATCGCGATCTCTGTGTCCCGGCGGCAATCAGTATCCGAGACCTCACGCGACGGGACTGTAGGACTGCCACTCGACTCTGCCCAGCTTCTTCAGGGCATAGCCGATCTCGCGAAGGTAGTCGCCGTAGACGATCTGGGTGTGGAATCCCTCCATCTCGGCAACCAGGCGGCGCCAGTCGCCGTCGATGGCGATCTCCATCTGCGATCGGCAGGCGGGGAACGCGGGCGACTCGACGATGGTCCCGCGGAACCCCTGCCACTTCGTGCAACGCAGGTTCGGAATCACGACGGTGACTTTCTGTCCCTTCGTGTACTCGACCCGGCACGCGGCGCCGTAGTCCGATTCGTAATGGGTCATGATCGTCGCGGGCTCGTAGTCCACGCCGTTCATCTTCCGCGGGGCGGCGCAGTGCGCCACGGTGAAGAGGCCCTCGTGCGGGAAATGCGAGTTGCAGACGAACGTCGGCCTGCCCGCGATCCACCGCATCAAGACGCCGGGAAAGGTGTGCGACAGGTCCGTGTGACAATAGGCCGTGTATCCCGCATCGTTCGCCAAGCTCAGCACCAGGCATGGCGGCGTGTCCAGCATTTCGATCACAGGCCGGCCCATGCATCGGCCGAAGCCGAAATTCGATGCGCCCGTCTGTGCCATCAACTGCTCGCAAACCGCCAGGGCCAGGCAGGAGTTGACGACGAACCGCCGCTCGGTCGCAAGGGCGACGTTCGGCGTGGCGAGCAGCTCCTCCGCCCGCCGCTCGGCGTCCTTCACCATCGTCGGATCGCTGCGAGCCTTCGCCAGGTGCTCCGCGAATTGCTCCTCGGTGATCGTCTCGATCCCGTACCCCCAAACCTCCTTCGCGTGGGCAGGCCCGTTCTGTTGGGCGGGTTCGCTGTAGGCCACCAAGCCGCCGATGGCGAGCATCTTCGTCCCTTTGGCGTTGGCCAGGCCGTAGAGCGCCCGCAGTCGCCAGAGCATCTCGCTGTAATCATCCACGACGATGTCTTGCGCATCCGCGTTGGCAACGGCCAGCGAGTCGCCGTTCTGGCGGAGGAATCGCCAGTGGGCGATCTCATACCACAGGTAGAAAGGTCCCGACTTGTGACGGATGAACATGACCATCGGGGTCTTGGAGGCGGCCACGAGGTCTACGAGGTTCGTCCCCCCGGAGGCGGCGTAGAGAACGATCGCGTCCGCGTCCGCCGCCGCAACCTGCCGGGCCGCGGCCTCGTCCCGGATCTGTGCCAGAGGCAGCACCTCAATCGGGAACTCCGCCTTCTCGACAAGCTGCTTCAAGTCGCCGGCGATCCGGCCGATCTCGGCGGTGACGTCCGCCTCGGTGCACAGCCCGCCGTAGCTCCGCCAGCTCGTCTTCTCCTGCCGCCGCTCGAGATTGTACATCAGCGCAGGCAGCACGCGGAGTGCGCGGCCCTTGGGCAGGGGCTGGCCTTTCACCGCCCGCCCGCCTTGCCTGGACTGGCCTCGCGAAGGGCTCGCCGCGTTCAGCCCGGCAACGGCCGCAACGGCTCCGAGCCCGCCCAGAAGACCGCGACGGCTGATCGCCGGCCCGGTCCCGTGGTCGTCACAACAGGTGTGTCGTATCCGCCGATCCTCGTTCTTCCCACTCTCTGTAGACATCGCGACCTCCGACATGCACACGATCTCGGATCGCAGGCACACGGGCCTGGACCCGCGTTCTCTGTGGCCTCACGGCAGCCAATGCCGCCGAGGCAGTCGCCCAATAGAATACCGCGCATTCCATCGCAATGGGAAGCCCCTGGACATCTTATAAGGATCGAACGCGGTTTCTCCATGCGTGCTTCCGGAGTTTCCTGCCGGCGGCTGCGAGGCCGAGGACGCCAAGCAGAGCGGCGCCGGGAACCGGAACCGTGCACGTGGCCAGGGTGAACGTAATACTGCTCGCGCTCCACTCGCAGTCCGGATCGAAGCCAAACGCGAACTGGCCGTTGGCCAGGAAGGAGGTCAGCTCGTCGAGAAGACCCAGAGTCGCCAGGTCATAGGTCTTGGTCACAGCAAAAGCGTCTTTCGGATCATAAGCGTCGATCAGGAGCTTGTTCACTGAGTCGCCGCCGAAGAAGTCGCCCTCGCCCACCAGCACCCAGTCCCACCGCATCCACTTCCACTCGGGGTGAGGATCCACATCGCTGCCAGCCACGACCCAGCCGTCCGCTGAGGTCACTTGGTCGTTCAGCATGTGGACGTAGAATCTATCGAGCCGGTCGTAGTCGCTGTCTTTGGGGTTGCTGAGCGCCATGGCGGCCCGAAATCATTGCCTGACACGACGCCGCAATCCCACAGAACTCCGGCGTCATCTCGGCGCAGACCGGGGAGGAAGCGACCCTCGTCGCTGTTGTCACGAAGGAGACCCTCCACCACTCTGCTCTCATACCCTTCCGCCGGTGAACGCTGTCACCGCTATCTCAACAAGTTGCCCTTGTCGTCGGAGTCAAGCTCCGAGAGGGACAAAACCAACCCTGGGCATACCCCAGGGACTCTTGCACACTCCATCCAAACCGACGCATCTTCCGGCCCGCACAACCCAGGCACAGGATGCCTGGGACAACCGAACGGCAAGCCGGCGCTGCCACGGTGCTGTATAGTGTAACGAAGATTCCCGCCTTGTCAAGCATTCTTGAAAACCGCCAGGTCTGAGGGTGCAGGACCACAATTGCGACTTCCCGCAGAGTGACGAGACGTTGCCTCAACTCTGTCATTCCTGCGCCAAGCAGGAATCCAGGAACCACGGGACTGGGCGCGACGGGGAGTGGATTCCCGCTCCCGATCGGGTCGAGGGCAGGCTTTGCGCGGGAATGACATTCCGGCGTTTCCATGAACGCCCATTGCACGCGCGCAGATGCAGTCATGCACCCAGGTTCGGCGAGTGCATGACCGGACTCGCGCGTTCCCGCCGGGTGTTCAAGGGGCGGGCACTTTTCCGTCCGCCCGGGCCTGTTCGATTGTCTTGTACCCGACGAAGTCCCGCAGCGGGATGAGAATGGCCTCGGCGGAATCCGCAGGATAGAACCGTCGTCCGCTCTTCGTCGCCACGAATTTGAAGCTTCCCGGCTCAATGCTGTGTACCCAGCTAAAGGCCGGCGGCTCTTTGGAATCCACACGGATGGGCTGGGGCACCGTTGCCGGCGGCAAGACGCCGTAGCTCTGCGGCGCGTTCGGAAACAGCTCGGCCAGACGAGCCGGGTGCGGAGATCCGTCACCCCGCGGCCAGAGCCCGGCGCTGTACAGACCGAGCAGTGCAGCCCCTGCAACGATTGCCAGCACCAGCACGACAGGGAGCAGCCCGCGAGGGCGGATCGCCACCAGGCTGCGGAGCCTGCCCCAGGCGCGAGAAGACGCCGCGGCGTCCGCACGGGAGGCCAGCAGAGTCTGCAGGAGGCTCGTGCCGGCGGTGCCCAGAGCGGCGGAGTCCTCCCACTGCGTGGTGATGGCTTCGGCGCGAAGCGCGGTGGCCAGGTCCGCAGCCGACGGTCTGCCGGCCGGTTTCTTCGCGAGCGTCCGGGTTACGAGAGCCGCCAGGCTGGCCGGACACTCCGGAACTGACGCTCGGACGTCCGGGATCGGGTCGTGTACATGTTTCTGCAGCAGCTCCTTCATGCTTCGCGCGGTGTATGGCGCCTTGCCGGTCAACGCGTAGAAGAGCGTCGCTCCCAGACTGTACACGTCGATCGCGGGCGTCTGTTCGCGGTTGACGATCACTTCCGGGGCCATGAACGCCGGCGAGCCTACCGCCTTGCGAGTGAAGCGGAAGGGGTCGTTGGGATCGTCCAATCGGACAAGGCCGAAGTCCGTGACTTTGCAGCGTCCCTGCCGGGTCAGCATCAGATTGGCCGGCTTCACGTCGCGATGGATGATCCCCAGTTGGTGCGCCGCGGCCAGGCCCATAGCCGCATCGGCGATCAGACTGCACGCACGCGGCGCGGACAGCGGTCCCGCTGCCTTGATCACCTGGCTGAGGTTTCCCGCGTCCAGCAACTCCATGGCAATGTACCACCAGCCGTCGTGCTGGTTGATCTCGTAGACTTGCACGACGTTGGGATGCTCGATCTGGGCGGCGGCACGAGCCTCCCGAAGGAACTGCTCCACGTGCCTTTTGTCGTCCACGCCGGACAGACGCTTGCACAGGACCTTGAGCGCCACGGTCCGATGGAGGTTGATATCCTGGGCCTGTATCACCCGGCCCATGTTCCCCTCGCCGATCAGCCGGATGAGCCGGAAATGCCCCAGGACCTTTCCTGCCCAGCGAGGCTGCGCGGGAGCCGGACTGGGCTTGGACGAAGCCGCGTCGGCCTCGACAATCTCCGTCTGGGCGCCAAGGAGGTCCGCGTCGGTGTCGGAGACGAGACTCGCCTCGAACTCGGCATCGCCGGGCTCGCGAGGATTCGGGTTGTTTGTGTCGGTGCTCATGGTTTCGGCTGCCTGTTGTCCCCAAGGTCCACGCCGGCGAAGTACATGATTGCGATCACGCTTTGCTGCTGCAGGACGCGGCCTTCACTGACGTCTCCCTCGTCCGTGCCCAAGGCGATGAAACGCGTCGGGCCCAGGCGACAGATGGCTTCCACCTTCATGTCCGGCAGGCAAGCGAAGAGAACGGCGGGTTCCCCCTTTCGACCGCTCCACCAGAGCAAGGCGCTGTCCAGAGTATTCGGGGGAAAAGGCTGGTCTTTGTTGAGTCTCGGGCCGCTGCTCCTGGCTGCGGCGATGAGATAGCCCTGGGTCAGCGGGTCCCAGCACAGATCGCTGACTCCGCGGTCGCCCAGGTCCAGGACGAACATATCTTCGATCCGCATTCTCCCCGGGTCCGCTGCGTCGAAGGCCTCGGGAACGCCTTGCACGACCACGAACAGAGCACTCCGGCCGCACAATGGGTTCCTCATCCCGAGCAGCAACGACCCGTCGGGCGTGAAGCTCATCCCCTCGACGTTGCCCCAGCGATACGTGTTCTGGTCAGGTCCCGGAGCTTGCGGATTGAAGGTGCGGTACGGGTCGATTCCCACGGCCTTGAGGTAGCCGTTGATGGTGTCTCGCAGGGTTGCGGCGCTGAGCACGACAGGCCGTTGTGGAGTCAAGGGCGAGACGCCCGAGATCTCGAAGCGGAGCATGTGCCGGCGCTTGGGCAGCGGCCGTTCGAGCGGATCGTTGCTCAACGACGACATCATGTAGACCGCCTGCCTGCCGTCGCGATCTCGTATGGCGGTAATGGCCTCGGCGTCTTCCAGGAGCTGCTGCTCGTTGCGCACGACGACATGGGATACCGGGTCGCCGAGCGTCATGCTCTTCAGATCGATTGGACAGTCGAACACGATATGCTCGTGGCGGTCGCTGGAGATCAGCAGATGGCCGGGAACCCAGGCCAGGCCGCTGCATTCCAGGGCCTTCTCCTCGAGCTGTTGATTGGAGGCGGGCGCACGGACCGTGATATCGTGCTGCGCCACAACCGGCGGCTCCACCACTCCGAAGCGAATCTCGGCAATCTGCCGGCTGTAGCGAATCCCCCCCTCCGTCGCCGCTCTGCCGGTCGCGACCCAGACCGCGGATGTCCACAACACACCCAAGAAAGGCAACATGCGCCAGAGTCGGACAACCATAGGGCACCGTCGCTCTTGTCAACCGGACAGAAAGCCCGACGAGTCATGTCATGCACGCCTGGCACGCTCACAAGGCTCCCAGGAACCGGCATCAGACTGCTTGTCGGGTCTATCCTACTGTGGACCCGCGCCCACGTCAACCTCGCAAGCAGCCCTGGGGGACGGTCCCTGCTTTCCTCACGCTGCGTTTCCTTCGACCAGCGCCACCAGTTGCTCCACAACCTCTTGCATGCTCTCGGCCTGGACGCTCAACTCCTCCGAAGCGCTGGCCGACTCCTCGGCATTGGCGGCGTTCTGCTGCGTCACCTTGTCCATCTGGGCAACGGCCGTGTTCACCTGATCGATGCCTTGCGCCTGCTCGTGAGACGCCGCGGCGATCTCACTGACCAGGTCCGTTGTTTTGCCCACACTCTGCACGATCTCGTCGAGCACCTTGCCGACCTCGCCGGCGATATCCACGCCATTCCGGGCGTTCTTCACGGATTCTCCGATCATGCCGGCTGTGTTCTTGGCGGCCTCGGCCGACCGCATCGCGAGGTTCCGCACCTCTTCTGCCACGACGGCGAACCCTTTGCCGGCCTCGCCGGCTCGTGCGGCCTCGACCGCCGCATTGAGGGCCAGCAGGTTGGTCTGGAAGGCGATTTCGTCGATGACCTTGATGATCTTGGCGGTCTCATCGGAACTCCTTTGGATCTCCTGGATGGCCGCGTTCATGCGGCTCATCGACTCGGCGCCCGTGCTCGCGGCCTTCTTGGCCTCCGCGGCCAGGACGTTGGCCTGCTGGGCGTTGTCGGCGTTCTGCTTGGTCATGGACGACATCTCTTCCAGACTGGAGGAGGTCTCTTGCAGACCGGCGGCCTGTTCCGTGGCGCCCTCGGCGAGCGACTGCGATGACTGCGAAACCTGGCCGGATGCGGAAGTCACCTGGCCCGTGGTCTCCCGGAGCCGACCGACAACCCCGTGAATGGTCCGTGTCAGTCCGCGGACAACCGCCGCGGTCAAGCCGACCACCAGAATGGCGGCAATCACGAGCATGATGCCGATCTTCAGATACGAGCGCTGAATCGACGCAATCACCGTGGCATTCGCCTGCCGATTCGCCTGATCCAGCGAGGCCACCAGCCTTGTCAGATGCTCCTCCTGCGTCGTCTTGTTCTGTGTCAACGCCTTGAGATTCCCGATGTACTCGGTGACGAGGCCGTGGATGGTCTGGTTGGCCTTCTGAGCCGCGATGGGCAATGCGGCAAAAGGCGTGTTCGCCAAACGCTTGATATCCACCGTGGTGTTCTCGATAGCCTTGTCGAGGAAGGCAACGAGCTCCGTTTCCGCCGCGGGGTCCGAGACGATGCGGTAGAACAGGTTCCGGATAGTCAAGTTCGAAGTGGTGTTGATGTTGGCCCCGATGATGACCAGCCGTTCCAGCGTCGTGACCGAATCGTCCTGATTGGGATCGGCCAGTTTGGCGACCACCTGCTCGATATACCCGTTGGACTGGCGGATCGAGAGGTCGGTCAGTTCCAGAATCGCTTGCTCGATTTCCGCGTTGCGATGTCGGGCCGTGACGATCTGGTTCTGGCAGGTCTGCACAGTATCGAGGACGCCTTGAGCCTCGGCCTCATCGAAACGGGCACGGGCTTGCTCAACGGCCTTCTCGATCTCCGTTTGCAGGTCGGCTCGATGGAGGCTCTCGTGGTAGTAGCGATTCGTCCGCTCGTGCAGATCCTTGAGTTCGGCGATGCGCTGTGTCTGTTCCTGGGATCGCACAAGGCTGTTCTGAGAATTGCTCCGGCTGCTGAGACTCACCATCACCACCGGAACGAGCACCGCAAGCTGAACCAGCGCTGGCACGAACATCTTTCTCTGAATGGTCATTTCGTCGTTCTCCTGGATCGCTGGAAACAATCGCCCGAGCCCGCAAGTCGGAGACCGCCCCCCCCTGGCGATTTCATCCAACAGCTCGTTGTTGACCGGCCTCCTGCCCCTGATCTCATCGCACGTTCCAGCCGTGCGCGTCTGGGGGACCCTCCTTCACCGATGTGACGGGGAGAACCATCCCGGGCTTTTCCATCGGATGAGCCGCGTGAAAGGTTGAGACATCTCGAACGGCGCCGGCGGAATTGTCAACTCAACTGAATACCCGCGGGCGGGTCCCGGACTCGCCACATGTCACGCTGGTCGTTCTTATGGGATCACAGTGCTTTCTGTTCAATCTCCAGCGGAAAAGGGCATATTACGTGCTGGATCCGATAACGCGAAACGCGCCGGCCGGGCCGGTGTCTGAACCGACGTCGAGGATCAGCTAACATGAAATGCCCCATCCTCCGTCGCGGAGACCGTTTGGAGTGCCGCCTTCAGGCGGGTGCAGACCCCATAGACGCGGAACTCCGAACAGGCCATGCGCCGATCTGCTGCCCATCGAATTGACGTGGACGGCGCGGTAGCATGGGCTGTGCCCCCCGTTCCACCAAGCCGCAAGAAGAGAAAAGGGCCGAAAGGAGAGATCCGCAGGGCCGAGCGGAGTCATCACCCCCTTTTGCGTCCTCTTTCGTCCCTTTTCGGCCGCCCTTCGGAGAACACGCCAGACCTCGGGTACAAACGACAAGAGCCTCAATTCATGGTCCCAATCGCTCACCCCGAGATTCCCCTTTGTGCGTGCTGTGCGCCGGACTATAATCAACTCCTGCATGTGGCGTGACGGCCTCGGTGAAGAGGTGAGCGTAAGACACGCCTGCCGCCATCGGTGGTTGGCATTCGTCGGCAGCTAATGGACGCAGGGACAAGAGAGATGGAGTTGACACTCAAGTCGGCAATGGCTCGTTTTGGAACGGCTGCGAAAGCGAAGCTGTCGAATGTCGCGGCCGCCGGCGAGCCGGAAGACCAGCTCCGTGCCCCCTTGGAGGCCCTACTATCGGACCTGACCGAGCTCTGTGGTCTTCCGCGAGCCGTCGTGACCTGCGTCGGCGAGTCAACGCTGTCCGACCTCAAGACCCGTCCCGACTATGCCGTCACCAAGCGGAACGTTCTGGTCGGCTTCATCGAAGTGAAGGCGCCGGGCAAGGGAGCGGACCCTCGCAGGTACAAGGGACATGACAAACAGCAGTGGGACAAGCTTCAATCCTTGCCTAACCTGGTCTATACGGATGGGAACGAGTTCAGCCTCTGGCACGCGGACGATCTCGTCAGCCTCGTGCGTCTCGACGGGGACATAGAAAAGTCGGGGAGCCAGCTTGATGCCCCCACCGAGCTGCTGAAGTTGTTCAGCGATTTTCTGCGGTGGGAACCCGAACCGCCAAAGGACGCCAAGCAGTTGGCCAAGCAGACCGCTCGCCTGTGCCGGCTCCTGAGGGACGAAGTCTGCGAACAACTCGCCGCCGGCAGCAAAGTGCTCGGCGTGCTGGAGGCCGGGTGGCGTAGAATGCTCTTTCCCGAGGCAACCGACGCGCAGTTCGCCGACGGCTACGCACAGGCCGTCACCTTCGGCCTGCTCGTTGCACGCGCACGGAAGATCCGCCTGAGCGACGGCATGGACCGCGTGGCAAGGGAGCTTGCCTCGACAAACTCGCTCATCGGCGCGGCGCTTCGCATCGTGACACAGGAAGTCGAGAGTGAGACCACGCTCAAGACGTCGCTCGCAACGCTCACTCGCGTGCTGGACGTCGTCCAGTGGGAGGCGATCAGCAAAGGCAACACGGACGCCTGGCTCTATTTCTATGAGGACTTCCTGGAAGTTTACGACAACTCTCTGCGGAAAAAGACCGGGTCGTACTACACCCCGCCCGAAGTCGTCGGCGCGATGGTGCGTCTGGTGGATGAGGCGCTGCGGAGCCCTGAGCGGTTCGCGCTGTCGCGAGGTCTGGCGGCGAGCGAAGTGACCGTTGCCGACCCTGCAGTGGGAACCGGCACGTTCGTGCTGGGCGCGTTGCGCCGCATCGCCGAGACGGTCGTCGCGGCGGAAGGAGAGGGAGCCGTCCCGGGCGCTATCCATGCGGCGCTCGGACGGCTGATCGCCTTCGAAATGCAGCTTGGGCCGTTCGCCGTCGCGCAGCTTCGCATTCTGGCCGAAGTCCACGCGCTGACCCACGGGACAGCGACCGCGGCGCCGCGCATGTTCGTAACCGACACGCTGGCGAACCCGAACATTGAGGAAGAATGGCTTCCAAACACTTATGCGCCGATTGCCGAATCGCGGCGCAAGGCCAACGAGATCAAGAAGCACGAGCCGATCACCGTCGTCCTGGGCAATCCGCCGTACAAGGAGAAGGCCAAAGGGCTCGGCGGGTGGGTCGAAGGCGGAGACGAACGCAAACCGGCTATTCTCAAGGAATGGATGCCGCCGCGCGAATGGGGAGTCGGCGCCCACGCCAAGCACCTTCGCAATCTCTACGTCTACTTCTGGCGATGGGCGACGTACAAGGTCTTCGATCACGACCCCAAGGCCGACACCGGCATCGTCTGCTTCATCACGGTGGCGGGCTTGCTCAACGGTCCGGGTTTCCAAAAGATGCGAGACTATCTCCGGCGGCGCGCGAACGAGATCTGGGTCATCGATTGCTCGCCCGACGGGCATCAGCCGGATGTCCCCACGCGGATCTTCCAGGGCGTTCAGCAGCCGGTCTGCATCGTGCTGGCGTCGCGAGTCACGCGGGACGACGATACGCCCGCGACGGTCCGCTTCCGCGCGTTGCCCAAGGGACCGCGAGAGGGCAAGTTCGCAGCCCTCGCCGGAATCGGGCTCGGCGACAACGCTTGGGTTGAATGCCCGAGGGATTGGCGTGCGCCGTTCCTCCCGGCCGCCACGGGCGAGTGGTCCACCTTCCCGGCCCTCGACGATTTCTTCGTCTACAACGGATCGGGAGTGATGCCGGGACGGACGTGGATCATCGCGCCCGACGCCGACTCGCTCAAACGCCGTTGGGACACGCTCATCCACGCACCACCGGAACAGAAAGAGGAGTTGTTCTACCCCCATATGCGCAATGGGCAGTTGGGCGACAAGCACACGACGAAGGTTGTCAGGCAGGGTCTCAGCGGGCACGAAACGCGAACGATCCCAGTCGCGTCGGATGGTGGGTCTTGTGTGAAACCGGTGCGGTATGCTTTCCGGTCCTTTGACCGCCAGTGGATCATTCCAGACAACCGTGTGATCAATCAACCGAACCCACAATTGTGGCAGTGGTATTCGGATCAGCAGGTCCATCTCACCGCCTTCATGCAATGCTCGCCTACGTCTGGACCCGCGATGACCTTCTGTGGGCTCCTGCCCGACCTGCACCACTACAAGGGCAACTTCGGAGGGAGGGTCTTTCCGCTTTGGACGGATGCCGCCATGCGGGAGTCAAATCTGCGCCCGGGCTTGCTGGCGTTCTTGGGCGAACGATACGGCGAGAAGACGAGTGCCGAGGATCTGATGGCCTATTTGGCGGGGGTCGCGTCTCATGCCGCCTTCACGTCGCGGTTTCAACCCGACCTTGTTCAGCCGGGCCTGCGAATCCCGTTGACCGCCGACGCGAATCTCTTCCGCGAGGCGGTGCAGCTTGGGCATCGTGTCATCTGGCTGCACACGTACGGCGAGCGGTTTGCGTCGCCCAAGGAAGGTCGTCCCAAGGGCCCGCCGAGACTGCCGAAGGACCGGATGCCTCGGATCCCGGCCCAGGGGGCGATCCCCGACACTCCCGATGCCATGCCCGACGTAATCGATTACGATCCCGCCCGCCAGCGACTCCTGATCGGCGCCGGCTATGTCGAGCGGGTGCCGGCGGCAGTCTGGGCCTACGAGGTCTCGGGAAAGCAGGTCGTGCGCCAGTGGTTCAGCTATCGCCAGAAGAACCGCCAGCGACCTGTGATGGGGGATCGTCGCCCGCCGTCGAAGCTCGAAGAGGTTCAAGCCGATCACTGGCTTGCGGAGTATACGACCGACCTGATCGACCTGCTGAACGTCCTCGGATTGCTCGTCGATCTGGAGCCACAGCAGGCGAATCTGATGGCTCGTATCTGCGCGGGGTCGTTGCTATCGATTGCCGACTTGAAAGACGCTCGCGCGCTCGATCTGCCTCCCAGACAGAAGCGAGGGAAGCCCACCCACGGACAACTGAGTCTGCTCGATGGGCTTGACTGAATAGCGAGGCGAGTCACAAGCCCACCAAGCGGCGATGGCCATGGTCTGCAGAGGACAATGGTGTGCAGAGCACACCCTACCGCTATCGCCTCGTCGGTGCGCAGACCAGAACTCGTCGCCTGTCCTGCCTCGTGGCCCTTCGTGATGGAATCGTTCACCGCAGAGGTTCCGAGAACACAGAGCGGAACGTCCCCCTCTCATCTCAGTGTCCTCTGTGTCTCCGTGGTGAAAGACCTGAGATCCTGCCTCTGCAAGAACGACAAGTCGGGAATCGGCGTAAATCCGCGGAATCGGCGGATACCCCTCCGGGTCTTCAGAGGCAACATACCAATCTGAGGTCGAAACAAGCAAGGCATCCCCGGAATTCCAAAACGGCAGATGGAGTCCGCTCAGCGCCCTCTTCCTGTTCATCGTCTTCCATTGGCACTCGGACGGGGTTCACAGTATGCGTCTTGCCCGTCTTCTCGGAAAGCTCGGAGGCCGTGGAGGATCCTGGAGGAAATGCGTGGTGGAGCGTGGGCGGAGGGATTACAATGACTGTGATGGCAGGGCCCAAAAGGAAAGGCTGAAAGAAACTCAGACAGCCGATGACGGATTCAACAATGACAGAGCGGAATACGCCCAAGGAATTGGACGTGTCTTCGGACGCAGTGCGGCCTCGGTTGACCAAGGAGCAGATCAATGCGCATCCGGTCAAAAAGTACCAAGGACGCATCCATTTGATTCGCAGATCCGAACAAGTCGAGCCGGCGGTCAGGCAGTTGGAAGAGGAAAAGGTCCTGGGGTTTGACACGGAAACGAGGCCCACGTTTCACGTGGGGCAGAGCTACCCGCCTGCGGTCCTGCAATTGGTCGGGGAACAAGCGGCCTACATCTTTCAATTGCGGCATTGCCGTTTGTCCCAGGCTTTATGTCGGCTGCTGGCCAATCCCAAGATCATTAAGGCGGGCGTCGCCTGCGATCGGGATGTGCAGGAACTGACTGAGTTGGCCTCGTTCAAACCTGCGGGATTCGTGGATGTAGGAGAACTTGCTGAGCAGGCAGGTTATCCGAATCATGGTCTTCGTGGGCTGGCCACGATGTTGCTGGGATTCCGGGTGTCCAAGCATTCCCAGACTTCGAACTGGGCCAACGAAATCCTGACTCGTGCGCAGATCGAATACGCGGCAACGGACGCCTGGGTGGGGCGAGAGCTGTATCAGAAGCTGCAACTGCTGGGGAACCTCAGGGCCTGACCTTGTTTTAGGCTTTAACGATATGGATGTTCCCGTTCGGGTTTGTGGGCGTCGACGCAAGTCCGCCACACGGCGATGGCCGTGGCCGGCCGAGCGTACATGGTGTGCACAGCACACCCTACCGCCATCGCCTCGTCTGTGCGCAGACCGGAACTCGTCGCCTGTCCTGCTTCGTGGCCCTTCATGGTGGAATCATCCACCGCAGAGGTTCCGAGAACACAGAGCGGAGTGCTCGTTGTTCCCCCCTCCGGCCTCTCGCAACCAAGTCCGGAATCTGCGGCAATCGGCGTAATCTGCGGATGAAGAGACCAACGGCGGACGGAATCCGCCCTGCAAGACGGGAAGAAGAAAAGGGTGAGAGAAGGGATTTGAACCCTCGACCCTTGGAACCACAATCCAATGCTCTATCCAAACTGAGCTACTCTCACCACGAATCAGCCGGGCGAGCCGGCTGAAAGAACAAGGTGCGCCGTCGAATGCCCGGCGCACCTCATTATTGTACTGTATGGGCCGACGTTGTCAACAACTCCCGGCAGAACTTCACGCCGAAAGACCACTCCGGGCCGAAAACCCGAAATTCCAAACTCGAAATTCGAAACAAACTCAAAACACGAAATCCAAATGACCGAAACACTGCCGCACTCCCGCGGCCGGTCGTTTCGAGTTTTGCACTTCTGTCATTCGTGCTTGTTTCGGATTTCGATATTTGGATTTCGAGTTTTCTTCCTTACTTCGCCACCGCCGCCTGGGCCGCCGCGAGCCGGGCAATCGGCACACGGAACGGGGAGCAACTGACGTAGTCCAGGCCCACCTTGTGGCAGAAGGCCACGGAGGCCGGCTCGCCGCCCTGCTCGCCGCAGATGCCGATTTCGAGGCTCTTGTTGGCCTTGCGGCCGCGTTCGCAACTGATCTTGATCAGCTCGCCGACGCCGGTCTGGTCGATGGTCTGGAACGGGTCGGTGGGGAGAATGCCCTGGCTGACGTAGTCGGGGAGGAATCCGCCGATGTCGTCCCGGCTGAAGCCGAAGGTCATCTGGGTCAGGTCGTTGGTGCCGAAGCTGAAGAACTCGGCGACCTCGGCGATCTGGCCGGACAGCAGGGCCGCCCGCGGGATTTCGATCATCGTGCCGACCATGTGCTTGATCTTCTTGAGGCCAAACTTGGCGAGGGTCTCTTTGTAGACCTTCGTGACGATCTCCTTCTGCTTCTTGATCTCGTTGGCGTCGCAGACGACGGGGATCATCAGCTCGGGATAGGGCTTCTTGCCTTCCTTGAGCAGCTCGGCGGCGGCCTCGAAGAGGGCCCGGGCCTGCATGGCGGTGATTTCGGGATACGTGATGCCGAGTCGGACGCCGCGATGACCCATCATCGGGTTGCTCTCGTGGAGGGCGTCGGCACGCTTGTTGAACTCAGCCGCGTCGATGCCGAGCGACTGGGCCAGCGTCTGACGCTTCTCAAGGCTTTCCGGGACGAACTCGTGCAGCGGCGGATCGAGCAGACGCACCACGACCGGCAGGCCGTCCATTACTTCCATCGTGCCCTTGATGTCTCTCTTGACATAGGGGAACAGCTCATCGACCGCCTTCTTGCGTTCTTCCTCGCTCGTGGACATGATCATCTTGCGGAGGATGAACAGCGGCTCGTCGCTACCCTTGCCGTAGAACATGTGTTCGGTGCGGAACAGGCCGATGCCCTGGGCGCCGAAGGCGCGGGCCTTGGCGGCGTCTGCGGGGGATTCCGCGTTGGTGCGGACGCCCAGACGTTTCACCGCGTCGCAGATCTTGAGAAAGTCCATGAGGACGACGTTCTCTTCGCCGGCGGCCATCATCGGCAGTTGCCCACCGTAGACGTTGCCCTTCGTGCCGTTCAGCGTGATCCATTCGCCCTCGCGGAAGGTCTGGCCGCCGACGCTGAATTCCTTCCTCGCCAGGTTCACGTGCAGGGCGCCGCAACCGACGATGCAGCACTTGCCCCAGCCGCGGGCGACGAGCGCCGCATGGCTGGTCATGCCGCCGCGGGCGGTCAGAATCGCCTGGGCGGCTCGCATGCCCTCGACGTCCTCCGGGTTCGTCTCCTCGCGGACGAGGATCACCTTCTTGCCCGCCTTGTTCCAGTTGACCGCATCGACCGCAGTGAAGACCACCTGGCCCGTGGCGCCGCCGGGACCGGCGGGCAGGCCCTTGGCCAGGACCTTCTGGTCCTTCTCGACCGCGGGGTCGATGATCGGGTGCAGCAACTCATCCAGTTGGGCGGGCGTCACACGCATGACCGCTTCTTCCTTTTTGATGAGCTTCTCTTTGACCATGTCCACCGCCATGCGGACCGCGGCGGGACCATTGCGCTTGCCCACGCGGCACTGCAACATCCACAGCCGGCCCTTCTCGATCGTGAACTCGATGTCCTGCATGTCGTGATAGTGTTTTTCGAGCTTCTTCTGGATGCCGTCCAGCTCCTTGTAGACCTTGGGCATGGCCGTTTCCAGCGAAGACATGCCCTTGTTCTGTTCGCTCTTGGTGGCCTCGTTGAGCGGGTTCGGCGTGCGAATGCCCGCGACGACGTCCTCGCCCTGTGCATTGACCAACCATTCACCGTAAAAGTGATTATCACCGGTGGCGGGGTTACGGCTGAAGGCCACGCCGGTGGCGGAGTCCTCGCCCATATTGCCGAACACCATCGACTGCACGTTTACCGCGGTGCCCCACTCATCGGGGATGCTCTCGATGCGACGATAGGCGATGGCTCGCTTGCCGTTCCACGACGCAAACACCGCGTCGATGCCGCCCCAGAGCTGCTTGTCCGCGTCGTCCGGGAACTCCTTGCCCAGGACTTCCTGGATCTTGGCCTTGAACGAGGCGCACAGTTCCTTGAGGTCGGAGGCGGTCAGCTCGGTGTCCAGCGTAACGCCGCGGGCCTTCTTCATCCCGTCCATGATGTGCTCGAGCTGCCTGCGGATGCCCATGTCGTCCTTGGGCTCGACGCCCGCGGCCTTTTCCATCACCACGTCGGAGTACATCATGATGAGCCGGCGATAGGCGTCGTAGACGAACCGCTCGTTGCCGCCGGTCTGCGCGATCATGCCCGGGATCGTCTTGCTCGTCAGGCCGACGTTCAGCACCGTCTCCATCATGCCTGGCATGGACTTGCGGGCGCCCGACCGCACGGAGACCAGCAGCGGGTCCGTCGCGTCGCCGAACTTCTTGCCCATGACCTTCTCGACCTTCACCAGCGCCTTGGCCACTTCCTCTTTCAGGCCTTGCGGATACTTCTTCTTGTTCTGGTAGTAGTGGACGCACACGTCGGTCGTGATCGTGAAGCCGGGAGGAACGGGCACGCCGAGCTTTGCCATTTCCGCCAGATTGGCGCCTTTGCCGCCCAGGAGATTCTTCATCCCCGCGTCGCCCTCGCCCTTGCCGCCCCCGAAGAAGTACACCATTTTCTTAGCCATTCCTGCCGTCTCCTTTACTCTTATGTTTCCTGTGGCCCGGTTTCCCTACAGGTCGTGCGTCGCCCGCACGACTACTCCTGGCGAACGAGACGCTCGCCCTGCCGGGTGGGCCGGTTCTGCCAATCAGCCGTAAGCTCGTGAAAATCCGCCGGAACGCCGGGCCCGGAGCCCAACGCCGACGATGCTGGGGCAAATAAAGTGCGCGAGTATAGCCCTGCCCGACGGGCCTGTCAATGCCCAAAGAGTGCGATTTTCGCTCAGTTCCGCCCTCGCTGTCGCGCCGCTCGCCCCTCCCGCTCCACGCTTCGGACTCGCTGCTCGCCCAAGCCCGGCCTTCCCCAGACAATCGCAATGGAATCAAGCACAAGTCATGTACAGACAAGTATTTACAAACGATACCCAAGGACAGGAACGCCGCGCAGAGGGCACATCGCCAACGGAGAGTCGCTCGCTCACCAGACGCCGAGGTCGCAGAGAGCAAGAGGAGTCGTTCTGTTCTGTGCTTCCGGTGCATCCTCGGTGAATCCAGGCGTGAACGCAGTCCACTCGCGTGATGTTGGCTGACAACCGACATCTCTCTCGCCAAGACGCCAAGCCCACAGGAGGCTTTCCCCGGTTGTCATTCTCGCGCAAGCGGGAATCCATCGAGCCGCCGGTCACGAGTCACGACCGACGACTTCTCAACCACAGAGGGTCAGAGGGCACAGAGGCAAGGAAGGATCGCACAAGGGGGCGACTGCGGCAGCGTGAACCGCGTCCGCCGCTTGTCTTTTCGTGAAACCACGAAGTCCACGAAGGGACACGAAGCAGGAACACGGAAGTGGGCGACAGCGGTAGCGTGTGCTGTGCACACCGCTCTTTTGCTCCCCGAAGCCCTCACCCGAAATGAGTAAGGTGTCCCCGGTATCCCTTGTTGGACCCTGATCGCTGCCATTATAGCAGCGAGGAGGTTCTGCCCTTCATGTTAGCTGACCCTCGAGGTCCCTTAAAGCGTAAACGAGGGGCTGACCCTCGATGTCCTTAATTGGAGTTACGTTCCAATGTGTGGGCCCCGGCGTTAGGGATTGAGCACCCCTATGATAAGCTGTTGGATCTTCGTGGAGTCAATGCTTCCATTTGCTTCGTCACGTGTGATGATGAGCGTTCCTCGTGGTCCGCCGCCTTCGCTGTAGGGCAGAATACCATTCGCTTTGTACCAAGCCAGCTTCTCCTCCCATCGGCGGTGGTAACTGGGCACATGCAGCATACCACAGTGCTCCCAATAGAAGTTCAGCCCTGACTCCATATCCTCAATGGTGAAGTCTGGGTACTTGGTTACGCCACCAATCGTCAGCGGTTGTTCATAGGCGTATTCCACACCCCTGTGAGCCAAGGCATTGGCGATTATGACCTCAGATTTCGATCTGACCATCTCGTGACGATCAGTTCGGTGAATCAGGTGTTCCTCGTAGAAACAACCATCGTGGACAATCGGGGACGACACGACAAATAGGTTCGTCAGTCGCCGGGCCGTTTCGGAACGGTCGTCGGAGGAGTACCCGCGCAGCTCGCTCCGCGGGCCCTGGTGCAAAATCACAACACGGTTCTTCTGTCGCGTCAGAGCTGTATAGAGTAACTCCCGAGACAACAAGCGGCAAGGATTGGGTAGGACAAGGATCACCGTGCCGAACTCACTGCCCTGGGCCTTATGTACCGTCAGCGCATAGGCCAGTTCAAGGATTGGATTACTGTCTTCGCGGAAGTCACGACTGGTGAAGTCGTACTTGAATCGTGGCTGGGAGGAGAACTCGACTTCAAGCTTCCAGCGGAGATCGGGGAGGCCCCTTTTCCAGAAGAATCCGACGGCCATGCCGATCTCGCCGTTGGCAATGTACGGGTCGTCCTTTTCGGGATATACTTTGCGATGCCGAAACCAATACAGGCTCGGGTCGGTGTTCGTGAGGTTGATGACCTTGTCACCGTAGACCATCTCTTCCGGCCCCATCGGTTTTGGATACTTGCGATACCGCTCCTTGCGGGAGACGTCGATCATCTCTTGCCGGAACCGCTTATGTATTAGGCGATTCAGATCGGGGACGCCGTGGGGGCCGCTTCTTACGGGCGAGAGAATCTGCCAACTTTCAGCCTGCTCTGCCGCACCAAAATTGAAGAACCGCATGTTGTTCCAGGGCGTGCCGCCAAGAGTCTTGTCGAATCCTTCGATGTCCTCGGGACCGGATAGTCCGAGCTCTTCCACAAGTACTTCGATCAGACGCAAACGAAGGTCGTCGGGAGATTCCCACTGCACGAAGCAAACATGCTCCCCCTTGCCGGTACGGACGATCTTATCGAAGACTTCATCCTCACCCGGTGGAATCGGCGAACCACTGAACCACTCGGCAAGCTGGATATCCTCGCGATCTTGGCCACCCTGTCGCCGGCGAATGGTCAACTCGGCGTATCCAGGGCCGACGCGGGGGAACCGCTCCAGAATACCCTCCGGGGCCAAGTGTCCCACGATATCGACGAATGGCCGGCCGGCACCAATAGGTGGGAGTTGACGCGGGTCGCCGATCAGGATGAGACGATGCACACCCTTCAATGCCTGTATGAGTGCGGCGAGCATATCCTCGGTGAGCATCGAAGCCTCGTCAACGATGACGGTCCTCTCGCCGACTTCGACAGGTTTGTTGGAGAGATGGTATCGCCCCGTCGTCCGGTCATAACGATCCGGTGATAGGAATTGGGCGATAGTTTGACCTCTCAGTTTCAGGTGGCTTGTCGATTGTTCCATGCGCACGCGGGCTTTACCCGTGGGTGCCAGCAGAAGAACGTCGCCCTGGGCAATCTCAGGATGTTCGCACAATACGGACAGAAGTGTTGTCTTGCCCGTCCCTGCCGGTCCAATTAAGACCGAGAGCCTGGATTCGGCCAGCTCCCTCAGGGCAGCCGTTTTCTCCTCTCTGGCTCTCTCCTCATCTGCATCCTGGTGGCTAGCTCCCTTATCTCGCAGGTAGTCATCAAGAAGTTGTCGCCAGTTGGCTTGGATAGGCAGGCGTTTGCCGTGGATCCGCTTGTCAATAGCAACACGGATCAGTTGGCCCATTTCGGCCAGTCGCCCCAATTGAAGAGCAGGGGCACCATTAGCCAGCGGAACCTCGACGATAATGTCGCCGAAATCATCCTTCGCCACTGCCATCAAGTCAGCATCCACCGGGCATGATGGTTGAATGGTGAGACCGCGAATCCCTAAGACCACCTGATCTTGCGGCATCAGGGTATTGCCGTTGCTTACAGCATCCTCCAGGATCTTCGTGGCGAGGGCGCGGACTCGCCTGGCGTCTGTGCCGGCATCCAGTGTGGATGGTGCTGGCAATGGGTGTTTGCTCCGCACCACCGCATCCGGGAAGACACCTCGGTCTGTGGTCCAGATGCTGACCGGATCAGCTGTCAGCCTTGTCAATTCGTACAGCAGATATGGGTTGGCGAGGATGTCGCTGTCATCGACTTCTATTCCTGCTTTGGCCCGCTCCTCCTTGACAAAGAGGTAAGTGGCCTGTTCTCGGCTGATTTCAAACCGACTCAGCAATCTGATTAGACTGCGGCGCTCGGCAGGCAGCCTGCTCCATTTGGTGCGAATTGTCTGGCCGATGCCTCCTGCAAGATGCGACGGCAGGTGTCGATTCGGTTCATCAAATGCCTGATCGACTAAGGGCCAGGGATCAGCGTTATCGCCCGCCTTCTCCACTATCGCCTGCGCGACGAACGTCCCCAATTCCAAGCCAAACGCACGGAGTACAGATCCCAATCCAGGACACGGTCCTCGGACCTTCCACAACTCGCCCAGCCGGTGGTCAATCCACTCAATGCAACGATCCCACGGCCCCGCGATGTGCGTCTTCGCTTTTCGCAAGGACTCTGCACATGCCAAGAGACTGCCGATGGCTGCGTCGTGAGTGACCAGTTGCGAGGCATGTGAGAACTCAAGAAGCCGGTCTTCGGGAGAGAAAGCCACAATATCGGCTGGATCGAAGTTGGGATCAGCTGCAGCTTTCTCCAGGGCCGCATGATAGGGCAGGAGAAATCCATCCTTGAAGTCTGGGCGGATAGAATGCTGGATCATTCGTTCCCATAGCACCGATCGCAGTCTGCCCTTCAGATTCTGTGAAGTGTCATAATCGTATTCGATGCAAGGAGCTACATGGAGGACGCGTCCAACACCGATAAGGACGCGACGGGCCCCGGTGTCCTCAATGAAAGGCACCTGTTTTGCATAGAAGAAGCACAGGGATTCTCTCGGTCTCAGGTGATCCGCGAAGCAGTCCAGGAGCGCCCTCTGATTCGCATGGTCCTGAACCCACTGAGTCTTGAACCCCAGCTTTGGCTCACGTTCGGCCTGCACATCGAGAGCATATTCCTCACCTAACGACGCCATCGACTCGCAGAGCGTCCAGGCAAAGGGCACAGCCGGTGCGGAATATGGCGGGTGACGGAGTGGTGTCTCAACAAAATGCCCATGTGTCTCTTCCGAAGTCTCCTTATAAGGGTGGTTAGCTGTCCGCGTGTACTCGAAAGGAGCCATGAATGCCATTCGTTCCGGGACGCAGCATGGCCATTTGTCTTCCGGCAAGTCCTTGAGCAACTGACCGGCCACGTCTCTTTCGGCGTTATCATTCCGTCTCTGCCCGATGCGTTTGAGCTTGAGGCACGCGCCATTCAGACAGGGATTCTGACAGACTCGGCCATCCCAACCGGTGTCATGCCAGGGAACGCGGATCGAGACATGTCGTAGGGGATAACTCATTCTCTGCTCCCTCCAATGATCTGCTCCAGCACAAGGATTAGAGCTGTAAGGCACATTCTCTCGATGTCCTCAGCCCCAGAAGGACCGCTTACATCGCCCCTCGATCCTCCCGGGGTGGTCGCTGGCCAGCCGAATCAAGACCGATTGCGGAGGATTGACAGGCAGTTGTGAATCCGTCTCCGCCCGGTTGGCCCTCACCAGCCAGTTTTCAGAGCCGCTTACTGTCTCGATAATACTATCGGCCAAACGGGCAAGCAAGCCCAGAGAATTTGCGATTTTCGGTCGGTCAAAAGGTGGAGGCGTGAAAGCGGGCACCAGGCAGAAGCAACCGGGAGGGTCTAATTGCAGACGTGGGGACACATCGGGGTCGGGACACATCGGGACACATCGGGGTCTGCCCTTCGTTTACGCTTTAAGGGGGGACAAACTAAAAGTGTCAGGTACTTTTTCCGACAGATTTCCGCTTTAAGGACCCGTATAGTATCCGTACAATGGTCTACATGCCGAGACCTGAGCGGATCACGTTGGGCGGGTACGTCTACCATGTGCTCAATCGAGCCAACGGGCGTCTTCGCATCTTCCGAAAAGAGAGCGACTTCCTGGCATTTGAGAAGATCCTGGCCAACGGGCTGTCGATGTTCTCGATGCGATTGTGCGGCTATTGCATCATGGGCAACCACTGGCATTTGCTCGTGTGGCCGCGAGGCGATGACGACCTGTCGGGCTTCATGAGATGGGTAACGCTGACGCACGTGCAGCGATACCACACATCACACGCGACCGTCGGGATCGGACATCTGTATCAGGGTCGATACAAGAGCTTCCCAGTACAGAGCGATCCGCACTATCTGAGCGTATTGCGATACATCGAGGCAAATCCGCTGCGGGCCGGACTGGTTGCGGAGGCGAGGCTGTGGCCGTGGTCGAGTTTCTCGTTGCGACAAGGTCGGCAGTCGCCGGTCACGCTGAGCGACGGACCCGTCGAGTTGCCATCGACTTGGACGAGACTGGTCAGCGAGGTCTTGAGTCCTCGGGACTTGGAGGGCATCGGAACCAGTATCCGCCGGGCCAGTCCGTTTGGCGATGCCGCCTGGGTCGCCGCCACTGCCTTGCGCCTGAAGCTTCAATCCACTCTGCGACCCAGGGGACGCCCCAGAAAAAGTACCTGACACCTTTAGCTCGCAAACGCCTGACCCCACTCTTGCCCCACGCATTTCCTCCAGGATCTTGCACGGCCGCCTTATGTCTGGTAGAGTCCTGCTTGCCGTGTCGGTACACAAGGTTTTCTATCAGGCGATTCTGAGAAACGGACGATCCCATGGCAAAACGACTGTCGAATAGGCAACGAATTGAACGAATGGCCGAGGAGGCTTCGATAGAGGCCGAGGATAAGGAACAAGACGCCGAGGATAAGGAGCCCAAACCACGTGTGCGCAAGGCGTCCAGCTCCAGAAAAACCACGCCAAAACCGAAGCGTGTGAAACTCATTTGGAGAGTCGTGGACGCCAATTCCAAGGAGATTGCGTCGTTCCCTTACCCAGCGAAAGACGAGGCGGACGCACGGGCCTCTGCGCTCTCCGAGAAGACGGGCAAGACGCACAGGGTGGACAGCGTCCGAGTGCCCATGGGGGACAACGAATAGGAAGGCAGCGCTGAGCGGACTGCATCTGCCGTCTTGCCCACAGGAGGAATGCCGGGGACATCTGACTCTTTGCAGCCCCGAATTGAGTACGGCGTCCCCCAATTCTGAGCCATAGGTATGACAGGCAGGAGGACAGGTGCATTGCCCGGTGATCTCTGAGCCTCCGTGGTGAAGAACCGACCTGGAAGCCGTTCAACCACAGAGTCCGCGCGTCTTGTCATTCCCGCGGATGCAGGAATCCAGGCTCCTCTAACCACAGAGGCCGCAGAGGTGCACAGAGAAGAAGGGGCACAGAACCGGCGACCGCGGGAGGGTGGATCGCGTCCACCGTTCTGCTCTTGATCCACAGATTGCGCCGATTGTCGCAGATTGGACACGAAGGCCAACGAGATGAGGACAGCAAACGAACAGCGCCGCCCCCCTCTGACGCACAACGCACTCCGCTCGACGAGAATCGCGTCACGCCGGGATCAGAAAACGTGCCTGACGACTTCAATTCTCCTGGCGAATGCAGAGCCATTGACCGACTTGGCGCGCCCCCTTCCCCTCCTGGGCAAAGACTACACCGATATGGTGCGGCGCCCCTGCGAACGGGATGCACAAACGTCGATTACATCACGAAGGACTACAGCACGTCCGCATGCCATTCGTTTCTGAGATCAGGAGGCCTTTGACGCGAGCCAGCCATAGCGATTCAACGTGTCCCATGCAATGCGCAGATGCTCACGTCTGAACATCCGCTTGCGATCACTCCAGGCATCCGTCCCAACAGCAACGCCCGGCCCTCAGTCATGTTGGCGGTCTTCTCGTATTTGGCCATTGCCTCCGCCGACGGAGCCCCCGTCGGCTCGAACAACAGAACGTGCACGTCGGGCAACACCTCAAAGGCACGCCGAATGCGAGGCTGCACCTGCGACCAATCGAGTCCCCCAAGCCCACAGCCAGGCGGCGGCACCGCCACAGATTTGACTCCGAGCCGCCGGACCTCCTCGACGAGCGCGTCCAGACCCGCTTCGATATACTCCATTCGGCTCTTGCCCCGCCAGTGTTTCTTGGTCGGCAGGTTGATGACATAATGTGGCTGCTCAAGGCGGTTTAGATCATACGACAGCACCTTGCCCGGCTGGACTTCGCCTCGCTTGCACGCCGCTTCGTAGGCTCTACAGACATCCGGAAAGGCTTTGCTGAATTGCAGCGCGATCCCACGCCCCATCACACCTACACAGTTCACCGTGTTGACCAGCGCCGTTTCAGGACGCCCGGCTCGATGCGCCACGCCGATCCGCCTTGATCCATCGGGCAGCGCCACACGGACTGCCTCGCCGGGGCGAGTCCACCATACGGGTCGGTCTACACAGACGCACCGAGAATAACGACGCCCCGTCGGACAGGATCCTTTCGAATGCCAGAAACGAGGACCAAGCGGGGCCTGCGTCCTTTGGCGCAGGCCCCGCGTGGTTGTACAGATCATATGTCACAGCCATCTCGGCCGCGTTCTCGACGGTCACGGCTCCCGATTGCCGAAGGCGACATCGTCGAAGTACATCGTACCGCTTCCGCCGGCGGAGG
>JAXDBU010000030.1:0-10976 GCA_034678485.1 Sedimentisphaerales bacterium | reverse complement strand
TGGTAAGATGATGGTACGACATCGCGAGCACTCCGTAGTCTGAAGTCCTTGAACAACTCCAAGCTACCGGATTCGACTCGCGATGTCGCTTCTATATTCCTGTTGCGCTTACCATGTTAATTCGCCTGTTTTCTTAGCAAGCATTTTGGCCTGATCCGGTCCTCGCCTCGTCGCCTGCCTGGTGTCGGGACCGCACGGTAAGACCGGGGGCGCTGCCCCCGGCCCCCCGGCATTTTCCGCTTTCCGCCAGCAGCATGATGGGCAGACGTGTCGAGGGACGAGTCCGGCGCTCCCGTTTCCCATGCTATTGGCCCAAGGCGGCAAAAGCCGGGGGTTTGGGGGCGGCGCCCCCAAGAGACACGAGCGGACTCAGAACCCGATGAACCTGTGCTTTGGTTGCGGCCGAAGGCCGCTCCAAGCCCAGCAGGAATCCAGGAACCGCGGCATGCGACGCGTCCCAGGAAGTGGATTCCCGCTTGCGCGGGAATGACATTCCAGGGTTTCCGCAAACCCCTGTGGCACACGTGCAGGTGCGGTTACGCACCGCGTTGAACCTCGCATCGAGGAAGCATTTGCGTTCTCGCGTCGGCTCTGGTAGCCTGCTTGTGTCGGACGAATCGGAAACAACTCATCTCGCGGGAGTGAATATGAAACGTGGATTTCGTTCCTGGTCATTGTGGCTGTGTGCAGGCGTGCTCGCGTCGGGCTTGGGCGTATGCGTCCGGGCCGGCGACAGGGAAACCCGCAAGGTCGTGATCGTCACGGGGATCGATTACCCTGGGCACAAATGGCAGGAGACGGCCCCCGTCCTGGCGGCCGAACTCCGAAAGGACTCCCGACTGGTGGTCGATGTGGTCGAGACGCCGGGCTTCCTGGCGTCCGAGAAACTGGCCGACTACGACGCAGCCGTGCTGCACTTCATGAACTGGGAAGCCCCCGACCCCGGGGAAAAGGCCCGACAGAATCTCGTCGATTTTGCCAGCAAAGGCGGCGGGCTCGTCGCGGTCCACTTCGCCTGCGGCGCCTTCCAGGGTTGGCCCGAGTTCGAGGAGCTTGTCGGGCGGGTCTACGACCCGAACATGCGGTCGCACGATCCGCACGGAGCTTTCGAGGTCCGGATCACGGACGCGAATCACCCGATCACCCAGGGATTGGCTTCGTTTGAGACAACCGACGAACTGTACACGTGTCTGGCGGGCGACACCCCGATCCACGTGCTGGCGGTGTCGAAATCGAAAGTCGATGGCAAGGATTACGCGATGGCCTTCGTCCTGCAGTACGGCCAGGGCCGCGTGTTCCATTCTCCCCTGGGCCATGACGTTCAGGCATTCGGTCCGGCGGTGGGGGAGTTGTTCCGTCGCGGCACCGCCTGGGCGGCGGGCTTGACGCCTGTTTGTAGTGTGCCCGTAAGGGCATTGGAAGAAACGCCTCACGGCGTCACTACGAACAAGAGGATCGCGTTCCTTGCGGGCAAGCCCAGCCACGGCGACGACTGTCACGAGTGGTACAAGGACGCGGAGTGCGTCAAGCAGTGGTTCGAGGGCGCGACGAACATCGAGCCGCCGCAGATCGAGATCTACCACGATGGCTGGCCGCAAGACGCCGCAGTCCTGGACAACGTCGATGCTGTCGTGTTCTTTGCCGACGGCCGGGAGCACCATCCGCTTGCCGTCCCCGGCCGGATCGAGAAGATGCGAGAGCTTGCCGAGAAGGGCAAAGGCATCGTGTTCCTGCACTACTCCGTCGATCCGCCGGAAGGGGGCTATCAGGACCTGCTCGACTGGATGGGTGGTTCGTACGAGGTGGGCGTCTCGCAGAACCCGATCAACGTCGCGAAGGTGACGCCCGTCGCGAACGGCCACCCGATCACGCGAGGTTGCGGCGGATACGTCGCGGAAGACGAGTGGTACTTCGATATTCACCTGCGAGACAACGACGCCAACGTGGTCCCGATCCTGACGGGCAAGCTGCCCCCTCGCGACCCGCAAGACAAGGTCCTTTCATGGGCGTACACGCGCCCGGATGGCGGGCGGGGCTTCGGCTTCACCGGCGGGCATTTTCACAGGAACTGGTCCATCGGCTCGTTCCGGAAGATGGTGCTCAACGGCATCCTCTGGACCGCGGGGATCGAAGTCCCGCAGGGCGGCGTCGCTTCGATGCAGCCCTGGCGGTTCGTCTGCATCCCGGACTTCGTGAATGCGGATCTCTCCTATCCGCAATCTGGCTGGGAGGACACGCTCGACTACGTGCTCAAGGCGATCAAAGCCGAGGATCCCGAGTTCGTTCTCGTCCCGGGCGACCTGGTCATGGGCCATTGGTCGGACAAGGACATGATCGAGAAGTTCGCGGAGATCTACTACGGTGCGTGGGTCCAGCGCATGAAGGATCACGGACTGAAGTTCTACGCGACGGTTGGCGACCACGAGATCGGCGGGGCGCCCTGGCCCGAGGAAAAGGCCAAGCTCGCGAACACTTTTCGTCGTCAGTTCCAGAGGCATCTCGGGATGCCGCTCAATGGTCCGCTCCGGATGAGAGGCACCGCCTTCTGGTTCATCCACGAGAACACGCTGTTCGTCGCGTTGGATGTGCTCGAGAAGGGGACCGGGGCGCAGGGGGGCATCGTCCCACAGGTCACAGGTGAACAGCTCGAATGGCTCGAAGGGGTCCTCGCGGACAATCCTGGGGTCGAGCACGTTGTCGCGATGGGGCACACGCCCGTTCTATGCCCGGTGGAGTCCGAGAGTTCGACGTACTTGTCGCTCGCCGGTGGTCGGGACTCGCCCCTGTGGCAGAGCCTCAAGACGCATGGCGTCGCTCTGTACCTGTGCGGCGAGGTCCACACGATCTCCTGTACGCAGGCCGACGGCGTTCTCCAAGTCGCTCATGGCGGTCTGTGGCGAGGGCGTCGGGCCCTCATTTCTTCGTCACGCCGGCAAGATGCCGGCCCGGCGCAAGGCCAGGATGGCCTCGCTACGGTGAACTATCTCGTCGCGACGGTCTACCCCGACCGGATCGACCTCGCCATCAAGGAAATCGCCATCCTCAACGAGGGTGGTCGTCTCTGGCAGATGGGGGATGAGCGTCCCTGCAAGAAGGTCCGAATCCCCGACGAGGCCAAGGAAAAGGGCTTCGTGACTGTCGGTACCGCCACCTTGCTCACGGGCGAGGCCGGCAGGGGCTACGCCGACCTGACCGGCTGCTTCGAGCGAATCAGGATGCCGTGAAAAAGATGATGCCGTTGGGGGCATTCTGTGCTATAATAACCGGCATGGGATTGCATACGCATTGGCAGGAGGATTCTCGGTGGATGGTGTGAACAGGCAGTCTGCGCGTTACGGCGTCTCGCTCTTGCTCTGCATTTCCGCGATGTGCCCGGCCTGCTGGGCCGATAGCGTCGTGGTCTTCAATGAGATCATGTATCACCCCACGGACGGCGCTGCCGAGTGGATCGAGCTGTACAATCAGATGGGCATCGACATCGACATGTCCGGCTGGTCCCTGGAGGGTGCGGTCGATTACACGTTTCCCGATGGGACCATCATCCGATCTGATGGGTATCTGGTCGTTGCCTCCGATCCTGGGAGCGTGGCGGTACGGGCAGACAGTGAAGCACCGATTCTCGGGCCATTTGCCGGGAAGCTCTCCAACGACGGCGAGACGATCCGTCTGGTCAACAACAGCGGCCGTCTGCTGAATCGCTTGAAGTATGATGTGGACGGCGACTGGCCCGTCGCGCCGAATGGATCGGGTGTGAGCTTGGCCCGGATCGATCGTATACGCGGCGTGGAGGACCCTTCGAACTGGACCTGGAGCGATCTGGTCGCAGGGAGCCCGGGTTCGGCGAACTCCACCAGCATCGTGCAGCATTCGCCCCTGCGATTCAACGAGTTCGACGCGCCCGATGGCAACAGTTTTCGCATCGAATTGGTCTGTACAGGGTCCAGTTCCATCTCGCTTGAGAATTTCGCGGTCGCGGTCGATGGCCAGGTCTCGGGCTATTGGACTCTGCCGGCGGTGACCCTTGAACCCGGACAATTCTACGTGCTCTCCAATGCGGATCTCGGCGTCATTCCCGTGGTTGGCGACCATCTTGTCTTGTGGTGGGCCACGATGTTTGTAGCGGATGCAGTGGTTGTAACGGAGCAAGCGCGCGGTCGGTACCCCGATGGCTCAGATACCTGGTGTGCCCTGGAATCCGCGACCTTTGGTGCGTCGAATGAGGTCGATCTGTGCACGGACATTGTCATCAACGAGATTATGTACCATCCCATGACCCTGCCGGAATCGGGGACGCCCCTCGGCACGGGGGTGACGCTGGTTGGAGAGACCACCTCCGTCAGGACATTGATCCCGCAGGATGCCTCCCTTGGCCATGCTTGGACGGGAGGGGCCGAACCCTTCGACGATTCGAGCTGGATGGCCGGAACAACCGGCATCGGCTACGAGAGGGGGACAGGATACGAAACGTACATCGGCACGGACACTGGAGCGATGTACGGCACTCGAACTTCGGTCTTTACGCGAATCGCGTTCCATGTTGACGATCCAAGCCGACTGGAGACGGTGACGCTGTCGATGCGCTACGACGACGGTTTCGTCGCCTGGCTCAACGGCGTCGAGATCGCACGGGCGAACGCACCGGACGCGCTGACGTGGAGTTCCGGCGCCCCGGCGGCACATGACGATCCCGTGGCAGAGGTCTTCCTGCCATTTGATATCTCCGCCAACATCAGGTTGCTGAAGTCGGGTAGTAACATCCTCGCCATTCAGGGTCTGAATTACAACGCAACGAGCACCGATTTCTTGATCCAGCCCAAGCTGGAGGCGACGGAGAAGGCGGAGGAGACCGACACGCCCGATTCCACGGAGGACTCTGTGACCTGGATCGAACTGTATAACAAGGGCATCAAGCCGGTCGACCTGTCCGGGTGGTGTCTGGCCAAGGCGGTTGGCTACGTGATCCCGGATGGAACGGTGCTGGAGCCCGATGGCTACCTGGTGATTGCCAAAGATGCGAATGGCCTCGCGGAGGCGTATCCGGATATTGTGATCGTGGGCGATTTCTCAGGCAGGCTCTCCAACTCCGGCGAGCTGATCGTCCTGGAGGACGCGAAGGGCAACCCTGTGGACCAGGTCCGCTACTACGACGGCGGCTCCTGGCCGATCTACGCCGACGGAGGCGGCTGTAGCCTGGAACTGCGCGATCCCCGCGCGGACAACAACGTCGGGTCGGCGTGGGCCGCCAGCGACGAATCGTCGCGGACCTCCTGGCAGGAATTCTCCTACCGCGGCACGGCGGCAAGCAGCCCGGTCGGCAACGACAGTCTGTACAAGGAGTTCGTCATGGGACTCCTGGACGAGGGAGAAGTCCTGATCGACGATCTGCGGGTGATCGAGAACCCGGATGGGACAGCGGTCGATCTCCTGCAGAATGGGGACTTCTCCACGGGAACCACCGCTTGGCGGATCATCGGCACCCACCGTCACTCGCGGATCGAGCTGGACCCCGACGGCACGCTCGACCCCGTTCTTCGGCTCGTCGCCACCGGGCCGACCGAGCACATGCACAATCACGCCGAGACGACTCTGAGGAATGGGCGGTCCATTCAGAATGGCACGGTCTACGAGATTCGCTTCCGGGCCCGCTGGGTGGCGGGCTCGCCGTTGCTGAACACGCGGCTGTTCTTCAACCGGCTGCCCCTGACCACCGTGCTGCCCGTGCCGGAACAGACCGGGACGCCAGGACGTCGCAACAGTCGCCGGCAAGCCAATATCGGTCCGACGTGCAGCGGCCTGCATCACAGACCGACAGTCCCCTCGATACGGGACTATGTTTTTGTGACGGTCCAGGCGCAGGACCCCGACGGAATTGCCTCGATGACCCTCTGGTATCACCAGGACGGGTATCCGTGGAGTTCTGCAGCCATGGAGGTCACCGAGGACGGGTATCAGGGCCGGATTCCGGCTTACGCCTCCACGACCCTGGTGCAGTTCTATGTCGAGGCGATCGACTCGCAAGGACAAGTCTCGTGGTGTCCGGCGGCCGGTCCGGACAGTTACGCGCAGTATCGCGTAACGGATGGCAAAGCCCGCACCACAGGCGTCTTCAACTACCGCATCGTCATGCGCGACGCCGACAGGGCCTTCATGCACGCCGCAACGAGCCTGATGAGTAATGAGGGCACCGGTGCGACGCTGATCTACAACGAGCAGGAGGCCTACTACGACGTGGGCGTGCACATCAAAAGCAGCGAGCACGGGCGTCCCCAGACGAACCGTGTGGGCTTCACCGTGTTCTTCAATCCGGACTATCCGTTCCGCGGCGTCCACGACAAGCTTGGCTTCGACCGCTCCAACGGGCAGGCCGTCGGCCAGCAGGAGATGCTGGTGAATACCGCCATGAATCGTTACGGCGGTTTCTCGAAGCATCACGATCTTGGCTACATGATCGCGCCCTACGACCAGCACTGCAGCGGCGTCGAGGTCCAGATGGCCCGATACGACCATCTGTATTGTGAGGAGATGTACGGCGACGAGGGCGGCGACGGGACTCTGTTCGAATATGAGCTTGTCTACAGTCTGGCAGCGACCGTGGGCAACGATCCGGAGGGTCTGAAGATCCCGCAGGAAGGCGGCGGCGTCTACGGTTTGGACGTCTCGGCCTATCTCGGCGACGACAAGGAGAAATACCGTCATCACTTCCTGATCAAGAACAATCGGGACCAGGACAACTACGCGCCCATCATCCAGATGACGCAGGTCATGGCGCTCAGCGGCTCCGCCTTCGCACAAGCGGCGGACCTGTACCTCGACGTGGACGAGTGGCTTCGCGCCTTTGCGATCGGATCCACCGTGGGCGTCTCGGACAACTGGCTCACCGGCTCTGCGCATAACGCGTTGTTCTACCACCGTCCGACGGACAATCGGATGTTGTACTTCCTCCACGATCTGGACTACTACGGTGGTTCGGCGTCCCTGAAGAGCAACAACATCCTTGGCAAGCTGACCAGCACTACGGAACGGAATCGGGCCTTCTACGGGAACGTCTACGATTTTCTGTCGGTGAGTTTCAACCGTGACTACCTGACCTACTGGGCTGCGCACTACGCGAAGCTTCTGCCCGAGCAGTCCTGGAGCAGTTGGCTCGGCTACATCGACAACCGGCACAACAATGTATTGACACAGGTTCTGTCCGCCGTGCCGTCGGTCGTCTCGTTCCGCGCTCTGATGAGGTCCGGACAGGCCCTCACGGGCCAGGGATGGATCACGGTCCGGCAGATCCGCCACATGGAGACGGACACTCTCCTCGATGTCACCTGGCAGGATTGGACGACGTGGGCCGCAACGCTGCCCGACGGGGTCACGTCGGGAACGCTCGGTGCATACAACTCCTCGGGACAGCTCGTCGAAACGGCCCAGGTCCCATAGATCGGCCCCGGCCGTCGTCCATGTCCCGAACGACTGTTTCCGATGCATGGTCCACGACTGCGAGTGCGACCCGCAGGGGTTCGAGCGCGAGGCTCTACCCCTGTTTCTCGGCAACGACAGGGGGGGCACTGAATCGTTGCTGCACGGATGGATCTCCCTGGCGACATCCTCCACTGTGGACTGAGAATCCCGCTGGCGTTGGTGCGTCCCCTGCGGTATCATCTGCCGTCATGTGGTAGCGGATCGTTTGACGTGCAGCCCCGACGCGTGGCGTTGCAGAAAGGGGATCTGGGTCGCGGCCGCGTGACCAGACGACATCGGAACAAGCGTGGGGGCAGGATCATGCGGTTGAGATTGGTTGCCGGCGTGATAGCCGGATTGCTCATCGTGACGCCCTGGGGTCATGGCGCCGAGACGAATGGGGATGTGAACGACGTTCCCACGATCCATATTGGCGGCGGGGCGATCATTCGTTCACAGCCCTATGTTGGAACGGATAGCCGGGTGCACCCCGTTCCTTTGTTCACTTACGAAGGCAAGCGTCTCTACTGTCGCGGCATCGCGGCGGGGTATTGGCTCGTCAAGCACGATGGCCTGTCCATCGGGCCGGTGATCCAGCCGCGATTCGGGGGATACGACGAGGATGACAGCTCGGCCTTGGAGGGCATGGACGACCGCGACTGGTCCGTGGACGGCGGCCTCGGCGTCAACTGGCGGACGAGCGTCGGAGTCTTCGGGGCTACCTGTGTCACCGATCTGCTCGGCAAACACGACGGTCAGGAACTGGATTTCAGCTACACGATTCTGTTCAAACGGGCCCAGTTCACTTTCATCCCTTCGGCAGGGGTGCGCTATAAGAGCGACAACCTCGTCGATTACTACTATGGGGTCGAGAACGACGAGGTCCGATTCGATGCGAGGGTGTCACGTCCCGCGTATAAAGGCGGCGATGCAGTGAACCCCTACGTGCGCCTGGCAGTGCGGCGTAAGCTCACCGAGCGATGGAGTCTGCTCGGCGCCCTGCAGTACGAGTGGCTGGACAGCGAGATCACCGACAGCCCCATCATGGATGACAGTTACGAGGCATCCTGCCTGCTGGGCGTTCTGTATTCCTGGTGAGCCCGCGCGCTCCCGTCGCGGTTGTCCGGGTCGATGTGCATCATGGGCGTGATCGCATCGGCGGAATTCTTCGCCGTGTGCTCGACGTCGGACATTCGGGTCGTGTAGCCGAGCGTCATAGGATCCTGCGAGAGAAGCGATCGGGAGAGGACGGCTGCCTCGACAAGCTGTACCATGTCCTATCCGCTGACGTTGCACCACCATGATACGGCATCATTCACTTCTGCGGCAGCATCGGGTCGGCCCGACGCAGGAATTGGATCGCAAGGCCCCACGGGTCGCGGAGCATGGCGATGCGATCGCCGGCTGGAGTGACGGCGATCTCGCCGACCGCTGTGGCGCCTGCGCCAAGCAGCTTGGCGCGAATGGCGTCTACGTCATCGACCATGAATGCGACGTGCAGGATCAGCGGGTCCATCGCGGCATAGTTGGGCACTGCCTCGGGCGGATTGTGGTACAACTCCAGCATCATGTTGCCGTCGTCGTCCGCCAGGAAACGAGTGTTGGCCGGAGCAGGGCCCTCGCGCAGGATCTTCATGCCCACGTGATCCACGTACCACTGGGCCATCTTCACCGGCTCGGCAACATTCAACGCGACGTGTTCCAGGCGTATGCGGTCGGTCCTGGCAGTCATCTTCGGTTTCTCTCCATCGCCGCTATTCCATGCGGCCACTGCGACTGCCGTCGCCAGCGTGCCCAGGCACAGTGCGCCGGCGACAAACACGGTTCCAATTCTCCATCTGCGAGTCATGCCGGCCTCCATCCTCGGGTCTTTCGAGCGAGAGCATGCATAGTTGCCTCATGATACGTTTCTCGTTTGACGTTTCCCCTTCACCGCTGATACGGGTGCTTCCACGGGGCGCGGTAGGGACGTTTGAGCAGGGCTGCTGCTGTGGGATTGCCAACGATCTGCTCGGATTTTTCGTCCCAGGTGATTCGGGCGTGGACGTCGTGTGCGATCATCGCCAGCTTCACTGCGGTCGTCGAGCGGTACCCCTCCTCAATGGGGCAGCTTGGCGCCTTGCGACTTCGGACCGCCTCCAGGAATTCAGCCATGTGGATTGTGCCCATGTCCGCTTCGGCCTTGTACTCGATGCGTTCGTTTCCCTTGTTCTTGGGGACGATCAACCAGCGGTCGTCGGTGACGAAGACCGTGCCGTTCTCGCCGTAAAAGAGGATGCCGTTGGCAATCTCCGGCGAGTACTCCTGCGCGCCCCAGATGCGATGTCTCCAGAAAACCGGGCAGGTGTCGAAGTCGAACTGGACGGACAGAATGTCCGGCGTGGTGATCTTGTCCTTGAAATAGAAGAGCCCGCCGGCTGCCTGCACCGATCGCGGCATGGTCTCACCGAGGATATACCGGATGGTGTCGATCAGATGTATTCCCCAGTCGACGAGATGGCCGTGCCCGGTTGTCTTTTCGAGCCGCCAGGCGAAGTGGCCGATCTGGGGCGAGTAGGGCAGCTTGGGCGCCGGCCCACACCAGAGGTTCCAGTCGAGCGAGGCAGGCGGGTCTTGCGGCGTCGTGTCCCGTATGCCGGCGGTGTAATGGATTTGGGCATCCACCTGGATCATCCGACCGAGGTTGCCTTGTCGGATGTACTCGCGGACCTGTTGAACGGCCGGACTCTGACGCCGCTGAAAACCGATCTGGATCATGACGTCCTTCTTCAGGGCCGCATCGACCATCGCTCGTCCCTCGCGGATGTCGTAGGCGAGCGGTTTTTCACAATAGATGTCGAGATTGTTCTTGAGGGCCGCCAGGAAGGGCAGCGCGTGCCAATGCGGCGGGGCCGCGATGATTACCGCCTTGAGTTCCGGCGTGTCGAGAAGCTCTTGATAGCTCTTGAAGGTCGCGGGGCGGTGACCCTGGAGTTTCTCGACTTCCCGGGCGCTGTCGGCCAGATGTTGCCTGTCCACATCGCAAAGGGCGAGCACCTCGATACCGCCGGCCTTGAAAGCGGCCCGGAGATCCACCATACCGTACCAGCCGCACCCGATCAGGCCGAGCTTGATCTTGGGCGGATCTGCCTGGCCCGTGGGGGAACCGCGCAAGGAACTGCCCATCGCCATGGTGCCGCCAAGGGCTGCTTTGATGAAGTCCCGTCGAAGGACCCGTTCCATTGTATCCCACCCTTTCTGTGCTCCACCTTGCTTCGGTGTGCATCCACAATCGGCTTCGGATCGTCGGTTTATCGTGCCGCTATCATAGGCCGGCTGTGGAAAGTGGCAAACAGAAACTGCCTGTGGCAGGGGCGGATGCCGACGGCATTCGGCAAGGGCTCGACGGGAAAAGAAGAAAGGCCCCGGTCGGGAGGACCGGGGCCCTTTTGTGTTCAGGGTGCAGCCGGCAGAGGGGCCGGTTGCCTCATCCTCGCAGGACTTACTTCGTCAGACGGATGTCATCGACGAAGATCAGGCCGGCGCCA
>JAXDBU010000029.1:0-44275 GCA_034678485.1 Sedimentisphaerales bacterium | reverse complement strand
CGTCGCGGACGACCAGCAGCTTCTTCATGGTCGCAACGTATTCCTGCACCTCTTCGGCAGTGTAGTTGCCCTCGAATTCGAGACCTTCGCTCTGGCCGGTCTCGGCGATCTTGAGGATGGTGTAGGCGTCGCGCTGGCTGCGCCGCGTCAGCTTCTCCAGCACCGGATTCGAGGTCAGGCAGTTCTCGATGTAGCTCATCACGAACTGGTCGTAGTTGTCGCCGACGATGTCGCCGATGTTGTAGGTGTCGGCGCGGTTGGCGAGCATGTCGGGGATGCGGAATCGCTTGCCGCTCTCGGTGTAGGGGTTGCCCGCCATGACGACGCAGGCGCGTTTGCCCCGCAGGTCGTAGGTTCGGGCCCGGCCGCGATAGACGCCCTCGATCCGTCTCTGCGCGTCGCACAGAGAGATGAACTTCTGGAGGAACTCGGGATTCGTGTGCTGGATGTCGTCCACGTAGATCATGATGTTGTCGCCCATCTCCAGGGCGAGATTGAGCTTCATCAGCTCCTCGCGTGCGGCGGCGTTCGGCGCCTCCGCCGGATCGAGGGAGACCACCCGACTGCCCACCGCGGGACCGTTGATCTTGACGAACGTCAGGCCCAGGCGGTTGGCGACGTACTCCAAGAGCGTGGTCTTGCCGTAGCCGGGCGGGGAGATCAGCAGGAGCAGGCCCTGCCGGTCGGTCCGTTTCTCCTGGCCCGCGGCGCCGATCTGCTTGGCGAGATTGGCGCCGATCAGAGGCAGGTAGATCTTGTCGATGAGCGTGTTCCGCACGAAGGTCGTGAGCACGTGCGGCTGGAACTCGTCGAGGTGCAGGTCATTGCTGTACCGCTCGACGATCGCGTTGCGGCACTTGACATACTGGGCGAACCGGGGCGCGACGTGCTGCTCGTGACGCTGGAGTCGGGCCATGAAGTGGCAGTAGTTGAGGCCGTATCTGCCCTGCTCGATTCGCGGATGGGAGCCGGCCATGCCGGTCAGGTCGCGCTCGACACCCGCTGGAATCACCGTCCACTTCACCCCCAGTCCCGGCATCAGCAGCGCCGCGACTTCCTCGGCATACTCTCGCCGGCGGCCCTGGCCCGCATCGACAAGGTACGACCGGGTCCAATCGGCGAGCAGGCGGAAGTTGTTGACCGGGTCCTGGCTCAGCGACTGCATGGATCTCTGGAGGCTGTCGGAGAAACCTCGTCTCGTCAAGTATCGGTCCAGCTCATCTCTGAGGTCGCGAGCGGTCTGGCTCAGGACGAACTCATCCTCCCCCGCCAATTCATAGAAGAGGTACTCCGCAGCTTCCTGCACCAGAGCGGGTTCGAGGAGCCGAGTAGCCTGGACGAACTGCTCAAGGTGCGTCTTGATCTCCGCGATGTAGCCGGCCTGGGCCTCGCCGACACCGAACAGAGCCTGGACATACCCCATACCCGTGATCCGGGCCCGAAGGACCACCTTCTCCTCCGCTGGGATGCCGCCCGCGTGCCAGAAGAGCGCCGCGACCGCCCGGGCCCGCGTGTCGTAGCGGAGCAGGCCGGCGGTCGATTGGATTTCGAGCAGGGCTCGCAGGATCATCGCAGCGTCGTGATCGTGAACGCCCTTGATGTAGCCCTCATCGTAGCGAGGTCCCATGAAACTCTGCACGCGAGAGAGAACTTCCGCCGCGGGCAATGTCCGGGTGGCCTCCATGTCGGCCGCCGGACCGGCCAGGAGGCTCTGGAGCATCTTGAAGGCCAGGTACTCGGCCCGGTACACATCGCGCGTCTCCGAGACCAGGGTCAGGTCCCAGACGTCCTTCGTCTGCTCCAGCGTCTGGTCTTCCATCGGCTCGAAGAACCCGGTGCCGGTCAGGTGGAAACACAGGCGTCCGTCCTTCTGGACGACGGTCCCTTCGAGCGGCTGGCGATTGACCGCGAATCGGTGGTTGCCCAGGCGAATGATCCGGTCGTCGTCTTCGTAAAGGGCCTGTTTGTCCTTCAGTTGGCGGATCGTGTCCTGGTGGATCGTCTTGAGCCGGTTGGCGATGTCCTCAGCTTTGACCGCGTCACCCAGGGCCTTCAATTGCCCGATGGTCTCGCGGACGCGGTCGATCATCAGGTCCGAAGCGAAGTACCCGTTGATCTGGTCGATCTCGGTCAGGGTCCGAACGCGGTTCGTGACGCCCTTGAGAATCCGCTCCGCGGAGGCCATCAGCGCGGAGGCCCGCTGGTTGCGCTCCGCGAGGAGACGGACCTTGCGGGACTCGAACGCGTCGCAGACCTCTTCTCGCTTCTCGGTGAGCTGGACGATGAATTCGTCGAAGTCCGCGAACTTGCCCTCCAGCGTCTCGAGCTGGACCATCGCCTTGGTGAGATACTCCTGGCACTTCTCCGGCGTGTCGCAGACATCGAGGTAACTGATGACCGATTGATCGATGAGCTTGAGTTGCGACGTGAACTCCGACCGACCCTCGACCCGGCCCAGTTCCTTGAGCCGATTCGCCAGAGCCGACTTGACCTGGTTGACCTGCGAGTAGACCAGCGAAATGTGATCGATGACCGCGATCGTCTGGGTGGCGTCCTCGATCTTGAGATTGCTGACGACGTCGGTGAGCATCTCCAGACCCGCAGCAGTCTGGGCCACCTGCTGCTGCAACTGTCTGGCGTCGGCGACCTTGGCCAGTTCGGGCACTCGCTGCTTCTGCTGGTCGGCCGTCTTGCGATAGGGATCGAGCGACTCGGGCTGGAGCAGGAACTCGACGCACAAACGCGAGAGCTTCTCCGTATGTTCGGCGACCTCGCTCTCCAAGGAGGTGATCGCCTCGACGTCCGCATAGCGGAGGTCCCGCAGCGAGATGACCGTGCCGCGAATGGAGCGGAGCTTCGTCAGGTGCTCGACGTACTCGCCGATCTCATCGATGTGGTCGTAGTCGAGCGCCGCGATGATCTCCCGAACGGTCTGGGCGACCTTGTCGATCTCCGCCTTTGTGCTGGCCTTCGTCCGGACGACTTTCTCGTACTCATCGACCGCGGCCTGCGCCGCCTGCTTGATCCCCGCCAGCGGCTCGTCGAGACGAAACGTCCCGGGCGACGCGATCCAGAAATAGGCGTCCTGGACCTCCTCGGCCTTGCGGGCGATGTCGAGATACAGATTCAAATACGTCTCTTCCCGCCCGGCCAGCGTCAGGATCTCCGTGCACTCGGCCATGCAGCGGACGATGTCCCGGTTGCCGATCTTGTACAGCTCCGTCTCCTGCTTGACGGGCACGTGGAAGTCCGGGCCGTAGTAGGGAGTTTGCCAGAGCTGCAGGACGTGGTGCCTCTTGGGCTCACTGTCCGCGCGGAAGTGGACGAGCATACCGTCTTCGAAGAGGGAGTAGCCGTTGCAGACGACCGGCGTACCGACCTTCTGCTCGATGAGGTTGTACGAAAGCAGGATGTAGACGCCCAGATCGCGGTTGTGGAAGACGTACAGATAGTCCTCGCCATTCGGAGAATCGAGACGCTTCTCGAAGACCATATTGTCCGTCTGGAGCTCGAACTGCTTGAGCTCGCCGGTCTGGAGGTAGTACCCTTTGGCGAAGATCAGCCCGTGGTCCTCGGGCAGCAGCAGGCACGCCTGCTCGATGGCGTCGAGACGAATCGCCTTGCGGACCTTCTCGTTGTAGAGGAAGTAGCGGAACTTCTTCTCCTCGTAGGGACGCACCTTCAGGACAATCACGTTGCCGATGACGGCGTAGTGGACCTCCGCGTCGCTGAGCGTCTGGTCGGCGTTGTCCACCGGCTCGGAGTAGATGCCTTTGCCGGTCTCGGTGTTGTTCTCGATCTTGATGGTCAGGTCGCCGCCGATAGTCTCGACGAAGACGCGATCCTCGATCGAGATGTGCGGGTTCTTCCCCTGGCGGATCATGTCCTGCGTGGTCCGTCGCCACTCGAATTGGTGCTGGGCGGGGAAGCCGCACTCGTGCTCGCTGCGGGCGTCCACGTATTGCAGCGTGTTCCTCCGGATGAGCCATTTGAACGCCTTAATATCCGCGACTTCCCGACCCACGCGGAAGATCATGTATAGATGGTGGCCGATCACCGAGAACTTGGCGAAGACGGTCTTGCGGTAGTATCGGTAAAGGTTCTTGAAATCGGTCTCGAACTGCGGGTCGCGGATCGCCTCGAGCGGGCAGGACGTGAATGCGCCGCCCTTCCACTGATAGATCGCGAACACGTCTTCCAGCTTCGTCTCCGCCCGCAAGCCGACAAAGACGTTGTACCCGAAGATGAACCGGTCCCCAATCGTGACCATGTCGCGAGGCACACAGTTGTTCGCCGTCGAGATCCGCTGGCTGGAGAGCAGACGGGTATCGACGCCGCCGAAGACCGCCTTGCGGGCCTGGTTCAGCTTGTCGAGCCGGGCGCGCAGCTCCTTGCCATGGCTCGCGAGGCGATTGCGGAGGATCTCGTAGGTCCCGTTGCGAATCGCGCCCTGGTCCTGCGCCTCGGCGGTTTTTTCGCCCGTGCCGTTGGTTTCCATGCTCACGTCCTCTGCAACGTCACCGGGTTATTTGACGACGGGACCGGCCACCCACTCACGTGCCGGCGTGTCGCCGATCCCCAATTCCTTGATCGTATGGAGGATGCCCTTCAGAATGCCCTTCTGTTCCGTGTCCGCCTTCGCGATCAGCTTCACCACCAGTGCGGAGATCGTCAGGTTCTTGATGTCTTCCGTGCCCAGCCCGAACTGACTCACGAACTGCCGGATGCGGTCCTTCGCCCCCTCGGCATCCGGTCCCAGCAGGGCGCCGCGGACCTCACCCAGGACCTTGCTGTGCGAGACCATGCCGTCGACGCTCTTGCCGGTCGTGATGGAGTTGACCAGCCGCTCGAAGAAGCGGTTCTCGCCGCCCACGATTTCGATCTTGGCGCTCTTGAGGCCCTCCGAGACGATCTTCGCCTGCTCCTGGGCGATGTCCTTGCGGATGTTGATCTCCGCCAGCTCGATGTCGCGGTCCTTGTTGAGACGGAGTTTGAATTCCTCGTGGTCTTTGCCCACCGCGTCGAAGAGCTTCATCGCATCGGCCTTGTCGCGGATGCCGTCGGCTTCCGCGTGGTACTTGAGTTCCAGGACCTTGGCCTCCGCGGTCCCCTGCTTCTCGATGGCAACGGCCTTGATCTGCATGACTTCCGCTTGCGCGGTGCCCTCGACCGCGTGCTCTTTGACCGATGCGGCGGCCAGCGTCTTCTTGGCATCGGCGTTCTTCTCGGCCGCCTTGACGTTGGCGTCTGCTTCGATGAGCTGCTGCTGGGCGTAGAACTCCGCGGCCTTCTTCGAGGCCTCCGCTTCCTTGATGTTCTTGACCAGAGCCTGCTCGGCCTCTTCCTCCGCCTGGGTGATTTGCACCTTCTTGTGACGGTCGGCGCCACAGAACTCGCGGACGTCCTTGATCCGCTCTTCTTCTTCCGCGACGGACTTCTCGACGATCACGCGCTCGCGAATAACCCCCTGGAGCTGCTTCTTCTCGCCTTCGACCGCCTTGTCCTTGCCGACCTGGGCGATGGACACGACCCGCAGACGCTCGGTGGCCTCCAGGTCCCGATCCCGCTCGACCCGCTGGGCTTCGACCGCGTCCGTCCGCTCTTTGCTGCGTCGGGCGACGATGATCTGACGCTGCTTGTTCTCGTCGGCGACCGCGATCTCTTCGTCGGCCGCGATCCGGGCCTTCTCCGCCTTCTCGCGCTCGGCCTGTTGGACCTTCTTGGCCTCGGCATCCTCTCTCGCCTGGACGGACTCAATCTCACGTTTCTGCTTGGCCTGCGCCTCCGCCAATTGCCTGTTGAGCTCAAGAATCGCTTCTTGCGCCTCGACGTTTTGTCGGGTAATGGTCTTATCCTTCTCCCGTTCGCGCGCGTTGGCCAGTTCGAACTGCTCGGCCGTGAGCACGGTGATCTTCTTGATGCCCTCGGCGTCCAGGATGTTGTCGGGCTTCAGAAGGCTCTTGTCCGTCTGTTCGAGATAGTCGATTGCGGCATCTTCCAGGATGTACCCGCTCAGGTCGGTTCCGATAATCTCCAGGATCTGCTCGCGGAATCGCATCCGGTTCGTGTACAGTTCGGCGAAATCGAACTGCTTGCCCACAGTCTTGAGGGCTTCGGAGAACTTCGCATCGAACAGCTCCACGAGGGCCTGCCGGTCGGAAGCCCGCACACAACCGAGGGACTGCGCCACTTTGATGACGTCCTGCATCGTGTTGTTGACCCGCACGAAGAAAGCGACCACGATGTCCGCCCGCAGGTTGTCCTTGCAGATCAGACCCTGCTCGGCACGGCGGTCGATCTCGATCCGCTTGACCGAGATATCCATGTACTCGGCGCGGTGCAGGACCGGGATGACGAACATGCCGGAGAAGCTGACGCGCGTCCCACCGACGCCGTTGCGAATCAGCGCCTGGCCCTGGCGGACCTTGCAGTAGCACTTGATCAGCAGCGCGAGGAAACCCACGCCAAACAGGACGATGAACACAACCAATGTCGCCACCATCGCATCTGCAAACGCTAACATGTCATCTCTCCAACTTCATGGGGGCTATTAAATAGATTCCCTTATCGCCATCCTTTTTTACAACGACCGCCGATTCGCCTCTTTGGAACACATGCGCGTCGCGAGCCATCGCGTTCAGTAAGATGGGGGCTCCCTTCGTGGGCACTTCCACCTGTCCCATCTTCTCGTTTGTCACCTGGGTCGTGACCACACGACACGCCTGTCCCACCACGTCACTCGGGGCATTGTAGTCCTTGTTGAGCAGAATGTACAGTTTCCGCAGCGGAAAGGCGACGAATCGGAGCACGAGCGTGCTGATCGCCAGATCGCCGAAGAAGACCGCGACCATCATCGCCACTGAACCCTGGGGATTCAGGTAGTGGTTGCCGAGCATGGAGAAGGTCCACAGGCTCAGGACCATGACGCTCACCAGGAGCATCGTCGGGACCTCGCCCAGGTAGAAGAAGTGCAGGATCGAGTGGAGGACGCCGGGCTCGAACCCGTCCACATCCACCCCGGAATCCACGTCCACGTCCGCATCGGCGTCGAAGCCGCCATCTCCGAGATCGATATGGAACACGTCCACGTCGAGCACTCCGAGGATCACCATGATCCAGTAGAGTCCACAGACCAGCAGCAGCGACGTGAACAGCACATTCGGCAGTGCAAAGGCGGCTGTGACAAACTCGATCATTGTCGTGCCCTTTCATCAGGTCTCGCGGCATTCCTCCCTCCACAGGAGGCACGAGGCCGCTTGGAGCAGGATGTCGGCATCTGTACCGCCCGCCCGTCGCCCTGTCAAGCGAGAACCCACGTCGCATGGCGAACCCGGGCAGAAGGCCCGGACCACCGGCCCGTGCCGCATCTCCTTCTCTGGGATAGACGCGCCACACAGAAAGAAAATCAAAAAAAACGCATCCCGCCTTGCACAAAGGCCCGAATCGCGTTTTCATACGTGAAAATCGATTTGAAGGGGCAAGATCATGACAGATACCGCATTCGATCACCATCTCACGCGTGTCGCCATCCTGGCGACGGCGCTCCTGGCGCCGGGGGCATATGCCCAGGCAGAGAAGGCATCGTTCGTTTCCGCCAAACCCATCTGGGTCACAGATCGACAGGCCGAGATGAATCTGTCCGTGGGATTCCGTGCCGTCTTCGATCGTCGCGTGCCGGACCGGACCATCATTCGCCTGACGGCATCGACCCTCTACCGCCTGTACGTGAACGGGACCTTCGTGGGACACGGACCCGCCCGAGGCCCTCACGGCTGGTCCCGCGTCGATGAGTGGCCCCTCCAGAGCCTCCTTCCCGAAGGGAACAACGTCATCGCCATCGAAGTGGCGGGCTACAACGCCAACAGCTACTACCTGCTCGACGAGCCCGCCTTCCTCCAGGCGGAGGTGGTCTGCGATGGGACCGTCCTGGCCTCGACCGCCGGCGAGGGGGCCCCTTTCGACGCGAAGGTCCTCCAGCACCGCGTGCAGAAGGTGCAGCGATTCAGCTTCCAGCGTCCCTTCACCGAGTACTACCGCCTGCGCGAGGGCGACGACCGGTGGTGGGATCGGCCCATCGCACAGGCCGACAAGGCCCCCTGCTCAGCGACCCCCGCGCGAGGACTCCTCGTCCGGCGCGTGGCATATCCGCAGTTCCTGACCCGCCAGCCCGTTCGGCTCCTCTCCACGGGCACGCTCCAGCGCAATGTCCCTGTGACCAACGTGTGGAAGGACCGCTCGCTGACGAACGTCGGGCCGCAACTGAAGGGCTATCCGGAGGCCGAACTGGAAATCGTGCAGACGACCGAACTGCAGACGATCCGCTCCGTCTTCACGAGCAAGACAGAGAGATTCTACCAGCCCGATGAGGCCATCGCATTGGGAGAGAACGCCTTCGCCATCGCCGACCTGGGGACGAATCTCACCGGGTTCCTCGGCGCACGGGTCCGATGCACCAAGCCGACGACCCTCTATGTCACGTTCGACGAGATCCTGACGAAGGACGACGTGGACTCCAAACGGCTCGGCTGCGCCAATGCGGTCTGCTACGAGCTGCAGCCCGGCACGTACCGCCTGGAATCCTTCGAACCCTACACGCTGCGATACCTCAAGCTGAACGTGCTCGCGGGCGACTGCGAGGTGAGGAACCTCTACCTGCGAGAGTACGTCAATCCCGAGACCGACGAAGCATACTTCTCGTGCAGCAACCCGGGGTTGAACCGGATCTTCGACGCCGCGAGGCAGACGTTCCGCCAGAACGCGGTCGATATCTTCATGGATTGTCCCTCGCGGGAACGGGCCGGCTGGCTCTGCGACAGCTTCTTCACCTCCCGCGTCGCCTTCGACCTGTGCGGCAACACCAAGATCGAGAAGAACTTCCTGGAGAACTTCCTTCTGCCGTCGAGTTTCGCCCACCTGCCCGAGGGCATGCTGCCCATGTGCTACCCCGCCGACCACTATGACGGCGTCTTCATCCCGAACTGGGCGATCTGGTTCGTCGCCGAGCTGGAGGAGTACCAGGCCCGCAGCGGGGACCACGAACTCGTGGAGGCCCTGCAACCGAGACTCCGGGCCCTCAACGACTACTTCGAGAAGCTCAAGAATAGCGACGGTCTGCTCGAGAAGCTCCAAAGCTGGGTCTTCGTCGAGTGGTCCCAGGCCAACAGCTTCGTACAGGATGTGAGCTACCCGAGCAACATGCTCTACGCCGCGGCTCTCGCTGCTGCCGGGCGGATGTACGGCGAACCCACGCTCACCGAGGAGGCCGAGCGCATTCGCGACGTGATCCGCCGGCAGTCCTTCGACGGGGAGTTCTTCGTGGACAACGCAGTCCGCAAGAATGGCAAGCTCGAAGTTACTCGCAACCGCACTGAGGTGTGCCAGTATTTCGCGTTCTTCTTCGACGTGGCCACGCCGCAGACCCACGCCCAGCTCTGGGACCGCTTGGTCACCCAGTTCGGTCCCCAGCGCAAAGCCACCGGTGCATTCCCCGAGGTCCATCCTGCCAATGCCTTCGTCGGCAACTACCTGCGATTCGAGTTGCTGAGTCGCTATGGCCGGCCCGCCCAGATCAAGAAGGAATTGGCCGATTACTACCTCTACATGGCCGACCGGACGGGGACGCTATGGGAGAACAACGGCGCCGAAGCAAGCTGCAACCACGGATTCGCCTCCCACGTCGCCCACACCTTCTATCGCGACCTGGTGGGCATCCGAAAGGTGGACACGCAGAAGAAGATCGTCCATCTGAAGATCGCGGACGTCGGCCTGGACTGGTGTGAGGGCAAGCTCTTGACGCCGCAAGGGCCGGTTGTGGTTCGCTGGTGGAAGGACGCGGGGAAGACCCTCTGCCATGTCGAGGTCCCCGCTGGATACGTTCTGCAGAACGACAGCCCGTCCGGCATCACGATTCAGTGAAACCACTTGAGCAACTCGGCCGCGACGATCTCGTGCCCTTTGCGATTCGGATGGTTTCCTTGGGACATGAACGAGTCGAGTGGTTCGCCCGCGCCCAGGCGGTCCTGGAACCGGGCCAGACTGTCGACGAGTGCGACGCCGTTGTCACGGGCCAGGTAACGGATCTGTTCGGCGTGTTGGTTGAGGGGATCGGCCGGATCGCTGGATTTCGCTGCCATGTCCGGCGTAGGCGTCAGAAGGATCACCTTGACGCCCGCGGCTTTCGCCTGGGCAATCATCGACTTCCATGCGTGCAGGGCCCGCGGCAGGCTAAGACCCCGGTCGTTGAGTCCATAGTCGATGGTGACGACATCCGGTCGCAACGCCAGGACATCCCGCTCGAATCGTTTTGCTCCGGCCTCCGAGTTCTCTCCCCCAATGGCGGCGACGATCACGTTCACGACAGCATAAGGGAATCGCTCCTTCAACCCCACGTGCAGCAGGTGCGGATAGGCGTTGAAGGTGTCCACGACAGGCGTCTTGAAGTACCCCGCGGGCACGCTGTGCCCGTGACAGACGATGTGGACCGTCCGGTTCTGCGGCCATTGGCGAGACAGCTCCGTCACGATGCCACGCAGATATTCGTCGGGCATCGCCGCCGGCGGTGCGACCGGAGCGGCGCTTTCCGGGAACGCCCACAGCATCATTTGCAGCACAAGAACAACCTGGCTCATAGGTCACCTCGCATGACATCATTCATTCGAATCTTCGAGACCTTGAGGCTCTCCGCCGGCAGCGGCTCGCGCTGCTCGGCCGGGTAGCCAACGGCAACGATGCACTCCACTGCCATGTACACAGGCAGGCCCAGGAGCGTCTGGATGTAGCGTTCGGAGCTCATCACGCCGTCGTACATGCGGTTCCGCACCTGGATCCAGCAACTGCCCAGACGGATCGACTGGGCGACCATCTGCACGAGAATCGCGGGGATGGAGCAGTCCTCTATCCAAACGTCGCTGGCCCGGCTGTCGGCGCAGATGACGATGCCCAGTGCGGCACCACGGAGGAAATCCGCGCCGTGCGGCTTGCAGTGTGATAGTTTCTTCAGCAATCCGCGGTCGTCCACAAAGACAAACTCCCATGGATCGATGTTCCTCGACGAGGGCGACCGCAGCACGGCCTCTTTCAATAGGGCCACCTTCTCCGGCTCGATGGCTCGATCCACGTACTCGCGAATGCTCCGGCGGGCTCTGAGCAGCTCGATCATGTCGATCCCCAGGTGATTTACTATTTGCGATTTGCGATTTGCGATTTACTATTGCGCCGGTGCCGCAGCACGCGCCATGGCGCCGGCAACCGATTGTAAACGGGAAGTCGCAAATAGTAAATCAAGGGCCTTGCTGGCATGCAAGATAGTTTTGATTTCGACCGCATCATCGAACGACGGGGCAGCGACAGTCTCAAATGGGGCAAGTATAGGGGCCGGGACGTGATCCCCATGTGGGTGGCGGACATGGATTTCCGGGCCCCCGAGCCGGTTCTGGACGCGCTGCACCGGCGGGTCGAGCACGGGGTCTTCGGATACGTCATCCCGCCGGAAGAACTCACGCAGGTCGTCGTGCAGCGGATGGCCCAGAAGTACCGATGGGAAATCGAGCCTTCGTGGATCGTCTGGATGCCCGGCGTCGTCTCCGCGCTGAATGTCGTGTGTCGGGCCTTCGGCGAGGCCGGCGACGACGTGCTGGCCTTCAGCCCGATCTATCCGCCCTTCCTGTCCGCTCCGCCGGGGTCGGGCAAGAACATCAAGACCATCCCGCTGGCACGGCAAGACGGCTTGTATGTCATGGACCCCGACCGATTCGAGCGGGAGATCACGCCCCGATCTCGCGTCCTGCTGCTGTGCAATCCGCACAACCCGGTCGGTCGGCGATTCGAACGCCGCGAACTGGAGCGGATCGCGGAGATCTGCCTGGCACACGACATCGTCCTGTGCTCCGACGAGATCCACTGCGACCTGGTCCTCGACGGCGGCCCGCACACCCCCGCCGCAACGCTGGGTCCGGAGGTCTCCGCGAAGACCATCACGCTGATGGCTCCGAGCAAGACCTTCAATATCCCGGGGCTGAGCTGCTCGCTCGCGATCATCGAAAACGCCGGACTGCGAGCGAAGTTCAACCATGCCCGCCACGGCATCGTCCCCGGCGTGAACGCCATGGGCTACGCCGCCTGTCTGGCTGCCTATCGCGACTGCGAGCCATGGAGACTGGCCCTCATCGACTACCTGCGAGGCAACGAGGAACTCGTCTATCGGTTCGTCAATGAGCAGATCCCCAGCTTGTCCACGGACCACGTCCAGGCGACGTACTTAGCCTGGATCGACACCCGCCCGCTGGGCCTGCCCAATCCCGAACGCTTCTTCGAACTGGCGGGCGTCGGCGTCTCCGACGGCAGCAGCTTCCTCGGCGAGGGCTTCGTCAGACTGAACTTCGGCTGCCCGCGAGCTGCCCTGCTGGCGGGCCTGGAACGCATGAAACACGCCGTGGGCAATCTGAGACCAGTGTGATGCGGACTACGACAGATCTGTATATGTGTGTACTGTGATTGTCAACCTGAACGGAGCGCAGCGGAGTGAAGAGCCTGTCCTGAGCAATGCGAAGGAATCTGGCCTGGGACCGCGAGCGACCTTCAGGTTCCAGCCGAGATCCTTCGGCTACGCCTCAGGATGACAGAACCGCAAGCATCTGCCAATTCGGGTGAATACGTCTAAAAGGAGGTTTGCGATGGTTGTCGGAATCCTGCTCATCCTTGCGGCTGTTCCCGCACCCAAACCGATCCGATTCCATGTGGACCGACCCTTCCTCCAGGATTCCAGCGAGCAGGTCCCGCTCGCAGCGGAGGTCAAGGATGCAAAGCTGCTCAAGGTCCGCATGGATCGCAACGGTCGAATCCTCGTCCTCTCGGATAAGGGACTCCTCCAAGTCCACGCAGGCACGCTCCCCCCGGAACGACAGCATCGTCCCCTGGCCGACATGCAGATCAAGGACATGGAAATCCAGGACGGCCAGTTCGTGTACCTGACGGACAGGTTCGTCCTGAGCAACGCGTCCGCCGGACGACTCCTGGCTGCGACCTCGCAAGAACACATCCCGATGGATCCGAACTCGCTCGGACCGCAGGGCATCGATCTGAACAGGGTGCCCTGCTCCGACATAAGGTGCCGACGAGCCGTCGGTGATGTCGTCTGGTTCGGGACGCCGAGCGGGGCATTCTCGCGGCAACCCGACGGTCGGATCGACTACTATGCATCGAGACGGTGGCTGCTCGACGACAATGTCCTCGACATCTGGCCGGGCGAGGATGGTTCGGTCCTGATCCTCTCGCGGCACGGCTTGAACATCCTCCATTTCCGCAAGATGACGTTGGCACAGAAAGCAGAGCACTTCGACCGCCTGACCCGCCGGCGTCATATCCGCTTCGGGTTCAACAGTGCCTTCGAGATGAGCACGCCGGGAGACCTTTCGACGGGAACGCTCGTCGACCAGGACAACGACGGGCTCTGGACTGCGATGTACCTGGCCGGGGAGCTATTCCGATACGCCGTTACGAAGTCTGACGACGCGTTGCGCAACTGCCATGAATCCTTCGAAGCGATGGAGCGATTGTGTCAGATCCCGGGTATCGAGGGTTTTCCCGCGAGGTCCTTCGAGCGGGCCGGCTATCAGGTCGCGGACCGATCCCGCTGGCACGCCACCGCCGACGGGCACTGGTCATGGAAGGGAACCACCAGCAGCGATGAGATCGTCGGGCATTTCTTCGTCTACGCGATCTTCGCGGAGATCGTGCCGGATGAAACGTGGAAACGCCGGGCGGTCACGCTCATCGACGCGATCATGGATCACATCGTGCGGAACGACTGGTACCTGATCGACTGCGACGGCAGGCCCACCCAGTGGGGTCGCTGGAATCCCAAGTACGTCAACCAGTTCCCTCGCCAGGTGGGCGACCGGCGACTGAACTCGGTCGAGATCATTGCATTCCTCCAGACCGCCTTTCATTTCACAGGCAAGGAGGTCTACCGGAAGAAGGCGTTCGAGCTGATCGAGCAGCATGGCTACATCAGGAACATCACGATCCCGATGGGCGAGCTGGGCCGGGTCCCCGGCATCGACCTGACGACGGAGTGGAATCATTCCGACGACGAACTGGCGTTCCTGAGCTATTGGAACCTGTACCGCTATGCGTTCACGCCGGAATTGCAGGAGCGATATCGCGAGGCGATTCGAGACCACTGGCAGATCGAGCGGCCCGAGAGAAACCCGCTCTGGGACTTCCTCTACGCCGCGATGGGAGCGGAAGACTTCGACCTCGCGGAGTCCATTTGGACCCTTCAGCAGTTCCCGCTCGACACGATCAGTTGGACCATCCAGAACAGCCGGCGCGAGGATCTGGACTTGCTGCCGGCCAACTTCCGCGAGCAGACGACCCGAGTCGTGTTGCCCCCGGACGAGCGGCCCATGAGCAAGTTCAACGGCAACGCCTTCCGCCTCGACGGCGGCGACGGCGGTCGCGAGGAATACAGCGGCGACATCTACCTGCTGCCCTACTGGCTGGGCCGGTATCTGGGCGTCATCAGGCCGGACGGCGCGTGACGCGTAATCGGCCGCTGAGAACTGGGCGGGTGCAGGCGATATTGCGACTACCGAATCCACATCGTAGCGATTCGGGAAGATACATCCGCTGCGTTTGTCATCCTGAACGGAGCGTAGCGGAGTGAAGGATCTGGCCTGCGACCGGGAGACACCTCTCGTCCGATGGCCAGATTCCTTCGCTCTGCTCAGGACAGGCTCTTCGGCTGCGCCTCAGGATGACAAGCTCTCATCCACACACGCGTTGTTCCTGATCCGCATCACTTGGACTTCATGCCTGGGTTTCCTCTTCCGCCTTGTGCGCCCCCGGAAGAAAAATGACGACATTCCGCAAGAATACCTTTGACTTCCTAATACATAGATGTACTATGCATTACAGTATTAGGTACTCGCATTGTGGAGGTACGGACCGTGGCAGTGGCAAAAGATCTGGTCGCGGCGTCGGCGACCCCGTTGATTCTGTCGATCCTCTCGGAGGGCGACAGCTACGGATACGCGATCATCCAGCGGGTACGCGAGCTTTCCGGCGGGCAGATGCAGTGGACCGACGGCATGCTCTATCCCGTCCTGCACCGACTGGAGAAGCAGAAACTCATCGAGTCCTATCTGAGCACCGCCGAGACCGGACGCCGGAGGAAGTATTATCGCGTGAAGAAGAGCGGAACCAGGGCGCTGGCCGAGCACCGAATCCAGTGGATGCTCGTACACAGCACCCTTCAACAGCTTTGGGAGAAGCGACCATGCACGACGTAGAAGAGCAGATCGAGCAATGGCGGAATGCGTTGCAGGCATCCGAAGCATTCGGCTCGTCCGACCTCGACGAACTCGAGGGCCATCTCCGGGAGGGGATGGAACGCCTCCGGCCGCTGGGGCTTTCACCAACGGAGTCGTGTCTGATCGCCGGTCACCGGCTCGGCGAGCCCCGCACTCTCGAAAGCGAGTACCAAAAGGTCAACGCGAGACGTCGTCCCCTGCGGCATCTGTCCTGGATGGTGTTTGGCGTGCTCGCGTACTTCGCGGGAGGCTATATCGCAGCCGCGATATTCCGCGGCGGAAGGACGCTGGTCTTCCAACTGCTCGCCGGGTCCGTGTGGGGCGTTCTGCACGCCCTGATCGGGATCGTATCGGAGGTTGCCCCACCCGCCGTATTGTTGCTGATCGGATGGGTGGTCCTGCAGGGCGGTTTCTGGGCCCGCCTGGGCGTCAGACTACGGCCACGGTCTCAGTATCGCAAGGCTGGGCTGGTGGTGACCGTGGCCGCTCTGAGCTGCGTCCTGATCGGCTTGGGACTGCTGTCCCGCACGGCCGCAGCGATGCACGTCGGTCAAGACGGGTTCGAACAGGTGATGTTCGCCTGCACGTACGCAGGTTTCGGCTGTGCCATCGTGGTTCCCGTCCTTGCCGCGACCTTCCTGATCCTCCTGCGCAATGGCGAGAGGCGCTGCCAGGTCGATCACTAGAACGGAACGGGGCACTGCCGTTGCGCGACGTTCCAGCCGTGGACGAGCAAGGCCGGCTGACGCGATGGTTTGCCCGCCCGAGCCGTGATCGTTCTCGTTTGGTCCGGCAGGAGACTGACGTAGTTGTCCTGCCAGAAGACGGGCACAACCGGCTCGCCGGCGCCCTCGTCCATCAGGAGCAGCTCGATGAAGAACGCGATTCCATCGCTGCGGTTCGCCAGATCGACCACGATCTGGCCGTTCTCGTCGACATGGCAATCCACGTCCACCTGGGCCGGCGGCAGCGAGTTGAGGCCGGTCAGGTCCGCGTAGTCCCTGCTGGGCGTGTAGTACTCCCATGGCTTGACCTTTGCCTGGTAGTCGAGGACATCGGGTCGCGTGGACAGCCAGTAGAAATTGTCCACGAGGGTGTTCCCACGGCAATCGGACAGTCCGAGAGCAAGGAAGTAGGTCGTTGAGATCGTCCGGAATTGGGGAAGCTCGAAGACTCTGTCCGACGTGATCGGCATGTGGGCGGCGAGAAACAACCTCGATTCGATGTCGTAGACTCGGATGTCCGCCACGAGGTCCTGTGTGGGTGCAGGACCATCGTTGAAGGCGTGCCATGGAGATCCATGTGGACCACGCATTGTCATTCCCGCGGAAGCGGGAATCCACTCCCTGGGACACGTCCCATACCATGGTTTCTGGATTCCTGCTTCCGCAGGAATGACAGGGTCCGGGCGGCGCTTCGTCACCCAATGGGAGGCTGCAACTTCGGTCGTGCACCCGTCCTGTGTGTCCTTCTGCCCGTCACGCACCAGGCGGACACTCGCATCGCCGTAGTGATAGACTAACTGCGTGGGTTCGCAGGCCTTCTTTGCGCCGTAGAATGCGCCGGTGGGCATCAGGAACCAGTCGTAGAGCTGCCAGTACATCTTGGGCCAGGCCGCGTTGAGCATCCACTGGATGACGCCGGTGGCCCGGCCGCGATTGACGCGAAAGGCCTCGAACATCGGTCGAACCAGCTCGTAGTTGAGCGTCTGGGCCTTGAGGGCGAACTCCTCGACGCTGTGTGCCTCGCCATACCGCCGGCAGATGGCCTCTCGGAAGCAGTCCAGCGTCGTGAACTCGTTCAGGCCGCAGTGAAAGTGCCACCAGTCATCAACCGGCCAAAGATGCTCCGCAGGGAGCATCTTCCGAAGGCTTTCGAGCGTCGGGACGACGGCGCCGGGCGAGGTCTCCGTGTTGAAGCCATATGCGCCGCCGCGTCGCGTGTCCGTGTACCAGTAGACCGGCGGCGTGTACTCGTACGGCCCGAGCATCTTCATGCCGGAGTTGCCGCTGACCTCGCTGACCAGTTCTTTTGGACAGACGATCCGCTGCTCGCTGCCCATACCGCCTGTAGAGGCCAGGGAGGGCCGCGTCGGATCGCACTGGCGGAAGATGTCGATGTACCTTCGTTCCAGGTCGGGCGCGGGCAGCTTGTCGCTGGCAACCGCCCAGACGAAGATGCTCGGGTGGTTCCGCAGCCACAGGAGCTGATCCCGCCAGGATTGGCTGACCAGCTCGATATCCTCGGGCGAGGTCACGCCGCCGTAGAGGTCGTCCGCGGGCTTGCCGAGATACTGCTCGTGTTCCCAGTGACAGCTCCAACCGACCATCGCGAGGATGCCGTACTCGTCGCAGAGATCGTAAAGCGTCTGGTTCTTGCCCCAGACCCCTTCGCAGCGGATGCAGTTGAGGTTCACATGCCGGACGTACTGCAACTCGGCTGCGATGGTCTCAGGCGTATCGGCCAGCAGCAGATCATCCGTCCAACCGGCGCCGCGGATGAGGACCTCCCTGCCGTTGATCTTGAATCCGCGGTGCCCTTCCGGCGTGCGGTAGTCCGCGACCTCGCGGATGCCGAACCGGACAGATCGCGCGTCGGAGACCTCCGAATCAACGAGAGATCGAAGGTCCAGCTCGTACAGTTCCGGCTTGCCCAAATCGTGCGGCCACCACAGACGCGGGTCCGCGATACGAAGCGACGGGCACTCCTGGGCCGTCACAGTGACCGTCCGCGACTCGCGGGGCTGCAACCCCACGTCCCGGCGGAAGTGGATTCCCTCGATGACCCCGTCGAGGACTCCCGATACCGGCTCGTCGCTGTGGTTCACGAGATCGGCTTGAACCGTCAGACTCGCTTCCGCAAGTGTGGGCAGATCGAGTCGCGATCGAACAAAGGGGTTCTCGATAGACACCTGGCCGCAGAAGCGAAGTCGCACGGGACGGAACAAGCCCATGTTCCGATCCGGCGGACGAGGATTCCAATCCACGAAACCGGTCGAGAAATCCCCCGGCCTCGGCGGCGTCACCATGACCGCCAGGACATTCTCGCCCGCCGTGACCTGATCGGAGACATCGTACTGGAATCGGCGAAACGCCCCCTTCGCCTGGTCGGCTCGCGCGACACAGCGGCCATTGAGCCAGATGTCGGCAGCGTAATTGACCCCGTCGAACTCCAGGAGGACCGTCCCGCCGGCTTGGTCGTCGGACAGAGCGAACGCGCCGCGGTACCACCAAGGCACGCGAAAGGCCTCCTGCGGGATCTTCGCCAGGTTCATGCCGACGTAGGGGTCGTCGTAGACGCCCCGGCCCGCCAGCGTCCCCAGGACGGTGGACGGCACGGACGCGGGGATCCAGTCGCCCGCGACGAAATCAGGTCGCGAGATCTGTTCGCCGCGAGACTGCACGCCGGCCGAACTGCGGATCAGCCACCCGTCGGACAGGATTGTCTCTTGTCGAGGCATCACCTTCCGATGGTATAGAACCTGGGAACTATCTTCAACAACAATCGCACAACCACGGGATGTGGCCAGGCAGGGAAACAAACCACATTTGCATTCATTGCCCAGATGCTTCACTTCGTTCAGCATGACAATCTCGCCGTAGACGCCAGAGAGTCCGTTCGCATCTCGACTATTGCAGTGCGGAGGCGTCCACAGTAAGCTGTCGTCACACAGGATTCCCACAGATGAAGGAGTACGACGATGAGCCGATTGGCCCTCAAGGGTGGCAAGCCGATACGGAACGTCAAGAGTAATCCCTGGCCCAAGTGGCCCGTCTGGGACGAACACGAGGAAAAGGCCCTGCGGGACGTGCTGCACAGCGGCATCTGGTCTTACAACGGGCCGCGAGAAAGGCAGTTCAACGAGGCCTTCGCCCGATTCACCGGGACGAAGTACGCGTTGTCCCTTGCGAACGGGACGGTCACGCTCCAGTTGGCCCTGGAGGCCTGCGGGGTCGGATACGGCGACGAGGTCATCGTCCCAGGCCTGACCTGGCAGGCGACCGCGGCCGCAGCGCTGGACATCAACGCGGTTCCGATCCTCGTGGACGTCACGGAGGACACGTGGTGCATGGACCCGGCCCAGGTCGAAGCGGCGATCACACCTCAAACGAAGGCGATCATCCCGGTACACCTCTACGGCTCGTTCGCCGACATGGACGCCCTCGGGAAGATCGCTCGCCGGCACGGTCTCAAGGTGATCGAGGACTGTGCCCACAAGCACGGCGGCGAATGGAAGGGCCGAAAGGCGGGCAGTCTCGGCGACATCGGCAGTTTCAGCTTCCAACTCTCGAAGCTGATGACCGCAGGCGAGGGCGGCGCCCTGACCACCAGCGATTCCGCGTTGTGCGAGCGTCTCGACGCCCTTCGCAACTGCGGCCGGCGACCTGAACGGGAATCGGACGCGGACAAGGGCGAGGGCGTCTACGCCGACGAAGGCAACTTCCTCCAGTCGGGCAACTACCGCCTGACGGACTTCCAGGCGGCGCTGCTACTGGAGTCGCTCCGGCGGCTGCCCGCGCAGAACAAGGTGCGCGACCGCAATGCCACCTACCTGAACTCTCAGCTTTCGCAACTGCCGGGCATCGCGCCAATGCGGCGGGACAAGCGAGAGACGGCAGAGGCATACTACAATTTCTCGTTCCGATACGACCAGGAGCAGTTCAGGGGTCTGCCGGTGACGCGATTCCGCGAGGCGCTCGCGGCCGAACTGGGCTGTGCGGTGGACTCCAGCTACAAGCCGCTGAACGCCTGTTCCCTGTATGCGCCGCACACGAAGCCCTGGCGACACAAGCTCACGGAGAAGCACTGGAAACGGATCGACCCCAAGCGGTTCAAGCTGCCCGTCTGCCAGCGGGTGTTTTCGCGGGAGTCCGTCTGCTTCCACCACAAGGTCCTGATGGGCCCGAGATCGGACATGGACCTGATCGTCGAGGCGATTCGAAAGATCTACGACAACGCGGAGGACGTGATGTAGATGCGGCGGATGCTCCTACGGCTGGGGGGGCTTTGCGCCCGCCCTGATTCCCTTGTACACCATGGCGCCCCCGATCCCGCCGATCACGGCACCCGCGCCCAGGTTCGTCAGCCTGCCGATCCCTGTGTCGGTGAAGAGGATCGACACGAGCACCACCACCGCGAAGAACAGCAGGAACGCGCCGAGGGCCTTGTAGATCTGCGGATCGCGCAGCGTTCTGGCTTCATCCTTATTGTCAATCGGCGCCATCGCGCGTTCCTATCAGAAGATGGAGTAGATGGTGAAGATGATGGCCAGGACACCTATCGCCCAGAGCTTGAGGTTGTGCCACCAGCGAGGGTGCTCGACCCCCTCATAGATGTAGGCCTTGGGAATCAGCATCACGAGCAGTCCGGAGAGAATGAACAACCCCAGGAAGACCCACTTCGCCGCCGCCGGCGAGACCTCTTTGAGCCAGTCGAAGTTCAGCATGTCGTCACCTCGCAGCCGCCCTTGAGATCCTCCGGCAGTCGGCACACAAGGCCCTTGAGACGCTCCGGGGGATGACGCTTCGTAAACAGACTCGTCGTTACGTTGAGCAGCACCCCCGCCAGGAAAGACCACCAGGAGATATACAGGAAGGGGTCGTCAATCGTGAACAGGCGGCCCTTCAATACGTAGAGCAGAATCGAGGTGCAGATGCCGCCGACCAGTCCCGCCAAGCCGCCCCACTGGGTCGCGCGGGGCCAGAACATGCCCAGAAGCAGAACGGAGAAGGCCGGCCCCTGGAAGAACGAAAGAAACGTCTGGATCGCGACGTAGATGCCATCGAAGTATTTGCTCAACCACGAAGTCGCGACCCCGCCGATCAGCAGGACCACCGTTGCCAGTTGTCCTACGATCATGTAGTGTCGATCACTCGCCCCTTTCCGGAGGAATTTCTCGTAGACGTCTTTGGTCCATAGAGTCGCAGTCGAGTTCAGGATCGAATCGATCGTGGACATCAGACCGGCCAGAAACCCGGCGAACAGAAGCCCGCGCAAACCAGGGGGCAGGAGGGTCTTCACCAGCACGGGAAAGGCCTGGTCGCCGTCCTCCATGGCCGGCAACGTAGCCAGGGCAATCAGTCCTGGAAACATCACGAGCATCGGGATGAACATCTTGAAGAACGCGCCGGTGAGCATGCTCGCCTTGGCGTGCCAGATGCTCTTTGTCGCCAGACACCTCTGCACAATGGCCTGGTTGCCGATCATGTAGGCATTGGACATCACGAGCGTCAATCCGAAAAGAATGCCCGTCCAAGGGTAGGGTGTTTGCCTATCCATAGGCTGAACCACTTCAAAATGGTGCTGATAGGCATCGCCCAGGGCGGAGATCTTGTCCACCAGGCCCTCCCAACCCCCGGCGTTGTAGAGCCCGACGACCACGACGGTCGCGCCGCCCACGAACATGATGACCATCTGAACCACATCGGTCATCACCACGGCGGTCAGTCCGCCGAAGAACGTGTAGAGACCGACGACGAGGGCCGTGACAATGATGGAGAACCAGTGCGGCCAACCCATGAGCGGCTCGAACATGACGGCCGCAGCCCAGAACAGGACGCCCAAATCCAAGGCGAAGAAGACGACCCAAGTCAGCGATGCCGCCCCGCGGACGTAGTCGTTGTACCGCCGACCCAGATACTCGGGGATCGTGTAGACACCCGCTTTCCAGAAATAGGGAATGAAGATGAATGCCGCCAGCAACATGGCCGGGATCGAGCCCAGCCAATCGAAATTCCCCGCGGCCACCCCGAAGCGATAGGATTGGCCCGAGACGCCCACGAAATCCATCGCGCTGATGTCGGTCGCCACGATGGACATGCCGACCGCCCAGAACGGCAGCGACCTGCCGCACAGAAAGAAATCGTCCGCCGAACGCACGAACCTCGCGAAGTACAGGCCCAGGGTCGTTATGCCCAACAGATAAGCGATCACCACGAAATAGTCGATTCCGCTCAGCACGCTTCGTCACTCCTATTCCCGTGTCGTCGAACGCCCTGCCCACGGCGAATTCGCCACGGGCCCGGCCGGTCGGCATTCTACCAGACCGGTCGTAGGCCCCCAAGCGAGAAATCCGAGGAGAAAACAGAGGGTACAGGATGCGAAGCTTGGGATGGGAACGAGAAAACGCCGAGGCCCGTGTCTGGGGGACACGGGCCTCGGGTTTGTGCTACTTGGCGGCACGCTGTTGAGACACGGGCCGCAACAGACTGTCACTTCCGCCTTACGGCTTGACCACACCGATGTCATCGATGTAGATCTGGCCTGCCCCACCTGCGGCGGGGGCTGTCAGGCTGCCTACACCGAGGGACATCTTCTTGACCTGCGTCACATCGACGCCGGCGAAGCTGGACAGCGGGAACGTCACGGGTGTCCAGATGCTCACCAGCAGAGCGGACGTATCGGCGTAGCTTGCCGACGCCGTTTTGCCGGCCTCGTCCTCGACGGTGACGAACAGCGTATCCGTGGGCTGAACCGTGTTGGTCGGAATCCCACGGACGAACAGCACCAGGTCGGTCATGCCGTTGACTGTCCAATCCTGGGCGGTCGCGAACTCGCGAGTCGCCGTGCTCTTGAACAGAGACTGCGTGTTGTCGTAGGAGAACGGCATCGACTGCCTTCCGCCATGAACGATGCCATTCTCGACGAACGGTTCATCCGTGTAGCCCACCTGCGAGCCGTTGGTCGTATCTTCATAGCCGTCCGGCCAGATCTGGTAGATCCGATTGCCTTCGGCGGCGGTGTAGATCTCCATGTCGTCGACCACGATGAAATCAGCGGTGGTGAAACTCCAGACGCTGGCCTTCCACGGGCTGTCCGCTGCGGCTTCGTTGACTTCGTCGACGCGCCAGAAGTAGGTCTTGTTCCACTCCAGGGTGCCCGGGTCGAAGGTGGTCTCGCCCAAGCCCTGTCGGCCCATGTAGATGTCTGCCGAGTCCGGCGTGGCATTGGCGACGGCGTCTTTGTCAACGCCGAAGTAGACATCATGCTCCACGGCCATCTCGCCGGCGTTCCAGCTCAGGATCACGGTCTGGGCGACATTCGTCGCGCCGTTGGCGGGATAGACCACCTGGGCACGCACCGGAGGTTGCAGCGGTCCGGAGGGGATGACCACACTCGCCATCGTCGGCGTTTCCCAGGACAAGACCTGCTGCGCGTCGCGATCCTTGTCGGCGAACTCCAGGCGCAACGAATGGAAGCCCTTCTCCATCTTCATCGGCAGACTGGAGTACGTCGTGGGCACCCAGGACACCCACTGATTGATGACCAACTGGCCATCGATCCACAGGCGGGTGCAGCCCTCGCTGTTGACGGAGAACGTGTACGTGTCGGCCACCGCAATTTCGAGATCCGCGGTCCAGCGGGCCGACCAGTTGTTGTCCGCGAGCAAGGCATCGGGGGTCCCGGCGCCCCAGGCGAAATCGACTGTCGACTCGATGCGGCTCACCGCAGGCACGCCCTTCGGAGTTGTTCCAACGAAGTAGTCGCCACGGATGCCGCCCGTGCCGCCCTCCGTGGTGAAGCTCCAGACCGGGCCCGCGTAGGTGACGTTGGCAATGACCTCGTCGATGGCCCAGAAGTACGTCGTCTGTTCGAGCAGGACGTCGGGCTTAAACAGGGGGATACCGACCGTGCCCTTGGACACAGAGGCGTCTCGGGCGGCCACTGCCGCCTCATCGGTGCCCAGATACACTTTGTGCGAACTGGCGCCGACGCCCTCAATCCACGTCAGAGTCGTGGCCACAGGGATCCACTTGTCGCCGTCCTTCGGCGAGGGAGCATACGCCTTCTTCGGCGCGGCCAGCACACTCCAGACATCGCCGGTGTAGACATTGCCGGCGGCATCGATCTCATCCACCCTCCAGCAATAGGTGCTTCCCGCCTCAATCGGCGTCAGGGTGTTGAAGAAAACGGGAACGCTGATCCCTGATGCCACCAGATTGGCTTCGGTCAAATCCGGACTGGTCCCAAAGTAGACGTTGTGGGCCACTGCGTTGTCGCCCTTGGCCCATTGGAACAGGGGCATTGTGATGACCGCGCCATCCGCGGGATTGGGGGCCGTCGCCTTCAAGACGTCTACCAGCAGCTCGATCTCGGCGATCTGCATCATGTTGTCGCTCGTGGTGCGGATGGTCGGGAACATCAGTTGGTAGTGCTGGTACGCGACGGTGTTGGTGAACTGCATCGGCGTCGTCGTCTTCGTATACCGTGGCCATACGGTCAATCCCGCGAAGTCCTTGATATCGCCGCTGGCAATCAAGGTGTACGGACTGCCGAGCACGGACTGCTTCGCTACGGAATTGCACCACCGGCGACCTGTGCCACACACACTACTCGGATTATACCAGAACGGAGTGATTCTGGCAATACAACTGTCTTTCCTCGGGCATCGGCGGGATTCTTCCGAATCCGCGACGTCCAAACAGGCGGGGCCCGCACCTGTTCGATGCGGGCCCCGGATTCACTCGTGCAACGAGCGTCCTGCGAGCGGTCCATCGTCCGTCGTCACGCGTGAGGACCGAAGGCTCTCGCAGAGCGAATGACGCGCCTTTACGGCGTGGTCAGGCTGATGTCGTCGAAGTACAGGATGCCTGTCGCACCGCTGCCTTCGATCCCAATCGCCAGCGTCGTAATCTTCTTCACGTTGACGCCCGTGGAGGCCAGGTTGATCGGCCAAGTGTGCCAGGCTGCGGTCTGCAGGTCTGTCGCTGCACCGTCATAGGCGACCTTCGTGCCGTTGATCTTGACGTAGAGCTGGGGGCTGCCCGTGTTGGTCGTATCGCCGTAGAAGTAGAGGACCAGATTTTCGACCCCATACTCCGTCCAGTCCTGGGTTTTGTCGAACGTCTGTTCCGCCTCGGCATACATGGCGCCGGTGTTGTCATAGCGGAACGGCATGGACTGGGCGCCGCCGTGGAGGATCTCCTGCTCGGCGAACGGGCCGAAGTCGTAACCGACAAGCGAACCGTTCTCGTCGATCCCGTACCCGTCGACCCAGAACTCGTAGATGCGACTGCCTTCCGCGTCACTGTAGCTCTCGAAGTCGTCCACGATCAGATAGTCGGGCACGGTGAACCTCCAGACGGTGCCCTCGTGGAGGGTGGTTCCGTCGCTCTCGACTTCATCGATCCGCCAGAAATAGGCGCCGCCGCCGAACTCGACCAGATTGTCCAGCGCGAAGCCGGTGCTGGTCTGCCGGCCCTGGTAGAGATCCGAACTCGTATCCGCAGTCTTCACGGCGTCCCGGTCCTGGCCGAAGTACACGTCGTGCCTGGCCGCTGTGTCGCCGGCCGTCCAGGAAAGGTCTTCCACGCTGCGGATATCCAGGCTCATGCCCGATGCCGGTTGCGGGTCGGACGCGAGAGACTGATCACCCAGCATGATTTCCGAAATCTCCTCGACAGTCAGGACCTTGCTGTAGACTCGGACGTCGTCGATCAGGCCGAGCCACCAATTGCCGCTGGTGAACGCCTCGCGGCCGATATGGAGTTCCCCGGTCGAGGCGCCGGGCACGCTGGCGGTCGAGAGCTCCCTGTCCAGCACCCCGTTGACGTAGGTGCGAATGGCTGTGCCGTTCTCGTAGACGCCCACGACGTAATACCACGTGTCCCTCTTCAGTATAGTTCCCCCTTCGATACTGCGGTTCAGAGTGGAGACGTTGGACGAATCGCGAATCTCGAACTCGACCTTGTTGTCGCTGTAGACACCCAGCTTGTAACCACCGGTGGCGTTGTTCTGGTTGCTGACGATCTTGCGGTCGACATCGAAGGCACCCAGTTGAATCCAGGCGGACACGGACACGGATTCGATGTTGGTCAGGCTCGTATCATTGCCGCAGGTGACGTAATCGTTCCGGCCGTCAAACGACAGGGCCTCGCCCTGGAAGCCGTCCACATAGTCGATGCCGCCGTGGCGCGTTCCGTAGTTGTCATAACCCGAGTGATCCACCGCAAGGTCCGAACTCTCATCGTCCAGCTTCCACCAGCCCACCAACGTGGCGTCGGTCTTCGCAATGAACGGGCGGACGGTGAAGCTCCAGACCGAGCCGGTCAATCGACTGCCGCCTGCGAGCACCTCATCGATGCGCCAGTAGTAGGTCTGTCCTCGCTCCAGGCCGGTGACTGCAAAGGAAGTCGTGTATTGCTTGGTGGCCCGCAAGGTGGTTGCCTCGCCGGCAGCCACTGCGTCAGAGTCCGCGCCGAAGTACACATCGTGGGCGGACGCACTCAGCCCGGCCGTCCATTCGAGAGTCACATCGGTTGGGACGTACGTGGCGCCGTTGCTTGGCGCCGGGGAAAAGGCCGTCTTCGAGGCCACCGTGAACTGCCAGACATCGCCTGTATACACCGTCCCGGCCGCGTCGATCTGGTCGACGCGCCAGTAGTATGTGGCGCCCGGTTCCAGCGCCGGCGAGGCATGATAGTACACCGACGATAGAGTGGATTGGCGGGAAACCACCAGATCGTCCTCCGTCAGATCCGGGCTGCTGCCCAGATAGATGTCGTGAAGCACGCCCGTATCTCCTTTGGTCCACTGGAACAGCGCCAGCGTCACGCCGGTGGTGCCGTCGGCCGGACTGGGAGCGTGCGCTTTCAGGATATCACCCAACAGCTCGACCTCGGCGATCTGCATGCTGTTGGCGCTGCTCGGATCGCGTACCGCAGGGAATAGTAGCTGATAGTGCGCATACGCGATCGTATTGGGAAACTCTATCGGCGTGGTGTTCTTCGTATACCGCGCCCATTCCGTCGTCCCGTTGAAATCCTGGATGTCGCCACTGGCGATCAGCGTGTAAGGACCATCAATCCCTGTGTTGGAGCCGGACAGCTCGTACTTGATGGGGTCCCGCACGGCATAGTCGTTGGCCGTTGTGAATGTGAGCCCTGTCACCACCACCGGCCCAATGCGAAGTGTGACTCGAATGCCCGTAGCCTGAGTCGCACCTTTATAATGCAGGAACTTCGTGTTGGAGTTATTGTCGATCGCCAGGTTCGGCATCTCGCCGCCGGGCCAGTCCCCATCATCTGGAACCCCCACGACCACATCGGTTGCACTCGTAACGTCCCGAGCAGCCTGCGTGACTCCTGTCAGCATGGCGCACGCCACCATAATCGAGCTTGACCACTTCCACATAACCTCACTCCTTCTACTTGAAAACCCATCGTATCCCCGGTCCCAAGCCGAGGCTCTGCCGGAGGTCCACCAGCCAAACATGGCCCGCATGACCTCACTCTGTTCCTTCCCGGCGTGCTGCCACCGTTTCGACCAATGCACGCCCATCATCAGATCATCGGCACGCACTCGCCCGCACTTGCCGTGAAGTTCGGACTCCCTGTGACTCCCTCTTCCGGACAGACCCGTTCCGCCACATGCCGATGATTCCATGCTTCGCACGTACCGAAGCAGACCCAATTCCTCCAAGACCCTATTCAGCGCCGCAAGCCCGCGTCAGGGGTGCGTCCTCACCCCTGACAATCCGGCCCAAGCACCCCACTGACACCACTGCCTACACGTCCATATCGGACCTACTGTCGTATTATAGCGGCCAGCAGACTCATCTGCAAGAAGACTATTCTCGGACGCAGCGTCATGAGCACGGAGGTCGCCGTGCGTGCACATCCTCCAGGTACGCTCCTGCAATCTGCGCTACGGATCGAAACGCAAATCGTCCGAGATCTATCTCCGCAAACGATACAAGCAAGACCCGCTCGACCTCACTCTCCACCGGCTTGGCCCGCTCCGCACCGCGTGCCTCACACAGGAATCCAAGGTCCAACGTCCGATAGGGCACGCCCCCGTACTCGTAGGTGTTCGGCCACGAACCCAGGTACCGCATAGCCGAAACCTCCAATCCCACCTCCTCGCGAACTTCGCGTCGAAGGGCTTCCTCAGCGGTCTCGCCCGGATCGACGAATCCCCCGGGCAGGTCCCATTGCCCTTTGCCCGGTTCTCGACCCCGGACCAGCACGACCATTCGCGCTTGCCCGTCCACGATCACCCCGGCCACGGACGCGGCCGGGTTCAGGAACAGCTCGAAACCACACGCTTCGCAGCGTAACAGCTTCGAGCCAACCGCCCGCACTGCCGCCGCACCGCACTTCGTACAGTAGCGAAATACGTCTCCGGGCCCTTTGTGTGATTCCATAGTCAACCCCAGGTAGTCAGAACCTGTCGATTCACAGCCAGGAGCATTACTGTTCCCTTCCGGCTGCACACTGTCGTTACTCTGCCGCAACGCATCGCAATTGTATCGGATCGCGGAACCGCACGCCAACCCTGTCCACTTGAGACTCCCGCCTGGCTCAGACGGCGCATCGGCGGCCACAACAAATAGGCAACCCCTCAACCTCGCAACGGTTCCGCGTAGAGCTTCCCTGTTTCCCCTCTTGTATTCCGTCACAGGGTATTCGCCTTCTATCCTCCCGACCTTATCTCACCAAGGCATCGGCTGTTCAAGATGAGGGCAGGTGACGCGATGGTTGTGAAAAGCGACTTTTCTCTGGTTTTTTGCCTTGACAAGGTGCAGGCATCTGATACGCTGTTTCCAGCGTATGATGGACATGCGGAGGGGAGCACCCTAAGGAATAGTGGTGGGGTGGTAGGCCATCAGTGCTGACGGGCCCGTGTGGGCAGACCGTAAGGAGACGGGTCGATGCGTTTGGGCAGGGAAGTTGGGGCTTCGGTTATCCTCTCGTCCTGTATCGCTATCTTGAGCAGCGCAATCGGTGTGTTCGGGATCGATGCGGTAGGCAGTCGGTCTGTGCACACGACATCGGACGGCCGCGCGGTTCCTCGCGTTCTTCTGCACTGCTGCGCCACAATGCATGGGGCGGTTTCCTCGGTCGCCGAGTACAGCGAGCTGTCCTCCCGCGCCGGCACGCCGTATCCTGTCCCACTGGCCATGGCGATCCCGGACGGTCCAGGGGCGGTTTGTCTGGGCATTCTGGGTTTTGTTTGTGTCTCAGTGGTGAAGAACCGCAGAGTCTGGATTGGACTGTGTCTGTATCTGCTCAGCTGCAATCGAATCTGCATGGCGCGTTCGTCGCGGGGTGGTTCCATCCGGTCGGACGGGACGGATCCCGATCGCGCCCAAGCCGGCAAACCGCCGTGTGCGTTGGACGCGGATTCCGTGTGTTGGACGCACGGGTCAACGGCGCCTGTGATCATGCAGGAACCGATCTTCTCCGCATTTCAGGGTCTGCATCTTTCCGCATATGAGCTCCACGAACATCACGCTTCCCTGGGTCTGGCACCCCAAGAGAGTATGATGTTCGGTGGCGCACGAGAGACAAGACCAAAGGACGTTGGCCGGCTGGTTCCTTTGGGGTCTTCGTCCGTCGGATGTGTGGAACTGGCTCGCCCTCCCCCCGCTTGAGCCCCAATCCCCTTGGATGAAATGGATTGATCCTCGGACTCCCTCTGCTGGGACAACTGAAATAGGAGAAAAGGATGAAACGGTTTTCCGGAGTGTTTGCTGTTTGTCTGCTCGCTGCAGGGGTCGCAATGGCGGTCCCAACGGTAACAGTCGAGCGAGTGGATGGTACTTATCCTGTGCCCAAATTGGGCGGCGAATTCCTGCTCACACCCAACGCCGAGCTCGCGGCGCTGCTTGGCTCGAACCAGCCATTCGGGTCGTTCTGTCTTGAAATCGGCGAATATGCGTGGGAGGGTATTACCTACCAGGTTGCGCTGAACACCGAAGCCATCGCGGGTGGGGGCGTAGGGCCGGCTGAGACTGCCGGCGCGGACCCGATATCCCCGGAAACAGCTTGGCTGTATACGCAATTCCGTTCGGGGGACTTGAGCGCCTACGGCTACGACTATGCAGTCGGGTCGGGCAGGGAGGCCTCGGCGAAGAGCCTTCAAGAGGCAATCTGGTACCTCGAATGTGAAGACGGCTACGCCGACCTCGGTTCGCTGTCCTTGCAGGCTCAGGATTTCGTCGGTGCGGCCCAAGTGGCCGACTGGGACACGATCGGCGATGTCAGGGTTTTGAATCTGACGTATCGCGGGCTACCCGCCCAGGATCAACTGGCTCTTGTGGTGCCGATTCCCGCCCCCGGCGCCGTGCTCCTGTGTGGCATCGCCTTGCCTGTGATCGCCTGCATCAAGAGGCGAAGGGCGCTTTAGGTATGGCGCTGTTCGCCGTTGTCTTCTGGCCTGTACGGTGAGAGTGTTGATGAATTGGATGGTGGGAAGCAGGATCGCATGGACGTGATCCGCTTCCTGCGTCCACACCGGATCGAGAAGTTCCCATCGGCCTGAGACCATCGCGAAAGATGCAACCGGCGCAACGCGCGAGACTCGCCGGGAAAACGGAGGGGGTATCATCGGCAAGACAGAGGTTTGCGCCAGTCGCCGATCCCATCCCACCAGTTGGAGATACAATCGGCGACCGCTTCATGGTCGGGAGCTTGTCCGTAGATTGCGACGGTCATATCGCGAAGTTGACGCATGCAACTGAGGCCACCGAGACGCCACGCATTGGCGCCGATGCTCACTGCTTCCCGTTCGGCTCGGGACGCATCTCCCAAATCACGAGCGAGCAGTCCCGCGAGCTTCTCCGCCTGCGGTCCCAAACGTTGCCGCCATCGCTGCCGTTCCTGCTCCTCGCGGGCAAACGCCTCGGCCAGCAACTGCTCGCGTTTCTCCTGTCGAGTCCGTCGTTCGGCCTCCACCCGCGCGAGCCGTTCGAGTCGATGCCTGCGGCTCGACGGCACCAGCATCTCGGCAAGTCCCGCGATCGGATCGACGACGACCCACATGCCAAATGTCACATACAAGGTTCCCAGCGCCACGCCGAGCAGGAAGTTGACCGGATAGTCGAGACTGGTGGCCATGCCGGACATCCCCGCCAGTCCACCCCACAGCGGTGAAGCCACATAGAGAATCATGTAGTAACTGGTTGTCGTGAGAGGATGTTCAACCTCGATCTTCTGGGCTTCAGCGACGCCACGAAACAGGGCGAACAGGTACAGACTGATCAAAATGAACACCAGGAGTGAGGAGGGGCCCGACAACGAAAAAATGACCCACCAGTGGAATCCCGCCTGGTGAAGACGCAGGACGAGAATATAGCCGATGCAGGCGATGAACCATATCGTGCTGACGATGTGAACGCGCCGTAAGGCGTTCCGCGTGCTCATAGGGTCGTCTCTCTGCTCGTCAGGATATTGCGATCACACGATCAATACCCACCACCGATCGGGCGGTAGCCGCCCTCGTAAGTTCCCGGCGGATTCTGAACCAGGTAGGCTCCGTAGAAGGCCCTGGCAACCGGGCTGATGAACTCCTCGATTATCAATCCCGCCGCTGCCAGAATCGTCGGTGGGACGTAGACGATGTCTCCTTCTTCGAGGAGCACATCCTTTCGGGTATCGCCCCGGGAGACCATCTTGCTGTAGTCGACCTCGAAAATCCGTGGGTCTTCCCCCTCACGAGCCGCCGGACGGATTACCTGTACCTTCGCCTCCCAAGCCATGGTGTTGGGCTGAGCGGAGACCAAGGCCGTCAGCAGACTATCGCGTCCGGTATAGGTCCTCGGCCCCGGCCTGGCAACCTGCCCGACCACGTAGTAGCTCTTGCTGGCGTAGACTGCGATTCGAACGTCCACCGGGTTTTCGCCCGGCAACGTGTACAACTCTTTGACCCGCTGGCCGACGACCTCGGAGATCTCCTTCGGGGTCTTGCCGGCGACGTCCACTTCGCCCAGCACTTCGAAACTGATCTTGCCATCGGGCCGAATCCGCTGACGCTGCATGTGGACCTCGGAGACCTGCGTGCAATGGATCTCGATCTCGTCGGGCGGCTGCACCGTGTAGTTCTCGGCCGTCACATTCACCTCGTAGGGTTTCACAAACGCTTGAATGTCCTCCGGTCGGGAGGCGAAACAGCCGCCGATCAGCCCCATCGAGGCCAACACCATTGACATGCCCAGTATCTTCGACCTATCCACCGCAATTCTCCTTATCACAAGGACATTATAGGACGCTTCGGCGATGCGTTTCCTGTGACAGACTTCCTGCGAGACCCTGCACAGGTTTTATAGAGTACATCGTACTTTGCGTCAAGCATCTTAAGAGAAAACCGGCACCAGGATACTCCGGATTTCGAAATCGACCGACCAGGCAGCACACCGAGCGGCGAGGACCAGCCGTCAATTCGCGATGCGCGTGCTTGACTCTGTCCCGAGGCCGTCGGACAATGCACAAGTCAGAGCCCATTGGCCGGCATGCGGGCGTGTTTGCGCAGGACAAGGCCGTCCGACTGTTGGGAGGTGCACGATGTTCGATGTCGAGCCGTTCAAGCCGAGAATCGTGGAACTCTGTCGTCAATCCAAGGTCCATCGACTGGACCTCATCGGGCCGGCTGCCGTCGAGGACTGCGATGCAGAAAGTGAGATCGACGTGCTCGTCCAGTTTCAACGAGACGAGGGAGAGCTGTTCAACCGGTTCTTCGATTTGAAAGAAGGGCTCGAACGATTGCTCGGACGCATGGTGGACGTGACCGTCGAGGAGACACTGAGGAATCAGGAAGTCTGGGAGAGCATCGAACAGAGCCGAAAGACGATCTACGCCGTCTGAGCTTCACTTTCGCCTCACACACAGAGACGCATGAACACTGGGGGATGACTTTCGAACGTGGTTATGATATGGTGGCTTGGCAACAGAACCGCAAGTAACGGCGTATCGGCATTATGGCACGGAAATTCACACTCCAGTCGCGGACGGCGGCGGGAGATATCGACTTCGGAGCAGACCTGAACCCCGAGCAGTTGGCGGTGGCGACCGCGCCGGGCGGCCCGATGCTCGTCGTGGCCGGGGCCGGCACCGGCAAGACGCGGGCACTCACCTACCGACTCGCCTGGCTGGTGCACCGCGGCGTGGAGCCCGGTCGGATCATGCTGGTCACCTTCACGAACCGCGCCGCCCGGGAGATGCTCAACCGCGTCGAACTGCTCGTCAAGCAGAAGACCAATAGTCTCTGGGGCGGCACCTTCCACCACATCGCCAACCGCATCCTGCGAATCCACGGCAAGCGGCTGGGGATCTCGCCGGACTTCACGATCCTCGACCGCGAGGACGCCAAGGACCTGCTGGCTTCCTGCGTCGAGGAAGCCGGCGTCGATACCCGCGAGCGTCGATTCCCCCAGAAGAACGTCCTGGCCGCGATATCGAGCTTTCTGCAGAACACGCTCGAGCCGCTCCAAGCGGTCATCACGAAGCGATTCCCCATGTTCCTCCAGGAGATGGAAGGAATCGAAAAGGTGCTCGTCCTCTACACGGAGAAGAAGCGGGCCAGACAACTCCTGGATTTCGACGACCTGCTCGGCGCTTGGCTGCGTCTGATGGACGAACACGCGGACGTTCGCGAGACGCTGGCGGGCCAGTTCCAACACGTCCTCGTCGATGAGTACCAGGACACCAACGCGATCCAGGGGACAATCGTCGATTTGCTCGCCTCCAGGCACCGCAACCTGACCGTCGTCGGCGACGACTCGCAGTCGATCTACAGCTTTCGCGGCGCCAGCTTCGAGAACATCATCACATTCAAGGATCGCTATCCCGACGCCCGCGAATACAAACTCGAGACGAACTACCGCTCCGTGCCGGAGATTCTGACGCTCGCGAATGCCAGCATCGCCCAGAACAGCCGCCGGCTGCCCAAGAACCTCAGGGCCATCCGATCCTCGGGGCTCAAACCCGCCATCGTGCCGTGCCAGGACCACTTCACGCAGTCACGCTTCATCGCAGAGTACGTGCTGCATCTACTGGACCAGGGCCGAACTCTGAACGACGTCGCAGTCCTCTATCGCAGCCACTGGCACTCGCTGGAGATCCAGCTCGAATTCCAGCGCCGCAATATTCCGTTTCACATCCGCGGCGGTTTGCGGTTCTTCGAACAGGCGCACATGAAGGACATCCTGTGCTACCTCCGCGTCGTGCAAAATCCGCACGACGAGCTGGCCTGGTTGAGACTGCTCAAGATGCTGCCTCGCGTGGGCAGCGCGATCTCCCGTCGGGTCTGGCAGCACATCAGCAGTGCCGCGGACCCATTCAACGAAGTGCTGGGCATCGAGACGGCGAGCCTCCTGCCGAACAGCGCGCAGCCCTTCTTCAAGGAGTTCGTGAGCCTGCTCAGGGAATCACACGAGATCGACTCGCCCGCGGAGATCATCGACCTGGCCAACAAGCGATTCTACGACGACTACCTGGTCTCGCACTACGACAACGCCGCAATGCGCCGGGAGGACATCCGTGCCCTGGCCAATTTCGCCGGTCAGTATAAGAACGTCGAGGCCTTCCTCGCAGACGTGTCTCTGGCCGGCGAATTCTCGGGCGAAACCTGTGTCGAGGGCCCGGTCGAGCAGGAGTTCGTGATCCTCAGCACGATCCACCAAGCGAAGGGTCTCGAATGGCCGGTCGTCTTCATCCCCTGGCTGGCCGACGGCCGTTTCCCGACCGACATGGCCATGAATCATGATGAGGACATCGAGGAAGAGCGACGCGTCTTCCACGTCGCGGTCACCCGAGCACGCGATGAGGTCTATCTGGTCGTGCCGCAAGTCTACCGCAACCGAGGCGGCAACGTCATCGTGATGAAACCCAGTCGCTTTCTGACGGAACTGTCCGGGAACCTCACCGAACCCATGGAACTCGAAGAGAGCCTCCCGCATCTGATCGCCGGTTGCGACCGGGGCTGCGATCTCCTCCCGGCTCCCAAAGACCCTGCGGTGTTGCCGGAGGAGTAGCCGCTCTGTCATGCTGAACGAAGTGAAGCATCCGGGCCCCGCAGGAGACGTGGCGTCCGGAGTCGAGACGCATCTTCCACTCCCGGGCCAGGTCCCTTCGGAAGACTCAGGGCAGGCTCTTCGCTGTCGCTCACGACGACAAGGTCAAGACCCCTGCAGGTACGTTCGCGTTGCTCGGAGCCTGCCCTGAACAGAGTGAAGGGATGACAAGACGCCACAGACAACAGCGCATACATCAGCGTCCCCTGCTGGGACTGAGCGATGGGCCTCGTTTGCAGCGTTCGATCTGAGCCGTGATTTGCGCGATGAGCTGTTCGTCGCCGGCCTCTCGGGCAGTCTGGAGCGCCCGGTCCAGGTTCGTGAGGGCCTTGCCCGTTTGACCGGTGTCGGCGTAGCTCACGGCCAGGTACAGTGGAACCTCGGCGTTGTTCGGATTCGACCCGAGCGCCTTGCGGGCCTGACGCTCGGCGCCGTCGTAATCGTTCGACTTGAGGAATTCCCAGGCGGCTCGGACACACGAAGGATCGTCGATGAACCGCTCGCGGATATGCCGGATCGCGACGGGAGAGACGTTGACGAATTCCGGGATGTTCGCGGCGCGGTCGGGTGAAGTCAGGTGATCCAGGACCACGGGCGGAGTGGTCTCACCCCGCTCGTCAAGGTGGGTCAGATAGAGCTTGGTATAGGCGGAGTCCGGCTTGCCCGAGAAGACGACCATTTGCCGTTCGGGGAGAAGCTGTGCCAGGAGTTCATTCTGGTCGCATTCGCGCGTAGCCTGCGGGCTTCGCCCCCTTCGGCGGGGATGATATACAACTCACTGTCCGGCTGGAGGAGCATGTAATCCGCTGCCTTGCAGAACACAATCCACTTTCCGTCGGGCGAGACTTGGGAGAGCAATCCGTAAGTGACTTCCCCTTCAATGCGCCGGTAGTCGCCTCAGGCAATGATCGTGTCGCGGTCAAGAGCCATGTCTTCATCCACCGGAACGATAGCATAGGAGCCCTTGTCGTTGGCGTAATCGACATCCATTCCCAATACGGCGCCATCCGCTGAGAACGAGTGACAATCCCCGTACACAGGCAGTTTCTCAAGCACGATGGGAGGAGAATTCAGCGAGGAGATAGCACCGAACCGCCAGCGAATACGAGAAGGATCCCGAACAGCATCCACAAATGGCAGATTCACCTCGCGATAGAACAGCGGCGCCCCTACCGCGTCTGAAGAGGTTGAGATCGCAACGCGCCCCACGGAAACGACCTGCACCGGCGTGCCACCGCTGATCCCGACGATGGTCACCGTCGCCCGCTTCTCGATGGACCGTTTCTGGATACGCTCCCAGAGGGACACCGCAGGCTGCCACTCGGGCTGCTCCACAAAGGAGTCAATCCGCTCCGGGTCGTTCGCAAACTCGATGCTGACCAGCCACCGGCTCGACGGGGACGCATCTTCCTTCCACCGAAACAACGGCGGCGGAAGCTCCGGCGGGAACAGGGTCTCATCTTGCGGATATACGATCTGGAGCCGATTCGTTTGCGGTGCGCGGTCAACGGCCGCCAGCACCTCGTGCACATCCGTTTTGCGAACGAAGCGGATCGCGAACCAGGCGGTCGCCAGAACCGCAGTCGCAGAGGCTACGACCAGGAGCTTGCGGATGGGTGTTCACATGGGTCCCTGTACATACCGAGCAAACGCTGTCTACCCACGCAGATAGTGACAGAACCGTCCCCCCCACGGCAACCGGCGTGTGCCTTTCTGAGCCTGGTTCAGAACATCTCCATCAGGAATGCGTTGGCGCCCCCGCCGGCCTTGCGTATGCAGGCATAGGTGCCCCCGTGGTCGCCCGTGCGGACCAGCAATTCGATCGTGTCCCCTTCGAAGACCTCCGCCAGGTAGGTGAGCTGGATCGAGTGAATCTCCGGCAGGCTGCCAAGCTTCCGATGGACTGCGTCGAAAGCCCAGCGGACATACTCGGTGTTGTTCACGTGCCCGTTGAAATCCAGGGCGCTGAACGGCACGTCCAGGGCGCCCACCGTCGCATACCCCTCCACTGCCCCAAGACGCGTCAGATCGGCGGCCAGTGCCTTGGGCCCATCCGGAGGGAGGTTCAGATCGAGCCGGTCCAGGTTCTTCGGTCGCCCACTGTGCTTGTCCAGGATCATCCAATCGCTGGCGGCCCGAAAGAACTCCCGCCCGTCAGGGGAACGACCAGTGAACTGGCGGGAGGCAATGAGCCGCCTGCAGCCGCTCGGCCAAGTGCGGACGATCATGTTGTCCTGCCATCGCGGCGTGTGGGCGATCTCGATTCGCAGATTGACCAGCACCCAAAGGCCGTCTCGCCGATCCAGTTCGTGAAAGCCCAGGCCAAGCTGCTCCGCGTGGCACGCGGCGGCCTCCTGCAGATACTGCATCAGCGAATTCGGTTTGATGGCCCCGTCGGGCCGGCAGTCATGCATTCTGACGATGAAACAGTCTTCTCTCGGACACACGATCCCATATCCTTGCGATGCGCCAAACCAATTCCATTCACATTCACAAGCCCGGCTCATTATCGTCGTTGGTTTCGAGCAGAGCAAGACGCGTCAACATCTCCAACATCTACACGACAGGTTTCTTCCATCTCGTGCGCGTCGGCAGGTTCCGAGTCTCGATCCACCACCTCCGCTCCAGACCCCATTCAGTGACCTGGCGAGCGCACACACGGGCGACATGCTACCCCTGGCCGCCCGCGAAATCCAAATGAAAGACCTCTTTGTGACCCTCGCGCGTCGCGTCCAAGAGGTGACGGGAGGAATGTGCTTGCATCGTGCGACGTTGGCCATTATGCTCTCGACATATGCAATCAACGAGAGCTGCTTCGTGACGATGGGAGGTAATCTATGAGTCAGCACGTGAATCGTCGAGCGTTCCTCACGCACACCGCCGCCCTGGGGGCCGGCATCACCATCCTCAAGTCCGGGATTCTCAAGGCGGGCAACTCTCCCAATGAGAAGCTCAACATCGCCGGCGTCGGCGTCGGAGGCCGGGGCGCCGACAACCTGAACGGCGTCAAGAGCGAGAACATCGTGGCACTCTGCGACGTCAACGCGAAGAACCTCGCGGCCGCCAGCCAGAAATATCCCGGCGCGAAGCTCTACACCGACTGGCGCAAGTGTCTCGAACAGAAGGATATCGACGCCGTGGTCTGCGCCACGACCGACCACACCCATGCCTTCGTCAATATCTGGGCGATGAACCGTGGCAAGCACGTCTACTGCGAGAAGCCGCTGGCGAACTCCGTGGAAGAGGCCCGGATGGTCCGCGAGACCTATCTGAAGAACAAGAGCAAGATCGCCACGCAGATGGGCACGCAGATCCACGCCAGCGACAACTACCGTCGAATGGTGGAGTTGATCCGCGGCGGCGCGATCGGTGCCGTCAAGAAGGTACACGTCTGGTGCAGCCGCACGCCCGAAGGGGGAGACTACCTGCCTGGTCAACCGGTGCCGGACGGACTGGATTGGGACCTCTGGATCGGGCCGTCGCCCTACCACCCCTTCAACGCCGGGTATATCTCAGGAGGCTGCCTGAGCTGGAACCGGTTCTGGGACTTCGGCAGCGGCCAGATCGGCGACATGGGCAGTCACATGATGGACATGCCCTATTGGGCCCTGGACCTGAAGCTGCCGACGAGCTGCAAGGCCGAAGGGACGCCCATCAGCACGGACACCTGTCCGCAGTGGCTGACCGCAGAGTGGGAGCACCCGGCCAATGACTGGCGACCGGCGGTCACCGTCAACTGGTACGACGGGGGCAAAAAGCCCGGCATGCCTTCCGAGGTGTTCAACCGCGACAAGCTCTTCAAGGGCGTCCTCTTCAACGGCGACAAGGGCTACCTGCTCTGCGACTATGATTACCGCATCGTAATGCCCACCGGCGCGAACGACATGACGCAGTACACGTCGCCCAAGGCGAAGGACCTGATTCCGCCATCGCCGGGACACCACGCGGAATGGATTATCGGCTGCAAGACGGGCCAACCCACGCTGTGCAACTTCGACTACTCCGGGGCATTGATCGAGAACAACCTGTTGGCCCTCGTGGCATATCGCGTCGGGCAGAAGCTCCAGTGGGATGTCAAGAGCCTCAAGGCGACCAATTGCCCTGAGGCCGACAAGTACATCCGCAAGCAGTACCGCCAGGGCTGGGTCCTCAACGGCTGAAACCGACAGCCCCTTGCGGTCGGGATGAGATGCGTGCTCACTCATACGGACAAGGAGTGATTCATTCGCGGGCCTGATCTTGTCCTCCTGAGTCGCTCAGCCGCTTCGCGGCCGGTGTCGGAAAGGACGCCGGCGTCTCAGAAGGCTCATCTGCTTGGAGACCCACCTCTTGTCATCCCTTCACTCTGTTCAGGGCAGGCTCTGGGCAATGCGAAGGTACCTGGCAGGGGTCTCGACCTTGTCATCCTCAGCGACCGCGAAGAGCCTGCCCTGAGTCTTCCGAAGGGACCTGGCCCGGGAGTGGAGGATGCGTCTCGACTTTGGACGCCACGTCTCCTGCGGGGTCCGGATGCTTCACTTCGTTCAGCATGACAAGAAAGGCAGTAGCGTCTCACAAGACCTATGTCGTCAAGGCGCAGAGCCGAAGAGCGTGTCCTGAGCCCGCCGAAGGGATGACACAGGTGCAAGGTCTTTCCGAATCCGTATCACGCGGTCATTTCGCTCGGGTCGGACTCGCGTCGTTCCTGCGCTCCAGGACATAGCGAGTGACATTGGCGACGGTGTCCACCCAGATGCCGTTCTGCGGATCTTGCGCGTATTCACAGAACCGCCGCAAGGTGTCGGTCCGCGTGGTCTGCCGACCGCCGTCGCCAATCTCGTGGCCGCACAGGACGAGCCAGAGACCTTTCGCAGCCGCCGCATCGACGAGAACCTTCAGTTGCTCGAACGTCAACCCGTCGAGTTCCACGCCCATCAGTTGCGCCGGATCGCAGAACGCAGGATCGTTCGTTCCTTCATCCCGCCAGCCGCGACCGGCGAGAAACCGCTCGGCGACAACCGGCACGTAGCTTCTCACGGTCGCTCCGCGTCCGACAAATTTCTGGCCACACGGATAGGCGAAAGTCACCGGGTGGACGCCCAGCAGTCCTGCGATCTCCACGTTCGCCTGATCCAATTCCGCTCCCATCTGGGCCAGCGTATAGTCCTCCAGAGGCTTCTCTCGCGACCAGGTGAAATTGCCCGTGCAGGGGTGACGCATCGAGTGGTTTCCAATCTCATGCCCTGCGGCCACCGCCTGCTTCCAGGCGTCGAGCCGTTTTTTCACCCGCGATCCGATCACATAGAACGTCGCGTGAGCGCGGTGCGCGTCGAGAATCGAAACGCCGACATCCATCTGGCTCGGTCTGGCATCGTCAAAGGTCAGACATACCGCGGCGCGCTTGCCTTCGGGCCACGTGAACTGCGTGGCAGGCGTCCTACCGTTCGGACTCGCGTTGTAAGCCGCGGTACTCTCCGCCACCGGGCGAGAGCTGCAGGACAAACAGAGAGCCAGCAGGCAGATTGAGACCATCCGCGTGATCGTCGCCATGATAACCTCCCGGCAGCACAGCATCAGCGCTCTGCCGCACAGCGTCACAGGTTGTAGAGTTCCTCATCCTCCAGGACGGTGAATCCGGCCTGTCGGGCGACCTGGGCTGCCTTGGGCAACTGCGATGGCTCGACCTCCACGCAGCAGACGCCCAGCTTGTGCGGCTGCAAGACGAATCCGTAGGCATCGGTAATGTTGATACCGTCTGCCGCCAGGGCCGAAGTCAGTTTGTGGAAATTCCCCGGCTGGTCCGGCACCGACACCGCCAGAACATCCTTGAGGGCACAGGCGCAACCGACATCGGCCATCGCCAAGTAGGCGTCGTTGGGCTTGTCCACGATCAGACGCAACAGGCCGTAGTCGCCTCGGTCCTGGATCGTGAAGGCACGGATATCGATGTTGTTCTTGTACAGATTCTCCGAAATCGCCTTGAGCCGGCCGGCTCGGTTCTCAACAAAGATCGTCAGTTCTTTCGCCATGGTGCCTTCCTTCGCCCACGAATTCAGGAACGCGGGCAAGATGCCCGTACCACGTCAGTCCTTCGGCCGTTCGTCCACGACGCGTTTGGCCTTCCCCTCGAATACCGGCAGCGACCCCGGCTCATGCAGCTCGACGCCGGGACTGATCGTGATGGAGGCCCGCAGTTCGTCGATGATCTTGTGCTTGAGCGCCTCGAGCTTCGACACCTCGCCCAGGAACAGCTTCGGATAGATCTCGACCTTGACCGTCAGGCGGTCCAAAGCCCCCTTCTTGTCGACGTGGATCTGGTAGTTGGTCGCCACTTCGGGGATCTTCATGATCTTCTCCTCGATCTGCGAGGGGAAGACGTTGACGCCGTTGATGATGAGCATGTCGTCGGTGCGACCGAGAATTCTCGACAGGCGCCGGTGGGTCCGGCCGCAATCGCAGCCTTGCGGATGGAGGAATGCCAGGTCACGCGTGCGGTACCGCAGAATCGGCGTCGCCCGACGAACCACGTTCGTCAGGACCAGTTCCCCTTCCTGCCCATCCTGGAGGACCTCGCCGGTCTGGGGGTCGATGATCTCGGCGATGAACGCGTCCTCCCAGACGTGCATGTCCTTCCTGCAGACGCACTCGAAAGCGACTCCGGGACCGTTCAGCTCGCTGAGGCCGTAGGAATTGTAGGCCTCGATGTGCAGAAGGTCCTCGATCTTGCGGCGGGTATTCTCCGAGTGCGGCTCGGCTCCGATGAACGCTCTGCGCAGCGACAGGTCTTCCAGCCGGACCCCCTCCTCGCCCAGCTTCGAGTGGATGTGCAGCAGGTAGCTCGGTGTGACGTGCAGGATCGTCGTCTGGAAGTCCTTCATCGTCTGGATCTGGCGCTTCGTGTTGCCGCCGCCGATGGGAATGACGGTCATGCCCACGCGCTCGGCGCCGTAGTGCAGGCCGAGCCCGCCCGTGAAGAAACCGTACGTCATCATGTTCTGGAAGATGTCGGACGAGGTGGCCCCCGTCCCGACGATGCTGCGGGCCAGCAGGTCCGTCCAGTTGTCCACGTCGTCGCGGGAGTAGTAGATGACCGTCGGAATGCCGGTCGTCCCGCTGGAGGAGTGAATCCGCAGGACGTCGGCCATGTCCACCGCCAGGTGCCCTTTCGGGAAGCTCACCCGCAAATCGTCTTTCGTCGTAAACGGAATCCGTCGCAGGTCGCTCAGACTCTTGACGTCGTCGGGTGAATTGATTCCGACCTGGTTCAGGCGTCTACGGTACAGAACGGTCTTGAGAGCCCAGCCAACGGTCTGCCTGAGTCGCTGGAGCTGGAGCTCCTCGATGCGGCTCCGTTCGGCGGTTTCGATTTCTTTGTTCCAGAACGGGATGTCTGTCATGGGATTTCCGATTGAGGATATTGGATGTTAGAGGCCCTCGATATCCTTCTCTGTAACCACGCGGATATGCTGCTTGGCCAGAACCTGCTGCGCGAAGTCCGTGTCCTCGAATCGCATCACGAGCAGGGCCTTGTCACTGAATTTCTCGACGAATCCGTACATGTACTCGATGTTCACGTCGTGCTCGGACAGGAGCTTCAGGATGGAAGCGAGGCCGCCGGGCTGGTCCGGGACCTCGATGGCCACCACGTCCGTGAAGTTCGCGACGAACTGATTGTCCCGCAACAGCTTGATCGCGATGTCGCTGTGGTCCACGACGATTCGCAGGACGCCGAAGCTCTCCGTCTCGGCAATCGTCAACGCGCGGATGTTCACGCTGTGACTGCCCAGCAGCGAACACACGTCGTACAACCTGCCTCTACGGTTCTCCAAAAACACCGATATCTGTGTGATCTTCATATGCGACCCCTACAGTGCCCGCTTGTCCACGATTCGCTTGGCCTTGCCCTCGCTTCGCGCGATAGTCTTGGGCTCGACGAGCGTCACCTTGACGCCGATGGACAGTACGTTCTCGATTTCCTTTCGGATCTTGTCGCGGATGACGTTGAGCTGTTTGATCTCGTCGGAGAAGAACCGCTGCTCGACCTCGACCAGGACCTCGACCTCGTCGAGCTTGTGCGCCTGGCGATCCACGACGATCTGGTAGTATGGCTGCGTGCCTTCGATCCCGACGAGGACGTGCTCGATCTGGGAAGGGAACACGTTGATTCCGCGGACCACGATCATGTCGTCCGTCCGGCCCTTGATCTTGCTGATCCGCGGGCTGGTTCGCCCGCAACGGCATTTCTCGTGCCGGATGCTCACGACGTCCCGCGTTCCGTAACGGATCAGCGGGATGCCCTGCTTGGTCAGCGTGGTGATGACCAGCTCGCCGTCCTCGCCTTCAGCCACCGGCTCGCCGGTCTTCGGGTCGAGGACCTCGGGATAGAACACGTCGCTGAAGACGTGCAGGCCGTCCTTGTGGTGGCATTCCTGCGCGACGCCGGGACCGATGATCTCGGACAGGCCGTAGATGTCCGTCGCCAGCATGTTCCAGATGCTCTCGATCTCCCGTCGCATCGAGTCGCTCCAGGGCTCGGCTCCGAAGACGCCGATCTTCCAATTGCCCTTGGCCGGGTCGATGCCGAGCGTCCTGGCCTCCTCGGCCATGTAGAGGGCGTAGCTGGGCGTACAAGCAATGATCTTCGGCTTGAAGTCCTGCATGAGCTTGAGCTGGCGGGCGGTCTGCCCCGAGGAGGTCGGCAGGATGCGAAGGCCCATTTCCAGCGCCCCGTAGTGGGAGCCCAGGCCGCCGGTGAACAGGCCGTACCCGTAGGCAATCTGGATCGTGTCGCCCGGCTCCGCGCCGGCGCAGCAGAATGCGCGGGCCATCACGTCGCCCCAGAGCTTGAGATCGTCCTTCGTGTAACCGACGAGCGTCGGGTTGCCGGTCGTCCCGCTGGAAACGTGAATCTCCGCGATCCGGTCCTGCGGCGCGGAGAACAGGCCATACGGATAATTGTCCCGCATGTCCTCCTTGGTCGTGATGGGGAGTCGCCTGATGTCGTCAATGGACTTGATCTGGTCCGGCTTGACCCCCGCCGCGTCGATCTTCCGCCGGTAGACGGGACAGTTCTTGTAAATGTAGGGAATCAGCTTCTTGAGATAATCCGACTGCAGCACCCTCAGATCCGCAGGGGCCGCACACTCGACCTTCTCTTTCCAGATCATGATTGACCCATCTTCCTTCCGTCCAGGAA
>JAXDBU010000028.1:0-29793 GCA_034678485.1 Sedimentisphaerales bacterium | reverse complement strand
TGATAAGCACGCGTCGGAATATGACCAGCCCTACACGATTGGCGATATCCGAAAGGGCCGAGGTAAGGCAAAGGGCAGAAATCTGTGGTTGCTTTCGGGCGGAACGATGATCCGTGACCACCGAGGACGGATTGCAGTGGCTCTTCGTGACGGCAATGCAGCCGACCCGTTCAGGTTCACCAATATTGGTGCAGGACGGTGCAACGACAGGTTTGAGGCCCATTGCCTTGAGGAAATGGTGAGCGAATTCGTGCTGTGTGTGAGGCAGAAGAACGCCGGTTGGGTTCAAGTGCAGCTGCAGCCCCCGGCAATCCCCCCTCTACTGAGCCAAATCAGAGAGCAGCGTCAGACCATCGCTCGATGGAGAATAACGGAGGTTCCTGTCGCCGGACTGTTAGACTGGCGTCGAACCAGCGTGAGACGGATTAGACGCGTACGGCGAGGGACAAAGAGTTTGCAGGTCCGCTGGCTGATGGAGGGTGAGCTGATGGAGTCAGAGAACCTGCAAGGATATGTCGTCACCGACGTCCGCAACCACACTACGGAGTTTCGGTTGTGCTACGACCTCGACCTGCACGCGTACCGGCCAGGAGATGTAGAGATATTCTCTGCCGAAGGCACAGGTTATGCGAAATGGGTGACCAGAGGTTATCTGCGATCTATGCGGAAGTTGCACATGGTCACGCCGCTCCTTGCGGTAGTGCCGTAGACGCCGAGTCATATGGGGCTCTGCCAAGAACTCGAAGAATCCCGAGGACGCCATGCTCATTCCCTCCCACTTTACCTACCTTCCCGGATAATGACGCGGCGAGCCAACGCCATACGCTGAGGGGTCCCTTCTTGTCATGCTGAATAGAGTGAAGCATCTGGCATGCGAAAGGAGAGACCGCATCGCGTTCGTTGGCCATGTCCTGTCCGTTGCCCAGATCCTTCGCTCTCGCTCAGGATGACAAGCCGTGCGTCTCGGTGGGTGGTTGGACGGACTCACGGCGCCAGCCACTCGTCCAGATTGGTGCGAAGGAACTCGTCGTCGGTCAGATGAGGATAGTGTCGTGTGATTTCGTCGATCTGCTCGGTCTGGCCCGGCGAGAGACAGTCGGCCGGGTCCAGGACGCCAATGTGGTCCAGCAGCCCCTGACGCTTGAGGACGTAGGAAATGCCCGGGATACAGCCGGCAAAGGCGTGGTCGGCATCGAAGATCGCCTTGTTTGCGAGCGTCATCTGGCTCGCCAGTGTGAGGATCTCCATCGGGATGGGTCCCGCAGTCCTGCGCATTTCCTTGATTCGGTTGAGGTGCTCGACCGCCCGTTTCGTCCAGCAGGCCCATTGGCCGAGCAGGCCTCCTGCCACGCACAGCTCAACGTCGCCCTGTGCAGTCCGCAAGACGTATCGGGTCGTCAGGTCGATCAGGATGTTGTCGTCATTGCCGGTGTACAAGGCGATATCGTCCTTCCGGCCGGACCAGGCGACCGCCTCCAGGACATCCAGCGTCTGGTACCGATTGAAAGGAGCGATCTTGATCGCACGGACGTTCGGGATTTGCACCAGCCGGGACCAGAACTCCTTGGGCAGCGTCATGCCGCTGATCGTGCTCTGGAGGTAGAAACCCATGATTGGAATGATCTCGGCCACCTGCTTAGCGTGTTCGATGAGGTCATCGATGGGCCTTCCCCGCAACGCGGTCAGCGAGAGTAGACCCAGGTGATAGCCGAGATCGACCGCCAGTTTCGCTTCGCGTACCGCCTGGGGCGTGTTGCCCACCATGCCGGCGATCATGATCGGAGGCGCGACTCCCACAGAGGCGACGAATTCCCCAGCCGTGCGAATCGCCAACTCCAGCACGGGCCTGTACAGGCCCACCTTCGGATCGTGGATGGCGAACTGGGTCGTGTGAACGCCCACCGCCAGCCCCCCTGCTCCCGCGGCCAGATAGTAGCGAGTCAATGCCCTCTGATGCCGTTCGTCCAGGTTGTTCTGCGGAGTCAGCGCAAGCGGGTGGGCCGGCATCACACAGCCCAGCCGCAACCTCTCCAAGATGCTCGGCTCAATCATCACGAGTCCTTTCGAGCCCCACCCTCGGCACGCTAAAATCGGCCGTCGCGAACGTTGTATTTGGTGGGCTTGTTCAGGATCGGCTTGCCCGCCGTGACCCATGTCACGATGGCGCCGATCATCTCATCCAGACTCACCGTCGGTTCCCCAAACCGCTCCACACACTTCGAGGCGTTCGACAACAGCGACGTGCGCGCCTCCCGGGAGGTGAAACGAGGCTCTTTCCCCAGCACCGCGCCGATCCGCTGGGCAATGTCACGAACTCTGAGGGCCTTGCGACTCGTGACATTCAGAATCGCCGGCGGGCTGGCGGCAAGGCTCAAGGCCCGGATGATGCAGTTGTTCGCATCGCCCTGCCAGATCACATTGACCGCGCCCATCGTCATATCGATTGGCTCGTCGTGGAGGATCTTGAGGGTCAGATCGACGAGAATGCCGTATCGCGGCTCGTTGGCGTAGTTGAGCCGGATGAGAGTCACCGCGGTACCGAAGCAGCCTGAGAAGTACTCGAAGATTCGCTCCCTCGCGAGGCAGGACTGCGCGTACTCGCCGACGGGGCACGGGACATCCTCCTCGGTCGCCCCGCCGCTGTGCGGATCGACGAACGGATAGACGTTGCCCGTCGAGAGGGCGACGATTCGCGACCGGTTATACTGCCGCGCGACGAGCGAAGGCACATAGGCATTCATCGCCCAGGTCAGGGGCTGATTGCCCGTGGCGCCAAACTTCATACCGGCCAGATGGAAGACATTCGGGACATCGGGCAGACGGGCATAGGCCGATTCATCCAGCAGGTCGGCCTCGACGATCTCGATGCCTCTCTCCGCCATTCGATCCCTGACCTTCCCGTCGGTGAAGCGAGACACGGCATGCACCGTCTTTTGGGGAGCCGCCTTCTTGACCATCATGGCCAACGTGGGACCCATCTTGCCGCCCGCGCCCAGGATCACGACATCGCCTGGGATCTGCGTCAGAGCTTCTCGTGTCCCTGGTGCCGGATCGCTGAGCAACTCCTCCAATCCGCTTTCGTCCACCTGCGACAGATCAACCATAGCCGAATGATCTCCCAAATAGGATCTTCTTGTCACCTCTATCGCAAGCTTCCGGGAATGTCAAGCAACCATCCAAGATTGACATCCGCACGTTCCGCTTCGATAATCGCGTGGGTTTCCGCACCCGAACGATGAACAGATGCCCGTTCAGGAGTTGTGCCATGACACACGCGACCATCACGTCAGCGTTGGTAATCTCACTCGTTTTGACTTCCCCGCTGTGGTCAGGGGGGCCAACGCCGGATTTCTCGCCGAAACCACAGGAGCGGCAACTGCCTCGGGCAATGCACTCTGTGATGTCCGAGTTGCCGCACATCACGGTCGGCCGGACCGATGCGCAACTAACCGGCAGTGACAATCGAGTCTTGCAGGCGGCGGTGGATTACATCGCCCACCTGGGGGGCGGTGTCGTCAGAATCGGTGAAGGCGAGTACCTCATGCACGATTCGCTGCACCTGCGCTCGAACGTGACAGTTCGCGGCGTCATGGGCAGGACCATTCTGCACAAGGCGCCTGCCGTCGTATCGGCGCTGGCCCTCGACGGCGACTTCGGCGAGGAGCAGATCACGGTTCGCGACTCCAATGGATTCACGGTCGGCTCCGGTGTCGCCATTTGGGACAAAACCGCGGGCGGTTTCCACACCACCGTCGCCCGCATCACCGGGCGAACCGGCAACACGTTCGCCATCAGCAAGCCCCTGATGGCCGACTGCATGGTCCGCAACGACGCCAAGGCGGCCACCGTGGTCCCGGTCGTCAGCGCCTACGACACCGAGGGCGTGCGGATCGAGGACCTCGTCATCGACGGGAACAGGCAAGAGAACGTCCCGCTCAACGGGTGCCGCGGCGCGGGGATCTTCCTCTACCGCGCGTTCGGCACGGTCATCAGCGGCTGCCTCGTCCGCAACTACAATGGCGACGGCATCAGCTTCCAGCAGTCCAACGATGTCACCCTCGAGGACTGTATATCCGAGGAGAACGCGGCTCTCGGGCTCCACCCCGGCAGCGGCTCGCAGCGCCCGACGATCCGCCATTGCACCGCCCGGCGCAACGGGACCGACGGCCTGTTCCTCTGCTGGCGGGTCCGTCACGGCCTGTTCGAGGACAACCTGCTGGAAGAGAACGGTCAGTTCGGCATCTCCATCGGCCACAAGGACTCCGACAACCTGTTCCGGCGCAACACGTCCCGCCTGAACAAGCAGACCGGCCTGTTCTTCCGCGATGAGTCGGTCGGCATGGCCCCCCACCGCAATCGGTTCGAGGAGAACACGATCGAGAACAACGGCGGGCCCGAGGTCCGCATCCGCGGCGAGGTCAACGACCTGACGTTCGTGAAGAACACGATCCGCGACGCGCGGGAAGAACCGTCGGTCGGAATCCTCATCGAGGAGAAAGCGGGACCCGTGCACCTCCAGGACAACACGATCCAGACGAAACAGCAGATCGAGGACAGACGGCCGGCCGATCGCAAGTAGGAGCCGCAGATGGAACGGCACTCAGCATGTCACCCCCGCGGAAGCGGGGGTCCAGGAATCGCCGGGTAGGATGCTGGATTCCCGCGTTCGCGGGAATGACATCGGCGGCGAGCATAGGTCACAGGGTCCCTTCGCGGGAGGCCGGAAAAGGGGAAACAACATGGCATCCGTGAATCGTCGAACGTTTCTGAAAGGCTCGCTGGGTACTGCGGCGATGGTCGCCGTGCTGCCGCAACGAGACAGCCTCGCAGCAAACGACAAGGTCGTCCTCGGCGTGATGGGCGTGGGAGGCCGGGGTCGGCAAGTGGCGCAGATGTTCGCTTCGAGACCCGATGTGGAGATCGCATGGCTCTGCGATCCCGACAGCAGACGCCTCGGGCCTGCCAAACAGGCCATCGAGCAGGCCCAGGGCAAGGCCCCGCAGACGGCCCAGGACTTCCGCCGGATTCTCGACGACAAGAGCGTTGATGCGATGATCAACGCGACGCCCGACCACTGGCACGCGCTGGGCACCATCCTGGCCTGCCAGGCCGGCAAGGACGTCTACGTGGAAAAGCCCCTTGCCCACAACGTCTGGGAGGGGCGCAAGATGGTCGAGGCCGCCCGCAAGTACAAGCGGGTCGTCCAGGTCGGCATGCAGACGCGAAGCGCCCCCTACGCCCGCGAGGCGGTCGAGCAGATCGCCAGCGGCAAGCTGGGCGACATCCACATGATCCGCGTCTTCAACATGATGCAGCACTCGACGATGGGCGAGGGTTCGGAGCAGCCGGTCCCGGACGGCTTCGACTATGACCTGTGGTGCGGCCCGGCGCCGAAGCTGCCCTACAATCCGAAGAGATCGTGGCTCAACCAGTGAGAGTGCAGTTGCGGCCCAATCCCGGGCGACGCCATCCACCAGCTCGACTTGGCCCGAATGCTCTTCGGCGACAAGCCCTATCGCGACACGATCTCCTATACCGGCGGCGTCAAGGCCCTCCGCGACGGCCGGACGATCCCCGATACGCAGATCGCCCTCCACGAATATGGCGACTTCGCGCTGGTCTTCGAAACGGCGCTCTGGACGCCCTACATGAAGAAGATCGCCATGAACATCCGCGACGGCGACCTGTTCCCCGACTGGCCGTTCTGCGCCACGCGGATCGAGGTCCTCGGGACGAAAGGCTTCATGTACGTCGGTCGGCACGGCGGCGGCTGGCAGATCTTCGACTCCGACGACAAGGTGATCGAGTCCCGCTACGGCCGCCAGGGCGACAAGTGGCACCAGGACAACGTCATCCAGTGCATCCGCAGACGGGAAAGACCCAACGCCGACGTGGAACAGGGCCATTACTCAGCGCTGCTCTGTCACATGGCGAATATCTCCGGGCTCGTCGGCAACCAGAAGCTCCGCTTCGACCCGAGGACCGAGACCTTCATCGACGCCCCAGAGGCCAACAGATACCTCAAGCGGACCTACCGGGAGCCTTGGGTGATTCGCGAGGAAGTCTGAAAACAAGGGACTCTAAGCACGAAATCCGAAACTCGAAATCCGAAACAGATTCGAATCACCGAAATCCAGAATCCAAAACAGTTCCGGCGGCCAGCGACAGCGTTTCCGCCATTGGGATTTCGAGTTTTGGGTTTGTTTCGAATTTCGGGTTTCGATATTCGAGGTTCTCTTCTCACTTCCGCGCCGCGTTCTGCTGTTTGGCTTCTTCCAGAACCGAGGCAAGCTCGACCTTCGCGCCGTTGAGGGCCTTGGACTTGTCCGCCGCGGTCATGAAGGCGAGGATCTCGATGGTCTCGTCGGGCGAGATCGGGGCCTGGCCCGTCTTGAAGAACTTCACGATCTCGTCGACCAAGTGGCCGTAGCCCTCGTAGCCCTTCTCGCTGCGGACGATCCCCTTCGAGCCGTAGACCAGGGCGCCGTAGTCCTGTCTGCCCGCCCGCAGGCCGCGGAACGTGCCGATCCGCCCGTCCTTCCAGACGCCCACGACCAGCTCGTAGTTCTCCGTCTGGGCCCGCTGGACCGACTGGCAGCCCGGCCCCATGATCGTGAAGAGGATCTCCACGCCGTGGATACCGTACCAGTAAATGTCCGGATGGTGCGAATCCAGATGACACGGGCTGAAGGCGTCGCAGCCCATCACCTGGCCGACGTCCTCGCGGTTCTTCATGCCCGCGATGCACGGCCCGAACCGAAGCGACGAGCTGGACCAGCATGGGACATTGTTCTCCTTCGCCAGTCGGAAGATCTCCAGACCGTCCGCCAGGCTACCCGCCATCGGCTTGTCGATGAAGACCGGTTTCTTCGCCGCGATCACCGGCTTGACCTGCTCCAGGTGCGGGCGGCCGTCCACGCTCTCGAGCAGGACGCCGTCCACTTTGCTGCAGAGTTCCTCAATGCTACCGACGATCTCGACGCCGAACTTCTCCTTGAGGGTCTTCGTGTACTCGGGCACTCGCCCGATGGAGGACTCGATGTCCGGCGACCCGCCGGGATAGCCCGCCACCACCTTGCACCCGTAGTTCCTTGCGGGGTTGTGGAGCAACTCGGTGAACGCGGTGACGTGCGACGTGTCTAGTCCGATGATGCCGACTCGAAAGACGGGCGTCTCCTGTGCCGCCCAGAGCGGACAACCGATCAGGCAAATCACAGCGACGATCCAAAGACTCCTGCGAAGCATCGTTCCAACCTCCCTTCCCTTCAGTGCAATGCGATCCGGCCAGAAACGCCCGTCCTGGGGCGTCTACGTGACCACGGCTGGCCAGTATACCACTCCCCCGGCGGCTCGTCACCTGGCTGCCTGTTGCGTCGGGACGATTCCTCGCGGGTACGGACGCTCCGCGAAGCCGGCCAGAATCCCGTTGACAGGTCGTCCGCCAAGTCATTAGACGGCGGGCACTTGGGAAAAACAAGCGCCCGTAGCTCAGTAGGATAGAGCACCGGTTTCCTAAACCGGGGGTCGTAGGTTCGAATCCTGCCGGGCGCAATGGTATCTTCGACGACGTGCGATGGCATAGGAGACTCGACGCGGAGCTCCAGGCGAGTGCAGGAGAATCCGGCACATGGGGTCCGGTCGGCACGCGGTCGGGCGAGATCTGCGAGGATGCGGACACGTGCTGCTGACGGTCACCACGACATACCAGCCGGCGACGCACCTGGGGTACTTGGTTCACAAACACCCGGGGCGATGCCAGTGCGCCGAACTCAGTTTCGGACGGGCGCACATCTTCTTTCCTGAAGCGACGGAAGCCAGATGTACGATGGCGATGCTACTGGAAATCGACCCGATCGAAATGGCTCGCGGCAGGCGCGACCAGGCCGGCGGATTGCCCCTGGCGGAGTACATAAACGACCGCCCGTATGTGGCGTCGTCGTTCCTGAGCGTCGCGATTGCCCAGGTTCTCGGCTCAGCATTAAAGGGAGATTGCCGCGAGATTCCGGGGCTCGCCCAGACGGAAATTCCTTTGCACGCACGGATTGTCGTTCTGCCGTGTCGCGGCGGCGAGCAGATCCTGCACAGGCTCTTCGAGCCGCTGGGTTACCAAGTGACAGCCGTTCGGCACCCCCTCGACGAGAAGTTCCCGGAGTGGGGCGACAGTCCGTACTACACGGTCGATCTGGCGAAGGTGACGCGACTGTCCGAGTTGCTAACGCACTTGTACGTCCTCGTCCCGGTGCTCGATAACCACAAGCACTACTTCATCGGGCGAGAGGAGGTCGAGAAGCTGCTGCGCAAAGGCGCAGGGTGGCTGAAGGACCATCCCGAGCGAGAGATGATCGCGCGTCGGTACCTGAAGAACAGGGCGAGTCTGGCCGAGGAGGCGTTGACCCGGTTGAACGAGGATTATCCGCCGGGGGAAGAGCAGCCCGGTTTCGCGCAGGCCGAACCCGAGGAGACAGTCGAAGAACTATGCCACCTGAACGAGGAGCGGATGGGCAGTGTGCTGGCGGCACTGAAGTCGGCCGGGGCACGGCGAGTGCTCGACCTCGGATGCGGCGACGGCAAACTGCTTGCCATACTGTTGAAGGACCGGCAGTTCGAGAAGATCACGGGAATGGATGTTTCCATTCGCTCGCTGGAAATCGCCAGCAGACGGCTGCGACTTGCCGACCTGGCTCCGAAACAGCGAGAACGAATTGAACTGATCCACGGCTCGCTGATGTATCGTGACAGACGGTTCGAGGGCTACGAGGCCGCGACGGTCACCGAGGTGATCGAGCATCTCGATCCCCCCCGCCTGGCGGCATTCGAGCGGGTGCTGTTCGAGTTCGCACGTCCGGCAACGGTGGTCCTGACCAGCCCGAACCGGGAGTACAATGTTGTTTGGGAAAACCTGCGAGATGGGAGCTTCCGACACGGCGACCATCGCTTTGAATGGACGCGCAGTGAGTTTCAGGCCTGGTGCGGCGCTGTGGCCGGGCGGTTCGGATATCAGGTGCGTTTCCTCCCCATTGGCCCGGAGAGAGCGGAGATCGGAAGTCCCACGCAGATGGCCGTGTTCCGTCGTTGAGGGGACGTTTCCGTCGCGAGAGATCAGTTATGCAGATCACCATCCCGAAATTGAGCCTGGTCGTACTCATCGGGCCTTCCGGCTCAGGCAAGAGCACATTCGCCCGAAAACACTTCCTGCCCACCGAGGTCTTGTCCTCCGATCACTGTCGGGCTCTGGTCTGCGACGACGAGAATGACCAGTCGGTGACCCGAGAGGCATTCGAGATCATGCATTTCATCGTGGGTAAGAGGCTCGCGGCGGGTAGGCTCACCGTGATCGACGCGACGAACGTGCAGCCGGAGGCCAGGAAACCCCTGGTCGAAATCGCTCGGAGCTATCACTGTCTGCCGGTGGCCATCGTCTTCAATTTAGCCGAGCGGGTCTGTGCCGCTCGTAACGAGGGACGACCCGATAGGGACTTTGGAGCCTACGTCATACGCCAGCAGCGATCGCAGATGAAACGGTCGCTCCGCGGCCTGAAGTGGGAAGGCTTCCGGCACATCTTCGAATTGGAGACCGAGGACCAGATCAACACGACGGAAATCGCGAGGGTACCCCTCTGGAACGACAAGCGGGACGAGCATGGGCCATTCGATGTGATCGGTGACGTGCACGGCTGCTGCGACGAACTGGCGCAGTTGCTCGAACGTCTCGGATACGTGGCGACCCAGCCGACCGACGTGGGTCCCCTGAGTGGACCTGTGTATGCGCATCCCGAAGGCCGCAAGGCCGTGTTCCTGGGGGACATCGTGGATCGTGGTCCCAGAATTCTGGACAGTCTGCGGATTGTCTACAACATGGCGGCTGCAGGCCACGCGCTCTGTGTGCCGGGCAATCACGACATGAAGCTCGTGCGGAAGCTGGGCGGCAAAGATGTACAGATCACCCACGGCCTGGCCGAGACGCTGGCGGAGATCGACAAGGCGCCGGAGCAGGAGAGACACGCTCTCGTGAAGGCGATTCGGGACTTCCTGGACGATTTGGTCAGCCACTACGTCCTGGATGATGGCAAGCTGGTCGTCGCTCACGCCGGGCTCAGACAAGAGATGCAAGGTCGGGGTTCTGGGAAGGTCCGTGATTTCTGTCTGTATGGCGAGACGACCGGAGAGACCGATGAGTTCGGATTGCCGGTCCGGCACAATTGGGCGGCGGAGTATCGAGGGCAGGCCGCTGTCGTCTACGGTCACACGCCCACCCTCGAACCGGAATGGCTCAATGGAACGATCAACATCGACACTGGCTGCGTCTTCGGCGGCAGACTCACGGCACTGAGATATCCCGAGAAAGAGCTCGTCTCCGTGGAGGCACAGACAACCTACTGCCAGCCGGTGCGGCCCCTCCGGCCGACGGAAGACACGTCAACCTCTCTGACAGCACAGCAGACCCATGATGATCTGCTCGACGCGGACGATGTGCTTGGTAAGCGGTTCATCACAACGCGGCTGTGCTCGACGGTCACGGTCCGGCAGGAGAACGCCATGGCAGCCCTGGAGGTGATGAGCCGGTTTGCCACGAATCCGAAATGGCTGATCTACTTGCCGCCGACAATGTCGCCTTCGGAAACGGCTCACGAAGACGGGTTCCTGGAGTATCCCAGCGAGGCCTTCGCCTATTTCCGGTCGGCAGGGGTGGCGCAGGTGGTCTGCGAACAGAAGCACATGGGCTCTCGCGCGGTGGTGGTCGTGTGCCGAGACGAATCGGTGTCGAGGAGGCGTTTTGGCGTGGTCGAGGAGGGCACGGGCGTCGTGTATACCCGCACCGGACGGCGTTTCTTCGATTCGCCGGACAGCGAGGCTGAGTTCCTACGCCGCGTGCGATCCGCCCTGGAAGCGAGCGGGTTCTGGGAGGAATTTCAGACGGATTGGGTGTGTCTGGACTGTGAATTGATGCCGTGGTCGGCCAAGGCCCAGGAATTGCTCAAAGGCCAGTACGCCGCGACAGGCGCTGCCGCTATGGCGTCTCTCGCCGCGTCCGTCGAGGCATTGCAGACTGCTGTCTCTCGCGGAAATCCATCCGTTGGCTGTCCCGCCGCCGGGGTCCAGGGGCAGTTGAAGGATGCGGACGTCGAGGCGCTGCTTGGCAGGTTCGCATCTCGTCACGAACTGATGCAGCTCTACGTGGACGCATATCGACGGTACTGCTGGCCCGTGGCATCGGTCGATGACCTCAAGCTGGCGCCCTTCCACATCCTCGCCACGGAGGGTAAGGTTCACGTGGATCGCGACCACCAGTGGCACATGACGGTGCTGGCCCAGGTCTGTGCCTGTGACGAGGGGCTTTTGCTTGCCACGCCATATCAGCTCGTCGATGTCACGAGCCCTGAGAGCCAGGAGACAGGCACCACATGGTGGCGGGAACTGACGGGCCGCGGCGGCGAGGGCATGGTCATCAAACCGCTGGCGTTCATCGCCAAGGGCAGACGGGGACCGGTCCAGCCCGCGTTGAAGTGTCGCGGCAGGGAGTATCTGCGGATCATCTATGGACCCGAGTACACCCTACCCGAGAATCTCACCCGCCTGCGATCGCGCAGCCTGCACGCCAAACGGTCGCTGGCCCTGCGGGAATTTGCCCTCGGAATCGAAGCCCTGGAGCGATTTGTCCGCCGCGAGCCGCTTCGTCGCGTCCATGAATGCGTCTTTGGAGTCCTGGCGCTCGAGAGCGAGCCCGTGGACCCGCGATTGTAGATCACCTACCGCTGCGACGACGCTGGGCGGTAGCGAAGGAGCAAGCTCTCGCCTTTCTTCGGGAGCCGGAGTTCGAAATCGGCAAGCAACTCGCGCCCCGGGATCGTTCGCTCCTGGCGGGTGCGAGATTCGTCGATGAACTCCACCTTGTACTGGGCGTCGGCCTTCAACGCGTGCAGGTTGGCCTGCAAGACCGGGAAGGGACACTCACTGCGACGGAACGCCAGCACGATGCCTGCGTCGAGGTCGGGACGGTGGAGCTGCCATGCGACAAAGGCGTCCGGCCCGGTTCCGGCGCCGGTCAGCGCGTAGAAATCGCCGTACCAGAACTTCTGGTTGGTCTTGACCTCCGCCATTGCGGCCTGGGCGTCTTTCATCGAGAACTGATCGTTGAGGTAGTCGAACTGGGTGATGGAGCCGCCGGTGGCGACGCTGCGGAGGACATACGCCTTCGGCTCCCAAGCACAGCAGGTCAACAAGGGCAGGTATTGATTCAGGCCGACGGTTTGGATCTGGTCCCAGTCAGCGTGACCGGGCGAGCAACCGGTGTCGCTGCGCCACAGGGTCACGGACCGCATGAGGGTCTCCAGATCGATGCGGCGGCCACCGCTGGCACAGTTGTCGATCCACAGGCCGGGATGTCGGGCGCGCAGCTCGTCCCACATGGCGTAGTGGCCCTCGACGTAGCGGATCTCGGTGATGCCCTGCCGGTCGGGGGCATCTGCGGAACGCCAGTAGCTGAGCGGGTCGATGTTGAAATCGTTGCGATAGACGTCGATGGCGTACTCGCTGATGCGACTGGACAGCAGGTCCGTCAGCCAGCGACGGGCCTCGGGCTCGTTCAGTTTGAACAGGCCGCCTTTGTTCCCGCCGAAGACGAACTCGGGATGCTCGCGGGCGAGTTGTGTGCCCGTTGCGACACGTTCCGGCTCGAACCAGACCAGGAACTTCAGGCCGAGACGATGGCAGGCGTCGCCGACGGGCTTGAGGCCGTTGGGGAAGCTCTTCGGCTTGCAGAACCAGTTGCCGACGCCATTCGGGAATCCGCCTTCGAACCAGGCGGCGTCGAACCAGTGCGTGTCGCAGCCCAGGTCGTGAGTCGCCTGGACCGCGTGAAGCTGGCCGGCCTCGGTGCTCCACTCGGGCTTCGTCCAACTGTACCGGTCGAAACACTGAGCCGCGACGGGCAGACGCAACGGACGACCGTCGAGTCTCGGCACGTACTCGAACAGCAACAACCGCCGGAACCGATTGTGACCCGCGAGGCGGTCGCCCTTCCACGGCATGACCAGGATGCGAGGACTGCGGACCTGCTCGCCGGGATGGAGTACGAAGTGCGTCTTCTCCATCCCCGCCTGCAACTGAGTCGGACCGGTGCCCGAGCGGGTCAGGGCCGCGGCCCATTGGCCCGACCAGCCGATGGCGGTGATGAGTCCCTCGTCGTCGTACCGGGTGTCGAAGAATGGAAACGCGCCGTTCGATGGCCGCCCACCTGTCGGTGCAAACGCCGTGGGCTTGCCGGCCTCCAGCGTCGTCTCCAGGGGCAGGAACGACTTCTCCCCGCACACGTCGCCAGTGAGCTGGTGCAGGACGACCGGCTTGCGGTAGTACCCCGTCCGCAGTTGGATGTCAATCGCTTGGATGTTCTCGATGATCGGGGTGTCCTGCGTCCCGGTGTTCTCGAAGTGCAGCAGCCACTCGACCGCGGCGTATCGCTTGAACGCGGTGACGAGAGCAGTGACCTTCAGGCCGGTCTTGGGGTCCGTCCAGCGGACGGTATGGACGACGCGACTGCCCTGCTCCTTCGTCTCGACCGAACGCGGCCAACTCTTCAAGAACTCAGCCGAGGGGACGCCGCCGCAGATGAACGAGAACGGTGTTGCAGCCGTCACGAACGATTGACGGTCCTCATCCGCCCAAATGCGACTGCCGTCGGCCATGATGATCTTGGCGTCGGCCCAGTCGGCCTGGTCGCAGCCCGGCCCATCAGGCGTTGTATCCACCTTGAGCGTGATCTGGCGCGTGTCCAGCGGCAGATCGACGCGAACCGCGAGCGGCGCATCGCCCCCTTTGAGCGTGGGAGTCTGGAACACGCTGCGACCGGCGATCTCCACGCCGAATTGCGCGGTGCCTCGCGTGCCGCCTGTGTCAGAGTTGTTATCGATGCCGACGAAGGCCTCGAACGCCTTGGCACCTACGGGTAGATGCAGAATGATCTCGCTGTTGGCGTGGGTACCGAGGCCACGAGCAAACCTCCGTTGCCCGATCTGGATCGGCGTATCGATGCAGGATTGACCGAACCCGAGCACGCTGTGGTCCTGCCTCTTGACTTCAACGCGGACCGCGGGCTGCCCCCCCGATGATCGTTGGCCGGTGAACGCGACAGCGGCCCAATCCAGCACCTCCTGCGCCTGCTGCTCCGAGGGCATCACATCGTCCTGGACCGGGTCCGTCGGAATCTCGGAATCCTCCATGGCCCAACCCGTCGCAGACAGAGACAGGAACAACATCAGAGCCAATCGAGTGAGTCGTGACATAGTTTCTCCTTTCAGCGGTCTTGCCCTTGGGCATGACAAATGAGGTTCAACAGCAGCCTGTCGGCGGCGGGGTGCGAGTCGAGGTTCTCCAGAATGTATGGCGTACTGAGGATCAGACGGCCTTCGCCGGACTTGTACAGGGCGATCAGCAGGCACGAGCCGTAGCCTTTTCCGAACTGCGCGTTGCCGGTGGCGAAACCCGCGACGATCGTCTCGTCCGGCGTGTCCTGGCCCTCGAAGATCTCCCGCGGAATGATCGGGCCGTAGTAATCCCAATCCAGGATGCCCGGACCCGGAAGGCCGTCGAAGACCGGACTGCGATTGGCGACACAGAGCTTGTGGTAGAGCCAGTCGTGAACGGCCCGATAGCGGCCCTTGTTCTTCAGCGGCAGCCAGTTCATCCCCGCCTTGCCATCCTGGAAGACCTGGCCGTTGAGGAACAGGACGCCCGCGCCCTGCGTCAAACGGGTCGTGAGACTCTCCCACGAGGCAGGATTCGTCTCGGCGTCCGCGGGTTTGCCCACCAAAACCACTTCTCGCGGATTCGAGGTCTCCGCGGCGAGGGGCCGACAGCGGAGCCCATGGGCAGTGAGCCATCGCTCGGTCTTGCTGTCGATTCCCCAGAGTGCGACGTCGCCTGCCAGTTGCGGCAGCGCCGCCGCGTCGGAGACGTAGAACGCAAGTCGGCCGCCGGTTGGCGAACCGCCTTGCTCCAGATTGGCGGCCAAGGTGTACTGCCCCGCCGGCACATGGAGCCGGATCGTCTCGCGGATCGCAGGGACCGCGAGAACGGGCGGGTCGGGGATCTTCACGAGGGTCTCTTTCTCCCAGACCGGGCCATTTGGCCCGAAGACGCGGAACCTCGCAGGGTACTCACCCGGCCTGAGCACGTCCTCGTTGGCGAGCACCGCTTCGATCAGCACGTCTCGACCCGCATACACATGGATGGGTTCGACGAACAGGCACCATCGCAGGGGCGACCAGCCATCGGAAACTGCATCGAACGTCGCGGGCTTCCAGCGCCGCCAGAAGGTCCAGAGGCCCTCGCCGGTCATGCCATGATCGAGCATGCCCGTCAGGTTGTAGCCGCAGAGCTTGGGGTTGGAACGGATGCAGTTGAAGCCGATGGTCCGCTGCCTCGCGTGCAGGCGCTGGCTTTCGCGGAGCAGGTCCTCGGGGAAGGGATACACTGCATCGAATCCCAAGCGCTTCCAGTCGGCGATCAGGCCCTCGCTCTGCTCGCGGAACATGGTCGCGTCTTCGAGGTCGGGTCGGGCGCCGACCTGCTCGTAGTGCCGCCATTCGTCGATCACGTCCATCAGGCTGCCGATGCCGTATTCGGAGAGAAACACCGGTTTGCCCTCCTGGCCGAGTTCGCGGATGAAGTGATCCGTCTGGAGGGACTGCGGCACGGGGGGATACCAGTGCGCGTCGCCGGCGTGGGGAGTGTAGCCGCCCCCGCCCAGCGATGCCGATGCAGCGCCGGGACCTTCGACTCCCCAGACCGGCTGCCACTCACTGGTATTCGGATTGCTGGCTGAGCCGATGGAAAGCTGGCCGTCCCAGCGTCCACTGCCCAGCAGGACCAGTCTCGTGGGGTCGAGGTCTCGCAGCTTGGGCAGGAAGCCCGCCGCCTGGCGAAAGACCGGCCCGTCCTGGGTCTCGTTCAACAGGCCCCAGATGGTCAGGCTGGGGTGGTTGCGATCCCGACGGATCATGGCCGACGTGCTGCGGTCGAACCGCTCGGCCATCTTCGGGGAATCGCCCAGCAGCCAGCTTGCGAAGCATTCTTCGTAGACCATCAGGCCCAGCTCGTCGCAGAGGTCGAGTTGCTCGGGATAGCCCACGCCGGCGATGAATCGCACCATGTTGAAGCCGGAGGCCTTGGCGTAGATCATGTCGCGACGTCCGAAGTCCGCGGTCACGCCCGCCTGCTGGCCGATGGGCATGGCGTTGCCCGTGTGCGTGCTCTTCAGGAAGATCCGCTTGCCGTTGAGGTGAAAGTAGCCGTCCACGATGCGAAAGTCGCGAAAGCCGCAGCGCACCGAGGATTGGTGCGACTGCTGCGAGGAGGCCGTCACCGACGCCGTGACCCGGTACAGGAACGGGTCGTCGAGGCTCCACAGGCGGGGCCGGCTCACCCGCACGGCCGACTCGTGCTGCGACAGACCTGCGGGAAGTTCCACCTGCTGACGAACCGTCTGCAACACATCGCCTCCGGCGGCCGGAGCGAGGGACAGCTCAAGAGGCCCCCCTGCCGTCGCGGTCCCGCTGTTCTGCACCGTCACAGTCACTGCGATCCAGCCGGTCTGCACATCGGGCTGAGCGAAGACGTCGGCGATGTGGACCGGGGGAACCCGCCGTAGCTCGACCGGATACATGATGCCGCCGCTGTTGAAGGAGCAGCCGCACATCGGCGGAATGGTCTTGTTGCGGTGAGGGGTCTCGGCCAGGACAAAGCCGTCGACGGGAGTGCCGGTCGGGTTCAGGACGCGCACGGCCAGAAGGTTCTCGTCCTCCGCCCGGAGGGCATCCGTGACGTCGAACTCGAAGGGAGTCTCGCCGCCCTCGTATGCACCGAGGTGCGTTCCGTTGAGCCAGACGTCCGCCAGGTAGTCTACGGCGCCGAATCGGAGCAGCATGCGGTCGCCGGGCGTCCTGGCGGCGAGGACACGGAAGGAATGCCAGTACCAGGCGACCCCGTGGCAGGCGGGAAAGACCTGTTGGATGATGCCGGGCACAGGCGCTTCCTGGGCCTCGGGCCGGATACCTTCAAACCATCGCTCGATCCGGCCCTCATTCTCCGGATCGACTGCCAGCTTCCATATCCCGCTGAGCATCTGGCTCGTCTGACCGATGGTCGCGGACGCCCGGTGTGAATCTCCCTTCAGGGTCGTACCGCCGCCCTTCCAGAGGGTCAACCCCACAATCAGCACGGGGAACCACACCTTCTTGGACCTTCCCTCGAATCCCGCTTGCATCGTCATCTCCTTCTTCCCGTCGTTCGAAACGGACATCCCGTCGCCACAAAGCAGGCCCGCGAATGCCGCAATCCGAGATCGCAGGCACACGGATCCACCCGTGGGACCATCCTATCAGATCCTCCGAAGAATGGAAGAGTTGCGTTGCCTTTCGTGGAAGCGTCGGCGCCGGTGGTCCGCAGAATGTCGCAAAACGGGGGTGTTTTCCGTGGAGAATCCTCGCAAGAAGGAGGATAATGGATAATAGGAGCAGGCTGTCCCGGGCCTGCTGCGGTAGATTCCGCGGGTCCGGAACACTCGGTGACCGGGCGTCGATTGAACCACGGACCGATTCTGTGTCCGGCGGGAAGAACGAAAAGGGAGGTCGGTCAGCACATAGACAAACCAGGCGCCGCCAGAGACGGGGCGTCTCCAATCAGCCACACACTTACAGACAGGAGGATCACACGATGAACTGCAAAAGCATATTGTGCATCTGTTGTGTCGCTCTAATAGGTTTGTGGGCCGTTCCCGCGGAGGCCGGGCCGGTCGGACACTGGCGGTTTGACGAGGGCACTGGTACGACGGTAACTGACAGCTCCGGGAACAACTTCCATGGAACGCTGGTGGGTGATCCTGTATGGGTGACGGGCAAGGTGGGCTCCGGCGCCCTGAGCTTCGATGGCTCGGACGGCATGGTGCAGATTCCCGAGGGCTCAGCGCTCGATCTGGACAGCAGGCTCAGCATCAGTGCCTGGGTCAATCTGACCGATCTACTGACATACTACTTCATCGTGTCCAAGTCGCCCAGCGGCTCCGCGGGGGCCAACTACCCAGGCAACTACGAGTTCCGCGTCGAAGCGGGGACGGGAGCGCTCCAGTTGCTCCACCAGACCTCGCAGGGCCAGACGCTCGCCACATACGTGTCTACCACGCCGATCAGTGCGGGAAAATGGCACTTTGTGACCGTGACACTTGAGAAGAACGAACGCGTGGAGTTCTATATCGACGGTCTATCCGCGGGCGGGGCCGCTCAATCCACGACCTTCGGCATCCTGAACAACGAGCCGGTCCGCATCGGCGGCCGCAAAGACGGCTATTCCTTCTTCAATGGTCAGATCGACGACGTTCGCATCTACAACCGCGTACTGACCGCCGAACAGGTCGAGGGACTCTGCGGCGGAATCGACCCGGTGTTTCTCAAGGCGGCAACCCCCTCCCCCGCCAACGGGGCACTGCTCAATCAGACGGTGACTTTGCTCACCTGGCGAGCCGGCGATCTGGCGACCTCCCACAGAGTCTATATCAGCGAGAACTTCGAGGACGTGAACGCCGGCACCGTTGAGCCGCTCACGGCGAAACTCAGTTCGCTCGCCGTCGGAATCGCGCCTCGCTTTCCAACGGGCCTGATCCCCGGCCAGACCTACTACTGGCGGGTCGATGAGGTCAGCGACACACACCCCGACAGCCCATGGAGAGGCGATATTTGGTCCTTCCGCGTGCGACCACTGACTGCCTGGGATCCCGTGCCCGCCGACGGTACGGTGCTCGTCAGTCCGGAGCAGGACCTCGCCTGGGAGACCGGGATGGGCGCGAACTTCCGCACGGTCTATTTCGGGACGGACTTCGAGGAGGTCAGCCACGCCACCAGCGGCTTTGTGACCAGCGATGCGACGTACGATCCCAGCCCACTGGAACCCAACACAACCTACTACTGGCGGGTTGATGAGGTTGGCGCGCAGATGCGCACGGGCGACGTCTGGAGTTTCACCACGGTGCCGCAGATTGAGGTGTCGGACGATTCACTTCTGGGCTGGTGGACCTTCGACGATGTGGACGCCGGCTCGGCCGTGGACTGGTCTGGACACGGTCTGCACGGCATGATTCACGGCGCTCCTGCCTGGACCGAGGGACCCGCCGGAGGCGCGGTGGTGCTGGACGGCGCCAATGACTACTTCACCACGTCCGCGCCGGCGGAAGTCACTCTCAGCGCTGCCACAATGACCGCCTGGATCATGCCGAACAAGGTTCACGGCATAGCCGGGATCATTTTCCATCGCGGCACCGACGTTTGCAGCATGAATCTGATGGCAAGCAACCAGCTTGGGTACCACTGGCTCGTTGCCGGGACCTGGGGTTACAACTCCGGACTTGTCGTTCCGATGAACGAATGGTCCTTCGTGGCGTTGGTCGTGGAGCCTGAGCAGGCGACGCTCTACCTTGACGGTACGGACCTGTGGTCGGTCAACCCCATCACACACGATCCGGCCCTGTTCGACACGGGCATCGTGCTCGGGTTCGATCCCGCCGTATCGGATCGCTGCTTCAGCGGAGCGCTCGATGATCTGAGACTCTATACCCAGGCATTGACCGCCGACGAGATCGGCGAGGTCATGGACAACGGCGCCAAGCCCGAGCCGGTGGACGATCCGCTGATGATCGAGGATTTCGACAGTTACAACGCCTACAATGAAACCACCGGCGAGAACGTCTGGGATGTATGGTCCGACGGCTTCGGCGGCAACGGCAGCGGCTCGACGATCGGGCATATCACGTCGCCTTCGATGGAGCGGCTCGTGACGGTCAACGGCCATCAGTCCGCACCGATGTACTACGACAACTCGGGCACATTCCTGGACATCTCGGGAACCACCGTCACGGCCAGCTATTCGGCTGTCACCCGCGCCTTCAGTCCCGGCGAGGATTTCACGCGGGAAGGCGCGGTCTCCCTGGTCCTCTGGGTCCGAGGCGTTTCCACCAACACGGTCGAAGCCAGTGACGCCTTGTCCGTGACGCTGGAGGACAGCCAGAAGTCGGCCAGAGTCGTCCTCGCCGAGGCGGCTGATTTGCAGTTTGCCGGATGGCGCAAGTACGAGGTTCCGCTGGCGGATCTCGACGTGAACGCAAAGAAGGTCACGCAATTGACGATCACCGTGGGCACGCCTGCAGCCAGTGCGCCAGGCGGCCAGGGTCTGATCTATCTCGACAACATTGCCCTGGAGACAGAGTAGCTGCCGAGACGTTCAACACGTCCTCGGTGCGAACCAGGGTAGGCAGATTCCAGGCCGGGGGAGTCGAGCGGCTCCTCCGGCCTGCTCCACATGAAGGGTGATTCAGCGTAGTCCCAGTAGGTGTCTCGGAGTCTCCCACAAGAGCTTTGCGGCGATCCGCACCGCTTCCTGTCGCGTGCTCTGCCCGCGTTCGACCCGGTTGGCGAGCGCTGCGGCAAGCATTGCTCGCACCAGGTTCGACTTGGCGTACAGCCAGTCGACGCAATACGCATCGGAGAAGAACCCGATTTGCCTGTTCGTCGGGACCATGTCCAGCCGCTCGTCGAGCACCTGTGCGATGGAGGCGGGGAAGAAATTATGCCACCAGTATCCGACCAGACACAGATTGGGCAACTCCCGGCACAGCGTGCACAGCGATTGATTGGCGTGTCTGCTCGATAGATAGCAGTGGAATTGAATCCTCGGGTGACGCGAGATGATCTCGGCAAGCTGTTTGATCGTGGTCTGATGGAGTCTGCTGTCCGTCTCAAAGGGAAGGGGTTCGGCGCCCAGCGAGAATTGGAACGCGATATCCGAGTGTTCCTTCTCCAGCTCCAACAGGAGGTGCTCGAAGAGGTACGAAGCATAGGTATCTCGCTCGGCCGGACCCGCCTCGTTCCGTCGGTCCAGGGCGTTCTGCATCTGCGCATCTGTCACTAAGGAGTAGCGGATGTCGGTCGAGACATGGTGGGCAGTCGATACGATCTGATCGTAAGGTATCGCACGGCAATAATGCGTCATGGCTTCGCCGACGTCGGCCACCGTGGCAATCCGCCTTCTGACCGGCTCTCGTGTCGAGAGAGTCACCGGCAACGGCCTGACCGGTTTCTCGAACTGCCACGCGTGCTCAAGCTCGTATAAGGGAGCGTCGAATACACCCCACTGGTTGCGCATAAAGAACGCCCATTCCAGGGAGTAGGACAGGATGTCGTCGTTGCGTCCGTCTCCTCGCAAAGGCAACTCCGTGCACAGTCTCCGCACGTGCGCGCGCCGGAGGATCTCACGAGGCCAGTCCGGGTCTTCGCTCTTGCTGCGGATGCGTGCGTCCAGGTTGCGCCAGGTCCCAAGGGTAATGGGCTCCTTCCACTCATACAGGTCCGAGAGGATCGTCCGCATCAACCAGCAGCAGGAGGTGTTCTGAACGTGCTCGAGAAAAGGGATCGCCTGCTCGATCCGTCCGGCAGCTTCGTCCTCACCGGGGTTCTCCGACAGGCGATGACCGCTCGGGCAACCGGCGGCATACAGGTCGCTGATCACCATGTGGTAGAGCATCACGTCGTGCAGGCCCCTGGCCGCCATGTGAGAGGAGTTGACGTGCGTGTGGGCGTCGATAGCCTCCATTTCGCCAATCCGTTCACTCAGAAAACGAAATGCCTCGTTGTGGTGCATGCGAGACCTCCACGAGTCGCGGCTACAGGCCCGCGAAGAGACGGATCTTCTTCTCGACCACGATTCGGGCCGCCTCTCTGGGCTTGATGAACACCCCTGGGACATTGTAGCGGAAATCAGGCTCCGCGTGCTCTTTGACAAAGGTGTCGGCAAAGGCTGCAACGAATTCCGTGCAGATGTTTACCTTGGCGATGCCCATCGTCACGGCCTTGCGCACGTCGGCGTCCGGGGTGCCGGAGCCGCCGTGCAGGACCAACGGAACCGACACCCGCGCAGCGATTCTCTCGAGCAGTCCCAGCCGGATGTTGGGTTTGCCCTTGTAGAACCCGTGTACCGTGCCGATGGCTACGGCAAAAGCGTCGATACCGGTCTGCGTCACAAAGTCGAGCGCCTGGTCGGGATTCGTCAGTTGTGCCTCGTCATCGGCTACGTCGACGCCGGCCTCGCCGCCGCCGATCCGGTCCATCTCGCCTTCGACGCTCACGCCGCAAGCGTGTGCTGCGCGAACCACCTCTCTTGTGGCGGCTACATTCTCGGCATAGGGCACGTGGGAAACGTCCAGCATGACGGATGTAAAGCCGTGATGGATGCACTGCATGACCCGTTCAAACGTGTCTCCGTGGTCCAGGTGCAGCGCAATGGGGATCCTGGCCCGCAGGGCGTGGAAGATCGCCATATCCGCGATTGCCTCCAGTCTCGCGTATTCCGCTTCGCCGGGCCCGACCTGCAAGATCACGGGCTGTGCGAGCCCTTCCGCTGCGCCGACCACGGCTTGAATCGATTCGAGGTTCCAGATCTCGAACGCACCGACCGCGCAGCCGTCGCGGCGGGCACGAACGAGCATTTCGGACATAGACACAAGGCTCATTCGGTTCTCCAACAGAAGTCATAATCCATGTTCATTCAGGAATCGTTCCAATCGTAGGGCCGTCGGAATGCCGGATCGGCCACCCAATTGCGTTGCACACAGCGCTGCGGCGCCCGAGGCGAATCGTGCCGCGGGTACAACGGCTTGCCCTCGCGCCAGGGCCAGCGCGAATGCGCCGTGGAACGTATCGCCGCAGCCCGTTGTATCCACCACATCCACCTGAAAAGCAGACAACGAGAAATCTCCCTCCCGGCTCAATCCGACGCAGCCCTTCTCTCCTCGGGTGATGACAACCGTCTGCTGCGGATCGGTCCGCAGGGCTGCGAGCATCTCCGTAACATTGCGGTGGCCCGTGTAATCGCCGGCAAAATCCTCCGAGACAATGACGTGCGAGGATACCCGCATCGCCTCGGCAACGTGGGGCTCGTCCTGCTCCACGTCGATCACGACCGGGATGTTGTGTCGCCGGGCGGTCTTGGCTGCCTCGATCCCTGCGATACCCGACTCGAAGTCGATCAGCAGGACGCGCGTCCGCCGGACCCAATCCTGCTGCGGAAACTCCCACGGCATCGGATACTGCACACCCTGGCGAGTCCAGAATATGTTCCGCTGCCCGCCGGTGCAGTCGATCAGGATGACCGCGACAATCGGCTCGGCACCCTGCGTCTCGATCACGAACGAGGTGTCGACCGACTCGCTGTGGAGCGCTTCAATCGCACGCTTCGCCAAATCCGATCTTCCCAGCTTGCCCGTGAATGCCGCCTTGCCGCCCAGCCGGCTCACCGCCGCCAGGGCCGTCCCGACCAGGCCGCCGTCGCAGATTGCGAAGCGATCCAGCATCGTCTTGACCCCCCGGGCCGGCCAGGCGGGGACAGTCCCGACAAAGTCCACTGTCACCGAGCCGAGTCCGAGGACATCGATGACGCCATCAGAATCCACGCGCCGTCATGCTCCTCATCTGAACGCTAGTTTGCTCGTCACAATACCATCATCAGGTAACACTTGAAGCGTCTTAGCTTACCGTAAATCGTCGTCAAAGCAAGCGGCGTTTCCCCAAGCCGGCCGTCGGGGGGGCATGACCGTACTTGCGCGCACGTAATAGGGGTTCACGGACACCCTGGACTGTCATTCCCGCGAACCTGGGAATCCAGTTCCTGGGACCCGTCGCATACCACGGCCTGTGGATTCCTGCTTGGCGCAGGAATGACAGCGTCCGGCCATGCCTCGTCGCCCCAGGGGAGGGTGCAATAGCAGTCATGCACCCGGCCGCCCGCGAACATGATGTCACGATTCGGCGCAGAGGAACCACTCGAGTTTGTCTGGAAGCTGAATTCCCGCCCTTCGTCGATTGTGTACGACGAGAACTTCTGAGCCGTGGATCCCACGCGCCTGCCGGCGTCTGGATACACTGTCGCAAGGAACGGGGCCCGCATCGTACGACACGGGCCCCGTCGTGAACATCGTGGATCACACCACGGATTCGAGCCGGAAAACCAGGCCGATTACTGCAGTGTACCGGTAACCAGGACGTTATCGATCGCCCAGAACCAGTTGTTGCCAGCGTTGAACAGGCCAAAGGTCAACACCATTGTCTGCGCATCGGCGGGCGCCGGGATCTTGATCGTGACCGTATCGTTCACGGCATCCGGCTTGAAGTACTGACTGGCCGTGTCGGACAACCACAGCATCAGTTGCTCGGGCTCGCCGCCGTCGAAGGCAACCGTCACCTTCGCCGACTGCTCGCCGTAATCGGCAAACTCAGGACGCCAGCTCGAATCAAATGTCAACAGCAGCGTCCCGGCCTTTGCTGCGGAGATATCGATGGCCGGGGTGCTCAAGTACGTGTTGTACCGCCCCTCGGCGTGCCCTACGTCATCCCATTCATCCGGATCCGCGATGGCGACCGTGCCGGTTCCCTTGGTGAACTCGGTGCGTCTCTGATCGCCGCCTGTGTCGGCCCACCAAATCCTGCTTGCGAAGGACCAGCCGGCCCATTCGGTCACGCCGTCTTGAGTCACGTCGCCCGCGCCGGGGATGCCCGAGTCATCTATGGTCCAGCCTGCCGGCGCCGTCTTGGTCCAGACGGCCTCGCCGGCAACGCCCTCGTCCACGTTCGGACCCAGGACCAAACCGTCGAAATCCTCGGCGAACACGACGTCCGGCTGTTCGACGCCCGGCCCAGCCACGTAGATATCGTCGAAGAAGAGAATCCCGCGACCACCGGGTGTCGGATTGTCAGGATCACCCACGCCAATGTACAGGTTCTCAACCGCGGCCAGATCCACGCCGGCATCGGTGAATGTGCTCAGGGGAATCTCCCAGCGGGTCCACACGGGCACGGCGAGGTCGTTGGCATCCGCATAGACCGCCACACCGCTCTTGCCGCCATCGTCTTCAACGATGACGTACAGCCGCTCGACACTGTTGGAAGACCGGCCCCGGAAAAACAGGGTCAATGTGCTGAGGTCATCGACCGTCCAGTCCATCGTGCCTTCGAAGGCCCGCATGGCTTCGGAGTAGTACGGCTCATCCACATTGTTGTAGTCGAAAGGCATCGATTGCAGGCCGCTGTGGATGAAGGCCTGCTCTGCGAACGGCGCCTCCATATAGCCGACGGTCGAGCCGCTGCTGTTGTCCGAGAAACCGTCGATCCAGGTCTGCCAGATCGTGGTGCCGAGGAGGTCGTTGTCGTCGTAGATTTCGAAGTCCTCGACCGGCAGGATCGTGGTGAACTTCCATACCGGACCCGTCACAGCGGCCCCGCCGAACAACGGGATCTCGTCGACGCGCCAGTAGTAGGTCGTCGCTTTTTCCAGCGATCCCGGTACGAAGGAGGTCGTGTCCAAATCGAGCGTGCCCTTGTCTGCCTCGGCGGCGCCCTGCGTGACTGCGTCAAGACTATCACTGAAGTAGAGCTGGTGTTGGTTGGCCTCCAGTCCGGCCAGCCACGTCAGCGTAGGCGCGAGACCGACATCGGCGGCGCCGTCCGTCGGACTGGGATAATACGCCGTCACGGCCTGCATCGTGAAGCACCAGACATCGCCGGTGACGACGGTAACGCCGTCCGCCAGAATCTCATCCACCCGCCAGTAGTAGGTCGCGCCCGATTCGAGTTGTCCCGCGGAGTAATAGAACGATGTCGTCTTGTGCCTGGCGGCCACAAGATCGGCTTCCGTCAGATCGGGCGTCGTACCGAGGTAGACGTTGTGCAGCACCGCCCCGGTGCCTTTGGTCCACTCAAACACCGCCATGGTTACGGCCAGGGCGCCATCCGCCGGGTCGGGGGCCGTGGCCTTGGTCCCGGCGGCTGCGATCCCTGCCGCCAGACAGAGGCACGATAGTACAATCCGGCACAGCTTTCTTCCACTCATGGTCATCCTCCTTCTTCCCTAATCCAGTTTTGATAGGATACGGCGGTAACGGGGCTGTGCCCCATCCACCACCTCAACACGTGAGCACGTTCTCAGGAATTGACTACCCTCCACCTCCTTCCCCGGCGTGGCGTGCAGAGACCCGCCGCAGACACCGGAATGTACGGACAAGGAATACAACTCTCATGTTTGCAGCGGAACTTCCGTTCATCTCCACACAGTGCACGACCGTAGAAACGCTGACCAGAATCCAACTGAGAGCGAGAATCACAGACCTCTATATTATACCTTTCTACCACATCCTCACCCGCACTTCAAGAGAGAATACCGACACCGACGGGATTATTGCCGCGACCTGCGAGCAACTCCGCACTGGGCAGGCATTCTCTACCAGGCTGCTGTTGGCAATTGATTAAGGGTCTGCAAGTTATGCGTCAGGATGAAGAATCAGTGAGGAACGCTCAAGAGACACCGCAAAACCGTCCTGCGAGGGCCTTCAGTGCGACATCGCGTATGCGATGATGTTGATGCCCATCCGGATGGTCTTTCGATACCCGTCCGCAGTCCACTCGACGCCGTGGCTGTCGCACCAGCCGCAGTGCAAGTCCGTCGAACTAAGGAAGACCGCCAGTCGGTCGCCGAGAAAGAGCCCTCTCGCCCCATGGTTCTGGCCGTGGTTCCCGCGCCGACCGGTGTACTCAAGGTAAGGTAGCCCGATATCACCGAGGTCGAAGACGTTGTGGAACACCTCGTGTTCGCGGGGGATCATCCGAATGCTGCCCCGCCCAAACAACCCCTCCAACAGCCCAAAACAACTCGTGTAGAAGAAGTCGCCGCCGGAACTGACGACGCAATCATCCATCAGAACGAAACCGCCCGCAGTGAGGTAATCCTTCAGATTGCCCTTCTGGTCGGAGCTGAACTCGAAGTGGTTCTCGCCGGTCATAAAGAGGAAGGGATAATGGCGGAGCCGTTCAGGGTCATCGAACGTCACGACTGCATTGAGCTGCTGCTCCGAGGCATACTGTGGCTGCCAGTCGATAGCGGCCTGGATCGGCTTGGTGCGACAACGCACGACCCGACTCAACTCCCGGAGCAGATTGGCGTCGCCGCCGGGGCGGACGTTCCAGACATCGGGTCCCTTGCCGCGCCCCTTGAACGGCAACTCGACGACGCGGACTCTCGGCAAGATGAAATCGTACTCATCCAGATCGGTTGGATCGCCCTGCACGTGCGGATCGTAGGAGGGATCGTCGGGCTCCGTTGGCATCTGAAAAGGGAGTCTGTTGCGATGTGCGGCCCCCGTGGCGGTGACACCAACCAGCATGCCGCCCGCGAATTTCAGAAAATCTCGTCGTTTGATGGATTGTCGTGTCATGTTCTCATCCTCTCACGGTCAAGACAAGCCGTGCCGCCAGCCGGCCATCCCCGCCGTCTTGTTCATGCCGCCAGGGTCGCTCGTTAGGTCGGCCGTCGCCGTCATCTTCCAGGACGGGTGTCTCCGTGGGCAACAATTGCCTGTCCTGATACCACTTCTCGATCTCGCGGGCTGCCGCGGTGAAGGCTTCCAACACGGAGATGCTCCCATCGCGATCCGTGTCGCTTTCGGCCCGCGCCAGGGCGGGCACGAAGCACCGGCCGAACTGCGTGCCATGAACCTGCTGCTCCGTTGAAGCCAGGACAAGGACCCTGCCCGGATGAGCGAGGGCCTTGGCCGCAATGGCAGCACGCGGGCAGTCCAGAACGACAAGCTGAGAGTCTGCTTTGATGCCGGCGAACCATGAAGCCAACTCCTCCTGCGTAATGTCCGGACCCGGAAGATTGAGCCGCAGCGAATCGCCGATTGCGTTCGCCTGTCCGGCGTAGTAGAAGACGAACCGATCCTCGGGGCTCACCGCCGAGGCATACACGCGAATCGTCTCGGCGATCCGGTCCGCGGTCGAGGCACCCACGGCATTGGCATCGGCGACCAGGACGGTGAGCCGATTCCGCTCAACGGAGGCTTCTTTCTGCAGATAGGAACAGAGATTCCGCACGATCTCGTCACGCAGGAGGCGATCATCCATGTCCTTGCCGACCCCGCTGACAATCATCGCATACGTGTCTCCTCGCGACGGGCTCTCCGAAGCAGAAGTCGACGCAGCAAGGGCTGCTATCGAAATAAGGACAGTGGCACTCTTATACATCGCATCGTCTTTCACATCTTTGCGCGTCGTTCTGAACGTGAGAGATCCGGCACGCGTCGGTTGGATACCTCCTATCCGGCGCCCCGGTCCCTCGGCTTCTGCCTCAGGATGACAAGTCGCACACGGCGCATGGTTTATTGCCAATCCGTATCAAACAAGCCCTATCGCCCGGCGAATGAACCAGCCGGCTGAAAGCAATGTGCACAAGGTAACGAGCAAGACCCATCGAGGCCAAACGCTGGTGACCGTCTCCGTGACCCCGGTCTGCCGCTTGGGGACGAAGAGCTTCGCAGCGTCCTCATCCAGCTTGTCGATATGAACGTAGCGGGCCCGCACCCGCTCGGCAAATGCCCTCAGGAACGGCTCATCCAGATCGACACACGACATCTCGTCCCGCACGGGCGGCAGGTTCGCCGCCAGGGTCCGCTCACCAAGGAACGTGCCGTTCAGCTCCGCCTGTGCGGTCGCGACAACGGACTGTGTCGGACCCCAGCTCACCGTCGCCCGATAGTACCCGGCAGTGGTCGGCTCCATGCTCACGACCCGCTCGCCCGCTGTCAGGAGCACGTTGGCGCCGACTGCAGGCTCGAATCCCTTGTCCACGACGTAGGCATTGAACACGACGTTTCCGGGATCATCGGTCGCCCGCTCCACGAACAATTCGACGCCCGCCCCCCGCGCGGGCGTCCGACCAAGGTACGCGACAAGACCACAAACCATCTCGGCCAGTGCTCCGCCCTGGAAGTCCTCCCGATAGAGCGTGAACAGTTTCGATGCGTTGAGAAGGCAGACGCGACCGTGCCCGACTCGCTGTCCCAGAACGATCGGCGTCCGGCCAACCGCAGCAAGCGCCGTGGCCGCCGGCTTGACGTTGGCAATCTCATAGTACGGGGAGATCACTTGCGGCGGGTCTGCGAAGGCGTTCGGATCGAACAGCCGGCAGATCTGCGCCTCGAACGACGGCCTGATCACATCCCGATGAGGCGGCCACAAGCGGGGGTCTTCCCGACCGAACACCGCCGGCAGGAGCGTCCGCATCCGGTCGTCGCCCCGGTTTGCGAGGGACGCAATGGTCCGGCCCGCCAGGAGAAGCAAGCCGCCCCCCCGCTCAGCAACGAAACTGTACAGGCCGTCCCGTTGGGCGGCAGGCAGGCCACTCACATCGGCGGGCCCGATGATAATGACATCATACTCGTGGAATCCCTCCTTTGTGTTGGGCAATGTCACGTACCCGAGATCCTGTGATGCACGGCCCGCAATCGGAATGTCCCTGATCACATCGAACGCGAGATCCAGCCGAATGTGTTTGTCCCAGGCCAACGCCTGGCGGATCTTGCCGATATCGAAAGTCGCCCATTGCGTGTACAACAGGACGCGTAGCGACCGCTCCTGAGTCACTTCGACGGACGCGCTGCGGGAGTTGTTCACCAGGTTGATCTCGCTGCGAAGGGCTTTTGCACAAACCGTAAGCACGTGCGGCCCGAGCGGCTGTGCCGGCACGACGAAATCCACGAGCGCTTCGACCCGCTCCGAATCGGTGCGATGAAACCGCTCCGGATCGATTCTTGCTGTCTCAATGGTCTTGCCGTCGCAGATCAGTTCAAGCGTCACCGGGCCATTTGGGGCACTGGCCGTCGTAACCACCGCGGCCCTATCATACGGCGTATCGCCCCAGGCGATCGCCGGGCCG
>JAXDBU010000027.1:0-23004 GCA_034678485.1 Sedimentisphaerales bacterium | reverse complement strand
AAGATGCATCTCGACTTCGGACGCCACGTCTGCTACGAGGCCCAGATGCTTCACTTCGTTCAGCATGACAAGAAAGGCAGGGGCGTCCCACAAGACCTGTGTCCTTATGAGCGATAGCGAAGGATCTGGCACGCGAAGGGAACAAACGCACGTCATAGCGCCGGCGCCGGATGTTTCACTGCGTTCAGCATGACAGAGGGCTGCTCCAGCCCCCACGAAATCCAGCCGCACACCGCCTCGGGGTTACCCCTCTCTTCTTCTTGCTTCCCCCGACCCATTTCGTGATACTCGATGAAGTGGCGACAAAGTGCTTGGCGGTTTCCACATGTTGGATGAGTCTGGCGAGGTCGAGATGAATGCCTGAACTTGGAGCTGTTCTACAGCCTGCGGGAGGCTCGCTGGACAATTGAGACCTACCGACAGTACTTCAATGAGCGGCGGCTGCATGGAGCCTTGAACTATGTCCCACCGGCGGAATTCAAACATCGCTGGTGGGCTGAGCATCGCCGGATACGGAGGCGCTGCCCCCGGCCCCCCGGGATTCGCCGCTTGATGCATCAAAGCAGAACGGAAACAAGGAAAGCCGAACCCCATCCACAGGCAGTTCGGCTTCTGCCTCGATGGCCGACCAACGCTCAGGTTGCGTCCCCGCAGAGCCCTATCCTTCGGCCGGCCCGTTCAGGGTAATCGAAGCAGGACCGAATACAAGAGGTTCTCAAAAGATGATAGTTGAAGACTGGCCCTAAGAAAGGGGTACAGTCCGGGGTGAATAATCTCCGAAATATTTTTGGTCTTTGCGAAACATACAGGAATCCAGAGGCGTCTTTAATAAGACGAGGGATAGCGATGACGGTCCCTCTCGAGTGTCATCCGGTTTTGACGTACTTCGGTGCTTCTTGGGGCTCCGCCCCACACCCCGGCGTTTTTCGCTTTTTACCAGTAGCATAATAGGGACGGCCCAGCGTGAAGGCGGTTTCGAGCGGGCGTGGAACCTCCGGCGAGCCGGACAGGATCACTGGCTGAGGAGGACGTCGTCGCAAGGAGTTTCGCGTTTGGAGTGTCGAGTTTCAAGTGGGAGAAGCTGAAGGTCGGAACTTCGGACTTCGCACCCGGCCACAGGCCCCTTGTGCGAAACAAAGCCAATTCGGGATGGGGCAGGAGTGATGGTAAGTGCTCTTTGAAAAAGCGGTTATGGCGAATCAGGCATGCAGACAGCCTCGGAAAAACGAAGCCAATTCGGAAGAAGCTTCAAGTTCGAAATGTCAGGTTTCAAGCGGGAGAAGCCGAAGGTTCGGACTTCGAACTTCACACTCTGCACTCTACACTCGGCCGCAGGCCGTTCGTGCGAAACGAACCCAATTCGCGCGTCGCGGGACGGGACTGCCGGCGCGGGTGGCGGAATTGGGTTCGTTTGTGCGACAGGGTTGCATCCGGGGCCAAAGCTGCTAAGATGGCCGGCCGTTGGAAATCGTGCTGTTTGCCCTCTTTGACAAGGAGATGTCATGAACCTTGATTTCAGTCTCTATATGCCGACGCGGATCCTGTTTGGATGCGGGAAGCTCCAAGAGTTGGGGACGACGCCGTTTTTGCCGGGCAAGAAGGCACTGGTTGTCATCGGGGCCTCGGGGGCCATGCGGAAACAGGGTTACCTCGAGCGGGTCACGCAGTTACTCAAGAGCAATGGAGCTGCGTCGGTCGTGTTCGACAAGATCCAGCCGAACCCGATCTTCGAGCACGTCGAGGAGGGCGCCAAGCTCGCCCGAACGAACCAGTGCGATTTCGTCGTCGGTCTGGGCGGCGGCAGCACGATCGACTCGGCCAAGAGCATCGCCGTGATGGCGAAAAACCCCGGGAAGTACTGGGACTACCTCTGGGGCGGCAGCGGCAAGGGCAAAACCCCCGCCAAAGGCGCCCTGCCCATCGTCGCAATCCCGACGACCGCAGGCACCGGCACCGAAGCCGACCCCTGGACCGTCATCACCAAGAGCGACACAAACGAGAAGATCGGCTGGGGCAACGCCTTCACGTTCCCGAAGTTGTCCATCGTCGATCCCGAGCTGATGGTGAGCGTCCCGCCCAAGCAGACGGCCTACACGGGCATGGACGCCTTCTTCCACGCGGTCGAGTGTTACCTGGCGAACGTCAACCAGCCGACGAGCGACCATCTGGCCCTCGAAGCGGTCCGGCTCATCACGAAGCACCTGCCCGTCGCGGTCAAGGACGGCCGGAGTATCGCGGCCCGAACGAACCTCGCCTGGGCCAGCACGGAAGCCGGGATCTGCGAGTCGCTCTCCTGCTGCATCTCGCACCACTCGATGGAGCACGCGCTGAGCGCGTACTTTCCGAACGTCCCCCACGGCGCCGGCCTGACGATGCTCTCGGTCGCCTATTTCAGCTATCTGGCCGAACGGGACCCGAACCGCTTCCCCGACCTGGCGAGAGCGATGGGCGAGAAGATCGACGGGCTGCCGAAGAAGCAGCAGGCGCTGGCCTTCGTCGCGGGTCTCAAGAAGCTCATCCGCAAGGTCGGTCTCAAGGAGTACAAGCTCAGCCAGTTCGGTGTGCAGCGCAGCGACCTGCGGAAGCTGGCGGAGAACTCTTTCGATACCATGGGCAAGCTGTTCGAACTGACGCCGATCCCACTGACGGTGGACGACGCCACCGCGATCTACGAGCGAGCCTATGCGTGAGGCCGGCGTGGCGCGCAGTATGCGACCATCATATGAAAGGACTCGGAGAGTGATTGGACGGACAGTGTGGATACTATGCGTCGTGTTGACCGGCTCCGCGGGAGCGCAGAAGGACGCGGAGATGCGCGAGTCTCCGACGTCGCGAGCCTGGCGGATCGCCCCGGAAGTGTCACGCTGCAGGTACAGAGAGCCGGGCGTCATGACCAACGAGGGCACGCTCTATGGAATCGTCGGATCCTACACGTTTCGTGATCTGGGAGACAGCGGCCTGATGAGCCTCGGCGCCGACAGCAACGACACCTTGAGATTCGAAGGCCGGCTCGCCTTCGGCGAAATGGAGTACGACGGCTCCTACATGGACGGCACTCCCCTCTCGACGGACGGCATCGACGATTTCCTCTTCGACCTGCGGATGTTGTGGGGACGCGAGTTGCCGCGTGGGAAGATCGCGAACGCCGTCCACCTCGGACTCGGATACCGGTACCTGAACGACGACTCCTCCTCCCAACCCGGCGGCTACGAGCGGGAATCGAACTATCTCTACGCTCCCCTGGGCTCGCGCAAGGATTGGAAACTGAAGGATCGTTGGCGTCTGTCGCTCACGAGCGAGCTGGACGTGCTGATCATCGGGCGTCAGGTCTCGCACCTGGGCGACGCCAATCCGAGGTACTCCACCGTCCGGAACTGGCAGTGGCCCGGGTTCGGAGCGGGCCTGTGCGTCGAAGTGCGGCACGAGGGCCAGGACGTCGATCTCGCCTTGGCGCCGTTCCTGCGATACTGGTGGATCGACGATTCCAGCGTGGACGATTCGAGCCCGTACTTGCGGGACGTCTACGAACCGGAGAACAACACCTTCGAGTACGGCCTGAGCTTCGTCGTCCGGTTCTGAAGACGTGCTCGAATGACGGAGTGTCCCTTTCTGGGCCCTGTGGAATATCCCGCGGGGCTGAACCGCCGCGGCGAATGCCGCGTAGAGGTTCCAGTCCGTGCAATCAGGTGAATTCCCGATAGCCATCGTACTGAAGGAGACGGTCATGAGAGCCTACGTGACGCAAGACTGCATCGCCTGCGGCCGCTGCATCGACATCTGCCCGGAGGTGTTCGAAATGGGAGAGGATATCGCGCAGGTCAAGATGGACAGAATCCCCGAGGAATTCGAGAAAACAACTCAGGACGCGGCCGACGAATGCCCGGTCTCCGCCATCGTCATCGAACGGTAGCCGAACCCGGAAAGGAGCCTGAAGATGAACGTGCTTGTGGTCTATTATTCCCTCTATGGGCACAGCCTGAAGACGGCCGGCGCGGCGCGCGACGGCGCAGAATCGGTGTCGGGGGTCGATGTGACTGTGCGGCGCGTCGCGGAGTTTCCCGAAACCGAAGAATGGATCCAAACCAACCGGCACGCCAGAGTGGTCTGGGAACAACAGAAGGACACCCCCGCCTGCACGCTTGACGATCTGCGGCAGGCGGACGGCCTGATCCTGGCCTCGCCCACACGATTCGGGAACATGGCCGCCCAGGTCAAGAAGCTGATCGACTCCGCCGCCCCGTTGTGGCTGGACGGCGCCATGGAGGGCAAGCCGGCTGGCCTGTTGACCTCCACGGCAACCACCCACGGCGGGCAGGAGACTACGTTGCTATCCATGATGATCCCCCTGCTGCACCTGGGCATGGTCATCGTGGGCGTGCCCTACTCGACGCCGGGAATGCTCCACACGGAAGGTCGCGGCGGAACACCCTACGGCGCCACAGTGGTCGCAGGACCGAAGAACGATCTGGAGCCCCCGCCGGAGGACATCGAGATCGCGAAGGCTCTCGGTCGAAGGGTCGCGCAGTGCGCCGTACGACTTCGCGGACAATGACAGGGTGTTCCATGGCATCTGCGCAACTCAGGATGCCCCGTCGTGTGGACCCATACACAGATCGACGCACACCTCGCGTCGGAAACCCGGCGTGTCGTTGAGGATTGACGAGGTCTGGATGAGGCTTTATAATAGGAGAGTTTCTGTGAGGAATGCAACGCTGCCCGTTTGACGGGAGCGGCCCGATCGCAGGACATCGAAGATGAGGGACGCAACGATGAGCATTCGAATCGTGCTGGCCGATGACCACGCCATTGTACGCCATGGACTGGGGCAAGGTCTCCAGCGAGAAGAAGGCATGGAAATCATCGGCGAAGCCAGCGACGGGCGATCGACGGTCGAAATAGCGAGGGAGCGCCGCCCGGATGTCGTGGTGATGGATATCAGCATGCCGGATCTCAACGGCATCGAGGCCACACGAGAAATCCGGAGGGAAGCGCCCGGGGTCAAGGTGATTGCGCTGTCCATGCACTCCGCAAAGCGGTACGTCGCCGAGATGCTTCGTGCGGGAGCGTCCGGGTACGTGCTCAAGGACTGTGATTTCGCCGAGCTGGCCCAGGCCATTCGCACCGTCGTCGAGGGAAGAACCTACCTGAGTCCTTCGATCGGCGATGCGATTGGCAATGACCTCTCGCAGACTCCAGGGGAAACCCAAACGACGGCTTTCTCCCTGCTGACGCAACGGGAACGTGAAGTCCTCCAGCTTCTCGCAGAGGGCAAGACCACCAAGCAAATCGCGTTGAAGCTCCACATCAGCCCGAAAACCGTCGAAGCGCATCGCCTTCGCGTGATGAACAAACTGCAGATCGATAACGTCGCCCAGCTCACGAAGTACGCCATCCAGGAAGGACTCACCTCCGCCGAGCCTTGACGGGAACCGCCGGACGCCGTGCTTGACCGGCTCGTTCTCGTCTGCCGCGCAGATCCCTGTGCCAACTCTCACCGGCCTGTGGATTCCGAGTATTTCCGAAGCGGGGGGCCTTCGCCTCTTGACGAGATGGGCAAAACAGGGTAAGCAGAACGCTTCTTTGTCGCCGGTGGTCGCCTGGTTGTCAGGATAGAGGGCGGGCACGCGGCGATGAAACGTACAGTAGCTTCGCGATCGTCAGAACTGACAAGGAGTGTTGTTTATGACCCAGCAGCCAGGAAGGACTCGCCGACGCAACGTATTGCGAGGCGCGACCCGTGCGACCCCCTCCGCAACATCCGTTGCCTATTTCTCGATGGAGATCGGACTCCGGGCAGATATTCCCACTTACAGCGGCGGACTGGGCATCCTGGCAGGCGATACCATTCGTTCGGCGGCCGATCTGGCGGTACCCATGGTCGCGGTTACGCTGTTGCCGCGCAAGGGGTACTTTCACCAGAGACTGGACGCCCAGGGCCGTCAAATCGAGACTCCCGAGACGTGGCAAGTCGCGGACCGTCTCAAGCCGCTGACTCCTCGCGTGTCGGTCGTCATCGAGAAACGCGAGGTCAGAATTCGGGCCTGGCGCTACGATGCCGTCGGCATCACGGGGGCCACGGTGCCGGTGATCTACCTCGACACCGACCTGGCAGGCAATGAGAAAACGGATCGCCGGCTCACCCAGTACCTCTACGGCGGCGATTCGCACTATCGTCTCTGCCAGGAGTACGTGCTCGGCGTAGGCGGCGTCCGCATGCTTCGAGCCCTCGGCTATACGGGCATCGAGCGATTCCACATGAACGAAGGCCACGCGGCCTTCCTCGTTGTGGAGTTGCTCGACGAAGAACGGGCCGAAACCGGCAGCAGGAAGATCAAACCCCAGCACATCGAGGCGGTGCGAAACCAGTGCGTCTTCACCACCCACACGCCCGTGCCGGCCGGCCATGACAAGTTCTCGATGGACATGGTCCACAAGGTCATCGGCAAGCACCCGGTCTGGGGCATTCAGGAGCAGTTGAACGGCGACGGCGACACGCTGAACATGACCCACCTGGCCCTGAACTTCAGCAACTACGTCAACGGCGTGTCGAAGAAGCACGGCGAAGTGTCGCAGGCGATGTTCGCCTCCTATCAGATCGATGCCATCACCAACGGTGTACACGCCGCAATGTGGGTGGCGCCTCCCTTCCAGAAGCTGCTGGACCGCTACATCCCCGGCTGGCGGACGGACAACGTCAGCCTCCGCTACGCCATGAGCATCCCGCTCCAGGAGGTCTGGGAGGCCCACGCGAAGTGCAAGGCCAAGCTGATCGCCTACGTCGCCAAACAACTCAGGGTCAAGCTCGATCCGAAGGCCTTTACGATCGGGTTCGGCCGTCGAGCCACCGCCTACAAACGCGCCGACCTGGTCCTTCGCGACCTGGACCGGCTCAGGCAGATCGCTTCGAAAACCGGGGCCTTCCAGATCCTCTACGCCGGCAAGGCCCACCCCCAGGATTTCCCGGGCAAGGAGCTGATCCAGAACGTGTTCAAGGCCGGCGAGCAGCTTGGCCGCAAGGTCCGCGTCGTCTACCTGCCCAACTACGACATCGACGTGGCGAAGATCCTGATCCCCGGCGTCGATGTATGGCTCAACACGCCGCAATTGCCCCATGAGGCGTCCGGCACCAGCGGGATGAAAGCCGCGTTGAACGCGGTTCCCTCGCTGAGCATTCTGGACGGCTGGTGGATCGAAGGCTGCGTCGAGAATCTGACCGGATGGGCCATCGAGGGCAAGGCCCGCAAGAATGCCAAAGACACCTCCGCACAGGATGCCGAGGCGCTGTACGACAAGCTGCAAAACGTCGTGCTTCCCATGTTCTACAGGAATCGAGAGCAGTACACCCGGATCATGCTGTCGGCCCTGGCGTTGAATGGATCGTTCTTCAACACCCAGCGGATGGTGCAGGAGTATCTGTTGAAGGCCTATAAGCGATAGATCAGCGTCCATACGGATTCGGAGAAATCCGTGCGCTGTTTGTCATCTTGAACGGAGCGTAGCGCAGTGGAGGATCCGGCTTGGGACCAAGAGAAATCTCTCGTCCGATGCCCAGATACTTCGGCTTCGCCTCAGGATGACAAATCCCCACTCGCGCACGAATCAGTCTTGATTCGTATCAAACGCCGCAGGGAAGGTGTGGCTATGGAGATCTTCTCGACCGCACTGCTGTTGTGCTTGGTCCTGGACCCGGTGGGGAACATCCCTGCGTTCCTCGCCGTGCTCAACAACGCGCCGCCTGCCAGACATGGATGGATCATCATCCGCGAGATGCTGATCGCCCTGGGGGCGCTGCTGGTGTTCCTGTTCCTCGGGGAGCACATTCTCGCGGCCTTGCAGGTCTCCTACGGCTCCCTTGGCGTCGCCGGCGGCATCATCCTGTTCCTGATCGCTGTGCGGATGGTCTTTCCCAGCCCCAAAGGGGTGTTCAACGAGGAATCGGAAGAAGGCGAGCCGTTCATCGTACCGCTGGCAATCCCGCTGGTCGCCGGTCCCGGCGCCATGGCCACCCTGATGCTGCTGACGGCCCGCGAGCCCGCCAAGTGGCCGGTATGGCTCGCCGCCCTGCTGCTGGCCTGGCTGGTCTCCGGCGTGATCATGCTGTTCGCGGAGCGCCTGGGCCGCCTGCTGGGCAGACGGACGCTCGCTGCCGTCGAGCGGCTCATGGGCCTGATCCTCACGACCGTCGCTGTCGAGATGCTCATCAACGGCATCGGGCAGGCGTACAGCAGATTCGTGCAGGTTCAATAGACCCTGCACGCGGCATTCGCTTTCCAGAGCCGGAGTTTCCGAGGAACTGCCGATGAAACGGAATCGATACCCGCATTGCCTGGCCTTGGCCTGTGGGGTCCTCACAGCGCACGTCGCCACCACGACGGCCGACATCTCCCTGAGAACCCAGCAGGAACGCGTCGGACGGTACGAGCGAATCGAGTTGTCCATCGAGGTCAGCCGGGAGTACGAGAACCCCTTCGATCCATGCGAGGTGAAGGTCGACGTCCTGATTGCAGATCCCCAGGGCCGATCACACGTCCTGCCCGCCTTCTGGGGACAGGATTACGAACGACAGGACCTCGCGCAACGCGGCAAAGCGGTCGCGTGGTGCTATCCCAAAGGCATCGGCTCGTGGAAGGCCCGTTTCGCTCCCACGGAGTTGGGGACGCACACGGCACGCGCCGTACTGCAGGATCGTCAAGGCGAGACGTCGTCCGAACAGGTGACCTTCGAATCGACAGCATCGTCGTGCCAGGGTTTCCTGCGGACCGCGAGAGACGATCCGAGGTTCCTCGAATTCTTCGAAGGGCAACCCTTCTTCGCCATCGGGCAGAATCTCGCCTTCATCGGCGAAGGCCAGTACGTCACCGTGCCGAAGGCGGAACAGATCTTCGGGAAGCTCGCCGCAAACGGCGCCAATTTCGTTCGCGTCTGGACCTGCTGCCAGGACTGGGCACTGGCTATCGAGGCCCGCAAGAGCGCCTGGGGCCGGTCGTGGGCCGAAAGACCGCCCATCGTGCCCGTGCCCGGCAGCGAAGGCGAATCTCGCCCCCGCAAGTGCGTCCGAATCGAGGGTGTCAGCGGAGGGTCGCTCGCAGCAGAACCCTCGCACAACGTGGCCCTGCGCCCTGCTACAGGATATGTCCTTTCCGGGAAGATCCGGACGGTCGGTGCCCGAGCTTTGAGAGTCGAAGTCCTGGGCAATCGGTGGGATCTCCCCGCGAGCGGCGAATGGCAGCCGTTCGAGAGGGAATTCGCCACAGGCGAAAACGGACGATGGCTCGGGCGGATCGTCTTCACCCTCGTGGGCGAAGGCACGGCGTGGCTGGACGGCCTGTCGCTCCGCGAGACCGCCGGCGGGCCCGAACTGCTCTGGGAGGCAGACGTGAATCGTCCATCGCGAGGTTACTACAATCCGCTGGACTGTTTCCTGCTGGACCAGATCGTCGAGGCCGCCCAACGCAACGGCATCCACATCATGCTCTGCGCGATCACGCGAGACCTCTATATGAACTCGCTCTCGAACGTGGACAGTCCGGAGTATCGCAAGGCAACGCATGACGCCCAGAAGTTCATGCGGTACGCCGTGGCGCGATGGGGCTACTCCGCCAGCGTGGCCGCCTGGGAGTACTTCAACGAGATGGACCCGGGCAAACCGGCCGACAGGTTCTATGCCGAGTTGGGGGACTACCTCGCGACAATCGACCCCTACCATCACCTGCGCACCACGAGCACGTGGGCTCCTTCCACGAGGGACTGTCGCCACGCGCAGCTCGACATCGCGCAGGAGCACCATTACATGCGCCCGGACGACGATGATTTCAAGGACGAGGTCGAGTCCATCGTTCGCCAGAGCCGGTGGCTCCGTGAGCACGCGCCCGCCAAGCCCGCCTTGATCGGCGAGTTCGGCCTGGCCGACGCCAAATGGGGCCTGAGCGACTACATGAAACAGGATCGCGAGGGCGTGCACTTCCACAATTGCCTGTGGGCCTCGGCCCTGAGCGGCGTCTCCGGAACCGCGATGTTCTGGTGGTGGGAGGTGCTCGACCAGCAAGACCTCTACCGGCACTACAAGCCGCTCGCGGAGTTCCTTGCCGACCTTCATCCGGCAGGCCTGCGACCGGCCGCCGTGACAACCTCCGAGCCCCGCCTGCGAATCGTCGGGCAGCAAACCGACAATCGCGCCCACCTTTGGCTCGTGGCCCGCCAGGCAACATGGTGGAATCTCGTCGTGGAGAAACGCCGGCCCGATCCGATTGCGTCAGCGACCGTCGCCGTCGAGGGTCTCAGGCCGGGTGAATACGCCATCCTCTGGTGGGACACGCAGGAGGGAGTCGCCACGGCCCGGCAGATCGTCTCCTCTGAAAACGGCCGACTGACAGCAACCGCTCCGCCCTTCGTGCGGGACCTCGCCTGCAAGATCGTCGCCATCCCGACCTCCGCAGCCACACCCGACAGGAATTGAGAACTGCGCCGTACGCGCCGTCCTCACGGCGACCTTTGCAGCGCGTAGAGCTTCTTCATCGTGGTCACGTACAGGACGCCGTTGGCGGCCACGGGCGTCGCGGCCGCTGCGCTGTCCAATCGAACCTCGCCAAGCACCTTCTTCTCGCGCCCCGCCGCGAAGATCCAGAAATCCCGCCGCTGTGTTCCCACGTACACCTTGCCATCCGCAACCAGCGTCGAAGCCCAGATATCGCCCTTGGTCTCGTGGGACCAGCAGACTTGCCCGGTTGCCGCATCGATGCAACGGACCATCCGCCCGCAATCCGCGACGTAGACGAGCCCGTCGTGGACCGCCGGCGTCGAGCAGCAATGCTCGCTCAGCTCGCAGGACCAGACCCGCGCCGAGTCGGTGACGTCGCCTGTCTTCGTCGCGTCGATGCACTTGAGCCAGGCCTGGTTCTTGCCCCACCAGATGTCGCCCGCATGGGTCACGTAGAGGCGATTCTCGCGGAACACGGGCGTGCTTTTGACGTTGCTCGGGCTCACCTCACGATTGCCGAGATACTGGCTGACGTTCTCCTTCGGCGCGGTAGGATCGGGATCGAATCGCCAGACCCGCTTGAGCATCTCGACTTGACCTTCGGGCGGCGCCGATCGCAGCGGTTCGAAGGCGTAGACCACGCCGTCGCCCCCGCAGAAGAAGACGAGCTTGCGGCCGTTGACGACCCCCATCGCGGGCGACGACCACGTCGAATGAAAGATCCGTGGTCCGATCCCCTCGTTGTCGCGGGCCAGCAACCGGCCGGTCTTCTTGTCCAGCACGATCAGGCTGGGTCCGTCGGGCCGACGGATCGCACGATGCGTGTTGTCCACGCCGTTGCTCGTATTGACGTAGAGGAAATCGCCGTCGACGAGGATCGAGCCGTGCGCGCCGTCGTGCGGCCAGGTCCCCGCCTGGTTCGGGATGTCGAACAGCCAGATGATGTCCGCGTCGATGGCAGTAACCTCCAGCGGCTCACCGTCGCTCGGGACCATGTGCCGGCCTTCGTCGGTGTACGGGCCGCCGTTGCCGTTGCGCTGTCCCTCAATGTCCAGGCACACCGCCTCGCCACGATTCGTGATGACGTAAACGCGGTTCCCCTCGACCGTCGCAGGCGAGACGATCCCCGCCTTGGGCCAGTCGAGGTAGGGATCGGACCCGAGCTTGGGCACCACGAGCTGCCACAGGAGACTGCCATCCTTCTCGTCGAGGCACAGCAGCACGGAGCGGTCGCCTTTGTGCCGGGGATCGCGAGGCGGATCGTTGTTCGTCCCGATGAATACCCGCCCCTGGGAGACCGTCGGCGTAGCCCACGTCTCGCTGCCGAGCGGTGCGACCCACTTGACGTTCCGGCCGGTGGCCGGGTCGAAATCCTCGACCAACCCGGTCTCATCGGAGACCATATTCCGAGTCCACGCCTGCCCCCACTGCGCGTGATCGCCCGCAACGACGCACGTCACGACGAGGATGTCGTATAGAAGAACCACAGGAAGATGTGGGCGAGCCCGTCGCAAGCACTGCCTCATAATGACCCTTTCCACGTCAGCCTCTCATGGGCGACCTGGTCCACACCTTCGACAAACGCCCTTCCTGCGTGCAGGACGCGTTTGGCGCTAGGGCACGACTGCGGACCCTTCCGTCACCCCATTGGGATTATAAGTGTACCCGTCGAAGGCGACGTTGGTCACCACAAAAGTGAAGACATCCCCCGATTTGGCTGGGGTCTCAAAGGGGGTCGAGATGACAGCCACGCCGTTCGTCGTGGTGCCGGAGGCGGTGCCTTGCTTGAGACCCTTGAAGTACCACTCTCCCGTTGCTTCCGCGCCGGACAAACCGGGTAGAACCGTAACCGTCGCCTCAGCAGTGTACTTCTTGCTCTTGTTCACGACGACAGCGATGGAGGAGACAGAGATGTACTGCTCGGGAGGAGCTTCGGTCACTGTCACCGTGGCTTCATTGCTGTTGCCGCTGAGGTTGCCGAACAAGTCCTCAGCTCTCACTACATACGAGTAGCTCCCCGCGGCAAGCCCGGTATCAGAGAAACTCGTTCCCGCCACCAGGCCATTGCTGACCTCACTGTAGCCCGTGGTGAATGTGCTGCGGTAGACGTGATAGCCGGCAAGATCCGACTCACCGTTGGCATTCCAGGACAATTGAACATCCGAACCGCTGCTGGTTGCCGTCAGACCGGTCGGAGAGGACGGCGGGTCGGTGTCTGGAACTCCGGTGGTTGTCGACCGGATGCTGATGCAGTCCACAAGGATCGAGTCCGCCGTCGGTTCGAGCTTGTCGCTGTTCGTGTCCAAGACCCGAACATAGAGTGTCCCGCGGAGGGTGCCGGGCAGAGCGTAGGCCCCCGCGATCTCTTCATCGCAGGACGCGATGTCTATATAGGAGACGCCGTCCGTGGAGTATGCGAAGACAAACTGATCCGGGCTACCCGCTTCAAGTTGCGCCGTTGCCGCCAGGTGCATCACGACCGCATCGCCGCCGGTCACGTCGAACTGCCAGATGTGCTCAAGCGAGGACCGCATGATGTTCTTGTTGTTGCCGCTGATGGCCTCCCGGATGACCTCGACAACGCCATCCGCGCTGCTCCAGGTCCCTTGATAATCGCCAGCCGTGATCGTGCCCTCCGCAAGCGTCTCTCCAAGAGCACGGTCCACCACAATCATCTCCTCCGTGACAGTGATCAGGACTGTGCCGGTGCCGGAAGCACCGTCGTCATCCCAGACCGTCAGGGAGACGGTATGCACCCCGACCGAAAACGGATAGGTCAAGGTCGATGTCTCGCCAAGCAGGGCCGTCCCTTCCGTCCACGCGTAGGAGCAGATGTACCCGTCCAGATCGCGGGCCGACGCGGATAACGTCACCGTTTCGGACCCGTCCCCGTCATCGTCATTCACCGTCTGATCCGCCCCGGCGTCGGCAACAGGCGCGCGATTTCCGCCCGTGGCGCTTGGCGTGAAGGTTACAGTCAGCGCGGGGCGATAGCCTGCCATACTGTACTCGGCGGACGCGAAGTCCCACCCGTCTGCGCCGTTCGGCAGTATGACCCAGCCGTCATTCGCCAAAGCACCATCGGCCCAGTTCTGCACCGTGTACGTCACGTCCAGATCCACATAGCCGGAACTGTTGACGCTGATGCTGTCGTCGGCCGAAGACGAAGCCTCGATGCCGTCTGCCTGAATACCATCTTCGCCGAGGAGAGAGTCCCACGTGGCTGTATCAGACCACGCCTGGAGCATCGCGTGGAGGGAACCTCCGTTGCCGCTATCGAGCGACCAGAGACGCAGTGTCGCGGACTTGATGGTCGAATACGCGGGAATCTGGTCGCCGGCGGTCCCCACGATGTTGTCGAACCGAATCAACGCCTGAGAAGGCAATCCGGTGCTGTTGTCATCCGTGTCGACCGTGAGCGTTGAACTCGCGGAGTAGCTCGTCGCCGGGGCTGCCCCCTTGATCATGGTGTCGACAGCACCCGTGAAACTGAGCGTTTCGGGCAGCACGATGGATGTGTCGATCACTGTGGTGAGAGTCGTCGCCGCCATCGTGCTGGGCGGAATGGCGAGATCGCTGATGCCGCTCAGCGTGATAGCGTACGTGCCGTCCCCGAAAGCGCCGGCCGTCAGAGGCGTGAGTGTGATGACATCCGTGCCGCTGTCGTACGCGAAGGCATAGTGCTCGTTCAGCATCAGACCGGTGATGGAAACCGTGTCAGGCGTGACCGTCAGGGGATCGATGCCGTCGAAGTCGGTTAGCTGTATCTGAAAACTGGGCTCAGTCGTATTGACGGTCACGCAATCCTCGGTCGGATCGAGGTCGTCCGACCCGTTGTCCAGCGGGGCCACCAGGTCGGCACGCGGAGGACCGTCGGGACCATCGCTGGTGATGAAGACCGGCGAGGAAATCGCCTCGTCGCCGTCACTCTGGGTGACCTTGCAGTAGACGTAGTCACCCTGTTGTGTGTACAGTTCGCAGGCAACCACCGGAAGAGACCCGGACACACTCTCGGCGTGGACAACGGAGCCGTTCTGGATGATCTCGACCTGCGAGAAGCCTTCTCCGTCGCGGTCCGCCGCCTTCACCACACACTGATTCACTCCGCCGGGGATCGACGAGCCCATCTCGCTGCCGTCGACCTGGAAAGACAGTTCCAGGTTCCGGTCCAGTGTCGAATAGAAACGCCGGCTGCCCAGGGCGCTGTAGATCGCATCGCGGGTATTAGAGCCGGACAGCACAGCGAGACGATAGCTGCTGCTACCCCAGGTGGCGCTATGATTGTCTTCCGAGCCGCCGACGCCAACCGACCAGCCATTGAACAGGGCCTCATCGTAGTAGCCGGACCGATCTCTGCTCTCGGTGGTATAGCCGTCGTTGTAGTAGTACGTGCTGAAGTCATCGCCCTTGTTCCAGAGTTCCATTCCTACGATGCTGCCCGAGTACGCACCGGTGAAATGCTCGAATTCGGTTCCGTATGTGTTGTTGCGACCGGGATGATTGAAGAACGCCACGGCGCCCTGTGCCCCAAGCCAGTTCATGAACTCGCTGAACGTATCCGTTGCAGTGCTGCTCGATGAAACGAAGGCGGTAGGATTGACGACCGTGATATGGCCGTACCTGCTGGAACTCCACTCGAATCCCCAGAATGCGCTGAAGACCCCCTCGACATTGGCTGCGTTCGCTGCTGTCTGCATCGCCGTGAATTCATCCGTGGTCAGCGCATAGCCGTGATCCGACAGACCGAAGAAATCCAGCCCGGCCGATCTGGCGGTACTGTAAGCCTCTGTGGGCGTTCCGGTACCGTCTGAGAGACTGGTGTGATTGTGCAGGTGGCCGAAGTAGATAGTGTAGCTGCCGACTAGAGATTCACCCCGTGACACCCCCGAGACGGCGAGTAGCAAGAGAACGAGCAAGCGGATTCTTCGTTGCATTACAGGCTCCTTTCACTTGGCTGGGGCGAGCAGGCATCCGGGAAGGTCGCGCGAGCCGAGGTAGTGGCAGCACTCTCATGTCCTGATCCCTACAGGTCCTCGGGGTTCTGACCGATGGGAAATGGCGGCAACGGAGACCCTGCATTCTGTTCCTGCCTGGTCCTTCGACCTTCGGACTTGCCCCGATCGTGCCACTCTCTTCGACCTCGGCCACATTTGTCCATCCCACAAGGGGTGTTGATCTCCTCTTCGCAACTCCGCCAAGGTCATTTCGCTGTGCGACATTATGACGTACTCAGGGGGGGACGGGCAAGCAAAAAGATCGCAAAGTCACGCATTTCTTGCACGGAGTGTCACACGGGAGACCTCGCAGTGATCTTCTTCGATCCGAGGGGCACGGATCATCCGACCTCGGGCAACGGCTTGCCTTCGCCAGTTCTACTGAACTGGGGCGAGGACGAGAGCATCGATTCCGGCGTAGAAGCCGGAGGAGTGGGGATTTCGACCTGCCGCCACGAGCCGAAGGGTGTTGGCCTTCGACTTCACGTCCACGGCGCCCAGGTCAACGAACTTCGCGCCGAGCTCGGGCGAGTAACCATCGAGCGGCTGGCCCAGCGATGTGCCGTTGAGACTGACGCGGACGATCCCATAGTCGTCGGAGGTGACCAGGCGGAGCTTCAACACATATCGCCCTGCTTTGACCGACGAGGGGAGAGCCAGGTCGATCCTGTCCCCCTGTTGTCGCAGGCGAACGAAGAGCAGCTTGCCTCCCGAGAGCGGCGGAAGCGACGCCAAGCCGATCTGCTGCGGCTGCACGGTCACCTGCTCACTGGCGGCCTTGACCTCAAGCTCCTCCGCTTCGAAGGCATCGCGAAGACGGAACGGGCTGGACCAATTGCCGATCCAGACAGACGAATTCCTGCTGTTGCCGTGAACGGAATACACGTCGATGGCGCCGGGATTGAACCGCCCTGGGCAGTCATAGCGGTACTGCTGCCCCCAGGGATCGGCGGGAATCTCATCCACATACGGCCAGTTGCCAGCCCGTGCCCGGACACCTCGGGGACGTTCGACGAGGTCCCCAAGCTCGGTCGGATAACGTCCCACGTCCTCATGGAAGCGTCTGATTGCGGCGTCCAGCTCGGAAACGACGCGCGTTGCCTGGTCCACCCTCTCTGTAAAGAGCTTCTCCTCGTCGGCCAGGTACTGCTGGAACTGCGCCGGGAGATCGTCCCAGGGGAATCGACGCAGCGAGATCCCGTCCAGGCGGCAGTTCAGGCCGGGCTCATCCGATTCGAGCACTTTCGTGAGCGGATTGGACCCGACACACTCGAAGTGGAACACGTAGTCGCCGGGCGGCAGGTCGTGGATGCCAACCTTCTTCTCGAACCAGGTGCCATAGAGGAAGTTCTCGGGCCGGTTCTCCAGCAGAGCCAGATACGGATCGTAGAAGTCCATCGCCCGATCCAGGAGGATCTCGCCGGCCGGACCCTTCAACGTCAGTTTCCAGATGCCGCCGGTCTTGTAGAGGCACTGGAAGACCGAGATCGAGTACTTGCCTCGCTCGTCCACGCGACAGGGGACGTCGAACCAGCCGCCGAGGGCGGTGTTGTCCACGAACAAGGCGTGCTTGAGGTTGCAGACGCGGTTGCTGCGGTCCGCGACCGTCACGCCGGGCGAGGTCTTGATCTGGGAGGCCAGGTCCGCCGTCTCCAGGACGATCTCGCGGTTCACCCGCTCCTCGACCGGCGGGAACCGGTCGAAGGGCTCGGCAACCGTTTTCTGATACCAGAACGCCACCGAGGAGCAGAAGTCCGGGCGGTACTTGAAATCATACTGCTCGCGTTTGCCGGTCTGCGGGTCGCCGACCTGCACGTAGCTGCGCCGCTCGATGTCCACCTTGAGCGACTTGCGGAACGTCACAGGCGCCTGCGTGTGCCAGCGGTAGGCGGTGAAGCGGCAGTCCTCGCCGTTGGCCTCTTTGATGGTGACGCCCGTGTTGTCGTTGGTGAAGAGCCGCAGGTTCCAGGCGTCATTGAAGAAGTCCTCGCAGCCGGTGCCCACGAGGGAGGGTTCCGCCTCTCCATCGATATAGAATCGGTCGTCGGACTCGCCGAACCAACTGGCATAGCTGCACTGGATCGAGAAGACGGTCCCCACGTAGTGTCCCTCGCCCTTGCCTTCGAAGATCACATAGGGCGAGAAGGGCTTGGCAGGGAACTCCTGCCGGTAGCGGGCGTGGAAATAGAGCATGTCCGCGGGCGCCTTCGAGAACTCCATCCAATCGAATTGCCAGTAGACGCTGAGCCGGTTTTGCCCTTCATTCGTCAGCGTGAACCGGGCGGTCTTGCGGAAAGGCATCCGCCAGTAGCAGTTCAGGGCCCGCCCGTAGGAGGTGGTCTGGATCGGCAGGGAATTGACGTTGGCCTTCATCCCGTTGCCCGCGGCGAAGAAGTCGCCGATCGGGGTCTCCACCGACGGCGTCTCGGCGCCGTCCCAGTAGATGCGCAGCACGAGCGTGCGGGGATAACGCCGGTCCCGTCCCGCGATGGTGAACCACATATGTCGAATCTCGCCCGGACCCTGGAGCGTCGTCAGCTCGACGGTCTTGCCCGGCGCGATATGCCAGCAATCCTGGTTCGATTCGGGATCATACAAGCCGCTCGACGCCCGGCGGGCCTGGCCCTCCACGGTGCGGGCAATCTCGCCCAGCGAGTCCGCACCCACGGCCGGCACAACGCACAGAATCGATGTGAGCACTACGTACAGGATGTGTGTCCGCATGGTGACTGGCTCCTTCAATGCTACTTGCTGGGTTCCCACAGGCGGGGCAGCGATCCTCTGGACACGCGTTCCACCACCGGGGCATCGGTGAGCTTCTGTGGCGTGCTGGAGACGTACCCCGGCAAGCCGTTGGCGATGTCCCCCACTTCGATCATGAAGGCGTCCGGGATCTTGCCGTACAGGGGGACTTCGTAGTGATCCCCGACCCGGCGCATCAGCAGATGATACCACATGAGGTCCCGCCAGGCGGGATCGTCGCTGTAGACGTACCACGCCTTCACGATTTGGATCTTCGCATCGCCCTGGACTTTGGCTCGGAACATGACCCTGCCCTCCTGGCGCTCGCAGCTTACCTCGCTGATCCGGCTCACCGGGCGGCCGTCGTGCACGTGCGACACCCACATCGCAAAGTCCATGAACTGGATCTCGCTGAAGTTCGCATGGCAGTAGTTCGGGATCATCTCGACGGTCATGGGGGTCTTCAGACGCTCCTGCAGGATGTTGACGTTGAACATCTTGTAGCCGTCCTCGTTCGTGGCCCCCAGGTAGAAAACCGGCACGGTCACCTGGTCCTGGAAGAAAGCATGATGGAAGGACAGGTGCCATTCGATGCGGTCCGTCGCGTAGACGCCCTCGTTGCCCATGATGATGGCGGAGGCGACGCGAGGGTCCATGGCCGCCGCGACCGTGGCGCTGCGACCCCGCTTCGAGTGCCCGCCAACCACCGCTTTCAAGTCGTCCAGACCCAGGAACTGCTGAAAGGCGTTCATCGCCTGGATGTACACGACCGCCAGTTGGCAATTCATGTTATAGTAGTTCCTTCCGGTCTGCTTTCGCAGGGTCGTGAGGATGCCCATGTCCCGCTCGATTTCGCTGCCGTCGGGATACTGGCCGGGGTTGGACAGGACCATCGTCGGATAGCCGGTCCGGGACACGATCAACTCGCCGTATTTGTCCACGTGGACGGGGAAGTAGTTGCCGTCGGGCGAGCCCACGATGACGACCTTGCCCTTGCGTTCGGGAGTCAGATTCCGGCTGTTGTCCGCGGGCGTGAAGACCACGCACGGATGTCCCCACTTCTTGCCCGCCAGCTCCATGCTCCAGAAATGGGCGGTCACCTTCCGCAGCTTCTGCGACGGGTCGCTGTCGCTGGTCACGATCTCGTCCGAGCGGACGGTCCACTCCAGCGGCACGGTGTCCTCTCGAACCAGCGGCCAGATCTCCCTTGGCTTGGGCACGTCGCGCGAGGCCTCCTCGAAATCGAACGGCTTCGAGGCCGTCGCCTCCTGGGCACGCACGCAAGCGATCGGGTCGAGCCAGACCGCGACCGCCACGCCACACAGGAGCATCGAAACGGTCAAACGACGGCATTCCATGACAACTCCTTCTCAAAGGGCACCCGCCGACCAGCCAATCCGGATGCGATTATGACGACTCGGGGACACAGTGTCAACCGCGGCGGCGACCGGGAACCTGCAACGGGTGTATGACCGCAGTTCCACGCATCCGATGGAGGTTCATGGCGACCAGGGATTGTCATTCCCGCGAAAGCGGGAATCCACTCCCCGAATCGCGCCATATCCCACGGTCTCTGGATTCCTGCGTGCGCAGGAATGACAGAGTCGTATCGGGCGACTCTGTCGGATTCCCGAGGTACCGGCACACCTCGCATTTGTGATTCGCGCGAGAGCAGCAATGACAGCGCCCAGGCAATGCCTCGTCAGCATGACAAGTTGGGCTGTCGGCGAGGCGCCTTGCTGCCTGCTATGGATGACTCACGACTCCGGGACGCCGCCCGGAGGAAGCTCGCTGCGCAGCATCCCCTCCTCCCGTAGGAGTTTGATGAGCACGTCAACTCGCTTGCTCATGGCTGCGTTGTAGGTCCTGACCAACCACGCGAGAGCCAACACGACGGTGTACAACAGCCAGTCCTCTCTGCGGCCGCTGATGTACAGCCAGCCTGTCATCAAGACGAAGACCACACTCTCAGCGAGCCACACCTGCCATGACAGATGCTCGCCCGTCAGGAACTCGATCGCGCCCATCCGACGACTCAGTCTCTCCATGAGATGCTTTGCCTCTACATCATTGATGACGCGCCTGGCCATAGCCGCCTCTCCTTTGCCCATGGTATGGTGAATTCAATGTACACGCCTGTTCATGGGCGTATTCTCCCATACAGGCTATCCAGATGCAAGACACTGTCTATCGCGGCAGTTGCTCGATGACCTTGGCGTAGACCTCGTCGAAGGTGATGTTCTGAATCGTGTGGGCGGGATTGCGGCTGCGGATCGCGAGGCCCCTGGTCGCAGCGTCGTGCGCGACGACGCATTCCGGCCGGCCATAGGGCCCGACTCGCAGCGGGTTCGACCAACTGAACATCATCACCAGCGGCCTGCCCAACGCGGCGGCGATGTGGCCGGGACCGGTGTCGTTGCTGACGACGCATCTCGCCCGCCGGAGCACCTCGACCAGCTCGGGCAGCGAGGTCCGACCCGCAAGATTGAAAACGGGGTGTCTCGCGAGGCCCTGGATCCGCTCGATCATCGGGCTTTCGGACCTGCTGCCGGTGGCGACGACCGCCAGACCGTGCTCGGCAACCAGCCGATCCACAAGGGCTGCGAACCGATCCGCAGGCCAGCACTTGCTGACTTGCGCGGAGCCCGGGATGAGCACGGCGTAGCGATCCGCGTCGATCTGGTGCCGGGCCAGCAGCGCCTGCACCGTGGACGCAGCGGCGGGCTTCTCGGGCAGGACGAACTCCACAGCCAAATCGCCGGCCCCCATCGCTTCGATCAGCTTGCGGTAGTAGTCGATCACGTGGACCCATTCCGGGTTGCGCGGGATGGCTGTCGTGTAGAACCAGTGAGCAAGCTCCCGGCCCCAGATCGGGCCGAAACGTCGTTTGCAGCCGGAGAGCCAGGCGAGCGACGCGGTGCGAAAGAGCCCCTGCAAATCGAGCACTGCATCGAACCGGCCCCGCCGGAGACGCTGAATGAGAGACATCAGCCCTTTGAACGCTGCGGGACTGTGCCAGGCCTTGGCCAGGAACTTGCGGTCGAACAGGATGATTTCATCGAGGTGCGGATGCCCATCGAGGATGGGGACGAACTCCGGACGAACCAGCCAGGTGATCCTCGCCTGTGGGAAGCTCCGCCGCAGTGACGAAAGCGCCGGCATCGCCATCACGATATCGCCCAACGAGCTGGGCTTGATGAGCAGGATGTTGCGATACGGCTCGGGCATAAGGACGGGATTCTACGCGATGCCGGCGGACAAGGCAATCCGCATCCGGCTGTTGCCCTTGCGGCCCCGCGCATCCGACATACAATGGCCGTCGAGTCTCAGACAGACTCGCAAGAACGCCCACGTGATGGAATCTTGTCATCCTGAGGCGCGGCCGAAGGATCTGGGCCGGGACAGAGAGGCTTCTCTTGGTCAAAGGCGGGATCCTTCACTTCGCTGCGCTCCGTTCAGGATGACAATCCCAACCGAGAGCCTTCTTAGATCGGCATCAGAAAGCAAAGAAAGGAGCCGGTGCAAGTGGCGGAACGAGGCAGGTACGTCTACGAGTGGCCCAGGCCGATGGTGACAGCGGACGCGGCGGTCTTCACATTTCTTGACGGCAGACCCCATCTGCTGCTGATCCGGCGCAAGATCGACCCGTACAAAGGCCGCTGGGCGCTGCCCGGCGGGTTCGTCGAGATCGAGGAGGATCTGCCCGATGCAGTGGCCCGCGAGCTGGCGGAGGAGACGGGGCTGACAGGCGTCCGCCTGGAACAGCTCCGCGCGTTCGGCCGGCCCGGTCGCGACCCGCGAGGGCGGACTATCACCATCGCCTACTTCGGCATCATCGAGAAGGGCTGGGACCGGATCCAGGCGGCCGACGACGCGGAACGCGCCCAGTGGTTCGACATCGAGGACCTGCCGGCCATGGCCTTCGACCACGACGCGATCGCCCGCTGTGCCATCGAGCGGCTCAGTAGACGACCGGATCGGGACTTGCCTCCTTCACCTGCTCGTTGAACCGCTTCAACTGGGCCTCGATGGCGCTGACCGCGTAGTCGATGTAGTGCAGTCTATGGGCTGGCTGGTGATGACGTTCCTTCATCAGGCCGCGATGAATCGTGTCCAGGAACCGCTGGATCGTCCGGCCGCTGATCTCGGACGGCTGGTGGGCCCATTCCTTCAGCTCCTGGTATCGCCGGGCGAGGCGAGGGGCTGCTTTCATCTGGTCGGCGGTGAGGTAATCGCCCGGATTGTACTCCAGTTGCAGCCCTTTGAGGCCCAGGATCAACGGCTCATAGTCCATCTGCTTGTCCAGACGGATGAATTTGTACTGCTGGATGCACGTCATCGCCTGGGCGGGCGGCTTGTCCGCGATCTCGTCGCCGCCCAGATACCAGTTCCGCCGGCTGGTCCTCGCGAACACGAATTCCTCGCCGTAGGTGTGCTGGATGATCTCTTCTTTGCAGAGGCGTGAGATCCACATCCCGCCGGGCCACCGTTCGAGCCCCCCGCCGAGCGCCAGGAGGCATTGAACGAAACCCAGGGGCAGGACCCGCTGGCGTCCGATCTGCCGCTTGCGCATCTGGAACGACAGGTGCAGACTGTGCGGGCGGATCTGGAAGAAGACGATCAGCTCGTGGATCAGCCGGCTGAGCACCCAGGGATCGGCCGTCGCGGGCCGGGACAGCTCGCCCGCGACACTGAGCCGGCCCGGCGCGATCTCGAAGAACCCCTGGCGACGGGGACGGTCGTTGTACCCGCTGTGGTCGTCGAGGTAGCCGCCGAGCTTCCAGCACCGGA
>JAXDBU010000026.1:0-8924 GCA_034678485.1 Sedimentisphaerales bacterium | reverse complement strand
GCACGGCGCCCGGGATTCTATTCTGCCCCCGTTGCGAAGCGGCCTATCGCACAGTGACCCCTGGGCGCTCCAGGGAAAGCGGACTATCCGGTATCCGTTTGGCCGCGGTCGATCCGAGTCGCCCGATTTAGTCCATCGGAGCCAGGGGTCTAAAGCGCTGGCTCCTACGGAAAAAAGGTTGTTCGGGGTTTACGCTTAGAGTAAACTATGGATGCGTAGAGCAAACCGAAACCTTGAAAGGGTCCAACATGATTACACCAGAACAGCGGCAGCGCCGCCAGAAGCACCTGGGCAGCTCCGACCTGCCCATCATCATGGGGCTGTACCCCTACGCCACCACCCCGAACGACGTCTACTGGTCCAAGGTCGCGCCTTTGCCCGAAGACGACGGGCCGGACTATCTGACGGTCGGCAACTACATGGAGAAGGTCTTGATCCAGTTCGCCGCCGACGAGCTGCGCCAGGGGGTCATCCAAGACACCTACCACGTCGCCGACAACCCCCTGTTCGCCGCCAACCTGGATGGCCTGCTGGCCGACCGATCGGCGGCGGTCGAGTGCAAATACTGCAACGCCGAGTTCGCCCAGGGCTACGGGGACGAAGGCTCCGATCAGGTCCCGGACCATGTGCTGATCCAGTGCCAGCACCAGATGTACTGTGCCGGACTGAACCGGGTGTACGTGGCCGTGGCGATGGCCGGGTACAGCCTGAGCCTGCGATTGTTCCACGTCGACCGCGATCCCGAGATCATCCAGATGATCGTGGATTTTGGCTCGAAGTGGTGGGAGGACCACGTCGTAGCCCAGGTCCCTCCCGACGAGGTCACCCCCATGTATGTGCTCAACGCCAGGAAACGTGTGCCTCTTGGCGCGGTGGACTTGGAGGCCGACCTGATCGAACTCATCGATCAATTTGAGGCATTGAAGGCCCAGGGCAAGGACACCGAGTCGCAGGCTGAGCAACTCAAGGCCCGGATCATCGACGCCCTGGGAGACGCAGAAATCGGCCACCTGCCGGATGGGCGCATGCTTACCTACCAGCAGTATTCCCGTGGCGGCTTCGACAAGAAACGCTTCGAGCGCGAGCACCCCCAGTTGGCCACGCAGTACGCGACAAGGTCTTTCTACCGCACTCTGTACGTCAAGACCGCCAAGAAGAAATCCGCATAACGAAAGGAAAAGAACGATGGCAAACCAGATCGCATTGATCCATGACAAAGACTCTCTCAAGGGCATCCTTGGGGAGAAGGGGTTCCAGGAGTCCCTTCGCGCCGTAGCGAACCGCTATATGTCCGTCGAGCGCGTCGCCAAAGTCGCGATGCTCGCGGCCAGCCGCCAGCCCAGACTGTACTCCTGCACCGCCCTGAGCTTCCTGCAAAGCGTCGTCAAGGCCGCAGAGCTGGGGTTGGAGTTTGGCGGGGCCACCGGACAGGGATACCTCGTGCCCTACAAGAACGGCCGGCTCTCGGCCTCCCTGCACCGCGAGGTCTACGAGTGCCAGTTCATCCCCGGCTACCGGGGGTTCATCGAGCTGGCCTACCGCTCCGGCCACGTCACTTTCATCGACGCGCAGTTGGTGTACGAGAAAGACCTTCCCTGCTTCGACTACGGCTTCAACTACGGGGCCGACTCTTCACCATTCATTCGGCACAAGCCCTTCATGGGGGGCGACCGCGGCAAGGTGGTGTGCGCCTATTCGGTCATCATGCTCAAGGATTCGACCCTGCCGAAGATCGACTTCATGTCGGCAGACGAACTCGAACAGATCCGCCAGTGCTCCAAGAGCAAGGACGACGGGCCCTGGGTGACCTTCCCTGGGGAGATGCAGAAGAAATCCATCCTCCGACGCTCGATCAAGTGGATTCGCACCACCCCCGAACTGGTCCAGGCCGAAGAGGCGGACAACGTCGATTACGATCTGAGCGGCACCACGATCATCGACGCCGACCACGAATTGGGCACAGAGGGCTGCAAACGCCGCCTGGCTGCCGCAATCGGGCAACAGGGTCCTACGGAACCGGAGGGGACCGTAGAAGGCCCCACAGAGCCCCAGGGCGATCCTGTAGAGCCGGAACCGGCCTGGCTGTGCGACGACGGCCACGCCTTCGACCAGCCGGACAAGAAGGGCAAGAAGCAGGTCTGCCCCGTCTGTGGCACGGACCAGATCGGGCAACTGAGCAAGGTATGAAGAAGTGGCAAGTCGATCAACTGGCGGCGCTGTACCGCAAGGCGGTGTTGCTCCAAGCCAATCCCGCCGGCGGGCCGGCTCCCTGCGAGGCAGGGTGCGGTAGATTGGGCACGGATGCCCATCACTTCATCCATCGATCCCAGGAGCCGGGGATTCGGTGGCAGTATGAACCCCGGTGGGGACTGTGGCTGTGCAGTGGTTGCCACATGAAGGGACATGCCGATCCGGGTTTCTGGCAGACCGTGTCGACCAAGCTCTGGCAGCACCGGCCCGCGAGAGCACGGACCCTGGAGCGGTTTGCCGCGATGCACGATCGTCTGACGTGCAAGAACGTGACGTTTGAGTGGATGCGGGCCTACCTGCAACGGTGCTTCGAGCGGCGCATGCGGGACTGGTCCGAGGCCTACTACTGCGAGGTGGATTGATGGAGACCCGGATTATCCAGGGAAAGGATGTCGGCCTGATTCTGGCAGAAGTCGCCGAGGCAATGTGGGAGCAGAACGCCGATCGTGTCGTCCAGGGCCTGGCCCGGATTCGCAAACAACGGGGCCGTCCCCTGACAGGCGCCGAACTGGCGCGATACACCTACAAGTTCGCCGTGGGGGACACCCTCATAGCGCAACTGATCGGCAAACTGAATGCCCAACTGGTGAAGCAGAAATGCGACGACTCGTCCAGTTAGCCCTATGGGTCGACGGCCGGTCCCTGCACGACCACGACCGGGACGAGTGCGTCCCGGACTACTCGTGCTGCCGGCCGGAGCTGGCGGTCCCCAAAGAGGTCCGCGAGCTGTACCTCAAGGCACACGTGGACATGGACCACATGACACTGAACCGTCTGACCCGCGAGTTCCTGGGAAGGATGCTCGAAACCAAAGTCAAGGACGACGATGAACACCGGACAGCCCCTCTTTGACCAACCGATTCGCATCAATTCCTCCGTGCGCCCCGAGGACGAATCACGCCTGAGCCGCCTGGCCCAGGAAATCCTCGTCCTGTTCCTGCGGGAACGCACGGTCACCACCAGCCAGCTCATGCAGATCGCCGCGCAGTACAACGCGCGACTATACGAGGTGCGACGCCACTTGATTCCCCTGGGCTGGCGCATTGACCGCGTGGGCGGACGCGGGGGCCAGAACACCTGCAAACTCGTTCCGTTGGACGAGAGCGAGTTCTACGCCAAGAACAAACACAAATTCTAAAGGAGACTGACATGGGATGCTCACGATGGAACGCCGCCGACTACTCGCACTACTCGCGAACTGTCTCGAAAAAGACCCAAAAGGAGATTTTCACTCAAAGGGCAGGCCATAAGGACCTCGACCCCAGCCGGTTCGACGTGCGCGAATCGTGTGATTCGCCCGAGAACCCCAACTCCACACCGGTCATCATCGGCGTCGACGAAACCGGCTCTATGGGGGTACTCGCCGAGACGATCATCAAAAAGGGCCTCGGAGTCATCGTCCAGGGCATCTACGAGCGCAAGCCGATTCCCGACCCGCACGTCCTTCTGGCAGCCATCGGGGACATGTATTACGACTACTCCCCGATCCAGACGACGCAGTTTGAGGCCGACGTTCGCCTGACACAGCAGATCGAGAAGTTCTACATCGAGGGGAATGGAGGGGGCAATGGGGGCGAATCCTACGCAGCGCTGTGGTGGTTCGCGTTGAACAAGACCAAGTGCGACTCCTTCCAGAAGCGAGGTCGCAAGGGGTACTTGTTCACCGTGGGAGACGAATGCACACACATGACACTGCTGCGCGACCACCTTAGTCGATTCCTGAGCGCCAGTGTCGAGCGGGATGTGGACGTCAAAGACCTGTTGCAAAAAGTCTCCTCCTGCTGGCACGTCTTCCACTTGATTACTCCGACTGGGACGACAGAGGCACAAGACGCCGTGCGTCACTGGAAACAACTGCTCGGGGAACGCGCGATCGAGGTCCCCGACCACCACAAGCTCGGAGAGATCATCGTTTCCACTATGCAGGTCAACGAAGGCCACAACCTCGATCAGGTGTGCAACTCATGGGATGGTTCGACCGGCATGGCGGTTCGCCAAGCCGTCTCCGGCCTGGCTCGTCAGCAGGGCGACATCACGGTGGTGAACGTATGAAGGCGGTCGCTGTCATCGGGGCCAATTTCGGGGACGAGGGCAAGGGGCGGATGGTTCACCACTTCGTCTCCAAGTCTACGGAATCGTCCGTTATCGTAGTCCGCTACAACGGCGGCGCCCAGGCCGGCCACACGGTGGTCCGCGACGACGGCGTGGGGCATGTGTTCAGCCACTTCGGCAGCGGCTCCCTGGACGGAGCCCCTACGTTCCTCAGTGAGTTCTTCATCGCCAACCCGGTGATATGGAGCCGGGAACAGGAACAACTCAAGTCTATCGGAGTCACTCCAAGGCTGTTCGTGCATCCGGAAACCCCGCTGACCACGCCGTACGATATGTTTCTGAACCGCGAGATCGAACGTTCCCGTGGGCAGAAGCGGCACGGTTCCTGTGGGTACGGCGTCAGTGAGACGGTGGGGCGGTTGTGCCACACGCCCCATCGTCTGTTCATGCGCGACGTGGCGGACCAGCAGTTCGAAAGCACCGTCCGGGCCATTCGGGACCGCTACGTCCCAGACCGACTGCGACAGGCAGGGATTCAATGTCCCAGCGACGGGATGCTGCAATCGGTCGCTTCGTCTGATCTGCTCGAAACGTATCTCGACACTGCGCGCGCCATGCGCAGTGCGACGACAGAGATGAAGGCCCCTTCCCTATGCGCCTGGGGCCACATTGTCTTTGAAGGCTCTCAGGGTCTGGGACTCGACGAGAGCCACAGGTTCTTTCCACACGTCACCCGCAGCCGGACGGGGCTGCCAAACATATCTCAGCTCTGTCGTCAGATCGGAGTCCGCGAGATCGAAGTGGTTTATGTGACGCGGGCCTACATGACCCGACACGGGGCGGGTCCGCTCCCGACAGAGAGCCCCGGTCTGGTCTACGAGGATCGCACCAATGTCCCGAATGAGTGGCAGGGAGCGCTGCGGTTCGGCCACCTCGACCTCGACCTGATGGCGGAGAACGTCCAGGTGGATCTGGCGAAAGCCGAAGGTCTTCGCGTCTCTGTCTCCCTGGCGATCACGTGCATGGACCAGGTCGGGGACCCCGTGACCGTCTTTCAAAGAGGCCGTTATGCCGACATCCCGAAGAACAACCTGCCTTCTGTGGCGGCGATGGCGATCGGCGCAGAGCGAGTGTACCTCAGTTGGAATCCGTGAAGCATGAAGACGAAAGAACCCCAGTTGCGCGTCCTGCCTCAGAACCGCGCCGCCGAGGCGGCGGTGATCGGCTCGATGATGATCGACCATCGCTGTGTCGGGGAGGTCTGCTCTGTGTTGCAGGAAGGGGACTTCGCGCACGAGGAACACAAGACCATCTTCAACACGATCCGCGCGATGTACGAGAACGATCCCAACGGGATCGACGGCCTGACGGTTCGCGCGAGCCTGGAGCAGTCGCACAAACTGGACGGCATCGGCGGCCTGGACTATCTCCGGAAGGTCATGGACACCGTCCCCACGAGCGCCAACGCCATGTACTACGCCCGGATCGTCAAGACTGCTTCCCGCAGACGGTCCCTCGTGGCGATGGCCCGAGAGATCGCCGACACAGCCTACGACGAATCCAGGGACATTGACGAGGCCCTGTGTGAGGCCGAGAGCCGGCTGTTTCTGGCCGCCGAGCAAAGGGGCCTGGGCGATTGCCGCTCCATCGGCGACTTGATGGTTGATGTCTACAACAACATCAGCAATCGCCAGGGCGCCCATGTGACCGGCATACCAAGCGGGTTCTATGAGCTGGACGACATGACCAGTGGGTTCCACGCCGGAGAGCTGATCGTCATCGCGGGTCGACCCTCGATGGGCAAGACGGCGCTGGCCCTGAACATCGCTTGTCATGTCGGCATAGTCGAACGGCAACCCGTCGTTGTGTTCAGCATGGAAATGGGCCGGGAGGCCCTGGCTGAGCGGGTGGCGTGCAGCGAGGCCCAGATTGATTCCTGCCTCGTGCGTACCGGGATGCTGGATCAGGACGGCTTCGCGAAGCTCATCACGGCCCACCAGCAGCTCCAGGAGGCGCCCATCTACATCGACGACGGCTCAGTGCTGACGCCCTTCGATCTTCGAAGCCGGGCCCGCCGGTATCACCACCAATACAAGACCAAGCTCATTGTGATCGACTACCTCCAGTTGATGTCCTCGGGCAAGACCGCCGAGAACCGCCAACAGGAGATCACCCTTATCAGTCGGCACCTCAAGGCCCTGGCCCGCGAATTGAACGTGCCCGTGATCGTCCTGAGCCAGTTGAACCGCGGGCCCGAGGCCCGAGAGGACCACCGGCCCCGCATGAGCGACCTGCGCGAATCGGGGTCGATCGAGCAGGATGCCGACCTGGTTCTGCTGCTGTACCGGGCGGATTACTATCACAAGGACGAGCCCGAGTATATCCCCACGAACATCACAGATGTCATCGTGGGCAAGCAGCGAAACGGACCCACCGGCACAGTCCCCCTGCTGTTCCGCGACAAGCTGACCCGATTCGAGAACCTCGCCCAGGTGGAATCGACGCCCTTCTGAGGATTGGAACCATGTACTGCATCTGCGATTGGGATGAGAACTACGAGGTGGATTCAAACGGGCGACGGTGGAAGCCCGGCAGCAGCTTCTTCGCCGGCCCCTTGCCGTACGTCCGCTGCCCGGCTCGCCGGGACTGGCCCGTCCGGCTTCTCCATGTCGAGCGCCAGTTGGGCGAGCAGGTCTACATGGTTCTCGGCGTGTTCGAGAAGCTCACCTCGATCGTCGCCTGCGAGAAACGTCCCGGCCGGCAGGGTGGAGTGATTCGCAACTCCAAGCACGAACCGGCCAGCCTGTCTGACATTGCCATGATGCTCCTGCTCACCGAGGAGCGCACGAAGTGGGTCATGGACATCCTGACGGCCTCCCCGATCGAATGGATTGCCGTGCAGCCCGAAGGGGAGCTGGAAAGCCCGCCCGAAGAAGAAGGGGAGCCTTCCGCGAGCCTCGCGGATAACAGCGAGGCACAGCGAGAGACAGCGAAGCTCGCGGATAACAGCGAGCCTCGCGGTTTTCTGCAAGAAACCGCTTCATGTCAGGTCAGAGTCAGAACAGATCATATCAGTACAGAGTCGGAGAAAGACTTTGATACTGAGACGGGACCCCGCCTGCTCAAGCTGACCTGTTCCGACCCGATTGCTGCGCAAGGGGGCGACCTCCGACCCGACGTCAAGTGCTTTGAGATTCTCACGGGCATTCTCCAGCCGACCGAGTCCAAGGACTTCACCGCCCTGAGCAACTTCGTTCGGTGGCTCTGCGCCAACGTGGTATCCACCCGCGCCAGTCCGGACGCCTACAACGAGGCGATTTCCATCGCCAAGGACTCGCTCAATGGGGACTGTCCGATGGCGGTCTTCACCAGTCGCGTCAAGAAACAATGGGGCTATGCACCCCTGAGCCGAAAACGAGGTGTCATGTGATTCTCAGTCTGGACCCGAGCAGTACCTGCACCGGATGGGCCGTGATGGACTACGGCGAACAGTATATCGCCAGCGGCTTTTTGTCGCCCCCGACCGTACAGGTGGAGCCGACCGCGTTGGAGGCATACTACCGCATCGACGCGATGTGTCTGTCGCTGCGAAAGCTCCTGGACCAGTACAAACCCCAGGAGATCGTCATGGAATGGACCAGCGGCAAGCGCGCCGCGCGACTCGGACAGAACGTCTCCCACTTGGCGATCTACGGGGTGGCCGTGGGCGCCATCTGGCGGGAAGCGGTCAACTGGACCGCCTACTGGACAGACAAAGGCACGCCCTGTGCCGTGGCCAGCTACCTGGAGAACACCTGGACAAAAGGGCAGCCGAAGGGTCATCGCATCCAGATTGCCCAGGCGATGTTTCCGCAATACGACCCAGAACGCGACAGCGGCGGCGACGAAGCGGACGCGATCATGCTCAACGTGTGGCATCAACGAGAACAGAAACTCGAACAGGCAATCAGAGAACATTCAACAGAGAAAGGAAGACCATGAGAATCGCAAAGGTGTTGTTGCCGGCGAAGAAGGCAAGGGAAGTTCTGTGGGCCCTGACCAAGCCTGAATTGGCGGGTCTGGCCAAAGCCCTCCATGTCCCGTCGAGCGGGACCAAGGGGGACGTCATCCAACGGATGATCGAGAGAGAGACCAACGTCTTTCTGGAAGTGCCGTTCGCGTCATAGGAGCCCTTATGAAAAAGACCGTCTGTGTCGACCTGGACGGCGTGCTGGCGCAGTACGACGGCTGGAAGGGCGTCGAGCACATCGGAGATCCGATTCCCGGTGCGGTCCAGTTCACCAAGCAACTCCAGGAAATCGCCCGCGTGGTGATCTTCACCACCAGAGTCAATGCGGACCCGAAGATTTCGGAGCGAAACGAATCCGTCGAGATGCTCACACAGCGGGTCAGGCTGTGGCTGGACGCGCATGGGTTCGCCTACGACGAGATTTACGTCGGCCAGGGCAAGCCGTTGGCGGCGGCCTACGTCGATGACCGGGCAGTTGAGTGTTGTCCTCAGATAGTCGCTCCGAAACACGAATATGAGGCGGCGATTCAGGCTGTCCGATTTCTCGTGGGAGAATCCAAGTGACGGACTTTCTTGCCCACGACATCTGCCGTTGCCACGACGAAGGGTGCCC